>NZ_LLWQ01000196.1 GCF_001447385.1 Paracoccus sp. MKU1 | reverse complement strand
ACAAGCTCGGCGCCGCGGTGGGCGCCTCGCGGGCGGCGGTGGACAGTGGCTACGCGCCGAACGACTGGCAGGTCGGCCAGACCGGCAAGGTCGTCGCCCCCGAGCTTTACGTCGCGGTGGGCATCTCGGGCGCCATCCAGCACCTGGCGGGGATGAAGGACAGCAAGGTGATCGTGGCGATCAACAAGGACGAGGAGGCGCCGATCTTCCAGATCGCCGATTACGGCCTCGTCGGCGACCTGTTCTCCGTCGTCCCGGAACTCACCGGCAAGCTCTGAGCGCTTTCTCCGTTTTCCAAATACTCCGGGGGAGCGCCCCTGAGGCCCCGTCGAGGGGCCGCAGGGGCGCGGGGGCAGAGCCCCCCGACCCCGTGCCGCAAGCCCATCCGCCAGCCAGGAGAACCCCCCGCCATGTCCGAAATTGCACGCGAGTCGATGGATTACGACGTGGTGATCGTCGGCGGCGGCCCGGCGGGGCTGTCGGCGGCGATCCGGCTCAAGCAGGTGAACCCCGCGCTTTCGGTGGTGCTGCTGGAGAAGGGCTCGGAGATCGGCGCGCATATCCTCTCGGGCGCAGTGCTGGACACCGCCGGTCTCGACAAGCTGATCCCGGACTGGAAGGACAGGGGCGCCCCGGTCAGCACCGAGGTGAAGGAGGACAGTTTCTACATCCTCGGCCCGCATGGCCAGGTCCGCGTCCCGAACTGGCCGATGCCGCCCCTGATGAGCAACCACGGCAAATACATCGTCTCGATGGGCAGACAGAACATCAACTGGACCGGCCCCCGGGGCGGTGACGGGCCCAGTTACCCGAATATGTGAGGAGGCGAGATGGCGGCACCTTTCATCTGGCGGCACCGAGTGGCGTTCGGCGACTGTGATCCGGCGCGGATTGCCTATACCGGACGGCTTGCAGATTTCGCACTGGATGCGCTGGATGCTTTCTGGGACGATCTGTTGGACGGAAAGGGATGGTATCACATGAACGTTCACCAAGGCTTCGGGATGCCCTTCGTCCACATGGAATATGACTTTACCGCGCCCGTGCGGCCTGGCGAGATTCTGGAATGCCGTGTGTGGCCCGAAGCTGTCGGAAAAAGCTCTGTCGCGCTGATCGTCGAGGGATGGCAGACCGGCCGAGATTGCTTCGCGGCGCGTTTCGTCTCGGTCTTTGCCGATCTCGCGCATATGCGGAAAATGCCCGTCTCTGCGGCGATTCGCGGGGCGCTGGAAGCGCGGTTTCCCGGCTTGTCCTCGAACGCCGCGCCAATGGCGCGGCGTCCTGATGGTGTCCGGCCCTTCAGCATTGCGGCAAGGGACCGAGGCTGAAGCCAGCCGCGACAGAGTGCCGGGAATCCCGCTTCCCTTTACAGAGGCTTGCTCCTCGCCATGCGTGGCCTGAAGCCGTTTCGCTCCCTCATCCTTGGGGGCCGACGTAGTTCTCGGCCAATTCGCGTCTGGCGGTTTCGGACTCTGCCAGATGGGCGAGGGCGGCGCGGCGCATCTGGGCGGCGAAGCCGTCCTCGTCGTCGAAACGGTGCAGCATCATGGTCATCTGCCAGCTGAAGCGCATCGCCTTCCAGATCCGCGCCAGGGCGCGGCCGGAATAGGCGTCGATGCCGGTCTCGTCGCCCCGTTTCAGCGCCTGGATCAGCGCCTGGTGCAGATAGAACACGTCCGAAATCGCCAGGTTCAGCCCTTTGGCGCCGGTCGGCGGCACGATATGCGCCGCATCGCCCACCAGGAACAGCCGGCCCCAGCGCAGCGGCTCGGACACGAAGCTGCGCAGCGGCGCGATGGATTTCTCGATCGAGGGACCGGTGACCAGCCGGGCGGCGGCCTGCGAAGGGATGCGGCGGGCGAACTCGGCCCAGAAACGCTGGTCGCTCCAGTCCTCGACCCGATCGCTCAGCGGCACCTGCACGTAATAGCGCACCAGGCTGTGGTTGCGCATCGAGGCCAGCGCGAAGCCATGCGGCGAATTGGCATAGATCAGCTCCTCGGCGACCGGCGGCGTGCGCGACAGGATGCCGAGCCAGCCGAAGGGATAGACCCGCTCGAATTCGCGGCGCCGGTCCTCGGGGATGGTCTTGCGCGAGACGCCGTGAAAGCCGTCGCAGCCCGCGACATAGGCGCAGGTCAGCCGCTTGCGCTGGCCGCCCTGGGTGAATTCCACCGCCGCCTGCGGCCCGTCGAGATCGAGGATGCGCACCTCCTCGACGCCATGCAGGATGGTGGTGCCCATGGCGTCCTGCGCGTCGTAAAGGTCCTGCGTGACCTCGGTCTGGCCATAGACCATGACCTGCCGGCCGGTCAGCGCCTTGAAATCGACATGCACCATCAGCTCGGCATCGGTGAGCCAGGCGCCGTCATGCGGGATGCCTTGGGCATCCATGCGGGCGCCGACCCCGGCCTCGCGCAGCAGCGCGACGCTGCCCCATTCCAGGATGCCGGCGCGGATGCGCGACAGCACATGCGCGCGGCTGGCGCGTTCCAGGATGACCGTGGCGATGCCGGCGCGGTTCAGAAGCTGCGACAGCAGCAGGCCCGAAGGCCCGCCGCCGATGATGACGACCTGGGTGTCCATGGCGATGATCCGTCTCCCCTCTCTTTCCAGTTCGGGCCTTGCTAGCCGGGATCGGCCGGTCTGCGAATGGACGCTGGCGGCATAGGATGGTATTATTCCTGCATGGGATTGTCGTCGCAAATTCTGGGTTTCACCCTGTTCGGCGAGACCTCGGCCTTGCCGGACCTGGTGCCTTGCGAGCGGATCCGGGACCGGGCGCGGCTGCACGACTGAGAGATTTCGCCCCGCCGCCACCGCGAGAAGGTGCAGGTCTTCCTGATGCGGCAGGGCCAAGCCCAAGTCCAGATCGACGGGCAGGGCAGAAGGGTGGCACCCATCGCGCCGTT
Source organism: Paracoccus sp. MKU1 (assembly GCF_001447385.1). GTDB lineage: Bacteria > Pseudomonadota > Alphaproteobacteria > Rhodobacterales > Rhodobacteraceae > Paracoccus. Next base: position 79,166 of record NZ_LLWQ01000196.1, on the reverse strand, counting down.
GGCCGTCTTGGCCGTCAGCCGGCGGTGCGGCCGGCGATCTCGCGCGCCAGTTGCTCCAGCGTCGCCAGGCCCGGCGTGGTGGCGGCCTGGCGCCGGGTCATGCCGACCGCCCCGGACAGGAACCGCGCCCCGGTCGGGAATTCGACCAGCAGGCCGGCCTCGATCTCGTCCAGCACCACCCCGCGCGAGATGAACCACAGGCTGTCCGAGGCCAGGCAGATCCCCCGCCCCAGCGCCAGCGACACCGTCTCGACCAGCGGCCGGGCGTTGGTCAGCCCCAGCGAGGCCAGATAGGCATCGACCGAAGCGCGGATCAGCGCCGTCGCCGGCGGCAGGATCAGCGCCGCATCGCGCAGCGCCTCGGCGGCCGGGCGGCCGGCGGCGGGATGGCCGGCGCGCGCGACCAGCACGACATCTTCTTCGTAAAGGTGATCGAAGCTCAGCCCCGCCATTTCCGAGGGGCTGGGCAGGCGGCCGATCATCAGGTCGATGCTGCCCGCGCGCAGCATGCGGATCAGGTAGTGATGCGGTCCGGTCTCGACCGCGAGCATCACCTCGGGCAGGATCTTCCGCAGCCGCAGCACCACCTGCGGAAAGAACCGCGTCGCCACCGTCGGCAGCACGCCGACCCGGATCGTGCCGCTGGTCCCCGGCCGCAGCGCCGCCGCGCCCGCCTCCAGCGCCTGCAATGCCTGCGCGGCATGGTGGCGGAACAGCGCCCCCTGTTCCGTCAGCACCAGCCGCCGCCCCTGGCGCAGGAACAGCGCCTGGCCCAGCAGCGTCTCCAGCTCGGCCAGCGTGCGCGACAGCGCCGGCTGGGTGATGCCCTGCCGGCGGGCGACGGCGGACAGCCCGCCCTCGGCCGCGATGTCCAGGAAGGCGCGGATATGACGCAGCTTGATCGCCGGGTGCATAACTGGATGATTATACATGGCCGCTCATTTTGCATTTTTCGACCGGAACAGGCCGTGGCAGATTATGGGTGAGAGAGGAGGTCCCATGCAAGTTCTGATGCGCCCCTGGGGAGCGATGCATTACCGGATCGACGGGCCCGAGGACGGGCTGCCGGTGGTCTTCGCCAATTCGCTGGGCACCGACCTGCGGCTTTGGGACGCGGTGCTGCCGCTGCTGCCGGGCATCCGTGCCATCCGCTACGACAAGCGCGGCCATGGCCTGTCCGATTCCGGCGGGCCGGTCTCGATCGCCGATCTGGCCGAGGACGCCGCGGCGCTGATCGAGGCCACCGGCGGGCCGGCGGTCTTCGTCGGCCTGTCCATCGGCGGCATGATCGGCCAGGCGCTGGCCGCCGCCCGGCCCGAGGTGCTGCGCGCGCTGGTCCTGTCGAACACCGCGGTGCGCATGGGCACGGCCGAGATCTGGAACGCCCGCATCGCCGCCATCCGCGCCGGCGGCGTCGCCAGCATCGCCGATGCGGTGATGGAGCGCTGGTTCGCACCGCCCTTCCGCGCCACGCCCGCGCTGCATCCCTGGCGCAACATGCTGGCCCGCTGCGACGCGCAGGGCTACATCGCCGCCTGCGAGGCCATCGCCGCCGCCGACCTGACCGAAGCCGCCGCCGGCCTGCGCCTGCCCGCGCTGGTGATCGCCGGTGACCAGGACGGCTCCTCGCCGCCGGACCTGGTGCGCGGCACCGCCGAACTGATCCCCGGCGCGGATTTCCACGTCATTCCCGGCGCCGGCCATCTGCCCTGCGTTGAAACCCCCGCCGCATGGGCCGCGCTGCTGGCCCCTTTCCTTCAGGACCATCTCCGATGACCAACCGCTACGACCAGGGCATGGCCACCCGCCGCAGGGTGCTGGGCGACGCCCATGTGGACCACGCCGAGACCGCCAAGACCGATCTCGACGCGCCGTTCCAGACGCTGATCACCGAATCCGCCTGGGGCTCGGTCTGGTCGCGCGACACCATCAGCCCGCGCGAACGCTCGATGCTGACCATCGCGCTGCTGGCGGGGCTGGGCAACGACCACGAACTGGCCATGCATATCCGCGCCACCGCCAATACCGGCGCCACGCCCGGCGACGTGATCGAGGCGCTGCTGCATGTCGCCATCTATGCCGGCGTCCCGCGCGCCAATCACGCGATCAAGATCGCCAAGGAGACCTTTGCCGAGATGGAGGCGGCCAAGCGATGACCCTCAGCAATGCAATCGACCGCGGCCCGCTGTTCTTCCGCGACCGCGACTGGCACCCGCCGGCCTATACGCCGGGCTACAAGACCTCGATGACCCGCGCCCCGCATCGCGCGCTGGTGGCGCTCGGCTCGACGCTTAGCGAGGAAACCGGCCCCGCCTTCGGCCATGACATGATCGGGGTGCTGGACAACAACCTGGTGATGAACTTCACCGGCCAGCCTGCCATCGGCGAACGCATCATCATGCACGGCCGGGTGCTGGACGAGAACGGCCGCGGCGTGCCGAACGTGCTGGTCGAGATCTGGCAGGCCAATGCCGGCGGCCGCTACCGCCACAAGAAGGATGGCTACCTGGCGCCGCTCGACCCGAATTTCGGCGGCTGCGGGCGCACGCTGACCGGGCCGGACGGCCGCTATGAATTCCTCACCGTCCGCCCCGGCGCCTATCCCTGGCCGAACCATGTCAACAACTGGCGGCCGATGCATATCCACATCTCGGTCTTCGGCACCGGCTTCGGCCAGCGCCTGATCACGCAGATGTATTTCGAGGGCGACCCGCTGATCGCGAAATGCCCGATCGTCAACACCATCGGCCAGGACCGCGCCATCCAGGCTCTGGTGGCGCCCTTGGACATGAACCGGGCGATCCCGATGGATTGCCTGGCCTACAAGTTCGACATCGTGCTGCGCGGCCGCCGCCAGTCGTTCTTCGAAAACCGCAAGGAGGGGATGTGATGCAAGGGCTGGACTATCTCAAGGAAACGCCTTCGCAGACCGCCGGCCCCTATGTCCATATCGGCCTGGTGCCGAACGCGCTCGGCAATCCCGGCATCTATCCGCAGGATCTCGGCCTCTCGCCGATCCGCGAGGGCGCGAAGGGCCAGCGCATCACCATTTCCGGCCGCGTCATCGACGGCGCCGACATGATCCTGCGCGACGCGCTGTTCGAAACCTGGCAGGCGGATGCCGAGGGCCTCTATCCCGGCAACGACCCGCGCGGCCCCGCCGATCCGAACGTCACCGGCTGGGCGCGGGTGGCGGCGGATTTCGACACCGGCATCTGGCGGCTGGAGACGGTCAAGCCGGGCCGCGTGCCCTTCCCGGACGGCCGGCCGATGGCGCCGCATATCAGTATCTGGCTGGTGGCGCGCGGCATCAACCTCGGGCTCCAGACCCGGATCTATTTCGAGGACGAGGAGGCGGCCAATGCCGAATGCCCGGTCCTGGCCCGGATCGAGCACAAGGCACGTCTCCAGACCCTGCTGGCGAAACGGACCGGTCCCGGCGCATACAGCTTCGACATCAAGTTGCAGGGCGAAAACGAAACCGTCTTCTTCGACATCTGAGGGCAAGGCCATGACCGCGACCCCCTGCATCATCTGCGTCGCCATCACCGGCTCGCTGCCGACCAAGGACAACAACCCGGCGGTGCCGATCTCCATCGAGGAGCAGGTCGAATCCACCCATGAGGCCTTCGAGGCCGGCGCGACCATCGCCCATTGCCACGTCCGCGACGACGAAGGCAGGCCCACCTCGGACCCCGAACGCTTCGGGCGTCTCAAGGAGGGGATCGAGACGCATTGCCCCGGCATGATCGTCCAGCTCTCGACCGGCGGCCGCTCGGGCGCGGGGCGCGAACGCGGCGGCATGCTGCCGCTGGCGCCCGACATGGCCTCGCTCTCGGTCGGCTCGAACAATTTCCCGACCCGGGTCTACGAGAACCCGCCGGACCTGGTGGACTGGCTGGCCGGCGAGATGGCGAAATACGACATCAAGCCCGAGATCGAGGCCTTCGACCTGTCGCATATCCTCAAGGCGCATCAGATGTGGCAGGCGGGCCAGATCAAGGACCGGCCCTATGTGCAATTCGTCATGGGGGTGAAAAACGCCATGCCCGCCGACCGCGAGGTCTTCGACTATTACGTCCATACGGTGAAACGCCTTTTCGGTGCCGATGCGCCCTGGTGCGCGGCGGGCATCGGGCCGAACCAGATCGTGCTGAACGACTGGGCGATCGGCGCGGGCGGCCATGCCCGCACCGGGCTCGAGGACAATGTCCGCCTCGACCGCGACAGGCTCGCCCCCTCGAACGCCGCGCTGGTGAAACGTGCCGTCGCGCTGTGCGAGAAATACCAGCGCCCCGTCGCGACATGGCGGCAGGCAAGGCAGATCCTCGGCCTGCGCCCGGTCGCCGCCTGAGCCTCGCATCTTCTTTCGTGCCCAAATATCCTCGGGGGGTCCGGGGGGCAGACGGCCCCCCGGTCCTGCCATTGCAAAAGGACCGACCGATGCCCGCCGCCGCCGCCGACAGCACCCTCTATCGCAGCCTGTTCTCGGATGACGAGACCGCCGCGCTTTTCACCGACAGCGCCGAGATCCGCGCCATGCTGCTGGTCGAGGGCGCGCTGGCCGGGGTGCAGGGCAGGCTGGGCCTGATCCCGGAAACTGCCGGCGCCTTCATCGACCGCGCCTCGCGCGAGGTGCAGATTGACCCCGCCGCGCTGGCCGCCGAGACCGCGACCAACGGCGTGCCGGTGCCGGCGCTCGTCGCCGCCTTCCGCAAGGCGATGGAGGCGCCCGACCATGCGCAATACCTGCATTGGGGCGCGACCAGCCAGGACATCATGGACACCGGCCTGGCGCTGCGCCTGCGCCGGCTGACCGCGATCTGGGAGGGCAGGCTCAACCGGCTTGCCGCCGCGCTCGGCCGGCTGGCCCGCGACCATGCCGAACTGCCGCTGGCGGCGCGGACCTACGGGCAGGCTGCGACGCCGACCAGCTTCGGCGCCGTGGTCGCCGGCTGGGGCCATCCGCTGCTGCGCCACCGCGCGCGGCTTCAGGCGCTGGCGCCCGAGCTTGCCACCGTCTCGCTGGGCGGGGCGGCGGGCACGCTCTCGGCCATGGGGGCCGAGGGTCCGGCCGTGCGCGCCGGTCTGGCCGGGGCGCTTGGCCTGCATGACCCCGGTCATAGCTGGCATGCCGAACGCGACCGCATCGGCGGTTTCGCTGCCTGGATGGCCGGGCTCTGCGCCAGCCTCGGCAAGATGGGCGAGGACCTGATCCTGATGGCGCAAAGCGGCATCGGCGAAATCCGCATTGCCGGGGCAGGGGGCTCCTCGACCATGCCGCAAAAGCAGAACCCGGTCGGACCCTCGGTGTTGGTGGCGTTGGCACGGCAGGCGGTGGCGCTGGCCGCGGCCCTCCAGGGCGCCGGCATCCATCGCCAGCAGCGCGACGGCGCGGCCTGGTTCGTGGAATGGCTGACCCTGCCGCAGCTCTGCATCTCGACCGGCCGGGCGCTGGCGCTGGCGCTGGACCTGGCGGGCCGCATCGCCCCCGATGCGCAGGCCATGGCGCGCGGGCTCGACGACGGAACCGGGCTGATCCATGCCGAGGCCTTCACCTTCGCCCTGGCCCGCCACATGCCGCGCCCCGAGGCGCAGGCCAGGATCAAGGCGCTCTGCGCCGAGGCGCAATCCGGCGGCCAGCCGCTGCCGGCGCTGGTCGCGCGCGATTTCCCGGATCTGGACCTTTCCGCCGCCGGCGGGCTGGGCATGGCCCCGGCCGAAGCGCGGGCCTTTGCCGAGGCCGCCGGGGCGTGACCCGGCCGGCCCCGGCGGCCCGGATCAATAGCTGATCGCGGCGCTTTCGCGCAGCTCGGCGACGCTGGGTTTCGGGAAGCCGAAGAATTCCAGATAGGCCGGGATCTGCTCGAACAGCATGTCGGTGCCGATCTGATAGCGGCAGCCGCGGGCGCGGGCGGCGGCGAGCAGCGGGGTGATTTCGGATTTCAGCACCACCTCGCCGACGAAGGTCGCGGGGTCGATACGCTCGGGGTCCATGGGCAGCGGGTCGCCCTCGTTCATGCCGAGCGGCGAGGCGTTCACCACCAGGTCGAAGCCCGCCGGGTCGTTCGCGCCGGTCTCCAGCACGATGCCGGGATAGGCGGCGGCGATGCGGCCGGCCAGCGCCTCGGCATTGGCCCCCATCGGGTCATAGAGCGCCAGCCGCGCCACGCCCACCCGGGCCAGCGAGGCGGCGATGGCCGAGCCGACACCGCCGCAGCCGACCACCAGCGCCGAGCGGCCCTGCAACGCCTGGCCCTTGTTCAGCACCCCGCGCACGAAGCCTTCGCCGTCGAACATGTCGGCCTCGAGCGCGCCGTCCTCGGCCAGCCGCAGCCCGTTCGCCGCGCCGGCGATGCGGGCGGTGACCGAGACGCGGTCGGCCAGCGCCAGCGTGGTGACCTTGTGCGGCATGGTGACCAGCGCGCCGTGGATGTTCGACAGCCGGAACAGCAGGCGCAGAAAATCGGGGTAATCCTCGGGCTTGCAGCCCATCGGCACCACCACAGCATCGATGCCGCGCCGCTGGAACCACGGATTGTAGATCATCGGCGATTTGAAGGTCGTGGTCGGATAGCCCAGATGCGCGATCAGTCTGGTGGTTCCGCGGATCATGATGCCTTGCCTTTCTTGATGCGGCCTTTCCTGACCGGGCCGATCCTGGTCAGGGACGAAGGCCCCGGACGAACCGGGGCCTTGCGGGTGGGGTTCAGCGGCTGGCCACGGTCTCGGTCCGCAGGTGGTCGTATTCCGCCTTGGGCACCGGCGCGGCATCCGGCCTGCCCAGGTCCTCGATGCGGACCCGGTAGGTCTCGCGCGCCGACCAGGCCGCGGCGGCGGCGATGCAGCAGATGGCGAAGGTGATCGAGCCCACCATCAGCGGCACATTGGTCGAGCCCGGAGGGGCGACGGTGGCGAACAGCGCCGGCAGCAGCGCGGTGATCGTGGTGCCGATGTTCTGCGAGATCGCCATCGAGGACACGCGGGTCCGGGTCGGGAACAACTCGGGGTAGAAGCTGGGGAAAACCGCGTTGTAGCCCTGATAGACCACGCCCCACATCAGCAGCGACATCAGGATCGCCAGCGGCACCGAATGGATCGAGATGGCATAGAGATAGCCGAAGGCCAGCAGGCCCGACCCCAGCGCGCCGACGATGATGGGCGGGCGGCGGCCGATCTTGTCTGACAGGTTGCCGACCAGCGGGATCACCAGGCAGGCGACGATATTGCCCAGGACCGGGATCCACAGATAGACGTCCTTGTGGAAGCCGATGCCATAGGCGGCCTGCACGGCATAGGCGGCGCCGAAAACGGTGGCGACGACCGGGATGGTGTTCATCAGCGCCATGCAGATCACGCGGATCATGTCCGGCCAGGTGGTGCGGATCGCCTCGACCACGGGCGAGCGCGGGGTGGCGTGCTGGGCCTCCTCCTCGCGGAAGGCGGGGGTTTCCTCGACCTCGCGGCGGATGATCCAGCCGGCGATGATGACGACGAAGCTCAGCAGGAACGGGATGCGCCAGCCCCAGCTGTTGAAGGCCTCGTCGGGCATGTAATGCGCCAGCGGCAGGAAGACGGCGGCGGCCAGGATCTGGCCGGCCTGCACGCCCTGCAGCGTGAAGCTGGCGAAAAAGCCGCGCCGGCCGAAGGGCGCGTGTTCCATGATCATCGAGCTGGCGCCCGAGATCTCGCCCGCCACGGCGAAGCCCTGCACCAGCCGCAGGATCACCAGAAGGATCGGGGCCAGGATGCCGACCTGCTGATAGGTCGGCAGGATTCCGACCAGCAGGGTCGAGATGCCCATCAGGAACATGCACAGGATCAGCACGTTCTTGCGACCATGGGTGTCGCCCCAATGGCCCAGCACGAAGGCGCCGATCGGCCGGGCGACATAGCCCACGCCATAGGTCGCCAACGAGGCGACGATGGCGACGCGCGGGTTTTCCGACGGGAAGAAGATCTGCGGAAACACCAGCGAGGCGGCGGTGGCGTAGATGAAGAAGTCGTAATATTCCAGCGCAGAGCCGATCCAGCCGCTGGCCGCAGCCTTGCCGGATTGATGCCTGCCCTTGGGCGCGATGGCCGGTGAAGCGGTCATGGGTAACCTCCCTGAAGCTGACCACGCCAGCTCCTCTGATTGCGCGGTCTGTGACAAAAGGTCGCAAAACCGATGAATAACGTCAAAGACAGTTTTACGCTTTGTGTTAACATGATGTTAATTAATTAGCGCCGGGATGAGCCGGAATGAGGCGGTGATTCCGGGCAGGGGTTTGATTTCCATGCCTGCCGCTTGCGGAATCGGCCCGATGGCCGGCGGTTGGCGGTTTTCCGGCAAGGGCGGAAAATCAGCCCTGCTCCGCCAGCTGCCGGGCAATTTTCCAGCCGAAGACCATGGCCGGGCCGATGGTCGTGCCGGGCCCCGGATAGGTGCCGCGGAAGATCGAGGCGGCGTCGTTGCCGCAGGCGTAAAGCCCGGGGATCGGCCGGCCCTCGCGGTCCAGAACCTGCGCCTCGGCATTGCAGTCGAGCCCGCCGCTGCCGGCCAGATCGACCGGAACCACCCGCAGCGCATAGAAGGGCGCCTGCCGGATCGGGCCCAGGCAGGGATTGGGCTTGACCTCGGGATCGCCGTTGAAGCGGTTCACCACCGTCGAGCCGCGGCTGAAATCGGCGTCGGAACCGGTTTCCGCGAAGCGGTTGTTGGCCCGGACGCTTTCGGCCAGCCCCTGCGCATCGACCCCGATGGCGGCTGCCAACGCGTCAAGGTTGCCTGCGCGTCGCAGATAGCCCTGCCGCAGCAGCCGCCGCAACCCGCGCCCGCCCGGCAGGACCAGCCCCAGCCCGTAGCGGCGGATGAAACCGGAATCGACCACCAGCCAGGCCTCGGACAGGCCGGCGCGGATCATGCCCATGCAGAAATCGTGATAGCTGCCGGCCTCGTTCACGAAGCGGCGGCCGTCGCGACCGATGGCGATCAGCCCCGGCTTGGCGCGGTCGAGGATGATATGCGGCCAGACCGCCTGCGACCCGTCCGGACGGCCGAGCAGCGAACAGGGCATCCACAGCCCGGCGCTGTCGCAGCCATCGTCCAGCGCCGCGCCGGCGCGCTCAATGGCCAAGGCGATACCGTCGCCGCTATTGCCCTCGGGCGCCTGCGAGAAGGGGGCGATCTGTGGCGGGAACAGCCGCCCGCGCAGGGTGCGGTTCCAGCCGATGCCGCCGGTGGCCAGCACCACGCCGCGCCGCGCCCGGATGCGGCGCTGACCGTCCGGGGTTTCGATCACCGCGCCGATCACCGCCTGCCCGTCGCGGATGAGATCGGCCAGCGGGCTGTCGAACCAGATCGGCACCGCGCGCCGGCGCAGGCTGAAAAACAGCCGCGCCACCAGCGCATTGCCCATCAGCAGCCGGGTGCCGCGCCGATGGCCCAGCCGGTCGCGGGCATAGCGCAGCAGGATCTTCAGCGCGGTCGTCAGGTTGCCGGTGCTGGCAAAGGGGGCGAGCAGCGCCCCCAGCTCGCCGCGCGCGACCATCATGCCGCCCAGACCCATGAACACGTCGCGCGGCGGCCGCACCCGGTCGAAATCGGCCCCGAGCAGCCGGCCGTCGAATTCGACCGGCGCGAGCGCCCGGCCGCCATAGGCCGCGCCGGGCCCGTCCAGATAGTCGGGATGCGCGGCGGCAGCGACGAAGCGGACTTCTGAATGGCGTTCAAGATCGGCGATGGCCTCGGCCCCCGCGGCCAGGAAGGCCGCGCGCCGCGCATCGCCGCCGCGGTTGCCGACGACATGGCGCAGGAAGGCGGCGGCATCCTCGGCGCGGTCGGGCACCCCGGCCTGGCGGCTCAGCTCGGTGCCCGGCACCCAGGTCGTGCCGCCCGAAGTGGCGGTGGTGCCGCCGACCATGCCGGTCTTTTCGCAAAGCAGCACCGACAGGCCGGCGATCGCGCCGCTCAGCGCCGCCGTCATACCGCCTGCGCCTGCGCCGATCACCAGAAGATCGACCTCTTCGTCGAAAGCCGTGGCCGTCATGCGCGATCCCTCCTCCTTGCCCCGATGCGCCGCGGAACTTGCCACAGGTGGCATTAAAATGGAAGATACTTTTATAATTGAATATCATTCCATACAATGCGGGCGGGAGGAAACAGCATGACACAGGACACAAGGCGGCCGCGCCGCATTCTTCTGACCGGCGGCACCGGTTTCATCGGCCTGCGGGTGGCGGCCGCGCTGGCGGCGCATGGCATCGTCCCGCGCCTCTTCGACCTCGAATCCGCGATTCGCCGTGCGGTTCTGCCGGATGGCTATGAGGCGGCGGCGGGGGACGTGACCGATGCCGATTCGCTGGCGCATGCCGGCGAGGGCTGCGACGGCATCGTGCATCTGGCCGGGCTGATGACCGTCGATTGCGCCGCCGATCCGGCGCGGGCGGTGCGGGTCAATATGCTGGGCTCGGCGCATGTCTTCGCACTGGCGCGCCGGCTGCGGGTGCCGGTGGCCTGGCTCAGCACCGCCGGGGTGTTCGGGCCGGACAGCGCCACGGCGCCGCAGCCGATGACCGTCTATGGCGTGACCAAGCTGGCGGTCGAGGGGCTGGCGCGGGTTCATGCCGCCGATCACGGGGTATCCAGCCTGGGGCTGCGGCCCTATATCGTCTACGGGCCGGGGATCAGCAGCGGCATCGCGGCCGGGCCGTCCATCGCGCTGGCGGCCTCGGTCCGGCGTGAGCCGGCGGTGATCCGCTTCTCGGGCCGGGTGGGCTTCGTGCATGTCGACGACGTGGCGCGGCTGCTGGCCGCAGCGATGCTGCGGCCGATGCGGGGCGCGACGATGCTGACCATGGCCGGCGACACGCGCGGGATGCAGGACTTCACCGCCGAGCTTGCCCGGCAGAGCGGCTGGGACGGCATCGCCATCGACGGCCCGCCGCTGCGCATCCCGGCGGATCTGGTCTCGGACCCGGTGCCGGACTGGCTGGGCGCGCATCCGATCACGCCCATCGAGGCGGGCATCCGCCGCACGCTGGCCGAGCTGCGCGACTGCATCAACGCACCCGCCTCGGCGCCTGCCCATCCCGGGCGCCAGACATCCTAGCGATGCGGCCGGTCGGCGGGGTCTGCCTGGTCGATGGCCCGCCGCCCGCAGGCGCGACAGTCCCCCGCCACCCCCGCATCGGCAACGATATGGCAGCGGCGCGGCAAGGGTGCTTCGGCGCCTCGCTCAGCAGCAAGGCGCCGGGGATCACTCTGGCTAGGCCACCTGGTGACGATAGGTGGGCAGATGCGCGCACAGGGCGGTCAGATCGGCTTGCGGGCTCAGGTCAAGCAGCCTGCCCCTATACGCGCCGGCCAGGGACGGGCTTCCCCTTGACCGGGGAGAGGTGCCGTCGCCATGCCGCTTTCCGAGGCCTCGTCCGGCACGGCCGGCCCGGGCTTGAAAGGGTTTCGGCTCGACCGGGCTTGCGGGGCAATGGGCAAGGCGAGGGCGGCCCGTTTCGATACCAACCTCGTGGCAAAGCAGGAAATGCGGGATCGGATCGTTGCGGTATGCTCGGGCATGATCGGACCGGGCAATCATGCGCCATGCCGGGCGAAAAAATGGGGCATGATGCGCGGAAGCGACTTCTTTCACGGAATCGCGCATCCGCGTCACGGATGGCGGCGGCAGGGGGTATGACGGAAGCATGAAGGAGGATGCCATGCAAGAACTGGCGCTGAGCCGCGCCTTCACGCTGATCGAGCCGGGGCCGGTCACCCTTGTGACCACGCATGACGGCGGCAAGGACAACGTGATGACCATCACCTGGACCATGGTGATGGATTTCGCGCCGATCTTCGCCATCACCACAGGACCGTGGAACCATTCCTGGGCAGCCCTGTGCGACAGGCGGGAATGCGTGATCGGCATCCCGACGGTGGACCTGATCGACACCGTCGTCGGGATCGGGACCTGCTCGGGCGCCGATACCGACAAGTTCGCGAGGTTCGGCCTGACCCGTGCCAAGGCAAGGCATGTCGGGGCGCCGCTGATCCGCGATTGCCTGGCCAATATCGAATGCCGCGTCATCGACATCGTCGAGCGCCACAGCATCGTCGTGCTGGAGGGCGCGGCGGCCTGGATCGACGCGGCGCGCGAGGAGAGGCGCACCCTGCATGCGGTGGGCGACGGCACGTTCGTCGTGGACGGCGACCGGCTCGATCGCCGGGAGATGATGCGCTCCAAGCTGCCGGACGGGGTCTAGCGAGGCGCTGCCCCGGCGGGGTGCCGCCAAGACCGGAACGGAGGGTGCCATGTGACGGCCGGTTATTGGGGAGAGCGGGGCGCAATGCGATGATGGCGGACCGCTCGACCGCGGGGCGATCTCATATCCTCACTCTCGGCTGGAAAGGCGTCAGCGCGGAACCATTCCGGAACCGCGTTCGCCAATATGGCGGCCGCGCCAGGGCGGCTGGTTTCAATGCCATGGGACAGCCGCAGGCCGAGACCCGGTCTTTCACAGGCCGGTCATCCACGGGACCGTTCACGGAATGCCGGGATCTGCCACGCCGACCGGCCCCGCGCATGGCATCGCCCCATGGCCGGGGCGGCGGTATCGCCCAACATGGAGGCATCATCGCCGCCCTTTACGCCGTCTTTACGCCTGCGGCCGATCTTCCGCATGGTTTCTTGACGCCCGCCTGCGCGATTCCTTCGCCATGACAGAAGCGGGAGTCCTGCCATGGCAGACATCGTCTATCTCGCGCTCGGCATGATCGGCATCGCCGGTTTTGCCGGGGCGCTGCGCCTGATCGACAGATCGTGAGGGCGCCCATGTTCGACCTTATCCTGGGCCTCGCCGTCTCGGCGGGGATCTTCGTCTTCCTCATCCTCGCGCTCTTGCGCCCGGACCGGTTCTGAGGCGCGCCGATGCAAGACCTGATCGGATATGTCCTGTTCTGTGCCGCATTGACGGCGGGCGGCTGGGCGCTGGCGCCGTTCATGGCCCGCGTCTATGCGGGCGAGCGCACCTTTCTTTCCCCCGTGCTCGGCCCCGTCGAGCGCGGGCTCTATCGCCTTTGCGGCATCGATCCCGGTGTCCGGCAAGGCTGGCGCGGCTATGCGCTGGCGCTGCTGGCCTTCAATCTTCTGGGCTTCGTCGTGCTTTACCTGATCCTGCGGCTACAACAGTTCCTGCCGCTGAACCCCGAGGGCATCGGCGCGCTTGGCCCGGACCTCGCGTTCAATACCGCGGTCAGCTTCGTGACCAACACCAACTGGCAGGCCTATTCGGGCGAGGCGCAGCTCAGCCATCTGTCGCAGATGATGGGGCTGACGGTGCAGAACTTCGTCTCGGCCGCGACCGGCATGGCGGTCGGCGTCGCGGTGATCCGCGGCTTCACCGCACCCAAGGGAATGGCCTTGGGAAACTTCTGGGCCGACATGACCCGTTCGGTGCTTTATGTGCTGATGCCGCTGTCGGTGATCCTGGCGATCCTTCTGATCCTGCAAGGCGTGCCGCAGACGCTGCTGGGCGGGGCGCATGCGACCACGCTGGAGGGCGCGCAGCAGGTGATCCCGCGCGGCCCCGTCGCAAGCCAGATCGCGATCAAGCAGCTCGGCACCAATGGCGGCGGCTTTTTCGGGGTGAACTCGGCCCACCCGCTGGAAAACCCGACGGTGCTGTCGAACATGGCGCAATGCCTGGCGATCCTGCTGATCCCGGTCGGCTTCTGCTTCCTCTTCGGGCGCATGGCGCGCGACCGGCGCCAGGGCTGGGCGATCTATGCCGCCATGGGCGTGCTGTTCCTCGCCGGGCTGCTGGCGATCTGGCTGGGCGAAAGCGGCGGCAACCCGGCGCTTGGCCTGGCCAGCAACCTGGAGAGCAAGGAGATGCGCTTCGGCACCGGCCTCTCGGCGCTCTGGGCCCAGGTGACCACGGCTGCCTCGAACGGTTCGGTCAACGCCATGCATGACAGCTTCATGCCGCTGTCCGGCATGGTGCCGATCATCAACATGGCCATCGGCGAGGTGATCTTCGGCGGCGTGGGCGCGGGGCTTTACGGCATGCTGCTTTACGTCGTGCTGGCGGTGTTCCTGGCCGGGCTGATGGTCGGCCGCACCCCGGAATACCTGGGACGCAAGATCGAGGCGCGCGAGGTCACCCTGGCCATGCTGGCCTTCCTGTCGATGCCGCTGGGCATCCTGGTCGGCGGCGCGATCTCGGTCACCGTCCCGACGGCGGCCGCGGCCATCCAGGAGGCGGGGCCGCATGGCCTGTCCGAGACGCTTTATGCCTATGCCTCGGCGGTCGGCAACAACGGCTCCGCCTTCGCGGGCTGGGGCGCGGCGCTGCCCTGGCAGACCACCGCGCTGGGGCTGCTGATGATCCTGGGCCGTTTCGCGATCATCGTGCCGATGCTGGCCATCGCGGGCTCGATGATCGGCAAGCAGCAAAGCCCGGTCACGGCGGGCACCTTTCCGACGCATGGGCCGCTGTTCGTCACCCTGTTGGTGCTGACCGTGGTGATCCTGGGGGCGCTGACCTTCTTCCCGGTCCTGGCACTTGGCCCGGTCGCCGAACAGACGGCGCTGAGCGCCGGCCAGAGCTTCTGACACCGCAGCCCCGCCCGCACGGGGCCGCGCCCTCTTCCAAGCAAGGACGATCACATGTCCCCCGACATCACCGCCCGATCCGGGCTTTACGGCACGGCCTTCAGGGCATCCTTCCACAAGCTTCATCCCCGTGCGCTGATGGGCAACCCGGTGATCTTCGTCACCGCCGTCACCGCCGCGCTGACCACCATCCTGTCGCTGCGCGATCTCGCCTTCGGGATCGAGGGCGCAGGCATCGGCCTGCAAATCGCCTTCTGGCTGTGGCTCTGCGTGCTGTTCGCCAATTTCGCCGAGGCGCTGGCCGAGGGTCGGGGCAAGGCGCGCGCCGACAGCCTGCGCGCCACCAAGGCGGAAACCGTCGTCAAGCTGATGGCGCATGAGGAGGACCAGGCCCCGCGCCAGGTGCCTTCCTCGGGCCTGCGCGCCGGCCAGCTTGTCCTGGTCGAGGCGGGCGACCTGATCCCGACCGATGCCGAGGTGATCCGCGGCGTCGCCTCGGTCGATGAAAGCGCCATCACCGGCGAAAGCGCCCCGGTGATCCGCGAATCCGGCGGCGACCGTTCCTCGGTCACGGGCGGCACGCGGATCGTCTCGGACAGCCTGGTCATCCGCATCACCGCCGAGCCGGGCAAGAGTTTCCTCGATCGCATGATCTCGCTGGTCGAGGGGGCCGAGCGCCAGAAGACCCCGAACGAGATCGCGCTGAACATCCTGCTGGCCGGGCTGACGCTGATCTTCCTGTTCGTGACCGTCACGCTGGAGCCCTTTGCGCGCTATTCGGGCGTCGTCATTCCCGTCATCACCCTGGCCGCGCTGTTCGTCACGCTGATCCCCACGACCATCGGCGGGCTCTTGTCGGCCATCGGCATCGCCGGCATGGACCGGCTGGTGCGCGCCAACGTCATCGCCAAGTCGGGCCGCGCGGTCGAGGCGGCGGGCGACGTGGACACGCTGCTTCTGGACAAGACCGGCACCATCACCTTCGGCAACCGCATGGCCGATGCCTTCGTCCCGGCGCGCGGCACCGATGAGCGCCAGCTGGCGATGGCGGCTTTCCTGGCCTCGCTTTCGGACGAAACGCCCGAGGGCAAGTCCATCGTCGAACTGGCCGAGAGGCTGCTGAAGGACGTGACCCGCATCCCCGAACCGGGGTCCGAGCCGGTGCCGTTCTCGGCCCAGACCCGGCTGTCCGGCGTCGATTTCCCCGGCATGCGGCTGCGCAAGGGGGCCGTCGATGCCATCGAGCGTTTCACCGGGCAGAAGGCCGACGCCGCGCTGCACGCCCGGATCGAGGAGATCGCGCGCTCGGGCGGCACCCCGCTGCTGGTGGCCGAGAACGAGCGTATCCTGGGCGCGATCCACCTCAAGGACGTGATCAAGCCCGGCGTGCGCGAACGCTTTGCGGAACTGCGGGCCATGGGCATCCGCACGGTGATGATCACCGGCGACAACCCGCTGACCGCCGCCGCCATCGCCGCCGAGGCCGGGGTGGACGACTTCCTGGCCGAGGCCACGCCCGAGATGAAGCTGGACTACATCCGCCGCGAACAGGCCGGCGGCCGGCTGGTGGCGATGTGCGGCGACGGCTCGAACGACGCGCCGGCGCTGGCGCAGGCCGATGTGGGCGTCGCGATGAACTCGGGCACGCCCGCCGCCAAGGAGGCCGCGAACCTGATCGACCTCGACAGCGACCCGACCAAGCTGATCGAGGTGGTGATGGTGGGCAAGCAGCTGCTGATCTCGCGCGGGGCGCTGACGACGTTTTCCATCGCCAACGACGCGGCGAAGTATTTCGCCATCCTGCCGGCGGTGTTCGTCGCGGCCTATCCGGGCTTGGGCGTGCTGAACGTCATGCGCCTGTCGAGCCCGCAAAGCGCCATCCTGTCGGCGGTGATCTTCAACGCGCTGATCATCGTCGCGCTGATCCCGCTGGCCCTGCGCGGGGTGAGATACCAGCCCGCGAGCGCGGCAGCCCTGCTGCGGCGCAACCTGACCATCTACGGCCTTGGCGGCATCGTCGCGCCCTTCGTCGGCATCAAGCTGATCGACATGGGCGTGACCGCGCTGGGGCTGGCATAGGGAGAGCACGCCATGATGACGCATATCCGCCCGGCGCTGGCCATGCTGGTCGCGATGATCCTGCTGACCGGCCTGGCCTATCCGCTGGCGATGACCGGGCTGGCCCGCGCCGTGGCGCCGGGCCTGTCGCAAGGCAGCCTGGCCCTGCGCGACGGCCGGATCGTCGGCTCGGCGCTGGTCGGCCAGCAATTCACCGGGCCGGGCTATCTGCATCCGCGCCCCTTGGCGGTGGATTACGCGACCATGCCCAGCGGCGCCTCGAACCTCGGCTCCACCTCGGCCTTGCTGAAGCAGCAGGTTGCCGAACGCCGCGCCGCCTATGAGGCCCAGAACGGCGCCGGCGCGCCGGCGGACGCGGTGACGGCTTCCGCCTCGGGCCTCGACCCCGACATCTCGCCCGAGAATGCGCTGGCCCAGGCCGGACGCATCGCCGGGGCGCGCGGCATCGATACCGCCATCGTGCAGCAGATCATCCGGCAGCATGTCACGCGCCCGCTCTGGGGGCTTTACGGCCAGTCGCGGGTGAACGTGCTGCGGACCAACCTGGCGCTTGACCTCGCCGCGCCCATGCCGCCTGCTGGGGCGGACTGAGGAGACCGATGCCCGAGCCCCGCCGCCCCGAACCCGAGGCCCTGCTGCCCGAAGCCCGCCGCGAGGGCCGGGGTCGGCTCAAGGTCTTTTTGGGCGCGGCGCCGGGAGTGGGCAAGACCTATGCCATGCTCGAGGCCGCGCGGCTGCGCGCGGCCGAAGGCGTCAAGGTGCTGGTCGGCGTGGTCGAAACCCATGGCCGCGCCGAGACCGAGGCGCTGCTGCGCGGGCTGGAGGTGCTGCCGCGCCGCCGCGTCATCCACAGCGGCCGCATCCTGCACGAGATGGATGCCGATGCCCTGATCGCCCGGCATCCCGATCTGGCCCTGATCGACGAGCTGGCGCATTCCAACCTCTCCGGCGGCCGGCACGAAAAGCGCTGGCAGGATGTCGAGGACGTGCTGGCGGCGGGGATCGACGTCTATACCACGCTGAACGTCCAGCATGTCGAGACGCTGAACGATACCGTCGCGCGCATCACCGGGGTTCGCGTGCGCGAGACGGTCCCCGACCGCGTGCTGGAAATGGCGGACGAGATCGAGCTGATCGACCTGCCGCCGGACGAGCTGATCGCCCGACTGCGCGCGGGCAAGGTCTATGTCCAGGACCAGGCCGCGCGTGCGGTGGCGAATTTCTTCGCCAAGGGCAACCTGACCGCGCTGCGCGAACTGGCCATGCGCACGGCCGCCGACAGGGTCGATGCCCAGTTGCAAGAGCATATGGCCGCCAATGCCATCGCCGGGCCATGGCCGACGCAGGAGCGTATCCTGGTGCTCTTGCCGGAAGGGGCGGTGGGGCGCGACGCCATCCGCATCGGCAAGCGTTCGGCCGACCGGGCGCGGGTGGAATGGTTCGTGCTGGCGCTGACCAGCCTGCGCGACGAACAGAACCGCCGGGCCGATGGCCAGGATGAAGCCGGCCCGGCACTGCGCCTGGCGGAAAGGCTCGGCGCCGATATCTCGACCTTGCAGGTCGAGGGGGATGCGGTCTCCGAGGTGCTGGATTTCGCCCGCCGCCAGAACATCCGCCGGATCGTCCTGCCGCGCCCGCCGCGGCGCCCCTGGCTTGCCCGCCGCCTGCTGCCGACCCCGCACGAACAGGTTCTCGCCGGCCTGACCCGGCAGGCCGAGGCGTTCGAGTTGCTGCTGGTCGGCGACGACGAGAAGCCCCTGCGCCAGCGCGGCCGGCAGCCGGCCCCCGACATGCCGAAAGCCTTGCGCCAGGCCGCCATGTTGCTGGCCGCGGTCGCGGCGGCGACACTTGTCGCGCTGGCCGCGGATCGGCTGGTTCCGGTGCTCAGCCTGTCGCTGATCTACATGACGACGGTGGTGGCGGTGGCGTCGCGGCTGGGGCTCGGCCCCGCCATCGCCACGGCGGGGCTGAGTTTCCTGGCCTATAACTTCTTCTTCGCGCCGCCTCGGTTCACGCTGAAGATCTGGGATCAGGGCCAGTTCCTGACGCTGACGCTGTTCCTGGCCGCCTCGATCCTGACCGGCAACCTGGCCGCGCGGCTGCGCAACCGGGTGATCGCGCAGCGGGCCATCGCGGACCGGACCCGCAAGCTTTACGATTTCTCGCGCAAGGCGGCCGGGGCAGCCGCCTTCGACGATGTGGTCTGGGCGGCGGTCAGCCATGTGGCGACGGTGCTGGAATGCGAGTCGATCCTGCTGGTCCCCGACGAAGGCGGTGCGCTTGCCATCGCCGGCGCCTTTCCGCCCGAGGACCGGCTGGAACCGCGAGAGCGATCGGCCGCGCAATACGCCTTCGACCATGGCGAGCCGGCCGGGCGCGGGTCGGGAACGCTGCCGGCCTCGCGCTGGCTGTTCCTGCCGCTGTCCGGGGCCGAGCGGCGCCTCGGCACGCTGGGCATTGCCTATGAGGACGGGCGCGAGCCGAGTCCGGCGGATCGCCGCCTGCTCGAGGCGCAGGCTGATCAGGTGGCGCTGGCGCTGGAACGCATCCGGCTGTCCGAGGATCTGGCGCAAAGCCGGGTCGCCAGCGAGACCGAGCGGCTGCGCAGCGCGCTGCTGTCCTCGGTCAGCCACGACCTGCGCACGCCGCTGGTCTCGATCCTGGGCGCGGCCGAGGGGCTGGACCAGCCCGGCCTTGGCCCCCAGGGGCGCGACATCCTGGTCGAGACCATCCGCGAAGAGGGCGAGCGGCTGGACCGCTATATCCAGAACCTGCTCGACATGACCCGGCTGGGCCATGGCGCGCTGCGCCCGAACGCCGTCCCGACCGACCTGCGCGAGCTGGTGGGCGCGGCGCGGCACCGGCTGCGCGGTCCGCTGCGCGACAACCCGGTCATGGTGACCATCCCCGAGGACATGGCGCCCGCCCATGTCGATCCGATCCTGATCGAGCAGGTCGTGGTCAACATCCTGGACAATGCGCGCAAATATGCCGGTCCCGGCACGCCGATCCGCATTTCCGCCAGCACCCAGGGCGCCCGTGCCACCCTGGCGATCGAGGACGAGGGCCCCGGCCTTCCCCCCGGCGCGGCGGGCCAGGTCTTCGACATGTTCTGGCGCGTCGGGCAGGGCGACGGCGGACAGGGCGGCACCGGCCTCGGCCTTGCCATCTGCAAGGGAATCGTCGAAGCCCATGGCGGCACGATCCGGGCCGAGCCGGTCCATGCCGACGGCCGCGGCACCCGGATCGCCATCGAACTGCCGCTGACCAACCCGGAGCTGTCCCATTGAGCGCCGCCCGCATCCTGATCGTCGAGGACGAAACCCCGATCCGCCGCTTCCTGCGCGTGGCGCTGGAGGCCGAGGGGCATCTGGTCTCGGAGGCCGCGACGGCGCATGAGGGCGTGGCCCTTGCCGCCAAGGAGGCGCCGGCGGCGATCATCCTGGACCTGGGCCTGCCGGACGCCGACGGGATCACGGTGCTGAAGCGGGTGCGCGAATGGTCCGCGGTTCCGGTGCTGGTCCTGTCCGTGCGCAGCGACGAGGCCGGCAAGATCGCCGCGCTCGACGCGGGCGCGCAGGACTATGTCACCAAGCCCTTCTCGACGGGCGAGCTGCTCGCCCGCCTGCGCGGCCTTCTGCGCGACCGCGCGGCCGAGGCGGCGCCCGCGGTGCTGACCCTCGGCCCGCTGGCAATCGACGCGGCCGACCACCGGGCAAGCCTGGCGGGCGAGGACCTGCACCTGACCCGCAAGGAGTTCGACCTTCTCTGGCTTCTGGCCAGCCATGCCGGCCGGCTGGTGACGCAGGACATGATCCTGCGCGCCATCTGGGGGCCGGCCCATGCCGGCGACAGCCAGTATCTGCGCGTCTATATCCGCCAGCTCCGCGCCAAGCTCGGCGACGATGCCGCCGACCCGCGCTGGATCTTCACCGAGCCCGGCGTCGGGTATCGGCTGGCGGATCGCTGACCGGCAGACATCTGGGCCTTTGCCAAGCGGTGCAAGGTCTGCTGCCCCGTGCCGATCTTCGCGGCGCTGGGCGATCTCTGTGATACGGGACATCTGAATCAAGAAGTGTGGGCGACCGGCAGAAGGTGATGCGGCTGACCACCGACGAGTTCATCCGCCGGTTTCCGATCCATGTCCTGCCCGACGGGTTCCACATCCGAGGCCAGGAAGCGGACAGCGCGGGCCATGTCTTCGGGCGTGCCCACGGCGACCGCCGACGAGAGCCGACGATCCCGCCGCCTCCTTGACCGAGGTGCGGCCCCAGATGAACCAACAGGCCATCGCGGCGCCCGGATTTGCGCCGCTGTTCACCCCGAAACTGCTCACCGTCCTGCGCGAGGGCTATGGCGCGGCCGAGCTGCGCGCCGATGCCCTGGCCGGGCTGACCGTCGCCATCGTGGCGCTGCCGCTATCCATGGCCATCGCCATCGCCTCCGGCGCGAGCCCGGCGCAGGGGCTCTATACCGCCATCATCGGCGGCTTCCTGGTCTCGGCGCTCAGCGGCTCGCGCCATCAGATCGGCGGGCCGGCGGGGGCCCTTGAAGCGCAGGCCGAGGCAGTCGCGGCGGTGCTTTTCGATAGCCGGCCGGGAGGCATAAGCAGCAGCGCGTGGCGGAGCATTTGCGACGCCGCAGCCCCCGCAGATGCCGGATCTGCCGACCCGGCAGCCAGGGATTGGGCGTTTCCCTGACCGGCCACGGCATCGGCCGCGGCTCCTCGCGGCAAAGATGGGATATCGGAGAGCTCCGAGACGGCGCCCCTGCTTTCGCGCCATCGCATGCGCGGGCTGTCCTGCCGCGCGGGGCCGGGCCCGGGACGATCACACCGACCGATCGTCGCCCCGATCGCGGCGGCCGTGATCGTGCCGGTCTTTGCCCGGCGCCGGCGCGAAGCGCGTACGTGGCAACGGGGCTGCGCGCTGCCGATTCGGCGGGGATTGCAAGCCGGCGGCACCATGTCGCAGGGCAGGGCCGTTCGGCGCTATTGACGGTAATCCTCGTTCCGGCGGACGCTTTGACGACCGCGGCATCGCATGCCGGCGGTCTGCTTCGGGAGGAGGGAGCGCAGGTGACCCACGACGGCGCTGTCAAGCGTTCGATCGTCTTCTTCATGGTGCCCGATTTCACCATGATGGCCTTTGCCAGTGCGCTCGAGCCGTTGCGCGCCGCCAATCGCATGCTGGGCCATGAGGGGTATCGCTGGCGGCTGGCCAGCCTCGACGGACGCCCGGTGCGCGCATCGAACGGGGTCGAATGCACCGTCGACACCTCGCTGGACGAGGAAAGGCGCAAGCTGGCCGGGCCCGAGCGGCCGGCGATGATGATCGTCTGCTCGGGGCTCAACATCGAGACCTACCAGCAGAAATCCGTCTTTGCCTTCCTGCGCGAGCTCAGCAGCCGCAGGATCGCCGTCGGCGGCCTGTGCACGGGCGCCCATGTGCTGGCCCGGGCGGGACTGCTTTCCGGCCGGCGCTGCGCCATCCACTGGGAAAACCTGCCCGGCTTTGCCGAAGCCTTCCCCACGGCCGAGGTCTATGCCGATCTGTTTGAGGTGGATGGCAATATCCATACCTGTGCCGGCGGCACCGCGGCGCTGGACATGATGCTGCAACTGATCGGCGACGATTTCGGCGACGAGGTCGTCAGCCGGGTTTGCGAGCAATTGCTGACCGACCGCATCCGCAGCCCTGGCGACCGCCAGCGCCTGCCGCTGCGCGCCCGGCTGGGCGTGCAGCATCCCAAGGTGCTGTCGATCATCGAACTGATGGAGGCGAACCTTGCCGAGCCGTTGTCCCTGGTGGGTATCGCGGACCATGTCGGCCTGTCGCGCCGCCAGATCGAGCGGCTGTTCGACAAGGAGATGGGCCGCTCTCCGGCGCGCTACTATCTGGAGATCAGGCTGGACCGCGCCCGGCATCTGCTGATGCAATCCTCCCTGCCGGTGATCGAGGTCGCCGTGGCCTGCGGCTTCGTCTCGGCCTCACATTTCGCCAAATGCTATCGCGAGCTCTATGCCCGCTCGCCGCAGCAGGAGCGGGGCGAGCGCAAGCCCCTGGTGCTGCCCTGAAAGACCGAGGGGCCGTTGCTTTCAGGCTCCGGCAAAGGCGCGTTGGTGAAACGCCTGAACCTCGGCCGGGTAGCGCCATTCCGTCCCATGCGGGCAGGCATTGCGGGCCAGGCAATGCCGGGCGCAGGCGGTTCCGTCGCGGCTGCGGACATGCGAAACGCAGGCCGCATGGGCAAAGCCCTTGCCGGTATGGGCCGCGACCGGGCATGCGTTCAGGCAAGGCTTTCCGGCGCAAAGATCGCAAGGATGCCGCGCCCCGCCGCCCGCCCGGTTCAGTTCCAGAAGCGCTTGGGGCGAGATTGCGGCTTCCAGCAGCAGCGCGCCGCGAAAGGCGTGCCACAGGCCATAGCGCGGATGCATCAACAGCCCCAACGGCGACGGCCTCAACCCCTCGGCGCGCATCGCCCATTGCTGGAACGGCGCAAAGGGCTTGTCGTTGGGCATCAGGACGCGCGCGCCGATCTCTCGGGCCGCCGCCCCGATCACCGCGCGCGACCAACTGTCGAGCGGGTCGGAAAGCGGCCGGACCTGCCGCGCGCGCCAAAGCGTGAAACCCTGCCAGTAGCGGGCGCCGGCATTGCCGACCAGCAGCAGCGCGGCCGCCGGATGCCCGCCCGGCCCCGTCGGCCGCTGCTCGTCCGATGTGAAATTCAGCCCGCCGCGCAGGATGAGCCCGCTGGGCGCAAGCGCGGCGGCGGCACGCCCTGGCAGGTCAGCCCCTGTTCTGCGCAAGCGCGGCATGGCGCCAGACCTCGTTATGGATCAGTTCCGCCACCTTTTCCCGTATTGAAACCGGCGGCTTTCATGTGAAGGCATCCGACATCGAGGCCTTCTTGCGCGCCACGAAATCGGCCAGGCTTTCGGCGATTCCGGGGTCCAGCGGCGGTGCCTCGTAGCTTTCCAGCCAGCGCCGGGCGATGGCGTTGGCGCGCTGGGGGGCGCTCTTTTCCCCCTCGGCCTGCCATTGCTCGAAGGAGTTGTTGTCGGCGATGATCGAGCGATAGAAGGCGGTCTGGAAATTGGCCTGGGTATGGGCGCAGCCCAGATAGTGATGGCCGGGGCCGACCTCGCGGATGGCGTCCAGCGCCTGCCCGTTCTCGGACAGGTCGATGCCTGCGGCCAGCTTCTGCGCCACGCCAAGCTGATCGGCATCCATGATGAATTTTTCATAGCAGGCCGACAGCCCGCCCTCCAGCCAGCCGGCGGCGTGCAGGACGAAATTGGCGCCGCAGAGCAGGGTGGAGTTCAGCGTATTGGCGCTTTCATAGGCCGCCTGCGCATCCGGGATCTTCGCGGCGCAGAGCGAGCCGCCGGTGCGGAAGGGCAGCCCCAGCCGCCGGGCCAGCTGCGCTGCGCCATAGGAGACCAGCGACGGTTCCGGCGTGCCGAAGGTCGGCGCCCCCGACTGCATCGAGATCGAGGACGCGAAAGTGCCGAACAGCACCGGCGCCCCGGGCCGCACCAGCTGGGTGAAGGCGGCGCCCGCCAGCACCTCGGCCAGCACCTGGGTCAGCGTGCCCGCCACCGTCACCGGGCTCATGGCGCCGGCCAGGATGAAGGGCGTGACGATGCAGGCCTGGTTGGCGCGGGCATAGACCTTGGCCGCGCCCAGCATGGTGTCGTCGAACACCATGGGCGAGTTGGCGTTGATGAGGCTGATGGTCACGGTGTTGTTCTGGACGAATTCCTCGCCGAACAGCAGCTTGGCCATCGCCACCGTGTCCTCGGCCCGCTCGGGCGCGGTGACCGATCCCATGAAGGGCTTGTCCGACAGCGTCATATGCGCCAGCAGCATGTCCAGATGGCGCTTGTTGACCGGCACGTCCACCGGTTCGCAGACCGTGCCGCCGGAATGGTGGATCGACGGCGCCAGATAGGCCAGCTTCACGAAATTGCGGAAATCCTCCAGCGTCGCATAGCGGCGGTTCCCCTCCAGGTCGCACACGAAGGGCGGGCCGTAGACCGGGGCGAAGACCGTGGCATCGCCGCCGATCTGCACCGAGCGGGCCGGGTTGCGCGCATGTTGGGTAAAGACCGAGGGCGCGGTCTTCAGCAGCGCGCGCGGCAGGCCCTTGGGAAAATGGACGCGCTGGCCGCGCACGTCGGCGCCGGCCTCCCTCCACATCGCCAGCGCCTCGGCATCGTCGCGAAACTCGATGCCGACCTCCTCCAGCACTATGTCGGCATTGGCCTCGATCAGCGCCAGCCCCTCCTCGTCCAGAACCTCGTAACAGGGCACCTGGCGCCTGATATGGGTCAGCTGTCCGCCGGGGCCGCCGCCCGCCCGTGCCGCCCGGCGCGCCGCCGCCCCGCCGCGATCGCCGCGGCCGCGCCTGCCGCCGGATTCTTCCGCCGATGTGACATTATCCATCATGCACCTCATCCCCGTCTCGCCCACGGCGCATCGCCGTGCCGGTTTCGGATTGTATCCGCGGCGCGCCGGTGCGGCGGCTTGCCTGCGCCAGAGACTGTCGCAAACCGGACAGTGGGCCGAGGACCCTGCGGGCTATGTTCGACCCATGGCCTGCCGGCGCGTTGGCCGGATATGGCAGCCCGCGCCTCAACACCTTCTGGAGTCCTGAAGATGTCCGACGAAGAAATCAGCCTTTCCGAGCTTTCCGATGACGATCTCGTGCAGCAGATGCATGACGACCTCTATGACGGCCTGAAGGACGAGATCGAGGAAGGCACGAACATCCTGCTGGAACGGGGCTGGACGCCCTATGACGTGCTGACCAGGGCGCTGGTCGAGGGCATGCGCATCGTGGGCGAGGATTTTCGCGACGGCATCCTCTTCGTCCCCGAGGTGCTGCTGTCGGCCAATGCCATGAAGGCCGGCATGACCATCCTGCGCCCGCTGCTGGCCGAGACCGGCGCGCCCAAGCAGGGCAAGATGCTGATCGGCACCGTCAAGGGCGACATCCACGACATCGGCAAGAACCTGGTCGGCATGATGATGGAGGGCGCCGGTTTCGAGGTGGTCGATATCGGCATCAACAATCCGGTGGAAAGCTACCTGGCCGCCATCGAGGAACACCAGCCGGACATCCTGGGCATGTCGGCGCTGCTGACCACGACCATGCCCTATATGAAGGTGGTGATCGACGCGATGCAGGAAAGGGGCATCCGCGACGACTATGTCGTGCTGGTCGGCGGCGCGCCGCTGAACGAGGATTTCGGCAGGGCCGTGGGCGCCGACGCCTATTGCCGCGATGCCGCCATCACCGTCGAGATGGCCAAGGACTTCATGAAGCGCAAGCACAACATCCATGCGGTCTGAGGCATGACATGGGCAGGCGGCGGCACGCGGCAGGGCCGACGGAGGATCCCATCCCGGCGCCGCCATGCGGCCCTCCGATGCCCCGGCAGGTTCTCGTCATCGCCTGCGGTATGCTGGCGCGCGAGATCTTGGCGATCAGGGAAAGGCTGGGCCTGACGCATCTGGTGCTGAAATGCCTGCCGGCCGAGCTGCATTTCCAGCCCCAGCGCATTGCCGCCGCCGTCGATGCGGCGATCGGGAAGGCGAAAGCCCAGGGCTACCGGCACATCTTCGTCGGCTATGCCGATTGCGGCAGCGGCGGCATGCTGGACAAGGTGCTGGAAAGGCAAGGCGTCGAACGGCTGGAGGGGCCGCATTGCTTTGCCCTCTACCAGGGCATGGCCGCCTTCGCCGCGCTGGCGGAGGCCGACGTGACCTCGTTCTACATGACGGATTTCCTTTGCCGCCAGTTCGATGCGTTCTTTACCCGGCCGCTGGGCCTCGACCGCCATCCCGAACTGGCGCGGGACTTCTTCGCCAATTACCAGAAGGTCGTCTATCTGGCCCAGACCGAGGATGCCGCGCTGGAGCGGGTGGCCAGGAACGCGGCGGCCATGCTGGGCCTCGCCTATGAAAAGCGCGTCACCTTCTACGGCGATCTGGGGCCTGCGCTGGCGCGCGCGGCGGCGCGGCCGGAAACATGACGCGTCGCTTTTGAAACGGTCGCCGTCGCGCGTCGGCAAGCGGGACGCAGGCTCATTCGGCGATGCTTCCGGATACAGGGGGAGATGATCGTGATCCATTGGCGAAACGGAGATCGGGGCGGGCGGCGCTCGGTGACGCAGGCGGGACAGGGAATGGCTGAGGAAACCGCTATCGCGACGATCCCGGCGGCCGGAAAGCGGCCGGCCGCGGCGGCGGCGCCCAGGCCCGCCTCGGCCCGGCGGGCGCGGCGGCGCTATGCGCTGCGGCTGTGGTCGGTGCGCCATGCGCGCGGCCTCGAATGGTTCTACGGCATTTTCGCCGACATCTTCCTGCGGCTGCATCCGCTCTGGAACGCGCTGGGATATTCGCGCGCCGAAAGGCCGGTCCGCTTCGTCGAAAAGACCGTCAAGGGCCTTCTGTTCGACTGCCGGATGTGCGGACAATGCATCCTGTCCTCGACCGGCATGTCCTGCCCGATGAACTGCCCCAAGCAGTTGCGCAACGGCCCCTGCGGCGGCGTCCGGGCCAGCGGCCATTGCGAGGTCAGGCCCGACATGCCCTGCGTCTGGGTCAAGGCCTGGGAGGGCTCGCGCCGGATGGTCCAGGGCGACGCCATATTGCAGGTGCAAAAGCCGGTCGATCAATCGCTTCTCGCCTCCTCCTCCTCCTGGCTGCGCGTGACCGCGAATGCCGCAGCCGAGCGCGACAGATCGCGCAGCGGAGAAGCGGCATGACCCAGCAACGGGACGAGAACCCGGCGGGCGCGCACCTGCCGCTGGACCCCTTGCCGGGCCATTCCTCGCGCGGGCGGCTGGAGCGGGTGCTGCGGCGCGGCGAATTCGCCGTCACCACCGAGCTGAACCCGCCCGACAGCGCCGACCCCGAGGACGTCTATGAACGCGCCGCTATATTCGACGGCTGGGTGGACGGCATCAACGCCGTCGATGCCTCGGGCGCCAATTGCCACATGTCCTCGGTCGGGATCTGCGCGCTGCTGACGCGAATGGGCTATGCGCCGATCTACCAGATCTCCTGCCGGGACCGGAACCGCATCGCCATCCAGGGCGACGTGCTGGGCGCGGCCGCCATGGGGGTGCAGAACGTGCTGTGCCTGACCGGCGACGGCGTGCAGGCCGGCGACCAGCCCGGCGCCAAGCCGGTCTTCGACCTCGACTGCATGTCGCTTCTGGAAACCGTGCGCAGCATGCGCGACGAAGGGACGTTCCTGTCGGGCCGCAAGCTGACCACCCCGCCCGCGATGTTCCTGGGCGCGGCGATCAACCCCTTCGCGCCGCCCTACGACTTCCGGCCGCTGCGGCTGGCCAAGAAGATCGCCGCCGGCGCGCAATTCGTGCAAAGCCAGTATTGCTTCGACGTGCCGATGTTCCGCGGCTACATGGCCCGCGTCCGCGACCTGGGCCTGCATGAGCGCTGCTTCATCCTGTGCGGCGTCGGGCCGCTGACCTCGGCCCGGACCGCGCGCTGGATGCGCGCCAATGTGCCCGGCGTGCACATTCCCGATGCGGTGATCGCGCGGCTGGAAGGCGCCGCCGACCAGAAGCGCGAGGGCAAGCGGCTCTGCATCGACATCATCGACGAGGTCAAGGAGATCGCCGGCGTCGCGGGCATCCACGTCATGGCCTACCGGCAGGAGGAATATGTCGCCGAGATCGTCCACGAATCCGGCATCCTGAAAGGCCGCAAGCCGTGGCGGCCCGAGCCGAGGGCCGACGACGCGCTTGTGGTCGGCCGGCTCGACCGCATTCTCCACGACCCCCGGCCGGAGACGCCGCAGCAGATCCTGCGCGAGGCGCAGGCGGCGCCCCAGCCGGCGAAAACCATCCCATGAAACAGCCCCATCCATCCCGGAGGACAGATCCATGACCCGCACCATCGTCGCCTCGGCGACACGGGAAATCGCCATCGGCTTCGACCGGCCGTTCTGCGTCATCGGCGAGCGCATCAACCCGACCGGGCGCAAGAAGCTCGCCGCCGAGATGGTCGAGGGCAATTTCGACACCGTGCGCAAGGATGCGCTGGAACAGGTGGCGGCGGGCGCGACCATGCTGGACATCAACGCCGGCGTCACCGCCGTCGATCCCAACGCGACCGAGCCGGGGCTGATGGTCCGGACGCTCCAGATCGTGCAGGATCTGGTGGACGTCCCGCTGGCCATCGATTCCTCGGTCACGGCGGCCATCGAGGCCGGGCTGAAGGTCGCCAAGGGCCGGCCGCTCATCAATTCGGTCACCGGCGAGGAGGAAAAGCTGGAGGCGATCCTGCCGCTGGCGCGGAAATACGACGTCCCGGTCGTCGCCATCTCGAACGACGAGACCGGCATTTCCATGGACCCGGACGTGCGATTCGCGGTGGCGAAAAAGATCGTGCAGCGCGCCATGGATCACGGCATCAGGCCCGAGGACGTGGTGGTCGATCCCCTGGTGATGCCGATCGGCGCGCTGGGCGATGCGGGCCGCCAGGTCTTTGCGCTGCTGCGCCGGCTGCGCGAGGAATTGCAGGTGAACACGACCTGCGGCCTGTCCAACATCTCTTTCGGCCTGCCGCATCGCCACGGCATCAATGCCGGCTTCATCCCCATGGTGATCGGCGCGGGCATGACCAGCGCCATCATGAACCCCTGCCGCCCGCAGGAAATGGAGGCCGTGCGCGCCGCCGACGTGCTTGCCGGGGCTGACAGGGACTGTGCGACCTGGATCCGCACCTATAAGGATTTCAAGCCGGGCGAACACGCGACCCCCGCCGCGGCATCGCCGGAGGCCGGCGCGCGCCGGCGCGGCGGCCGCGCCGCGCGTCTGGGCGCGCAGGGCTGAAGGCGGCGGGGACGCCATGGCCGCCCCCTCCGGCCCCAAGGACCCGCTGGTCCTGTTCATGCCCTCCGGCAAGCGCGGGCGCTTTCCGGTCGGCACCGGTCTCATGGAGGCCGCGCGCCAGCTGGGCGTTCCTGTCGAAAGCGTCTGCGGCGGCCGCGGCACCTGCGGGCGCTGCCAGATCGCGGTGCAGGAAGGCCGTTTTGCCAAGTTCGGCATCACCTCGTCCCGGGACCACATCTCGCCCAGGGGCGAGAAGGAGGCGCGATACGACCGCATCCGCGGCCTGCCGGAAGGCAGGCGGCTGGCTTGTTCGGCCACCATCCGGGGCGATCTGGTGATCGACGTGCCGCAGGATACGGTCGTCGACGCGCAGGTGATCCGCAAGGCCGCCAGCGACCGCACCATCCGGCGCGAGCCGGCGGTCAGGCTCTGCTATGTCGAGGTGGACCAGCCCGACATGCAGCAGCCGCTGGGCGATCTGGACCGGCTGAAGGCGGCGTTGGCCCGCGACTGGGGCATCCGCGACCCGGCCGTGCCGCTGCGGCTGATGCCGCAGGTGCAGAAGATGCTGCGCAAGGACAACTGGGGCGTCACCGTCGCCATCCATCAGGACGAGGAGGCGGAGCGTCCCGAAATCCTCGCCCTCTGGCCGGGCCTGCACAACCAGGCTTACGGCATCGCCTGCGACATCGGCTCCACCACCATCGCGCTGCACCTGGTTTCGCTGCTGTCGGGCCGCGTGGTCGCATCCGCGGGCGCCGCGAACCCGCAGATCCGCTTCGGCGAGGATCTGATGAGCCGCGTTTCCTATGTGATGATGAACCCGGACGGGTGCGAGGCGATGACCCGGGCGGTGCGCGAGGCCGTCAACGGGCTGATCGGCCGGGCCTGCGCCCAGGGCGGCGTCGATGCCGGCGACATCCTCGACACGGTTTTCGTCGCCAACCCGATCATGCATCACCTGTTCCTGGGCATCGACCCGACCGAGCTGGGCCAGGCGCCCTTCGCGCTGGCCGTGTCCGGCGCGGTTCACACGACGGCGGCCGAACTCGGCCTGCGGGCCAATGCGGGCGCGCGGGCCTATCTGCTGCCCTGCATCGCCGGCCATGTCGGGGCGGATGCCGCCGGTGCCACGCTGGCCGAGGGGCCGCACCGCCAGGGCCGGATGATGCTTCTGGTCGATATCGGCACCAATGCCGAGATCGTGCTGGGCAATAGCGGCCGGATCGTCGCCGCCTCGTCGCCCACCGGCCCGGCCTTCGAGGGCGCGGAGATCTCCTGCGGCCAGCGCGCCGCCCCCGGCGCCATCGAGCGGGTCAGGATCGACCGCGAGACGCTGGAGCCGCGCTTGCGCATCATCGGCTCCGAGCTGTGGTCCGACGAGCCGGGTTTCGGCGCGGATGCGGCAAGGCTCGGCGTTACCGGCATCTGCGGCTCGGCGATCATCGAGGCGGTGGCCGAGATGTATCTTTCCGGCATCGTCTCGGCGGACGGTGCCATCGACGGCACGCTGGCCTCGCGCAGCCCGCGCATCGTCGCGAACGGCCGCACCTTCGCTTACCTGCTGCATGAGGGCCAGCCCCGCATTGCCGTCACGCAAAACGACCTGCGCGCCGTCCAGCTTGCCAAGGCGGCGCTTTACGCCGGCATCCGGTTGCTGATGGAAAAGCAGGGCGTGACCCAGGTGGACACGATCCGTCTGGCCGGCGCCTTCGGCGCGTTCATCGACCCGAAATATGCCATGGTGCTGGGGCTGATCCCCGATTGCGCGCTGTCCGAGGTCCGGGCCGTCGGCAACGCCGCCGGAACCGGTGCGATGATGGCGCTGCTCAACCGTGGCCACCGGCGCGAGATCGAGCGGACGGTTCGGCGCATCGAAAAGATCGAGACCGCGCTGGAGCCGCATTTCCAGCAGCTTTTCGTGGACGCCATGGCCCTGCCGAACCGGGTCGATCCGTTTCCCAAGCTTGCGGAAGAGGTGGCGCTGCCGCGGCGTCAGGAGGCGACGGACAACGCGCCGCACGGCCTTGCGCGTCAGGGGCGCATGGCACGGCGCCGGCGCCGGTAATCCCGTGCCCCGCCGGGCCGCGGTTTGCGACAAAAGGTCCTGGCATGCCGGCGGATGCCTGTCGCCCATGGACAAGGCTCCCTGCCGGCATGCAGATCAGGAACCGGGATGGCTCGCCCATGCCTTCACGCAACCATGCCGGCCGCCGATGCTTTGCTATCCGACCCAAGAGCTGTGGCTGGCGCCGCATCGCCCGCTGTTCCTTCTCGCCGGGCTATGGGCGGTTCTGGTGCCGTCAGCCTGGCTGGCGCCCTCGGGGCTGGTCGCCGACCCGGTCTCGTGGCACCGGCACGAGTTGCTGTTCGGCATGGGCGGGGCGGCCGTCGGGGGCTATCTGCTGACCGCGCTGCCGGCATGGACGGGGCGGCCGCGGGTCGCGCCCGCCACAACCGCGATCATGGTGGCGCTATGGTTCGCCGGGCGGCTGGCCTTTGCCCTTGAAATGCCCCCGCCATGGGGCTCCATTGCCGGCGCGGCCTATTTCGTCGTCCTGGGCGGCCTGCTTTCGCAGCAGGTCGCAAGGGCCAAGGCCTGGCGCAAGATGCCGCTTGCGCTTGCCCCCTTCGTTCTCGGCTGCCTCGCAACAGGCGCGACGGGCGGTTTCGGTGCCGTGGCCCAAGGCGGCGCGCCGCAATTGGCGCCGCTGTTCTTTGCGCTGCTGATCAGCCTTGTCGGCGGCCGCGCCGTTGCCGCCTTCACCCGCCATCGGCTCGCGGCATCCCCGGACGATCCGCCCTTCGCCGACCCGCGCTGGCTGGCGGCCGCCGCCTTGCTGGCCTTGCTGGCGGCCATGGCGGCGTTTGGGACGCCCGGGCTTGCCGGGGCGCTTCTCGTCGTCTCGGGGCTGCTGCAACTGGCCCGCATTCTGGCCTGGCGGAGCTGGCGCAGCGCCCGCTATCCGGCGCTGCTGCTTTTGCATCTGGCCTGGCTCTGGCTGCCGCTTGGGCTGATCCTGGCGGGCATGTCGCAGGTTCTGCCGCTCGGTCTCGATGCCGCGACGGCCCTGCACGCCCTCACCATGGGGGCCATGGGCACGATGATGCTTGCGATCATGGCGCGGGCGGCCATGGTCCGGCAGGGGACACGGCTTTGCGTGTCGCGCCGGCTCGGCGGCGCCTTTTGCCTGGTCAACCTGTCGGTGCTGACCCGCCTGCTGATGTGCTGCGCCGGCGCGAGCGGTTACACGGTGCTGCTGCCCCTTGCGACATTGTGCTGGATGGCGGGATGGGCGCTTTTCCTGTGGGACTTCCGCCGGGCATTGCGGGGGCCGATCCCGAGACCGGTCCTGAGCGCGCGCAGCCGGCCTTGACGGGGCGGCCGATCCGCCGCGACCCTCACGCCGGCCCCACGCGACGGATCACGGCGCGGGCCAGGCTGTCCAGCAGATAGCCGATCACGCCGATCACCAGCACCACGGCCATCAACTGGTCATAGGCCAGCCGGTCGCGGGTATCGAGGATGAAATAGCCCAGGCCCGCCTGCACGCCCAGCATCTCGCAGGGCACCAGCACGATCCAGCTGATGCCGATGGCCAGGCGCAGCCCGGTCACCACCTGACCCAGCACGCCGGGCAGGATCACCCGCGACAGCGTCTCCCACCCCGTCGCGGCCAGGCTTTTCGACAGAAGCAGCCATTGCGGGTTCAGCTGCCGCACGCCGGCGGCGGTGTTCAGCAGGATCGGCCAGACCGCGGCAAAGGCCAGCAGGAAATAGATCGGCTTGTCGCCCACGCCGAACAGCATCACCGCCACCGGCATCCAGGACAGCGGCGAGATCATGCGCAGGAACTGGAAGGCCGGCGTGGTCGCCGCCTCGGCCAGCCGCGAGGCGCCCACCAGCAGGCCCAGCGGCACGCCCACCAGCAGCGCCGCCGCCAGCCCGACCAGCACCCGCTTGAGGCTGACCGCGACATGGGTCCACAGGTCCGACCCGCCCAGCAGCCCGATCAGCGCCGGGAAGGTGCTGGTCGGCGAAAAGCGCCTGGCAAAGCTGCCTTCGGCGGCCAGCACGTCGGTGGCGAGCCACCAGGCGGCGACCAGCAGGGCAAGCCCGGCCAGGCCGAGGAACAGGGCGCCCAGCCGCGCCGGGCGGCCCTGCGCTGCGGCTTGCGTTCCGGTCACGCCTCGATGACCTCCTGCCGCGTCCAGCCCTCGGCCAGGCCGAAGGCCGGCAGCCCGCCGATGCCCTCCAGCGCCTTGCGCACGAAGCTGTCGTCGACCAGGTCGCCGGCGACGAAGCCCGGCTCCAGCGCGTCGAGGAAGCCGCGCTCGCCCGCGACCTGGGTGTCCTTCAGCATCCGCACCAGCTCCTCCGTATAGGAGGGGAAGGGATAGGGCTGGAAGTCGATGCGCCGGTCGCGCCAGTCGGGATGACGGATGGCGCCGCTTTCCACATAGCCCTGGATGTCGGCCTCCGAGGGCGTCAGCACCCGGGCCAGGATCTCGGGGCTGTGGGGCGTGTATTTCTGCGCATCGGCCGAGGACAGCAGCTGCGCCGTCTCGGCCCGGTTGTCGCGGGTCCAGAGCTGGGCCTTGACCATGGCGTTCACCACTTTCTGCGACCATTCCGGGCGGTTGGTCAGATGGTCCTCGTGCATGAACACCAGGCAGCAGGCATGGTCGCGCCACACGTCGCCGGTAAAGCGCAGCACCTTGCCGATGCCGTTGATCTCGGCCGCGGCGTTGAAGGGCTCGGCGACGATATAGCCGGCGATCTGCCCGGCGGCCAGCGCCGGCACCATGTCGGCGGGCGACATCAGCGACAACGCCACCTCATCCGCGGCGGGCGTGCCCGAGGTCACCGGCTTCAGCCCGTTTTCCCGCAGCAGCCGCTGCAAGACGACATTGTGGATCGAATACCAATAGGGGATCGCCACGGTCTTGCCGCCCAGATCCGCGACCGAGCCGATGTCGTTCGCCGCCGTCAGCGCCGAGCCCGAGGTGTGGTTCCAGGCCACCACCTTGGCCGGGGTCTGGCTGCCATAGCGCGCCCAGACGGTGATCGGCGACAGCAGGTGCACGACATTGACCTGGCCGGCCAGGAAGGCCTCGACGATCTGCGACCAGCCGCGGAACATCACGGGCTTTTCGACCTTCAGCCCCTCGGCCTCGAAGAAGCCCCTGCCATGGGCGACCAGCAGCGGCGTGGCGTCGGTGATCGGCAGGTAGCCGATGCGGACCGGCTCGTCGGGGTCCTGGGCGCGGGCGGCGCGGGCGCGCAGGAAGGGCAGGGCGCCCGAGGCCGTCAGCAGCGCCGACAGGCGCATGATGTCGCGGCGCGAGAACAGGCTGTCTTCGGTCGGCATGTAAGGCTCCTTCAGTGGCGCCGGGTCACGCTGCGCAGCGTGCCGACGATGTCGATGCGGATGCGGCCGAGTTCGGCCAGATGGTCCTCGCGCGGGGCCGGCAGGTCGATGCGCCATTCGCCGATCTTGCCCGCCGGGCTGCCGCCCAGCAGGATGATGCGGTCCGAGACCAGCAGCGCCTCGTCGATGTCATGGGTGACCAGCACCGCGGCGGTCTGGTAATCGGCCACGACCTTGACCAGCAGGTCCTGCATGTCGGCGCGCGTCACCTCGTCCAGCGCCCCGAAGGGCTCGTCCAGCAGCAGCACCTGCGGCTTGCGCGCCAGGCAGCGGGCTAGCGCCGCGCGCTGCGCCATGCCGCCCGACAGCGCGGCGGGGCGCAAGTGGCGGGCATGGCTCAGCCCGACCTCGGCGATGGCGCGGTCGATGCGCTCGCGCCGCTCCGCGGCCGACAGGCGGGGCTGGCGCTTGAAGTCCAGGCCGAAGGCGACATTGCTTTCCAGGTCCAGCCAGGGCAGCAGTCCGGGGCTTTGGAAGGCCATGGCAAGGCGCGGATGGACGCCGTTCAAGACGGCGCCCTCCATTTCGATGCGCCCCGAGTCGGGGGGCTGCAAGCCGGCCAGAACCTTCAGCAGGCTGGATTTCCCCACGCCGCTGGGGCCCAGAAGCGCGACCACCTCGCCCGGCGCCAGATCGAGGCTGAACCCTGCCAGCACCGGCGCCGGCGCGTCGGGATAGCGCAGCGCCACCTCGATGGCGCGCAGCACGGGCCGGGCCTCCGGGGTGGTCATGCGGCCTCTTTCGCGGCCGCGAGCACGGTGCGCAGCTGCACGATGCTGGGGGTGATGACCGGGATGAAGGCGGCCTCGCGCCAGCGGCGGGCGAAGTCGCGGCCGGGCTCGGCCAGGTAGCAGCGCCCGCCGCCGGCCTGCAATTCCAGCGTGGTGGCGGCGGTGACGATCTCGGCCAGCCGGATGCGCAGCCGGAACAGCGGCGCGCAATTGGCGGCAAAGCTGCCGCCCCGCAGGCCGGCGAACAGCGCTTCGGTCTCGGCGGCCAGCTTTTCGTGCTCGGCGGCGATGTCGGCGGCCAGCACGTTGCGGCCGGCGCCGGCATAAGCCTCGGCCTCGGCCAGCGCCCGGCGGGCCAGGCCGATCGACATGCCGCATTGCAACGCCATGAACAGCGGCCGCACCCCCGGCAGCCAGTCCTGCGCATTGGCGGCAAGGATGCGGCCCTGCGGGATGCGCACGCCTTCCAGCCTGATCGCCGCCGTGTCCGAGGAGCGCATGCCCATCAGCGACAGGTCGTCGCTGCGGGTCAGGCCCGGATCGTCATGCGACAGCGCCACGATCATCGCCGGCCCGCCCTCGGCCCGGTCGGCGGCGGCGGCGACGTGAAAGCCGGCACTGCGCAGGTTCGTCACCCAGGGCAGCTTGCCGTCCAGGACCAGCTCCTCGCCATCCTGGCGCGCGGTGATCTGCAAGGGCTCCAGCCCGGCCAGGAACTTCATCACGTTCGACAGGCCCGAGGCCCCGGCCACGCGTCCCGACAGGATGTCGGGCAGTTGCCGGTCGCGCAGGCCGGCATTCGGGGTCTGGACCAGGAATTCCGTATAGCAGCGATGCCCCCACAGCATGAAGGCCGCGGCCAGGCTTTCCTCGGCCACGGCGGTGACGGCGACGACGGCATCCGTCGCATCGCCGCCCGTGCCGCCCATCGCCTCGGGCACGCCCTTGCGCGTCAGCCCGGCCGCGGCCAGCCGGGGCAGGATCTCGCTGGCCGGAACCCGGCCCAGGTCGATGCCCTCGGCCGCCTCGGCCAGCCAGACGCGCAGATCGTCGGGCAGCGCCGCCGTCATTGCACCGCAGCAGGCGCGACCGCGCCTTTCCATTCATAGGCGGCAAGCTCGGGGTTCAGGGCCGGCTGGCCCAGATTGTTGGCAAAGTTGCACAGCGTCGCCAGGCTGACCCCCAGCACCACCTCCAGCGCGGCCTGATCGTCGAAGCCGGCGGCCTTGAAATCGGCCAGGTCGGCATCGCTGACCGCCCCGCGCGAGGCGATGACCGCCTTGGTGAAGCGCGCCACCGCATCCAGCCGCGCGTCCGGCACCGCGGCCGTGTCGCGCAGCGCGCCGATCACGGCGGGGTCCAGCTTCGCCTTCTTCTCGGCGATGGCGGTGTGGCCGGCGACGCAGAAGCCGCAGCCATGGGTGGCGGCGGCGGTGATCTGCACCGCCTCGCGCTCGGCCAGGCTCAGCGAGGCGCGGCCGTTGATCGCCGAGACGGTCTGATAGGTTTCCAGCGCCACGGGCGCATTGGCCAGCAGACGGACGAGATTGGGCAGGAAGCCGTTGTTCTGCTGGGCGGTCTCAAGGCGCGGGCGCGCTTCGGCCGGGGCGTCGTCGATGCTGCGAAGGGGAAGTCGGGACATGGGCGGGCCTTTCCTGTGGATCAGAGGGGGCTTTCACGGTCACGGGACTTGCCGGTGTGAGTGTGGCTGGCAAATGCATACGCCCATAATCAATGCCTTACAATGAGACATATATTCTTGATTTTTGAATGGATTCCGGACGATGTTCTCGGCAAGCCATGGTTGGCGATACATTCATTTTCGCGCCTCTGCGGCGCTGGTGATCAGCGGCGCAGCTGGGGCGAATCGTCCGAAGCGCCAAGCCCGGCCCGCCCGCGATAAAATAACCAGAGCCGCCGTGGCCTTGCAGCGATGGGGTTATGCCCCGGCTTCTTTCCGAAGCAGTTCCTTTCGTCGCGCCGCCATTGCCGCGCTTGCATCGGGCAGCGATCCGATACATACAATCCGCAGCAATATTTCCCGCAGCCGGACCCATGATCCTCTGGACCCCCGTTCTCGCCTCGGATGGCAGGCCCCGCTACCTGCAAATCGCGGATGCGATCGAGGCCGGCATCCGTGCCGGCGAACTGAAGGCGGGCGACCGCCTGCCGCCGCAACGCAAGCTGGCCGAGCGGCTGGGCATCGACTTCACCACCGTCAGCCGCGCCTATACCGAGGCGCATGCCCGGCGCCTCGTGGACAGCCATGTCGGCCGCGGCACCTTCATCCGCGGCACTGCGCGCGCCGCCGAAAGCGCCGATCCCCGCCGCATGCGCGAGGCGGATCTGTCGATGAACATGCCGCCCGACCTGCGCGATCCCGAACTGCTCGGCCAGATGCGCGAGGGGTTGCAGGCGGTCTCGGCCAATCTGGTGCCGCTGCTGCGCTATCAATCGGCCACGGGCGGCGAGCAGGACAAGGCGGCGGCATCGGCCTGGCTGACCCAGCGCGGCCTGGCGCCGGGGCTGGAGCGGATCGCCGTCACCCCGGGCGCGCATGCGACGATCACCGCGATCCTGTCCACCCTGGCGCATGGCGGCGATACCGTGCTGTGCGAGCGGCTTACCTATCCCGGTCTGCGCGCCATCGCTGCGCGGCTGGACCTGCGCCTGGTCGGGATCGAGATGGACGAGGCCGGCATCATTCCCGAATTGCTCGAGGTGGCGATCCGCGAGCATGCGCCCAAGGCGCTGTATCTGAATCCCACGCTGCACAATCCGACGACGCGGACCATGCCGGAATGGCGGCGGCTGGAGATCGCCGAGATCGTCACCCGCCGCGGCCTGCCGCTGGTCGAGGACGACGCCTATGGCTTCGTCCCGCCCTCGCCGCCCACCCCGCTTGCGGCGCTTGCGCCGGAGCAGGCCTGGCATATCGGCGGGCTGGCGAAATGCATCGGCGCCGGGCTGCGGCTGGCCTATTGCGTGACCCCGGATGCACGCGGGAGCTTCGCGCTGGCGCAGGCGCTGCGGGCGATCTCGGTCATGCCCTCGCCGCTTTGCATGGCGCTGGCAACGCGCTGGATCGAGGACGGTACCGCCGACCGCATCCGCCATGCCCTGCGGCTGGAAACCGAGGCGCGCCAGCAGGTCGCCGCCTCGGTCCTTGGCGGCTTCGCCTTCGAGGCCCAGCCCCATGCCTTCAACATCTGGCTGAAACTGCCCGCCGGCGCCGGCCGCGCCGAGCTGATGGGCCGGATGTCGGGGCGCCATATCGGGCTGATGCCTTCGGATGCCTTTACCGTGGCCGGCGAGCCGGGCGAGCATCTGCGCATTTGCCTGGGCGGCGCGATCTCGCGCGATGAGCTGCGCGCCGGCCTGCTGTTCCTGGCCAACACCCTGTCGGGCGGCGGCTGGATGGGCTGATCCCGGTCAGGGCCGGACAGCCTCGCGACCGGGGCCGAAGCCGTGCATGGCCCTGACCCATTGGAAGGCGACGAACATGCCCTTGACCGGCGGCAGCATCGCCAGCGACAAGGCGACCGAGGCCAGGCCGAGGATCGTCGCGATCAGCGCCGGCCTGTCGCCCAGCAGGCCGAACATCGGCGCCAGCGAAAAGCCGATCAGATGCGCGACGACCAGGATGACGATATAGGCCGGGCCGTCATCGGCGCGTTGCGGCGTCAGGTCCAGCCCGCAGGCCCCGCAGCGGTCCGCGACCTTGAGATAGCCCCTGAACAGTTTCCCCTGGCCGCAGCGTGGGCATTTCAGGCAGGCGCCGCGCCGCAGCGCGGGCTTGGTGGCGCCGGTCTCCTGGGCCAGGATGTTCTGCGGATCCATGTCTTCTCCTTCAAGAGAGCTTCGCGCCGCGCCGTTCCGGGCCGCGCTTTGCTATTATATAGCCGATTGCATGGCAAAATCAAAACATATTGATTGCATACAATAATCCAATCAATTATGACTATGCCACGCCGCTGCCATCGCCCTCTTGCGCTGTGCCGGAAGTCCGCAAAAGCAGCGCGAGGGGTCAGCGGTAGAAAAGCGCGATCCGTTGCCCGTAGATCTCGCGCACCGCGATCGCATCTCGTGAAGCTCACCCGGAAGCGCGGCGGCCGGCGGCGGGGATACGGCCCTGTCGCATGGCGGCGATGCGGTGGGAATGGTGAAGTTGACCTCATGCAGCATCACGATCACCGTCTTGCCCCGCTCGCGCGCGAGGCTGGCCCGCAGCGGCGTTATCGCCTGCGTCGCCCCGCCCGGCGCGGCGGGGCCCGGCTGTCCGTCGCGGCGCTTGACCGGGGCGCTTGCCGCGGGCGATATATCCTGTGCAACATATCTTGGAGGCTCTGCCATGCGACTGAGTGCAAGGAACGTTCTGCCCGGCACCGTTACGGAGATCGTGAAGGGCGCCGTCACCAGCCATGTCCGCATCGATATCGGCGGGACGATCGTGACCGCCTCGATCACCAATACGGCGGTGGAGGAACTGGGCCTGCGGGAAGGCGGTCGCGCCTCGGCCGTAATCAAGGCTTCGGACGTGATGGTCGGCGTGGACGACTGAGCCGGGGCGATGCCGCCGGCGGAAGCGGGCGGTTACGCGCGCCCCGAAGGCGTCAAGGCCTCGCGCCTGCCGGCTCCGGGCGGCATGTCCGTGCCGCCGGCGCGGTTGTCGGCGTTTCTGCGGCGGTCCTTGCACATCGTTCCGTCCTGTCCGATCATCCGCGGCGACGATGGCCGAAACCTGGGGGAGCGTGCAGGTTTCGTCAGCCCGACCTGATCGACAACCAGAGCCGCCAGACCGGAAGAACCATGGACCCGCGCAGCGCCCTTCCCTCGATCGACAAGCTTTTGCGCCAGGCCGAGGCGCGGGAACTGATCGCGCATCACGGCCGCGACACCGTCGTCGGAGTGCTGCGCCGGTTGTTGCAGGACCGGCGCATGGCGGCGGGCCGGGGCGAGGCGGCGGCGGGCGAGGGGGTGCTGGCCGAATGCGCCGAGCGGCTGGCGGCGCAGGCCCGGCCCTCGCTGCGGCCGGTGCTGAACCTGACCGGCACGGTCAACCACACCAATCTGGGCCGCGCGCTCTTGTCGCGCCGCGCCGCCGAGGCCGCCTTCCAGGCCATGGTCAGCGCCACGAACCTGGAATACGACCTCGAGGGCGGCACGCGCGGCGACCGCGACAGCCATGTCGAGGCGCTGATCTGCCGGCTGACCGGCGCCGAGGCGGCGACGGTGGTGAACAACAACGCCGCCGCGGTGATGCTGATGCTCAACACCCTGGCCCTGGGGCGCGAGGTCGTCGTCTCGCGCGGGGAGCTGGTCGAGATCGGCGGCGCCTTCCGGGTGCCCGACGTGATGGCCCGGGCCGGCTGTCGCCTGCACGAGGTCGGCACCACCAACCGCACGCATCTGCGCGATTACGCCCATGCGGTGAACGAGGACACCGCCGCCTTCATGAAGGTCCATGCCAGCAATTATGCCATCGAGGGCTTCACCGCCGAGGTGCCGCAGGCCGATCTGGCGGCGCTGGCCCGGCGGCACGGCATTCCCTTCCTGATCGACCTGGGCAGCGGCTCGCTGATCGACCTCGACGCCTTCGGCCTGCCGCCCGAGCCGACGGCGCGGCAGGCGATCCGCGACGGTGCCGATGCGGTGACCTTCAGCGGCGACAAGCTGCTGGGCGGGCCGCAATGCGGCATCATCGCCGGCGCGCGCGCGCTGGTGGACCGGATGCGGGCCAATCCGCTGAAACGGGCGCTGCGGGTGGACAAGATCATCCTGGCCGCGCTGGCCGAGACGCTGCAAAGCCATGGCGATCCCGAGCGCGCGCGCGCCGAGATCCCGACCCTGCGCCTGCTGACCCGGCCGCAGGACGAGATCCGCGCCCTGGCCGAGCGGCTTTGCCCGCCGGTCCGCGCCGCGCTGTCGGGTCTGGCCGAGGTCCGGGTGGTCGATTGCCTCAGCCAGATCGGCAGCGGCGCGCAGCCGGTGGACCTGCTGCCAAGCGCGGGGTTGGGTTTTGCGGAAACCGGCGCCGTCTCGGCCGCGCGCATCGCGCAGGCGTTTCGCGCCCTACCGCTGCCGGTGATCGGCCGGGTGCACAAGGGGCAGTTCCTGCTGGACCTGCGCTGCCTCGAGGACGAGGCGCCCTTCCTGGCCCAGCTCGGCCGGCTGGCGCTTGCCGGCCCGGCGCGGCCCTAGCCCAGGCTTAAGCCCGGCAGGCCGCTGATCCGCATGGCGGCAAAGCGTTGGCGCAGCCAGCGCGCGGCCGGGCCGCTGGGCCGCTGCTTGTGCCAGACCAGTTCCAGCGCCACCGGCCAGCCGGCGCCGTCGAATTGCAGCGGTGGCGTCACCAGATCGTCCCGGACCGGAGAATCCTCGATGATATGGTCGGGCACCAATGCCCAGCCGATGCCCTGCCGGACCATTTGCAGGATCACCCAGTGGCTTTCGACCCACCAGACCTCGGCCGCCGTGCGCAGCCGCTGCTTCTCCGGCCCCTCGCTGCGCACCGCGACCATCAGCTGGCGGTGGCGCTTGAGCTCCTCCCAATCGACCACCGTGTTGGCCAGCGGGTGGTCCTTGCCGCAGACCAGCTTCAGCGGCACCCAGCCCAGCGTGTGAAAGGCGATCTCGGTCGGCAGGATCTCCTGCCGCCACATCACGCCGATATCGGCCTTGCCGTCCAGCACCAGCCGGCTGACATCCTCCATCATCGGAAACAGCAGCTCCAGTTCGACATGCGGGAAGTTCGCGGCGAAATCGGCGAACAGCGTGCCCAGGGGCTGTTCGGGATAAAGCTCGTCGATGGCGACGACCAGCCGGTGCTCGACATGCGCCTCGAAGCTGGCGGCGACGCCGATCAGGTGCTCGCGGCGGTCCAGCACCACCTTGGCCTCGGCCAGCAGTCGCTCGCCCGCCGGGGTCAGCACGGGATTGCGCCCCTCGCGGCTGAACAGGATCACGCCCAGGTCGTCCTCGAGATTCGAGACCTGGGTGCTGATCGCGGACTGCGCCTTGCGCAGCGCCCGACCGGCGGCCGAGAACGAGCCATGTTCCGCGGCGGCGACGAAAGCTTCCAGCTGGTCCAGCGATACGGTCATCGATCCATCTTGTTTTCAGATGGAAGCTAACTTTGCCCTGCGGAGAATCAAGATAGAAACGGCGCAACACGAAACAACGGAAAGATTCGGAATATGACGATGCGCAGTTTCCCCGACCGGGTGCGGCATGCGCTGATGTTCGAGATCATCGGCCTTGCGATCATCACTCCGGCAGCCGCCTGGCTTTACGACAAGCCGATGCTGGACATGGGCGTGGTGGGGATCGGAGCCGCGACGCTGGCCACGGTCTGGACCTTTGTCTTCAACCTGGGCTTCGACCACGCCATGCGGCGCTGGGTGGGGCATGTCCACAAGGCGGTGCATCACCGGCTGCTGCATACCGTGCTGTTCGAATTGGGCCTGCTGGTCATGCTCTTGCCGCCGATGGCCTGGTATCTGGGCATGACGCTGTGGCAGACGCTGCTTCTGGACCTGTTCATCGTGGCCTTTTATCTGGTCTACAACTTCGTCTTCAACGTCGTCTATGACCGGGTCTTTCCGCTGCC
This sequence comes from Paracoccus sp. MKU1, assembly GCF_001447385.1. GTDB lineage: Bacteria > Pseudomonadota > Alphaproteobacteria > Rhodobacterales > Rhodobacteraceae > Paracoccus. The sequence continues at coordinate 35,853 of NZ_LLWQ01000196.1, read as the reverse complement.
CGAGATGCCGCGCGGGCAGCCGGCCTAGCCCGGATCGCGGGCGATCTCGTCCAGCAGGAAGGCGCGGAACTTGCGGATCGCGGGACGGTTGCGGCGGCCCTTGGGATAGACCAGCCAGAAGCTGCGGCCGTTCTTCGCCACCAGCGGAAAGGGCTGGATCAGGCTGCCCGTCGCCAGCTCGAAGCGGAAGAAGCGTGGCGTCAGCAGCGCGACGCCGTAACCTTCCAGCGCCGCCCGCGCCTCGTGCAGGTCGGTCGAAAGCGTCAGCCCCGGCCGGGGCGGGGTTTCCCAGAAATCCACCCCTGCCTCGCGCATCCAGACCGCCCAGTTCGGGTCCACGCGGTCCAGCAGCGGCAGCTTCAGCAGGTCGGCCGGTTCGCGCAGCTCATGCTTTTTCGCCAGTTCGGGCGACAGCATGGGCGTGTATTCGATGGGCATCAGGCAATGCTCCTCGACCCCCGGCCAGCCGCCCTCGCCGGCGCGGATGGCGACGGTGATGTCTTCGCGCCCGAAATCGACCAGATTGTCGCTGGTCTCCAGCCGCACGGCCAGGTTCGGGTGGTTCATCTGGAACTTGCCCAGCCGCGGCGACAGCCAGGCCCCGGCAAAGGTCGGCACGGTCGAGATCGACAGGGTCGAGACCGAATCCGCCGAAGGGTCGGCATAGGCCTCGCGCAGCATGTCGAAGGCGTCGATGGTCGGCCGGGCGAACAGCGCCCCGGTCTCGGTCAGCACGATCCCGCGCGGCTTGCGCAGGAATAGCGGCGTGGCCAGCCGTTCCTCCAGCAGGCGGATCTGATAGCTGACGGCGGCCTGGGTCATGCCCAGTTCCTCGGCGGCGCGGGTGAAGCTCAGATGCCGCGCCACCGCCTCGAAGGCGCGCAGGGCGGCGAGCGGAGGAATGGACATAAGCCTGCCTTATATGTGCTTGCCGAGGCTTTGTTGGTCATTGCCGCGGAAACCTAGCATGATCGGGTCGTGGATCAACCATGATCACCGAAAGGAGGGCAAAAATGTCCAATAATTCCGTATGCGAGCGCCAACGCCCCTTCCTGCCGGGCCTGACCCGGCTGCTTTTCGGTGTGCTGCGTCGCGATAAGCCCAGCCTATCGCCCTGTATCGACCGCATGGCGGCGCTGGACCATCCCGCGACGCGCAAGGCGCTGGCCGATCTGCCGGAGCATCTGTTGCGCGACATCGGCGTGGCCGACACGCGCAGCGACACGGCCAGCCCTTCGCAGGAAGGCGACGCATTGCGCCGCCATCTGTGGTGAACCGCTCTGCCGCGCGTCCCCAAGCGAGGGGCGCGAGGCAAGCGGACGGACGGGGTGGGGCCGGCTCTGGTGCGGTCAGTACCGGAGCGACGGGCGGATCAGAGGTGGATCGCGTTGAATTTCGTCGCGTCGATGCCCAGGCGGCGGAGGTCGGCGGCGGCGGGGTGGCGATGCGCTTCTGTCGCCGAGGCGACGGCGATGGCGGCCCGCAGGGTCGAGAGGGCCGAGGCGATGGAATGATAAGCGCGGTGCATTTTTCTGCCTGTCTGTAGATCGTTTCCGATGACAGACAGATGGGCTCTGCGCAGCCTTGCCGCAACGCGGCAAAAGGGCAAGGCGGCCATGCCGCCAGCACATGGCAGGCCCCGGCCCTTGCGGGGCCGGGGCGGTTCTTTCGGTCAGTCTTCCTCGCCGGCCAGTTGGCTCAGGACTTCGCCCTTGCCGCGGGCGCGCAGGATCAGCGGCACGATCAGCGCCAGCGCGGCGATGCCCAGAAGCACGGCGGCGATGGGCGATTGCACCAGCGTGGTCCAGTCGCCCTGGCTGATCGACAGCGCCCGGCGCAGCTGTTGCTCGGCCATCGGGCCCAGGATCAGGCCGACGACGATGGGCGCGATCGGATAGCCGAACAGCCGCATCACATAGCCCAGCACGCCGAAGGCCAAGAGCATCCCCAGCTCGAAGGCCGAGGGGTTGGCGCCGATGGTGCCCAGCGTCGCGAACAGCAGGATGCCGGCGTAAAGCCAGGGTTTCGGCACCGTCAGCAGCTTTACCCACAGCCCGATCAGCGGCAGGTTCAGCACCAGCAGCATCGCGTTCGCGATCAGCAGCGAGGCGATCAGTCCCCAGACCAGCGTCGGGTTGGTCGCGAAAAGCAGCGGGCCGGGTTGCAGACCGAACTGCTGGAAACCGGCCAGCATGATCGCCGCCGTGGCCGAGGTCGGCAGGCCCAGCGTCAGCAAGGGCACCAGCGTGCCGGCGGCCGAGGCGTTGTTCGCGGCCTCGGGACCAGCGACGCCCTCGATGGCGCCGTTGCCGAATTCCTCGGGGTGCTTGGTCAGCTTCTTTTCGGTGGCATAGGACAGGAAGGTGCCGATCTCGGCCCCGCCCGCCGGCATGGCGCCGATGGGAAAGCCGATGAAGGTGCCGCGCAGCCAGGGCTTCCACGACCGCGCCCAGTCGCGGCGGTTCATCCAGATCGAGCCCTTGACGGCGGTCACCTCGTCCTCGACCTGCACGCGCTGGCCGGCGATGAACAGCGCTTCGCCCACGGCGAACATGGCGACGGCCATGGTGGTGACCTCGATTCCGTCCAGCAGTTCGGGCACGCCGAAGGACAGCCGCGCCTGGCCGGTGAGCTGGTCGATGCCGACGCAGGCCAGCGCCAGGCCCAGGAACAGCGAGGTCAGCCCGCGCAGCGCCGAATCACCGAACGCGGCCGAGACGGTGACGAAGGCCAGCACCATCAGCGCGAAATATTCGCGCGGGCCGAAGACCAGCGCCAGCTTGACGATGCTGGGCGCCAGGAAGGCCAGCAGCAGCGTCGCGATCAGACCGGCGATGAAGCTGCCGATGGCGGCAGTGGCCAGCGCCGGTCCGCCGCGCCCCTTGCGGGCCATCTTGTTGCCTTCCAGCGCGGTGATGATCGAGGCGCTTTCGCCCGGCGTGTTCAGCAGGATCGAGGTGGTCGAGCCGCCATACATGCCGCCGTAATAGATGCCGGCGAACATGATGAGCGAGCCGGCCGGGTCCAGCCGGTAGGTGACGGGCAGCAGCAGCGCCACGGTCAGCGCCGGGCCGATGCCGGGCAGGACGCCGACGGCGGTGCCCAGCGTCACGCCGATCAGCGCGTAAAGCAGCATCATCGGGTCAGCGGCGGTGCCGAGCCCCTGCATCAGGAATTCGAACGCGCTCATCGCTCAGCCCCGCGGAAAGATCAGATGCTCAAGCGGCCCGGCGGGCAGGTGCAGCATCAGAAGTTGCGAGAAGATCGCCCAGACCACGAAGGCGAAGACGATGCCGATGGGAATGGTCATCGCCAGGTTGCGCTTGCCGAAGGCCCGCGCGGTAAAGGCGAAGAGGATGCCGGTCGCGATGGAAAAGCCCGCGACATGCAGCAGCATCAGCTGCGCCGCCAGACCCGCCACGATCCACAGGACCGGCGGGGCGTTCTGCGGCGCGCGTTGGGGGAAATCGCCGCGCAGCGCCTCGATGGCGGTCCAGGCCGCAAGGCCCATCAGCGCGAAGCCGACGACGCGCGGCACGCTGGCGGGGCCGACGCCGGAATAGCCGCCCAGATCGGCAAGGCGTGCGCTGTCCCACAGCATCACGCCGCCGATCACCACCAGCCCGGCGGCGATGATCAGCGCCGCCGTATCCCGGCGGCGCGGCGGTTCATGGCGATTGACGCTCATTTCACCAGACCGATGTCCTTGAGGATCGCCTCGGTCGAGGTCACGTCCTGTTCAAGCTGGGCCTCAAAATCGGGACCGGCCAGATAGGTGTCCATCCAGCCCTTGTCGGACAGCTGTTTTTGCCAGTTTTCCGACTTGGCCATCTTCTCGATATCGGCGGTAACCTGGGCCTTCTGCTCGTCCGACAGGCCCGGCGCGGCGGCGACCATGCGCCAATTCTCCAGCACCACGTCCAGACCGGCCTCTTGCAGGGTGGGGGCATCGACGCCCTCGAGCCGCTCGGGCGCGGTCACGGCCAGCAGGCGCAGCGTGCCGGCCTGGATCTGCGCCTCGAACTCGCCCAGCGAGGAGATGCCGGCCGTCACCTGGTTGCCCAGGATCGCCGCCAGCGCCTCGCCGCCGCCGGAATAGGCGATGTAGTTGATCTTGGTCGGATCGACGCCGGCCGCCTTGGCGATCAGGCCCACGGCGATATGGTCGGTGCCGCCGGCCGAGCCGCCCGCCCAGCTGACCGCGCCGGGATCGGCCTTCAGCGCCTCGATCAGCCCGGCGATGTCCTGGATGGGCGAGGCGGCGGGAACCACGATCGCCTCGTATTCGCCGGTCAGCCGCGCGATGGGCGTCACGTCCTTGAGCGAGACGGGCGAATTGTTGGTCAGGATGGCGCCGACCATCACATAGCCGCCGACGATCAGCGCGCTGGGATTGCCCTTGTTCTGGCTGGCGAATTGGGCCAGGCCGATGGTGCCGCCGGCGCCGGGCACGTTCTGCACCTGCACCGATTTCGAGATGCCTTCCTCTTGCAGCACGGTCTGCATGGTGCGCGCGGTCTGGTCCCAGCCGCCGCCGGGATTGGCCGGGGCGATGATGGTGTAATCGGCCATGGCCGGCAGGGCCGTGGCGGCCGCGAACAGGCTGGCGAGAACGAATTGCTTCATGGTCTTCCTCCGCATCGGCCGGACGCATCTGCGCCGGTCCCGTTATCCGTATTTTCTGGCTCTGGCCCGCATCTCTCCCGGAATGCGGGCGTCCTCCGCAGGCCCGCACGCAGGCGGGCCCCGTGCCTTTCCAGCACAGAAAGCTGTCATGGACCTGACATCGCGGCGAAAATTATTCTCCGGCCAGCGCCTTGTTCCAGCGCGCCAGCAGCCTGGCCCGCGTCGCCTGGTCCAGATAGGCCAGAAGCCCGGGGCTGACCGGCACCGGTTTCAGCCGCAGCCCCGCCAGGTCCTGCATGCCGCCCGCCGGGCCGGGCTGGCCCGCGACCTCAAGGCTGACGGCCGAAAGCCGCAGGGTGCGCGACAGCAGGCTCTGCCCCTCGGGCGACATCAGGAAGGCCAGGAAATCCGCGCCCAGCCCGGGCTGGCGGGCCGCCGCCGGCACCAGCGCCACGCGCGAGACGACCACGGTAAAGTCGCGGGGCAGGATCACCCCCACGTCGGGATGCCGGCGCGCCCAGTCGGCGGCATAGGAGCCGAGCAGGTTGTAGCCCACCGCCAGCCGTCCGTCGGCGATCCGCTCCAGCAGCTCGGCCGAGGTCGGGAATTGCTGCACGCCCGCTTGGCCCATCGCCTGCACCACCGACCAGATGCCGGGATAAAGCTCCTGGTCGCGGGCCAGGAACAGATAGCCCACGCCCGAGCGCGCCACGTCATAGGTGCCGATCCGGCCCTGCGCCTCGTCCGGGTGCTCGGCCATCCATTGCATCAGGTCGGCGCGGGTGGCGGGCGGTTCCTGTCTGGCGAAGCTGGGCTTGTGATAGGCAAAGACCGCCGGCTCGAAGGTCAGCGCATAGGCGGTGTCGCGCCAGTTCGCCCAGCCGGGCCAGTCGGGGGTGTCCGGCGTCTCGACCGGCCGGGCGAAGCCGTCATTGGCCAGCTTGACCTGCAAGTCCATGGCCGAGGAAAAGGCGAAATCCGCCGTGCCGCCGCCCGCCTGCGTCTCGGCAACGATGCGGTCGTGAAGCTCGGTCGTCAGCAGGTTCTCGTAGCGCACGGCGACGCCGGGATGACGGCTTTGGAAGGCGGCGATCAGCGGTGCGGCCAGATCGTCGTCGAGCGAGGAATAGACCGACAGCTCACGCCCGTCGCCGGCCGGGGCGGGAAACAGCGTCACCTGCGCCGATGCCCCGCCCGGCCACAGCGCAAGTGCTGCGGCGATGGCTGGCATGAGGCGGGCGAGCAGGCGCATGATGGGCGACTTTGCCAAAGCGGCAGCCCGTTCACAAGCCTGCGCCGCCCCGCTAGGCTGCGGGCGGAAGGGGGGAACCATGCGCATCCTGCTTGTCGAGGACAATCTGTCGCTGGCCGAGGGGCTGACCGCGCTTTTGCGGCAATCGGGCTATGCAGTGGACGTGGTGCATGACGGCGCCTCGGCCGAGGCGCTGGCGGCGGCGGAAAGTTTCGATCTGGTGATCCTGGACCTGAACCTGCCGCAGATGGACGGGCTGGAGGTGCTGCGCGCCATGCGGGCGCGGCGCAACCCGGCGGCGGTGATGATCCTGACCGCGCGCGGCGCGCCCGAGGAGCGGGTGCGCGGGCTGGACCTGGGCGCCGACGACTACATGGTGAAGCCCTTCGACATCGGCGAGTTCGAGGCCCGCATCCGCTCGCTGCTGCGCCGTCAGGCGGGCTTGCGCAACTCCACGGTCAGCTTCGGCGATCTGGTGCTGGACCAGACCGCGCGCAGCTTTCTGCTGGCGGGCCAGCCGCTGGACCTGCCGGCGCGCGAACGCGGGCTGCTGGAGCTGCTGATCATGCGCGCCGGCAAGGTGGTGGCGCGCGAATCGATCGTGCAGTCGCTGACCTCGCTGGAGGATGACCTGTCCGCCAATGCCATCGAGCAATATGTCAGCCGGCTGCGCAAGCGGCTGGCGCCGGCGGGGCTGACCGTCAGGACGGCGCGCGGCATCGGCTATTTCCTCGACCGGGCGGCGCCGTGATCCGGCGGCCGTTTTCCCTGCGCCGCCGGCTGCTTGGCTGGCTGCTCATGGGAACGCTGGTGCTGGGAACCGCGGCGCTGATCGACACCTGGCGCGAGGCGGTGCGCATGGCCAATGCGCTGGCCGACCGGGTGCTGGCCGGTTCGGCGCTGGTGATCGCCGAGCGCGCCTCGCTGGACGATCAGGGCCGCATCGCCATCGAAATCCCCTATGGCGCGCTGGAGATGCTGAGCTCCGCCGCGCAGGACCGGGTGTTCTATCGCGTGGACGGCCCGCCCGGCCATATCGTCACCGGCTATGGCGACCTGCCGATGGCGCCGGCGCGGCCGGGCGGTGGGCCGGCCTATGCCGATGACGTGTTCCGGGGCGAGCCGGTGCGGGTCGCCAGCCTGGCCCGCGCCGCCTCGACCGGCATCGACGAGGTGCCCTTCGTCGTCACCGTGGCCGAGACCACCAATGCCCGGCGCGAGCTGACGCGGGCGATCCTGATGCGCTCGGCCCTGCGGCTGGTGCTGATGATCGCCGGTGCGGCGCTGATCGTCTGGATCGCGGTGACGCTGTCCCTGCGCCCGCTTTATCGGCTGAGCGAGGAGATCGCCGCGCGCAGCCCCGACGACCTGAGCCCGATCGAGACGCCGGTGCCGTCCGAGGTGCGCGGGCTGGTCGGCACGGTGAACGGCTTCATGCGGCGGCTGGGTGCGGCGCTGGACGGGATGCGCAACTTTACCGGCAATGCCGGGCACCAGCTGCGCACGCCGCTGACCGTGGTGCGCACCCAGCTGGCGCTGGCGGCGCGGGCCGCGACCCTGCCCGAGGCGCAGGCCGCCGCGGCCAAGGGCGACGCAGCCGTCGCCCATGCCGAGCGCATCCTGGCGCAACTGCTGCTGCTGGCCCGGGTCGATACCGCCGAGGGCGCCGCGCTGGCCGCGCCGCTGGACCTGGCGGCGCTGGCCCGCGACCTGACCGCCGAGCACATCCCCGCCGCCGCCGAGGCCGGCATCGACCTGGGCTTCGAGGGCGAGGGGCCGGTCACGGTCCGGGCCGAGCCGCTGCTGATGGGCGAGGCGCTGAGCAACCTGATCTCGAACGCGCTTTTGCATGCCGGCCGCGCGGCGGTGGTGACGGTGCGCGTCCGGCGCGAGGCCGGCGACGCGGTGCTGGAGGTCGAGGACAACGGCCCCGGCATCCCGGCCGAGGCGCGCGCCGCCGCCGTCAGCCGATTCGCCCGGGGCGAGACCTCGGGGCCGGGCATGGGCCTGGGCCTGCCGGTGGCGCTGGAGATCGCCGGCCTGTTCGGCGGCCGGCTGGTGCTGGACGAGGGGGCCGGCGGGCGCGGCCTGCTGGCGCGCATCACCCTGCCGGCGCTGGTGCCGGCCCGGTCCGCGCAAGAAAATGCCGCAAGCGATACGGAGCTCTTGCAATCGTGATCCGGATTCGCCATCTTTTGGCCGTTCGCGTCTTCGTGAACGCAGTTTGATGGCCGGGCCCCTCTGGCGGACGTGGCGGCACGTCCGTGATGTCGGCATCGATCTTTGACCAGCCGCCTGGACATGTTCTGACATGCAGCAAGGAAACAACCCGTCCGCGGGGGGCTCGACGAATGGAACCCATCGTCCGACCCTGCACTATTTCAAGTGGTCTTTCATCGTCACCGTGCTTGGCCTGGCCTTGGGCGCGGTGCTGGGATGGCAGACCACCGGGACCGTCGGCGGCACGCTGACGATCTTTTTCATCTGTGCCGTGCTGGCGGTGCTGGAAATCTCGCTTTCCTTCGACAACGCCATCGTCAACGCCAACAAGCTGAAGGAGATGACCCCGAAGTGGCAGCGCCGCTTCCTGACCTGGGGCATCCTGATCGCCGTCTTCGGCATGCGGATCGTCTTTCCGCTGCTCATCGTGGTCGTTGCCGCCAATATCGGCCCCTGGCAGGCGATGGTCCTGGCCGCAAGCCAGCCCGACGAATATTCGCGCATCATGCATGACGCGCACCTGCCCATCGCGGCCTTCGGCGGCACCTTCCTGATGATGGTCGGCCTCAGCTTCTTCTTCGACCACGAGAAGGACGTGCATTGGGTGCGCTGGCTCGAGCGCCGCATGCAGCGCTATGCCACCGTCCGCGGCATCGAGGTCGCGGTGGTGCTGGTCACGGTGCTGATCTTCTCGCGCTTCCTCGAAGGCGCCGATTCGCAGGTGTTCTTCCATTCCGCGATCTGGGGCCTTCTGACCTTCCTGCTGGTCGAGGTGTTGGGCGGCCTGCTGGACAGCTCGCAAGAGGCGATGCAGGCCGGCGCCAAGGGCGGCATCGGCGCCTTCCTTTACCTGGAAGTGCTGGACGCGTCCTTCAGCTTCGACGGCGTGATCGGTGCCTTTGCGCTGACCCATAACCTGTTCGTCATCGCTATCGGTCTGGGTATCGGCGCCATGTATGTGCGCTCGATGACCATCATGCTGGTCGAGCGCGGCACGCTGGCCGAATACCGCTTCCTCGAACATGGCGCCTTCTATGCCATCATCGCGCTGTCGGTCATCATGTTCGTGCAGCCGCTGGTGCATATCCCCGAGGTCATCACCGGCCTGGGCGGCGCGACGCTGATCGGCATCTCGTTCTGGTCCTCGATCCGCTGGAACCGCAAGAACCACGCGGTCGAGGCGTAAGTCCACCGAAGCGACAGGAACGGCCGCCGCCTTTCGAGGCGGCGGCCTTTTTGTTATGTCTGTCCCGGTGGTTCGGAACGAGGACAGTCATGCGTTACCTGCTTGCCCTGCTGATCGTCGTCGCGCTGGCGGCGCTGTTCTATTGGCGCCATGTGCAAAGGGCCTGGGCGGTGCAGGACGATGGCGCCGATGTGCAGGCGCTTTACCAGGCCGGCCGGGTGCCGCCGCAGGGACCGCTGCGGGTCTATCACCTGGGTCACAGCCTGGTCGGGCGCGACATGCCGGCCATGCTGGCGCAACTGGCCGGGCACGATTATGCGCTGCAACTGGGCTGGGGCACGGCGCTGCGCGAGCATTTCCAGGGCCGCGAAGCGGTCAATGGCTTCGATCAGGAAAACGCCACGCCCCGTTACCGCGACGCGCATCAGGCGCTGCAAAGCGGCGATTACGACGCCTTCGTCATGACCGAGATGGTGCGGCTGAAGGATGCGATCCAATACAAGGAAAGCCGCCTCTATGCCGGGAAATGGGCGGCCGAGGCGGCGGCAGGCAATCCCGGCGGCGAGATCTTCCTTTACGAAAGCTGGCACGCGCTGGACGACCAGCCGGACTGGCTGGCGCGGCTGCCCGACGATCTGGAGACGATGTGGAAGCCCGGCCTGCTCTGGCCCGCCGCGCGTGCCGCCGGCAAGCCGGTCTGGCTGATCCCCGTGGGGCAGGTCATGGCCCGGCTGGTGGCCGAGGCCGAGGCCAAGGGCGGCATCGCCGAGCTGGCATCGCGCGAGGACCTGTTCGCCCGCAGCCCGGACGGCACGCTCGACACCATCCACCCGAACGACCTGGGCGTCTATCTGGTGGCGCTGACCCATTACGCGGTGCTTTACGGCCAAAGCCCGGTCGGCCTGCCACATGAACTGATGCGCGCCGATGGCAGTCCCGCCGACGCGCCCACGCCCGAGTTGGCGCGGCGCATGCAGGAGGTGGTGTGGGAGGTTGTCAGCACAAACCCGCTGACCGGGCTGTAACCGTGCAGAATCAAAATTCTGATTTTACGGATTATTGAAAATATTCCCATTGATCCGGCGCCGATTCTGCCCTCTTGGCAGGCATGGCTGATCGCATTCCGGGCAACTGCCCGAACCGCGGTCAGGCTTGCGCAGGAGGTCTGATGCTTACCGGGTTCGTGCTGTTCTATGTCGGAGCCGTGCTGTTTCTCAACGGCCTTTGGCTGCTGGGCCGGATCGCCGATCGCGAGATCGTCGTCATCAACGTCGTCACCGCGCTGGTTTCGGGCGCGGCGGTGCTGCATGACGCCTTCGGCGATGGCGCCAGCGCGGCCAGCATCCGCAACGGCGCGCTGAGCCTGCTGTTCTGCACCACCTATCTGTGGGTCGCCTATAACCGGCTCAGCGGTGCGGATGGTCGCGGCCTGGGCTGGTTCAGCCTGTTCGTGGCGGTGACGACCGTGCCGGTGTTCCTGCGCGCGCTGGCGGCGGCGAGGTCCGCGACCGAGCTGTGGCTGGCGGCGAACTGGGCCGTCTGGGGCGTGCTGTGGCTCATGTATTTCCTGCTGCTGGCGCTTGGTCGCCCGATCCAGCGGCAGACCGCCTGGGTCACGCTGCTGGCCGGGATCTTCACCGGCTGGCTGCCGGGTTTCCTGCTTCTGGACGGCCTGATCTGATCACCAGAACAGGTGCGCCTCGTCGATGGCGCGGCGCCAGAAGGCGTCCCGGTCGGCCTCGGGCGCCCAGCCCAGCAGGCGCTTGGGCTTGGCATTGTCGAAAGGCGACAGATGCCCGCGCGACTTCCAGTCCGCCAGCGAGGCCGGCGCTGTGCCCTTGCGGCGCAGGGCATGGCGCTTCAGCCCCTGCTTGACCGCATCGACCGCCCAGAGCGCGGTCAGGTTCGAACCGCTGACCTTCAGCCGCGCCCCGGTGCGGCGATGGATGGCGTCGAAATAGTCGCGGCCCGAGAACATCGGCTCGCCGATCAGGTTGAAGCTTTCGCCGATGGCCTCGTCGCGCTCCATCATGGCGATCAGCCCGTCCGAGACGTCGTCGGCCAGCACGAAGGGCAGGATGTTGCGGCCGTTGCCCCACAGCCGGACCGCCCCGGCGCCGTGCCAGCGGCCGATGCCCCAATGCTGCAAGGGGCCGCCGTCGCCCAGCACGATGCCGGGCCGCGCGATCGCCAGCCGCAGGCCCTGCGCCTGCATGGCGATCAGCCGGCGCTCGCCCTCGGCCTTGGACCGCGCATAGATGTTGCGGCTGTCCATGGCGCCGAAACCGGTCGCCTCGGTGATGGTGCGGGCGGGGTCCGACATGTCGTAGGAGGCGATGGTGCCGGTATGGACCAGCCGCCCGACGCCGGCGCGGATCGCGGCGCGGCCGATGCGCTCGGTCGTGGCCACGTCGTTTTCCAGCGCCGCCTGCCAGCTCTTGTCGGTGGATTTCGCCAGGTTGAAGACGCAATCCATGCCCTGCATGGCTTGGGCCAGCCCGTCCTCGTCGCGCATCGACACGGCTAGCGTCTCGACATGGTCGGCGATGTCGGGAAAGGGACCGTTGCGTCCGCGCGACAGCACCCGCACGTCGTGGCCGCGCTGGACCAGCCGCCGGGTCAGGTTGCGGCCGATGAAGCCGGTGCCGCCGATCACCATGACGCGCGGCCGCGGCGTGCCCACAGGCCGGGCCGGGACCGGGGGCAGGGCGGGCAGGCGGACCAGCGCATCCTCGACCCCCCGCATCACCGCGCGGGCCGAGGCGGGCGCAAAGCGCGGGTCGGGCCGCGCGGCGCGGATGCCGTCGTAGAAGGCCGCGATGGTGGCGCGGAAGCTGAGCCCATAGGGGCTTTTCTGGTTCAGCGAGGCGGCTTGGCGCAAGGCGTTCCGCGCCCCTTCGCGCAGATGCGCCCCGGCGCGGGACAGTTCCTTGACCAGCGGGTTCAGCACCAGATCGGCGGTATTGTCGCGCGTCAGCACCAGCGCATCCGCCGCATAGTCCAGCCGCGCCATGCCGGATGAGCCGCGCAAGCTGACCGAGCGGTCGTCGAAGGTCTCGACCAGCGACAGGGCGATGGTCACGTCCACCTTGCCGGCGCGGGCCAGGATGCGCCAGCTTTGCGGCCGCTGCTCGCCGCCGGGCAGGGTGATCCATTGGCCCAGGCTGACATGCTCGACCTCCAGCGGGCCGAACAGGTCCACGGCGAAGGAGAAGGGGTGCGGGCCAAGCTCCAAGAGCAGGTTCCGCGTTTCGCGCAGCATCCACAGCCCATAGGGCCCCGAGCGCAGCGGCACCAGCGGCAGCGACCAGTTGATCTGCGCGCTGGAGACCAGGCCCAGATCGCCCGCCCGCACCGCCCGCTTCAGCCGCTCGTAACCGGGCAGGCCCAGGAAATTGTGGCAGGCGCCAAGCTGGCGGCCGGCGGCCGTGGCGGCCGCTTCCATCTCGTCGATCTCGGCGACAGACAGCGCCACGGGCTTTTCGACCAGCACATGCAGGCCGGCGTTCAGGCATTCGACCGCCAGGTCACGGTGCAGGTTCGGCGGCGTCAGGATATGCACCACGTCGCAGATCCCGGCCGCGATCATCTGGTCCAGGTCGGCAAAGGCGGCGACGCCATGGCTGGCGGCCAGCGCCTCGGCCGCGTCGCGGGCGGGATCGCAGACCGCGACCAGCCGCGCGCCCGGCGCGGCCTTGATCGCATCGGCATGCCACGAGGCGATGTAGCCGGCCCCCAGAATGGCGACGCGCAGGTCCGAGGTCATGGCAAGCTCCTATTTATACTCGATAATATGCATGGCGTCGCCCCGCTGGCGGCGACGGAAATATGTCAGCATTCCCAGGAGGTTGGGGATCTTGGCCAGCGTCAGCAGCGCGGCCTGTTTCGCCGCCATCGGCTGGCCCTTCAGCCCCTTGAGGGTCTTCCAGAAGGACAATGCGTAAAGCCCCAGCACCGCCAGCGAAAGCCAGAGGCTGGTAAACAGCCCCAGCAGGAAAAGCAGCGGCAGCGCCAGCCCATAGACCCAGACCCGCATCTGCTCGCGCTTGAAATGCGGCGGGTGCATGCGGCCCACCTGCGCGAAGCCGTGGCCGTTGCGGATGGTGCGCTGCCACCATTGGCCAAAGCGGGTCATGTCCGCGTCATGCCAGGTCATCTGCACCGGCAGGCGCAGCAGCTTCCAGCCCGCCTTGCCGAGGCGCAGGCAGAATTCGTCATCCTCGGCGGCGATCACCGCCGGGTCGAAGCCGCCGACCTGGCGAAAGGCCGCGACGCGCACCATCATGTCGCCGCCGCAGGCCACGATGGGGCCGGCGGGCCGGTGCCAGTCCACCTCGCACATCTGGTTGTAGACCGTGGCCGTGGGGTGGATCTCGGAGCGCCAGCCGGTGACGAGGCCCAGCCCCGGGTCGTCCTGCATGGCGGCGATGCCGGCCTCCAGCCAGCCGGGCTCGACCCGGCAGTCGCCGTCGACGAACTGCACCAGATCCAGATCGCCCCCGGCCAGCAGCGCCTCTGCCCCCGCATTGCGGGCGCGGGCGGCGGTGAAGGGAACCGAGCTGTCCAGCTCGACCACGGCGACGCCGAGGTTGCGGGCAAAGGCGACGCTGTCGTCGCGCGAGCCGCTGTCCACATAGACCACCCGTTCGCAAAGCGGCACCAGCGAGCGCAGGCAGGCTTTCAGCCGCTCGCCCTCGTTGCGGCCGATCGCCACGGCGCCCAGCGTGGGACGGGTCATGATTCCCTCAGGGTTGTTCCGGTCAAGGAAACCTATCCCTGCCCGGCCGCTTTCCGCAATGCGGCGCGGCCTGTCGTTATCGGCATGTTCAATGCGCCGGCAGGTCCTGCCGCAGGCTTTGCCGGGCCAGGGCCGAGATCAGGTCGGTCTGGGTGACGATGCCGACGATGCGCGGCCCGTCCAGCACCGGCACCGCGTCGCATTCGCCCGAGGCCAGCATCGGCAGCAGCGCCCCGATGGGCGTGTCGGGCGCGACATGCGGCGGGTCGGTCTGCATGATCTCGCGCGCACGGGTCGGCATGCCGCGCCTGGGGGTCAGCAGGTCCGACATGGCGACGGAAAACCGGCGGTCGTGGCGAAAGGCGTCGTCGCGGGCACGGCGGATCAGATGCAGCTGGAAGATCACGCCCAGGAAATGGTCGCCGTTCTCGACCACCGGCAGCGAGGTGAAGCCGTGCTTGCGGAAGATGTCGGCGACGCGCACCAGCCGGGTCTGCGGGCCGACGGTGACCAGGTCGCGCGACATCACGTCCGCCGCGGTCAGCGGCCCGGTGCGATGGGTGGCGGCTTGCAATTCGGCGGCGCCGATCAGCCGGGCCAGATCCTCGACGCCCAGGTTCAGCGACTGGCGATAGCGTTGCAGGATCTCGGTCAGTTCCTCCCTGGACAGGCCCAACCGCTCCATCGCCGGATGGTCGGCGGTGCCGTGCGGGCCCGGCTCGTCGAACTGGCGGAAAGGATAGCGCCTTCCCGTCAGCCGGGCATAGATCATGGCAAAGCCGACCAGCGCCAGCGTGCCGGCCAGCACCGGCGCCAGCACGAAGTGAAAGCCCAGTTCGCGGATCGCCTCGGGGTTCAGCGCGGCGGTCATGGCGACCGCGCCGGCCGGCGGATGCACGGCGCGCAAGAGAATCATCGCGGTGATGCTGAGCCCTACCGCCAGCGCCACGCAAAGCGCCGAATGCGGCGTCAGCATGCAGGCCAGCACCCCGACGGTGGCGGCGATGCAATTGCCGACCACCGCCGACCAGGGCTGGGCCAGCGGGCTGTTCGGCACCGCGAAGACCAGCACCGAGGTCGCGCCGAAGGGCGCGATCATGTAAAGCCCCAGCCGCAGGTCGGTCGCCGGCGACAGCAGGAACAGGCCCGAGACGCCCAGCCCCACCAGCGCGCCGATCCCCGCCCGCAGCGCCTCGCGCGCAGAGCCGGGCGCGATCGCCGGGCCGAGGGCCTGCGTGATCTGGTGCAGCACGGCCCCGGCCGGTCTGGTCATCCGAGCTTGTCCTTCGCGCCTGCCCGCAAAACGGGCTTCCGATGCGCCTAATTGTCGCAGGAACGGGCAGGTTGCAAGTCCCCGGAAAGGCTGAGCTGCGGCATCGTCAGCCCAGCCGGGCAAAGGCCTCCAGCACGGCGCGCTCGGATTGGGTCAGGTAATCTTCCAGCATCCGGGCAGCGCCGGCCGGGTCGCCGGCCTCCAGCCTGCCCAGAATCTCGGCATTGCGCGAGATATAGGGGCGGTGCAGCAGCTCGGGGCTGTCCAGCAGGCCGAAGGCCAGCCGCAGCTCGGCGATGATCTGGGTGAAGAACTGGATCAGCCGCGGGCTGTCGGTCAGCGCCACGATGGCGGCGTGGAACTCCATGTTGGCGCTGCCGACGCCGCGCCAGTCGGGGATGGCTTGCAGCGCCCCGGCCCGCTCGACGGCGGCGCGCATCCGGGCCACGGCGGCATGGCCGGGCCAGGCCTGGGCCAGGGCCGGCACCTCGATCAGCCGGCGCACCCGGTAGATGTCGAGGATCGAGGCCATCGAGGGCACGGCGACGAAGACGCCCCGGTTCGGCTCGTGCCGCAGGATGCCCTCGCGCGTGAGCAGGCGGAACACCTCGCGCAGCGTATTGCGCGAGATGTCCAGCTCGGCCGCCAGCCGCGCCTCGGACAGGCGCTGGCCGGGCACCAGCGCGCCGCCGGTGACCTGGTCGCGCAGCCGGGCGGCGACGCCTTCGGCAAGGCTGGCGGCGGGACTGGGGGCGGGTTCGCGGGGGTCCGCCATCGCGGCAGGTTCCTTGGTCATGGGCGGGGATCATGGCTCGAACGTCAGGGGTCGGGCGATCTTGGCCGAGAGGCCCGGGGCAGGCAAGGCGTGCCGCGCCGATTCGCCGGCTTTTCCGGCGCCTTGCAGGGACCATCGCCGCCCCATGAGCGGGCAGGAAGCCGCCGGACTGCCCATGATCCGCACAGATTATCCCTGCTTTTATCATACTTTGTTCAACAATTTAATCATGCATGTCAAATTATCGTTGACGGATTGTCTTGTTGAATTCACAGTCGAGCCATTCCCAAGACGCACTCCACCCTTGCAGCAGGAGCAGACTGATGGCCGAATCCGTCACCTCCCCCTCTGCCGCCTCGGCTGCCGCGCGCGGCGGTTTCATGGCGGCGATCTTCCTGATGGCGACCTCGGCCATCGGGCCGGGCTTCATCACCCAGACCGCGACTTTCACGGCAAAGCTGGGCGCCGCCTTCGCCTTTGCCATCCTCGCCTCGATCGTGATCGACTTCGTGGTGCAGCTGAATATCTGGCGCATCACCGCGCTGACCCGGCGCAACGCCTCGGACACCGCGAACGCGGCTATTCCCGGCGCGGGCTATCTGCTGGCGGTGCTGGTGCTGGTCGGCGGGCTGGCCTTCAACATCGGCAACATCGCCGGGGCGGGGCTGGGCCTCAACGCCATGTTCGGGCTGGAGCCCAAGATCGGCGGCGCGCTGTCGGCGGCCCTGGCCATCGGCATCTTCCTGTCGCGCCGGGCCGGGCTGCTGCTCGACCGGTCGCTGATCGGGCTGGGCCTGCTGATGATCGGCATGACGCTGGTCGTCGCCGTGGTCTCGAACCCGCCGGTTGGCGATGCGATGCGGCAGATGGTGCTGCCCGAGATCGTCGATTTCGCCACTATCACCACCATCGTCGGCGGCACTGTCGGCGGCTACATCACCTATTCCGGCGCGCACCGGCTGCTCGACAAGGGGCTGGTGGGCGAGCAGAACCTTGCCGCCGTCACCCGCGCCTCGCTGACCGGGATCGCGGTCACGGGCGTCATGCGCTTCATCCTGTTCCTGGCCATCCTGGGCGTCGTCGCCTCGGGCGTGACGCTGGACCTGTCCGGCCAGGCCGCGAACCCCGCCGCGCAGGCCTTTGCCGTGGTGCTGGGCGAATGGGGCATGCGCATCTTTGGCCTGATCTTCTGGGCTGCCGCCATCACCTCGGTCATCGGCGCGGCCTACACCTCGGTCAGCTTCCTGGTCGCCTTCCGCACCATGGGCGACCGCGACCGCAACATCGCCACGGTGATCTTCATCGCCATCTCGCTGGCGGTCTATCTGTCGCTGGGCACCGCGCCGGCCGCCATCCTGGTCTTCGTCGGCGGCTTCAACGGGCTGATCCTGCCCATCGGCCTGACGATCTTTACCTATGTCGGCTTCGCGCGGGCCGACCTGATGGGCGGCCATGTCTATAACCGGCCGCTGCTGATCGCCAGCGCCGTGGTCTGCGCGCTGACCTGGTATATGGGCTTCAAGTCCATCGGCCCGATCTTTGCCTTCCTGGCCGCCTGAGCCATGATCGCGGCAGGCCCCCGCGGGCCCGCCGCCCCAACGTCCCGGAGGAACACATGACCCGCAACATCGACCTGAACAGCGATCTGGGCGAGGGCTATGGCGCCTGGAAGATGGGCGACGACGCCACCATGCTGGGCATCGTCAGTTCGGCCAACGTCGCCTGCGGCTTTCATGCCGGCGACCCGCTGACCATCCTGGCCACCGTGCGCGAGGCGGCGGCGCGGGGCGTGGCGGTGGGCGCGCATGTCTCCTATCCCGACCGGGTGGGCTTCGGCCGCCGGCCGATGGACGTGACCCATGCCGAACTGGTCGCGGATGTGATCTATCAGATCGGCGCCCTGCAAGGCCTCTGCGCCAGCGCCGGCACCCGCGTCTCATACGTCAAGCCGCACGGCGCGCTTTACAACACCATCGCCGTGGATCCGAAACAGGGCGCGGCGGTGATCGAGGGCATCAAAGCCGTCGATCCGGGGTTGGCCATGATGGGTCTTGCCGGGACGCAGATCCTGGCCCAGGCGGCCGAGGCCGGCCTGCCCACCATTGCCGAGGCCTTCGCCGACCGGGCCTATCGCCCCGACGGCCAGCTGGTCTCGCGCCGCGAGGCCGGGGCGGTGCTGCACGACCCCGAGGCCGTCGCCGCCCGCATGCTGCGCCTGGCGACCGAGGGCGAGATCGAGGCGGCGGACGGCTCCACCCTGCGCCTTCAGGCCGACAGCATCTGCGTGCATGGCGACAGCCCCGGCGCGGTGGCCATGGCCGCCCGCATCCGCGAGGTGCTGCTGGCGGGCGGCGTGTCCATCGCCCCGGCTGCGGGGGGTGCGGCATGACCCTGCTGCCCGATCCGGCCTCCGCCCGCGCCGCCCGCCTGGCCTGCCGCGAAGGCGCCCCGCGTCCCACGGCGGGCATGGCGCCGGGCTTCACCCAGTGCAACATGATCGCGCTGCCCAAGGACTGGGCCTGGGATTTCCTGCTTTACGCGCAGCGCAACCCCAAGCCCTGCCCGGTGCTGGACGTGACCGATCCCGGCGGCCATCGCACCGCGCTTGCGCCCGATGCCGACCTGCGCACCGACATCCCGCTGTATCGCATCTGGCGCGACGGCGTGCTGGCCGAGGAAACCCCCGACGCCAGCGCGGCCTGGGCCGAGCATCCCGATCTGGTGACCTTCCTGATCGGCTGCTCGTTCACCTTCGAGACGCCCCTGCAACAGGCCGGGATCGAGATCCGCCACATCGCCGAAGGCTGCAACGTGCCGATGTTCCTGACCGACCGCGACTGCCGGCCGGCGGGGCGGCTGCATGGCAAGATGGTCGTCTCGATGCGGCCGATCCCGGCGGGACGGGTGGCCGAGGCGGCGATGATCTCGGGCCGCACGCCGGCGGTTCACGGCGCCCCGGTGCATATCGGCGCGCCCGAGGCCCTGGGCATTGTCGACCTGTCGCGTCCCGATTTCGGCGACCCGGTGCCGATCCGGCCGGGCGAGGTGCCGGTGTTCTGGGCCTGCGGCGTGACCCCGCAGGCGGCGCTGATGGCGTCGAAACCGCCCTTCGCCATCACCCATGCGCCGGGCTACATGTTCATCACCGACGTGCCCGACACGCATTGGCAGGTGTGACCATGCGCTTCCTGCCCATCGGACCCCGGACCCTGCTGGCGGAACTGGACGACCTGGACCAGACGCTGGCGCTGTTCGACGCGCTTCTGGCCGATCCGGTGCCGGGCGTGGCCGAGATCGTCCCGGCCGCGCGCACGCTGATGATCCGCACAGCGCCCGGCACCGCCGCAGACGCGCGGCTGGCCGGTGCGGTGCTGGCCCGCCGGCCAGCCCCCGGCACGCCGCCCGCCGCCCGCGCCAGCGAGACGGTCGAGCTGCCCGCGACCTATGACGGCGAGGATCTGGCCGATGTCGCCGCCCATATGGGCCTGACCGAGGCCGAGGTGATCGCCGCCCATCAGGAAACCATCTGGCAGGTGGCCTTTTGCGGCTTCGCGCCGGGCTTCGCCTATATGACCTGCGACGACCCGCGCTTCGACCTGCCGCGACGACCGGCGCCGCGCACCCGCATCCCGGCGGGTTCGGTGGCGCTGGCCGGACGCTTCTGTGGCGTCTATCCGCAGGAAACGCCGGGTGGCTGGCAGCTGATCGGCCGCACCGAGGTGCCGATGTGGGACCTGAGCCGCGACCCACCGGCGCTGCTGCGCCCCGGCGTGCGCTGCCGTTTCGTGGCGCGCAAGGCCGAAGTCCACGCCTCGGCCGCCGTCCCGCAACCGCAGCCCGAGCAGGGCCTGCGCGTCCTGTCCACCGCCTTTCCCATCGTCTTTCAGGACGAGGGGCGGCCGGGGCAGGGCGGGCAGGGTGTCTCGGCCTCGGGTGCGCTGGACATGGGCGCGGCGCGCCGGGCCAATCGCGCCGTCGGCAACCCTTCGGACGCGCCGGTGCTGGAGATCACGCTGGGCCCCGTCCGCCTGAAAGCCGACCAGCCGATGCTGCTGGCCCTGACCGGCGCGGCGCAGGCCAGCGTCGCCGGCCATGCCGTCCCGCGCGGCGCCGCATTCGCCGTCGATGCGGGGGAAGAGATCGCCATCGATCCGCCCGGCGCGGGCATGCGCAGCTATCTCGCCCTGCGCGGCGGGTTCCGGGTCGCGCCGGTCCTGGGCTCGGCCGCCACCGATACGCTGGCCCATGTCGGGCCGGAGCCGATCACGGCGGGCACGGTGCTTGCCCCTTTGAGCCGTCCCGCCGTTGCCGCAGCCGCCGCCGAGGCCGAACCCGCGCTGCCGAAACCCGGCGATCTGGTCGAGCTGCCGGTGACGCTTGGCCCCCGCGCCGACTGGTTCACGCCCGAGATGGTGCGGCATTTCCTGGCGCAGGAATGGCTGGTGACGCCGCAAAGCTCGCGCGTCGGCATCCGTTTGCAGGGCGATGCGGTGACGCGGGTGGATGCGACCGAACTGCCCTCGGAAGGGACCGAGACCGGCGCCATCCAGATCCCGCATTCCGGCCAGCCGGTGCTGTTTCTGGCCGACCATCCGCTGACCGGCGGTTATCCGGTCATCGCCACCCTGCGCCCCGAGGCGCTGGACCTGGCCGGGCAGATCCCGCCCGGCGCCCGCATCCGCTTTACCGCCAGCGCCGATTTCGCCCCCATCACGCCAGAGAGGCCCGCATGACCATCTTTGCCACCGGCCCCACCCGCCCGATCCGCCGCCTGCTGATCGCCAACCGGGGCGAGATCGCCGTCCGCGTGATCCGCGCCTGCCGCGACGAGGGCATCGAAAGCGTCGCCGTCTATGCTGATGCCGACCGCGACGCGATCTTCGTGCGCATGGCCGACCAGGCCCACGCTCTGGGGGGCGACAGTCCCGCCGAGACCTATCTAGATGCCGGCAAGATCATCGCCATCGCCCGGGCGGCCGGGGCGGATGCCATCCATCCGGGCTATGGCTTCCTGTCCGAGCGTGCCGAATTCGCGCAGGCGGTGCAAGATGCCGGGCTGATCTGGATCGGCCCCGATCCGAAGGTGATCGAGGCTTTGGGCGACAAGATCGAAGCCCGCCGCATCGCCGAGGCCGTGGGTGCGCCGCTGGTCGCCGGCACCCCTGGCCCGGTCGAAAGCGCCGCCGAGGCGCTGGCTTTCGCGAAGCAGCACGGCCTGCCCATCGCCATCAAGGCCGCTTTCGGCGGCGGCGGGCGCGGCATGAAGGTCGCCTGGCGGCTGGAGGAGGTCGAGGAGCTGTTCGAATCCGCCACCCGCGAGGCGCTGACCGCCTTCGGCCGTGGCGAATGCTTCATCGAGCAGTTCCTCGACCGTCCGCGCCATGTCGAGGCGCAGGTGCTGGCCGACAAGCACGGCACCGTCAAGGTGATCGGCACCCGCGACTGTTCCCTGCAACGCCGCAACCAGAAGCTGGTCGAGGAGGCGCCGGCGCCCTTCCTGACCGACGAGCAGCGCGCCCGCATCCACGATTCCGCCCGCGCCATCTGCGCCCATGCCGGCTATTCGGGGGCGGGGACGGTGGAATACCTGCTGTCCGCCAATGGCACGATTTCCTTTCTCGAGGTGAACACCCGGCTTCAGGTCGAGCATCCGGTGACCGAGGAAACCACCGGCATCGACCTGGTGCGCGGCATGATCCGCGTGGCGCAAGGGGCAAGGCTGGCCGACGAGACGGTGCCCGAGCCGCGCGGCCATGCCATCGAGTTCCGCATCAATGCGGAAGACCCGGCCCGGGGGTTCCTCCCCACTCCCGGGCCGGTCGAGGTCTTCGATGCGCCCTCGGGGCCGGGCATCCGCATGGATAGCGGCGTGGCCCAGGGCTCGGTGGTGCCGGGCAGCTTCGATTCGCTGATGGCCAAGCTGATCGTGACCGGCGCGACCCGGCAGGAGGCCTTGCAGCGCGCCGAACGGGCGCTGCGCGAGTTTCGCATCGAGGGCGTGGCCTCGGTCCTGCCCTTTGCCCGCGCCGTGCTGGCCCAGCCGGATTTCCGCGCCGAGGACGGGGATTTCCGCGTCCATACCCGCTGGATCGAGACCGATTTCGCCGAGGCGCTGGCCGAGGCGGTCGCGCCCCATGCCCGCGTCGCGCCGGCCGCGCCGGCGCCACTGCTGCGCCTTGCCATCGAGATCGACGGCAAGCGGCACGAGCTGGGCCTGCCCGCGAACCTGCTCTCGGCCCTGCCCGCCGGCGGCGCCCCTGCCGTGCAGGCCGCGCCCGAGGCGGATGAGGCGGTGCTGACCGCGCCGGTCCCCGGAACGCTGACGCTGTGGCAGGCCGAGGACGGGGCCGAGGTCGAACCGGGCCAGGTCGTCGCCGTCATCGAGGCGATGAAGATGGAGACCCGCATCGAGGCGCATCGGGCGGGCAAGCTGACCCGCATCGCCGCGCAGGGCGAGGTGCTGGGTTTCGGCGCGGCCCTGGCGCGGATCGGCTGAGCCGCTTTGACATTCCCCGGCGGGCCGTGCCAATTCGGCCTGCCGGCGCGTGGGCGCCGGATGCCCGCCGGGAATGACGATGAACCTGCCGAAACGCCGCCTCCTGACCTTTGCGCTGGCCGCCCTGGGCGGCGCGGCCTTTTTGCTGCTGCACCTGCCGCTGCCCATGCTGCTGGGACCGATGCTGGCCTGCCTGATCGCGGCGCTGGCCGGCGCGCCCCTGGCCGGGGCCGGGCAGTTCGGCATCTTCATGCGCACCATCCTGGGGGTGGCGGTCGGCGCCTCGATTACGCCCGGCGTGCTGGCGGAATTGCCGGACGTGGCGGCATCGCTGCTTTTCGTGCCGGGCTTCATCGGCGTGATCGCGCTGGTCGGCTATCCCTTGTTCCGCCGCGCCTTCGGCTTCGACCACGCCACGGCATGGTATGGCGCCATGCCCGGCGGCTTGCAGGACATGCTGGTCTTTGGCGAAGAGGCCGGCGGGGACATCCGCGCGCTGTCGCTGATCCATGCGACGCGGGTTCTGGTGATCGTCACCGTCGCGCCGCTGATCATGACCGGCTGGTGGGGCGTGGACCTGTCGCAGCCGCCCGGCACGCCGATGCGCGCCACCGGCGCAGCCGAGATCGCGCTGATGGTCGCTGCCGGGCTGATCGGCTGGAAGGGGGCCGAGCGGCTGGGCATCTTCGGTGCCTCGATCCTGGGGCCGATGGTGCTGACGGCGGCGCTGTCGCTGTCGGGCCTGATCACCCAACGCCCGCCGGCCGAGATGATCCAGGCCGCGCAATTCTTCATCGGCATTGCCGTCGGGGTGAAATACGCCGGCATCACCCTGCGCGAATTGCGGCTGCATGTCACGGCGGGCATGGTCTATGCGCTGCTGCTGGCCGCGATCAGCCTGGTCTTCATCGAGGTGATCGTCTTTCTGCGGCTGGCCCCCGCGCTCGACGCCTTCCTGGCCTTCCTGCCGGGCGGCCAGGCCGAGATGGTGGTGATCGCCCTGATCGCCGGCGCCGACCTGGCCTATGTGGTCAGCCATCACCTCTTGCGTATGATCATCGTCATCGTGCTGGGGCCGGTGGTGGGCAAGGTGCTGGGCCGGCGCAGCGGCTGACGCAACCGCGGCCCGATCGGGCCGGAATCCAAGGAGGAACCGCATGAGCCATCGCATCCTGAAAGCCGCCGACCATCGCCGCATGCCGTGGAAGAACGGCCGCGGCGAGACGGTCGAGATTGCCGTTCACCCTGAGGGCGCGGGTCTGGCCGATTTCGGCTGGCGCGTCAGCATGGCCGGGGTGACCGAGGACGGCGATTTCTCGATCTTTCCGCAGATCGACCGCACGCTGGCGGTGCTGACCGGCGAGGGGGTCGAGTTGCAGGTGCAGGGGCAGCCCACGCAGCGGCTGACCCCGGACAGCGAGCCGCTGGCCTTTCCGGCGGATGTGCCGACCTCGGCGCGGCTGCTGGCGGGGCCGATCACCGACCTGAACGTGATGACCCGGCGGGGCGCCTTTGCCCATCGGCTGGCGCGGCTGACCGAAGTGGCCGAGGGCGCGCCCGATTGGCGGCTGCTGCTGGCCACGGCGCCGGTGGTGCTGGATTTCGCCGGCGGGACCGTGGCGCTGGACCAGCTCGACGCGCTGTTCTGCGAGGGGCCGGAGGCCGCGCTGCCGGTCGGTCCCGCCCCGGATGTCTGGCTGATCGAGATCGGCCGCGCCTAGGCCTTGCGGTTGCCGAGCAGCAGGTCGCGGCCGGCGAAGATGCCGCCGACGCATTCCATCTGAAACCGCTCCATGTCGCGGCCGCGGATCTCGGCCATGACCTCCTCGACCGCGTCGGGGTCGTCGCCAAGCTGCAACAGTGCCTCGCGCCCCATGGCGAAGGCGCTCTCCAGCGTCTCGCGCAGCTGGTAGTCGGCGCCGGCCTCGATCAGCTCCCGCGCATGTTCGCGGTCGAAGGCGCGGGCGATGACCGGGACCAGCGGGAATTCATGCTTGGCCAGCTCGACGATGCGGGTCACGGCCTGCCTGTCGCCGGGCACCGCGACGATCAGGCTGGCATTGCCGGCGCCGGCGGCATGCAGGATGTCCAGCCGCGCCCCGTCGCCATACCAGACCTTGAAGCCGAATTCGTCGGCATCGCGGATGGTCTGCGGATCGCTTTCGATGATCGAGATGGAATGCCCGCGCGCGATCAGCGGCTGGCTGACGATCTGGCCCATGCGGCCGAAGCCGATCATCAGCACCCGCGCCTCCAGCCCCTCGGCCGCTTCGACCCCGTCGAGCGAGGGGGCGGGTTTCGGCGCCAGCCGGTCGTGCAGGATGATCATCAGCGGCGTCAGCACCATCGAGACGATGACGATGGCGGTCAGCACGGCATTGTCCTGGCCGCTGATGATGCCGAACTGCATGGCGCTGGAATACAGCACGAAGGCGAACTCGCCGCCCTGCGCCATCAGCACTGCGCGCTCCAGCGCCTCGGCGCGGCTGGCGCGCAGCACCCGGCCGACGGCATAGATCACCAGCATCTTCAAGAGCATATAGGCCGGCACGCAGATCGCGATCAGCGCCCAGTTGGCGGCGATGATCCGCAGGTCCAGCGCCATGCCGACGCCCAGGAAGAACAGCCCCAGCAGCAGGCCGCGAAACGGCTCGACATCCGCCTCCAACTGGTGGCGGAAGCTGGATTCCGACAAAAGCACCCCGGCCAGGAAGGCGCCCATCGCCATGGACAGCCCGCCCCATTGCATCAGCAGCGCCGCGCCCAGCACCACCAGCAGCGCGGCGGCGGCCATCACCTCGCGCCCGCCGAACCGCGCCAGCAGGCCGAACATCGGGTTCAGCAGATAGCGCCCGGCCGCCACCAGCGCGGCGATGCAGCCCAGCCCGACGGCGATGCCCAGAAGGCGCTGGGGCAGGGTGACCTCCTCGCCCCCCGGCGCCAGGAAGGCGACCAGCGCCAGCAGCGGCACGATGGCCAGGTCCTCGAACAGCAGGATGGCGATGATGCGCCGGCCCTTGGGCAGGGCCATTTCATTGCGCTCGGCCAGCATCTGCATGACGATGGCGGTCGAGGTCAGCACGAAGCCGGTGCCCGAGACGAAGCTGGCGGCGACCGGAAAGCCGAGCGCCAGCCCGACGCAGGTCAGCACCGCGATGGCCAGCAGCACCTGGGCAAAGCCCAGCACGAAGATCTCGCCCCGCATCGCCCAGAGGCGCGAGGGCTGCATCTCGAGCCCGATCACGAACAGGAACAGCACCACGCCCAACTCGGCCACATGGATGATCGCCTGCGGGTCGTGGAAATAGCCAAGGCCGAAGGGCCCGATCGCCAGCCCCGCCGCCAGATAGCCCAGCACCGAGCCCAGCCCCAGCTTGCGAAACAGCGGCACCGCCAGAACCGCCGCCGCCAGCAGCACGACCACGCTCAGCAGCGGCACCCCGCCGCCATGCCCCGCCGCCTCGGCGGCGGCTGTCATCTCTGTTGCCATCCGGCCTCCGTTCGCGCTGGTTTCCGGGGCAAAGCCTATACCCGGCGGCCCCGATCACAAAGCGCCGCGCTCAGCGCCAGCCAAGCGCGGGGGCGACGTGCTTGAGTATCGCCTCGATGACATGGGCGTTGTAATCGACGCCCAGCTGGTTCGGCACGGTCAGCAACAGGGTGTCGGCCTCGGCGATGGCCTCGTCCTCGCGCAGCTCCTCGATCAGCCGGTCGGGCTCGGCGGTATAGCCGCGGCCGAAGATCGAGCGGGTCTCCTCGATGAAGCCGATCTGGTCGGCTTCCTTGCCGCCGCGGCCGAAATACATCCGGTCGCGGTCGTCCAGCAGCGGAAAGATCGAGCGGCTGACCGAGACCCGGGACTCGCGCTCATGCCCCGCCGCCGCCCAGGCCTCGCGATAGGCGCGGATCTGCTCGGCCTGCTGGATGTGGAAGGGCTTGCCGTTCTCGTCCGTCTTGAGGGTCGAGCTTTGCAGATGCATGCCCAGTTGCGCCGCCCAGCGGGCGGTGTCGTTCGAGGCCGCGCCCCACCAGATCCGCTGGCGCAGGCCGGGCGAATGCGGCTCGATCCGCAGCAGGCCGGGCGGGTTCGGGAACATCGGGCGCGGATTCGGCCGGGCGAAGCCGTGCCCCTCGATCACGTTCAGGAACACCTCGGCATGGCGGCGGGCCATGTCGGCGTCGCTTTCGCCCTCGGCCGGGGAATAGCCGAAATAACGCCAGCCCTCGATCACCTGCTCGGGCGAGCCGCGCGAGATGCCCAGTTGCAGCCGCCCCTGCGCGATCAGGTCGGCCGCCCCGGCATCCTCGGCCATATACAGCGGGTTTTCATAGCGCATGTCGATGACCGCGGTGCCGATCTCGATGCGCTTGGTGCGCGCGCCCACCGCCGCCAGCAGCGGAAAGGGCGAGGCGAGCTGGCGGGCATAGTGATGGACGCGGAAATAGGCGCCGTCCGCGCCCTGCTCCTCGGCGGCGACGGCCAGTTCGATGGATTGCAGCAGCACGTCCTGGGCGCTGCGGGTCTGCGAGGCCAGCTCGTCAGACCAATGGCCGAAGGACAGGAAACCGATCTTCTTCACGGGACGACCTTTGGGGTTGAGGGTTCCTGGGATATGGGATCGCGGCGGCCCGAGCCCCAGCCCGCCTGCCAGGCCGGGCTGTGCAGTTCCGCGGTCAGATGGTCGATGAAGCGGCGCAGCTTGGCCGGCATGGGCTGGACCGGCGGCCAGACCGCGACGATGGGCAGCGGTCTGGTGCCATGGCCGGGCAGCACCCGCTCCAGCCGCCCGTCCGCCAGCGCGGGCGCGACGATAAAGCCGGGCAGGATGGCCAGCCCCAGCCCCTCGATGGCCATGTCGCGGATCGCCTCGCCATTGTTCATCGACAGCCGCCCCTGCACGAAGGGCGAGACGAAGCGGTCGCGGTCCTGGAACTGCCAGAGCTGGCTGTTGGGCAGGTGGCTGTAGCCGATCACCTCATGCTCGCGCAGGTCGGCCAGGGTCTGCGGGCGGCCCATGCGGTCCAGATAGGCGGGGCTGGCGCAGGCGATGCTGTCATCCTCGCACAGCTTGCGCTGCATCAGCGCCTTGTCGCGCATCTTGCCGATGCGGATGCCGATGTCGAAGCCCTCGCGCGCCAGGTCGCGGCTGCGGTCGTCGAAATCGACGCTGATCTCCAGCTCGGGGTTCTGGGCGGCGAAACGGGCGATGATCGGCCCCAGATGCAGCACGCCGAAGCTCATCGGCGCGGCGATGGACAGGCTGCCGCGCAGCGGCGCCAGCCCGTCCATGTCCCAGGCGGTGCTTTCGGCGGCCGCGACCAGCTCGGCCAGCGCCGGGCGCAGCCGCTCGGCCAGGCGCAGCGCCGCCTCGGTGGGGGTGATGCGGCCGGCATTGCGGCGAAACAGCGCCGCGCCCAGCGTCGCCTCGAGGTCGGTGATCCGCTTGCTGACCACGGATTTCGACAGGTTCAGCCGCGCGGCGGCGGCGGTGACGGTGCCCAGCTCCATCACCGTCAGGAAGGTTTCAAGGTCGTTCAGGTCGTAGCGCATGGCCCGAACTTACCCTGTCCCGCGCCGTTCGCAATAGCCGAACGCGATGTTCGCGGCCGCTCCGGTGGCGGAAACGCCGGCAATGCCCGATATTGGTGCCAAGAGAGAAAGGAGGCCCATCATGGAACTCACCGGAATTCACCACCTGACGGCGATCACCGCCGATGCGCCCGGCAACAAGCGGTTCTATACCGACACGCTGGGGCTGCGGCTGGTCAAGAAGACCGTCAACCAGGACGACACCAGCGCCTATCACCTGTTCTATGCCGACGGGCTGGCCCGTCCCGGCACCGACCTGACCTTTTTCGACTGGCCGGCGGCGCCCGAGCGGCGCGGCACCCATTCGATCAGCCGCACCGGGCTGCGGGTCGCGGGCGACAGCCTGGACTACTGGGCCGGCCGGCTTGCGGATCGTGGCCTGACCGTGGGGCAGATCGGCGAGATCGACACCCGTGCCAGCCTCGACTTCGAAGATCCCGAGGGCCAGCGTTTCCGCCTGACCGAGGATGCACCCGATGCCGTGACCGCGCCCTGGGAAAAAAGCCCGGTGCCGGCGCAGCACCAGATCCACGGGCTGGGGCCGATCACCATCTCGGTGCCCGACCTGGCGCCGACCGAGATCGTGCTGACCCAGGTGATGGGCCTGCGCAAGGTGCGGGACTATGCCAGCCCCGACGGGCACGGCACCGTCCATGTCTATGAGATGGGGCAGGGCGGCCCTGCGGCCGAACTGCATGTCGCGGTCCAGCCCGATCTGCCGGTGGCGCGTCAGGGCGCGGGCGGCGTGCATCACGTCGCCTTCCGCGTGCCCGACAAGCCGGCCATTCACGAATGGGCCAAGCGGCTGTCCGGGATGCGCGTGCCCAATTCGGGCGAGGTCGAGCGCTACTACTTCCGCTCGCTCTATTTCCGCGAGCCGGGCGGCAACCTGTTCGAGATCGCCAGCGACGATCCCGGTTTCGCCGTGGACGAACCGCTGGAGAGCCTGGGCGAGACGTTGTCCCTGCCGCCCTTCCTGGAAGGGCAGCGCGCGCAGATCGAGGCGCGGCTGAAGCCGCTGGGCTGAAGAACCGCAACCCCTGACGAACAAGGCCGTCGGAGCGATCCGGCGGCCTTTTCCCTGCGCGCGGGAATCCGCCCGCAGCCGGCGGGCCTGTTGCCGCGTTGCGGCTTTCGCCCCATGCTCCGCTCCGCGACAGGACGAAAGGGAGTTGCAGGGCATGAGCCAGCCGGAAACCGAGACGCCCGCCTCGGAACGGATCGACGCGCGGATCGAGGAACTGGGCGACTGGCGCGGCGAGATGCTGGCGCGGCTGCGCTGCCTGATCCACGAGGCCGATCCCGAGGTGGTCGAGGAATGGAAATGGCGCGGGGTGCCGGTCTGGTCGCATGACGGCATCCTCTGCACCGGCGAGACCTACAAGCAGGTGGTCAAGATGACCTTCGCCAGGGGCGCGGCGCTGGAGGATCCCTCGGGCCTGTTCAACGCCAGCCTGGAGGGCAGCACCCGCCGCGCCATCGACCTGCGCGAGGGGGATCGGATCGACGCCGAGGCGCTGAAGGCGCTGATCCGCGCCGCCGTGGCGCTGAACCGGGCCAAGAAAAAGGGGCGGTCGAAGTGACCGCCCCCGCCTGTTGACTGATCTGATCGCCTCAGGCGGTTTTCGCGCGCTGCGCCATGGTCGCCTCGGCCCACCAGCGCAGCTCGTCCAGCATCGCGTCCAGCGCCGGCAGCAGGTTCGCCTCGACCTCGGCCATCTCGCCATTGGCGCCCAGCGGCGAGACCTTGAAGAAATCGCCGCCGCCCAGATGCACGGCATTGCGCAGCGGCACCATCTGCAATTCGACCGCGATGCCGCGCAGGTGCTCGATGGCGCGGGCGGCGCCGACGCCGCCATAGCCCATGGCCGCCGCCGGCTTGCGGTTCCATTCGTTATAAGCCTGGTCCAGCGCGTTCTTCAGCGAGCCGCTGACCGAGTGGTTGTATTCCGAGGTCACGAAGACATAGCCGTCGAACTCGGCCAGCTTCCGCTGCCATTTCACCGCGCGCGGATCCTGCGACGGCACCCAGAGGTTCGAGGCGACCTCGTCGAACAGCGGCAGGTCGTAATCGCGCAGGTCCACCAGCTCGAAGCTCATGTCCTCGCGTTTTTGCGCGTTCTCCAGCAGCCAGCCGGTCGGCTTGTCGGCAAAGCGCGCGGCGCGGGTCGAGCCGATGATGATGGCGATATGCGGTTTCCTGGTCATGGGTCTTATCCTTCGTGATGGTGCTGCGGGCCGGTCGCGGCCGCGTGGTTGAATGCCGTGGCCTCAAACTGGCCCTTGCGGGGCTTTCGGGCAAGCCAACCGGAATCGGAAGCGGCGTTCGAAAATCGGAAACAGCTTGCCTGGCGTGCGGAAAAGAGCGGGCGGGTCTCGCGACCCGCCCGCCCATCTTCTCTGTTGCATAAATACCCCTGCGGCAGCGCGGACAGGCGCCGCGCTGTCGGTCCGACCCTCAGTCGCGGGCCAGCCAGTCGGTGGCCGCAGTCAGGTCGTCGGGTTGAAGCTCATGCCCGGCCGCGATCGTCCGGGCATCCAGTGCCGCGCCGCCGCCCTGCAGGGCGTGCTCCAGCGCCGGGGCCATGCGGGCAAAGGGGTCGCGGGCGCCGGTCAGCATCAGCACCCGGCTGCCGGCCAGGGTCTGCGCGTCCAGCGCCGGCGGCTGCTCCAGCACCTGCACGGCGCGCAGCAGCACCACGCGCCCGATCAGGCCGGGATGCAGCTGCATGACCGCGCCCAGCAGGTTGGCGCCATTGGAATAGCCCAGATAGGTCAGCGCCTTGGCGTCCAGCGCGTAGGCCCGCGCGGCTTCGTCGATGAAGCCGGCAAAGGCCTCGGCCTCGGCGCGGATATCGGCCTGGTCGTAGGTCACCGCGTCATAGCGGCGGAACCAGCGATTGATGCCTTCCTCGGTCGAGCGGCCGCGGACGCCCAGTAGCGTGGCGTTCGGCGCGATCCGATGCGCCAGCGGCATCAGGTCGGATTCGTTGCCGCCGGTGCCGTGCAGCAGGACGATGGTGCTGCCGTCCGGGTTTTCCGGCCGGTGGAAGCGGTGGATGAAATGCAGATCGCGCATCGGGCTCCTTTCCTCGCCCGGCAGGGCGAATTGCGGCAGGATCACGCGCAGGTCCTCGGCGCGGGCCGCGTCATGGGGCGGGACGAACAGCGTCTCGCCCAGGTGCTCGGCCGCCTCGTCCACGGTGAACCCGGGGGCGTCGGTGGCATATTCCAGCAGCGTTCCCGCCGGCTCGCGCACATAGAGCGACAGGAAATATTTCCGGTCATGCACGCTGGTCGCGTCGGTATCCTTCAGCGCCAGCCGCATCCGGCGCAGCGCATCGGCATCCGGCGCGCGAAAGGCGACGTGATCCAGGATGCCGGTGCCGGGAATGCCCGGAAAGAAGCCGGTGGCGTCGCGGATGTCGACGACATCCGTGTCGGATTCCATGCGCTGCACCGCGCCCTCGGCCGCGCCGGGACGATAACCGAAGCGGGTCAGGAAATCGCGCGTTACCGCGGGCTGCTCGGTCAGGACGGTGACGCCGCGCAGCCGCGTCGGCGCGATCGGATCGGGCAGGGGCGCCGCGGCGGGCAGGCCGGCCCCCACCAGCTTGACGATCACGCCGTCGGGGTCCTTGAGGCGCAGCACCGTCTCGCCCCGCTCGCGCAGCGGTCCCTCGACCGGCAGGCGGGCGGTCATGGCGCGGGTCAGCCAGTCGCCGATGCTTTCGGGCGGCACGGCCAGCGCGATTTCCGCCACCTGGCCATGGCCGACCCGGCCCGGCGCCCCGTCCTCCCACACCAGGAAGGTGACGAGCGAGCCGGGCGAGCCGAGCGCGTCGCCATAGAACAGGTGCAGTTGCTCGGCATCCTCGAACCCGCCGGTGCGCTTGACAAGACGCAGGCCCAGGAAGCCGGCGTAGAAATCGACATTGGCCTGCACCCGGCGGGTGATGCCGGTGACGTGATGGATGCCGGTGGGCATGGTTTTTTCTCCTCAGGCGCCCTCTTCGCGGGCAAGGACGGTCTGCACGGCCGGATCGGCCGCGATGCGGTCATGCAGGGCCTGCACATTGGCCCAGCCCTGGATCCCCTCGGGCAGCAGTTTCGCGGCCCAACGCAGCATCGGAAAGGCATAGGCGTCGATCACCGAGCGGCGGGCCAGGATCCAGTCGCGGCCCTCCAGATGTGCGTCCAGCAGCGCCAGCCGCTTGCGGACCAGCTTGCGCGCGGCTTCCTGCACCGCCTCGCGGTCGGCCTGATCGCGGCTGGTGGTATAGCGCTGCGGCGTGAACAGCGGGAAGAAGGCCGGATGCAGGTCGCCGGTGAAGAAGCTCGACCAGCGGTCGAGTTCCGCCTGCGCCCGCAGGTCGTCGCCGCCACCCAGATCGGCCTCGGGATGCTTGCGCGCCAGATGATGCAGGATCGCGCCCGCCTGGGTCAGGATCCAGCCGTCATCCTCGCGCAGCACCGGGACGGCACCCGCCGGGTTCACGGCCAGAAGCTCGGCCGAGCCGAATTCGACCGCCACGGCCTCATAGGGCGCATGGGTCCATTCCAGCACGATATGGGGCGCGAGCGAGCAGGCGCCGGCATGGTAGAACAGGGTGGGCATGGGATCCTCCGTCTTGCGATGCGTCCAAGATAGCGCGACGCCGCGTTTCCCCAACCGTCAAAGGCGGGAACGCGGCGTTCTGCATCGTCGAACGCACCGGGCTGAGGATCGGTTCAGGCGCTATGCGCGCCCTTGGCCAGGTCCGCGACGAAGGACAGGATCTCGGGCACCGGGCGGCCCTCGCCGATCAGCTTGACGATGGCCGAGCCCACGACGCAGCCGTCGGCCACGCCCGCCACGGCCTGCGCCGCCTCGGGGGTCGAGATGCCGAAGCCGACGACGACCGGCAGCTTGGCGGCGGCGCGGATGCGGGCGACCTCGGGCGCGACCTCGGCGGCATTGGCGGCGGGGCCGCCGGTGATGCCGGTGACCGAGACGTAATAGACGAAGCCCGAAGTGTTCTGCACCACCGCCGGCAGGCGCCGGTCGTCGGTGGTCGGCGTCGCCAGGCGGATGAAGTTCAGCCCGGCCTCGCGTGCCGGCAGGCACAGCTCGGCATCCTCTTCGGGCGGCAGGTCGACGACGATCAGCCCGTCCACGCCGGCCTCGACCGCCTCGGTGATGAAGCGGTCCACGCCGCCCTGCCGGGCATAGATCGGGTTGTAATAGCCCATCAGCACGATGGGGGTGGCATCGTCGTCCCGGCGAAAGGCGCGCACCATGTCCAGCACCCGGCTGACGCTGCCGCCGGCCGCCAGCGCGCGCTGGCCCGCCGCCTGGATGGTGGCGCCGTCGGCCATCGGGTCGGTGAAGGGCATGCCCAGTTCGATGATGTCCACGCCCGCGCCCGGCAGGCCGCGCATGATCTCCAGCGAGCGGTCGAAATCCGGGTCGCAGCCCATCATATAGGCGACGAAGGCCTTGCCGCCCGTCTCGGCCAGCCGCGCGAAAGTGTCGTCGATTCTGCTCATGCGCCCCGGATCTCCTTCATGACCGCCCAGCCCTAGCCCGGCTTGAGGGGCAAGATCAACGGCCCGCCACTGGACTTGGGCGTCATCGCCCCATAATAAGCGCGAAAATCCGGGAAAAGGGGTGCATCATGGGCTTTCGCATGGGGATCGTCGGCCTGCCGAACGTGGGCAAATCGACGCTGTTCAACGCGCTGACGAAAACCGCCGCCGCGCAGGCTGCGAACTTTCCCTTCTGCACCATCGAGCCGAACGTGGGCGAGGTCGCGGTGCCCGACCCACGGCTGGACAAGCTGGCCGGGATCGCCGGGTCCAAGCAGATCATCCCGACCCGCATCACCTTCGTCGACATCGCCGGCCTGGTGAAGGGCGCGAGCAAAGGCGAGGGCCTGGGCAACCAGTTCCTGGCCAATATCCGCGAGGTCGATGCCATCGCCCATGTCCTGCGCTGCTTCGAGGATGGCGACGTCACCCATGTCGAGGGTCGCGTCGATCCCATCGCCGATGCCGAGACCATCGAGACCGAGCTGATGATCGCCGACCTGGAATCGGTCGAGCGGCGGCTGGCCAATATCCAGCGCAAGCTGAAGGGCGGCGACAAGGAGGCCGTGGCGCAGGAAAAGCTGCTCAAGGCCGCGCAGGCGGCGCTGGAATCCGGCAAGCCCGCCCGGACCGTGCAGGTCGCGGACGAGGACCGGAAAGCCTGGGACATGCTGCAGCTGCTGACCGCCAAGCCGGTCCTGTTCGTCTGCAATGTCGAGGAAGACAAGGCCGCCACCGGCAACAGCCAGTCCGAGCGCGTGGCGCAGATGGCGGCCGAGCAGGGTGCCGGGCATGTGGTGATCTCTGCCAAGATCGAGGAGGAGATCAGCCAGCTTCCCGCCGAGGAAGCGACGATGTTCCTCGAGGAGATGGGCCTGCACGAGGCCGGCCTGGATCGCCTGATCCGCGAGGGCTACAAGCTTCTGGGCCTGGAGACCTATTTCACCGTGGGCCCGAAAGAGGCCCGTGCCTGGACCATCCACAAGGGCACCTTGGCCCCGGCGGCGGCGGGGGTGATCCACGGCGATTTCGAGCGCGGCTTCATCCGCGCCGAGACCATCGCCTATGACGACTACGTCACCTGCAAGGGCGAGGCCGGCGCGCGCGAGGCCGGCAAGTTCCGCGTCGAGGGCAAGTCCTATGTGGTGCAGGACGGCGACGTTCTGCATTTCCTGTTCAACGCCTGATCGCCCCGGCGGTTTTCGGCGGCCGGACGGCGGCCGTTTGCGAGCCCTTGGTCAGCCGCCGGTTGACCTGGGCCCGCTTTCCCTGGGGCCCGACATCTTCCTGTTGCCGCTTTTTTTTTGCGCGTCTACCCAGCGGCCTTGATGGCCTCGTCAATGGTGCTGGCGTTGATGATGATGTGGGTGGTCAGGGCGAGATGGTCCGTCATTGCCGCGACCGCGCTGTCGGCGTCACGGGCGAGGGCCGCATCGGCGATGGCCTTGTGCTCGGCTTGCAGGTCGCGCGTGGCCCGGTCCAGCGGCACGGAAAAGTTGCGATAACGCTCGGACTGGGTATAGAGCATCTCGCGGATCCGCAGCAGCCAGGGGCTGTCGCAGGCGGCGACCAGGGCCTCGTGGAAACGCCTGTGGGTCTCGGCCCAGACTGCGTTGACGCGCTGGGGATCGGCGGGATCGGTCAGTTCCAGCCGCGACAGCTCGAACAGGCTCGACACGATGCCGGATTCCCATTTTAGGTTGCCATTACGGATGGCGCTGCGCAGGCATTCACCCTCGATCAGGATGCGCGTGCGGGTCAGGTCCTCCAGCTCGGCCTGGGTGATCGGGGCGACGCGGTAACCCTTGTTGGTCTCGGGCACCACCAAACCCTCCGAGGTCAGGCGCGACAGTGCTTCGCGCACTGCGCCCAGGCTGTAGCCGAGCTCGGCGACGATGTCCGAGATCTTCAGCTTCTGCCCCGGCGCCAGCCGGCAGGCCAGAATGTCGGCCTTGACCTTGGCATAGGCGCGGTCGCTGAGGCTGTCCTCCTTGGTCTTGCTCATGTCATGGATCATCGATTGTCGTTACAGGAATATGCGGGGTCCGGGTTCATAGCATAACCGGCGGCATCCTGGCTGGACAGTCTTTCGTGGATCATCGCTTGTCGAAAGTATAATATATTATTAT
>NZ_LLWQ01000195.1 GCF_001447385.1 Paracoccus sp. MKU1 | reverse complement strand
GACGCTCTTCGCCGAGGAGGCCAGCGACGAGCATATCCGGCTGTGGGAGTTCAACTGCAAGGTCCACGACCGCGGCAAGGAGCTGCTGGTGCCGGGCAGGAAATGCTCGGAGATCGCCGCGGAGCTGAACGAGATGTATGCGGCCGAGAACCTGCTGCAATACCGCAGCTTCGGCTATGGCCACAGCTTCGGGGTGCTGTGCCACTATTACGGCCGCGAGGCGGGGCTGGAGCTGCGCGAGGATTGCGAGACGGTGCTGGAGCCCGGCATGGTGGTGTCGATGGAGCCGATGATCACCATCCCCGAGGGCCTGCCCGGCGCCGGCGGCTATCGCGAGCACGACATCCTGGTGATCGAGGAAGGCGGCAACCGCAACATCACCGGCTTCCCCTATGGGCCGGAGCACCTGATCGTGAAGGGCAAGGCCAGGGCCGCCTGACCCCCGACATTCCCGCCCGCCGGACCCCGGCGGGCGGAGCACGGAACGGCGGCCCAAAACCGCCAGGACCGGCCCGCATCTCCCCCGCGGGCCGGGCCGACTGGTCATTGCCGGCAGAGGAGGCCGGCAGGAACACCCAAGGGAGGGTAATAACCCCATGTCCAATCAAATGCTCGCTTCGGCGGCCGGCATGCCGCAGGATGCGGCGCAAGATGCCGAGGTCTCGCCCGATGTCGTGAAGAAGGTGCTGGGCGCCAGCTTTGTCGGCAATTTCGTCGAGTGGTTCGACTATGCCTCATACGGCTATTTCGCCACCGTCATCGCCCATGCCTTCTTCCCCGAGATCGCGCCGACCAGCGCGCTGCTGGCGACCTTCGCGGTCTTTGCCATCTCCTTCATCATCCGCCCGGTCGGGGGCATCATCTGGGGCGCGATCGGCGACCGGGTCGGCCGGCGCACCGCGCTGTCCTGGTCGATCCTGATCATGTCCGGCGCCACCACCGTCATCGCGCTGCTGCCGTCCTACAACCAGATCGGCATGCTGGCGCCGGTGCTGCTGCTGCTGGTGCGCATGGTGCAGGGCTTTTCCGCCGCGGGCGAATATGCCGGCGCCACCTCGTTCATCGCCGAGTATTCGCCGACCCATCGCCGCGGGCTCTATACCAGCATCGTGCCCGCCTCGACCGCGGCGGGGCTGCTGGCCGGCTCGCTGATGTCGGCGGGGCTGTTCGCCTTGCTCACCGAGGCACAGATGCAGAGCTATGGCTGGCGCATCCCCTTCCTGCTGGCGCTGCCGCTGGGCTTCATCGGCCTCTATATCCGGCTGCGGCTGGAGGACACGCCGAAATTCCGCGAACTGGAAAAGACCCATCACGTCGAGGCCACCCCGGTGCGCGAACTGTTCCGCAACCATCGCCGGCAGATCGCCATCGCCTTCGGCGTCACCTGTCTCAACGCCGTGGGCTTCTACCTGATCCTCAGCTACATGCCCACCTATCTCTCGACCGAGATGGGCATGGGCAAGGCCCAGGCCTTCCTGGCCACCAGCATCTCGCTGGCCAGCTATATCTTCCTGATCTTCCTGATGGGCATGCTGTCGGACCGGCTGGGGCGCAAGACGGCGCTGATCACCGCCTCGGTGCTGTTCATCGGCCTGACCGTGCCGCTGTTCAGCATGCTCGACGGCGCCAGCTTCGCCACCATCGTGCTGATCCAGATCGCCTTCGGCGCGCTTCTGACCATCAACGACGGCACCTTGCCCTGCTTCCTGTCCGAGATCTTCCCGACCCGCGTCCGCTATTCCGGCTTCGCCTTCAGCTTCAACGCCGCGAATGCGCTGTTCGGCGGCACCGCGCCCTTCGTCGCGACCTGGCTGATCAGCGCGACCGGCAGCAAGCTGGCCCCGGCCTGGTATCTGGTCGGCGCCGCCGGGCTGGCGCTGATCGCCATGCTGATGGCGCGCGAGACCGCCGGCAAGCCGCTGGAGGACTGATCCCGCTGCCCAAAGGGCCGGCCGCGGGCGTGCTGCCTGCGGCCGGCCCTTACGATTCCACCACCGGCAGAAACGCCCCCCGCAGCGCGAGGATATGGTCATGCACGCGCTGCGCCGCCGGCGACAGGGCCATGTCCTCGCGCCGCAGCAGGAACCAGTTGCGTTGGATCGGCAGGCCCACCGCCTTCAGCGCCACCAGCCGGCCGGCGCGCAACTCCTCCGTCACGGTATGCTGCGAGATCAGCGCGATGCCCAGCCCGGCGATCACCGCCTGCTTGATGGTCTCGTTCGTGCCCATCTCGACCATGCGCCAGGGCGTGCCGTCGCCGATCCGGTCCAGGAACCGCGTCATCAGGATGCGCGTGCCCGAACCGGGCTCGCGCGCCAGATAGGTCTCGGCCAGCAGGTCCTGCGGCAGCGCCGGATCGGCGGCGGCCAGCGGATGGTCGGGGGGCGCGACGATGATATGCGGATGCGGGCCGATGGGCTCGGCCACCACGGCCGGGCTGCGCGGCGGTCGGCCCATGATCGCCAGATCCAGCGCGCGCGAGGCCAGCCACTGGATCACCGCGTCGCGATTGCCGATGCGCAGCGTCACCTCGACCTCGGGCAGCGCCCGGCGCAGGTCGGCGACCAGGCGCGGGGCGAAATATTTCCCGGTCGAGACCACCCCCAGCAAGACATTGCCGGTATGGCCGCTTTGCAGCGCCGCCACCCGCCGCGCGCAGGTTTCCAGAGCGACGGCGATCTGCGCCTCGGCCTCCAGAACCGCGCGCCCCTCGTCGGTGGCCAGGAAGGCGCCATGCTCGCCCCTTATGACCAAAGGCGCAGACATCAGGTCCTCCAGCGCCCGCAGCTGGCTGTGGACGGCCGGCGGGCTCAGCCCCAGGCTGCCCGCCGCGCCGGTCAATGAGCCGCTGTCGATCACCGCACGCAAGACGCGAAGCTGGCGAAGGGTGACGGCGTCGATGCGTGCCATTCAGGTTTTCCGAAATAGATTTCTGGATTTTTAAATGTTCCTTAAAGCACCGCCGTGTCAACAAGAAGGCGGGACGCGTTCCAAGGGGGAGGGGCCGATGACCGCCGAGACAATCCAGACCGACCGGATACCCGAAGACCTGCGCCCGGCGATGCGGGCCATCGCCGGCGCCGGCGCGCGGCTTGCGCAGATCATCCGCCGCGGCGGCGACCTGGCCTCGCCGGTCGGGACCAACGCGGATGGCGACGGGCAGAAGGCGCTGGACGTGATCGCGGACGACCTGTTCCGCGAGGCGCTGGCCGGCGCCGGGGTGCGCTGGCTGGCCTCGGAGGAACAGGAACAGGCGGTGGCGCTGGACCCCGGGGGCGGGCTGGCGGTGGCCATCGACCCGCTGGACGGCTCGTCGAACATCGACACCAATGTCTCGATCGGCACAATCTTTTCGATCTACCCGGCCGAGGCGACGGCCGAGGCCAGCTTTCTGCGTCCGGCCCGCCAGCAGATCGGCGCCGGCTACATCATCTATGGCCCGCGCTGCGCCATGATGGTCAGTTTCGGCGACGGCGTGCAGCATTACGCGCTGGACCCTGACAGCGGCGGCTTCCGGCTGGTCGCGGCCCGGCAGGACCTGCCGGACTGCGCCTTCGAATTCGCCATCAACGCCTCGAACTACCGGCACTGGCCGCGGCCGATCCGGGCCTATATCGACGACTGCCTTGCCGGCAGCGACGGCCCGCGCGCGCATAACTTCAACATGCGCTGGATCGCCTCGCTGGTGGCCGAGACCCATCGCATCCTCGTGCGGGGCGGGGTGTTCCTCTATCCCTCCGACACCCGCAAGGGTTATGAGCGCGGCCGGCTGCGCATGCTCTACGAATGCGCGCCCATCGCCTTTCTGATCGAACAGGCCGGCGGCGGCGCCAGCGACGGCTCCATCCCGATCCTCGACCAGCAGGCCGAGGCGCTGCACCAGCGCACGCCCTTCGTCTTCGGCTCGGCCGAGAAGGTCGCGCGCATCGCCGCCTATCACGACCTGCCCGAAACCGAGGTCTCGGCGCTGTTCGGCAATCGCGGCCTGTTCCGGGCCTGATCTGCAAAACCGGGGGGACAACATGAGCAAGAAACACCCGATCATCTCCGTCACCGGCTCGTCGGGCGCCGGCACCACCACGATCAAGAACACCTTCGACCAGATCTTCCGCCGCGAGAAGATCACCGCCGTCAGCATCGAGGGCGACGCCTTTCACCGCTACGACCGCGCGGCGATGAAGGCGGAACTGGCCCGGCGCACCGAGGCGGGCGACCATACCTTCAGCCATTTCAGCATCGAGGCCAACGAGCTGGAGCGGCTGGAGCAGGTCTTTCGCCAATATGGCGAGACCGGCACCGGCAAGACCCGGCACTACGTCCATGACGAGCGCGAGGCCGAACGCTATGGCGTCCCGCCCGGGAACTTCACCGGCTGGGAGGATTTCGCCTCGGATTCGGACCTGCTGTTCTACGAGGGGCTGCATGGCGCGGTCAGGACCGACGGCATCGACATCGCCGGCCAGGCCGACCTGAAGGTCGGCGTGGTGCCGGTCATCAACCTGGAATGGATCCAGAAGATCCACCGCGACAAGGCCAGCCGGGGCTATTCGACCGAAGCCGTGACCGATGTCATCCTGCGCCGGATGCATGCCTATGTGCATGTGATCTGCCCGCAATTCACCCAGACCGACATCAACTTCCAGCGCGTGCCGGTGGTCGATACCTCGAACCCGCTCATCGCCCGCTGGATCCCGACGCCGGACGAAAGCCTGGTGGTGATCCGCTTCAAGAACCCGCGTGGCATCGATTTCCCCTACCTGACCTCGATGATCCAGGGCTCGTGGATGAGCCGCGCCAATTCCATCGTCATTCCGGGGCCCAAGATGGACCTCGCCATGCAGTTGATCCTGACGCCGATGATCCTGCGTCTGGTCGGCGACTCGAAACGCGCCTGAAGGGAGGGCAGAGGATGAACCAGATGGCAAGAATCGACACCGGGCTGGAGGCGCAGATGGCCAATGCCATCCGGGCGGTGGCCATGGATGCGGTCGAGGCCGCGAAATCCGGCCATCCCGGCGCGCCCATGGGCATGGCGGACGTGGCGACGGTGCTGTTCAACCGCTTCATCAGGATCGATCCCGCGGATGCGGCATGGCCCGACCGCGACCGCTTCGTGATGTCGGCGGGCCATGGTTCGATGCTGGTCTATGCGATCAACCACATGTTGGGCTATGACGACATGGACATGGACCAGCTGCGCAATTTCCGCCAGCTGGGCGCGCGCACCGCCGGCCATCCCGAATACGGCCATGCCAAGGGCATCGAGACCACCACCGGCCCGCTGGGCCAGGGCATTGCCACCGCCGTCGGCATGGCGCTGGCCGAGCGGATGATGAACGCGCGTTTCGGCGACGATCTGGTGGATCACTGGACCTATGTCATCTGCGGCGACGGCTGCCTGATGGAGGGCGTCAGCCACGAAGCCATCGACTTTGCCGGCCACCAGCAGCTTGGCCGGCTGATCGTCATGTGGGACGACAACGGCATCACCATCGACGGGCATACCGACCTTTCGACCTCGACCGACCAGCAGGCGCGCTTTGCCGCCTCGGGCTGGCATGTGCAGGCGGTGAACGGCCATGACCGCGAGGCGGTGTCCGCCGCCATCCAGGCCGCGCGCGAGGATGCGCGGCCCTCGCTCATCGCCTGCAAGACGGTGATCGGCTACGGCGCGCCGAACAAGCAGGGCAGCCATGACGTGCATGGCGCGCCACTGGGCGCCGACGAGATCGCGGCGGCCCGCGCACATCTGGGCTGGCCGCATGCACCCTTCGAAATTCCCCAAGACATCCTGGACTCCTGGCGCTCTGTCTCCGCGCGAGGGGCCGAGGCGCGGTCGGCCTGGCAGGAACGGCTGGACAATTCCCCCGACAAGGCCCGTTTCAATGCCATGCTGGCCGCGCCCGATGCTGTGGCGCTGCGCCATGCCATCAAGGAATATACCGCGAATCTGGCCGCTGACCGGCCCAAGGTCGCGACCCGCAAGGCGTCAGAGATGGCGCTGGAGGTGGTGAACGCCACCTTGCCGAACACGGTGGGCGGCTCGGCCGACCTGACCGGCTCGAACAACACCCGCAGCAAGGGCATGGTCTCGGTGACACCGGCCGAGCGCCTGGGCCGCTATGTCCATTACGGCATCCGCGAACACGGCATGGCCGCGATCATGAACGGCATCGCCCTTCATGGCGGGCTGGTTCCCTATGGCGGCACCTTCCTGGCCTTTTCCGACTATTCCCGGCCCGCGATCCGGCTGGGCGCGCTGATGGGGGTGCCGGTCGTCCATGTCATGACCCATGACAGCATCGGGCTGGGCGAGGACGGCCCGACCCACCAGCCGGTCGAGCATGTCGCGGCGCTGCGGGCGATCCCGAACCTGATGGTCTTCCGCCCCGCCGATGCCGTCGAGACCGCCGAGGCCTGGGAGATCGCGCTGACCGCGCCCGCCACGCCCTCGATCCTCTGCCTGTCGCGCCAGAACCTGCCCGCCGTGCGGCTGGAACCCGGCGACGAGAACCTGACCCGCCAGGGCGCCTATGTCTTGCGCGAGACCGAGGGCGCGCGCGACGTGACGCTGATCGCCACCGGCTCCGAGGTCGAGATCGCGCTGGAGGCTGCCGACCTGCTGGCCGCGCAGGGCGTGCGCGCCGCCGTCGTCTCGGCCCCCTGCTTCGAGCTGTTCGCCGAGCGCCCGCCGGCCGAGCGCGAGACCGTGCTGGGCCGCGCCCCGCGCATCGGCATCGAGGCGCTGATCCGCCAGGGCTGGGACGGGCTGATCCTGCGGCTCGGTGACGGCTTCATCGGCATGGCGGGCTTTGGCGCCTCGGCCCCTGCCCCGGCCCTTTACCGGCATTTCGGCATCACCGCCGAACGTGCCGCCGATCTTGCCAACCAGCTTATCCAGGGAGGAAAGTGATGGCCCTCATCACGCTGCGACAGCTTCTGGACCACGCCGCCGAGCATGGTTATGGCGTGCCCGCCTTCAACATCAACAACATGGAACAGGGCCTGGCCATCGTGAAGGCGGCGGCCGAGGTCGATGCGCCGGTAATCCTGCAAGCCAGCCGCGGCGCCCGCGCCTATGCCGGCGACATCATGCTGCGCCGCATGGTCGAGGCGCTGGCCGAGATGAACCCGGGGATTCCGATCTGCCTGCATCAGGACCATGGCAACAACCTGGCCACCTGCATGTCGGCGATCCGCCACGGTTTCACCAGCGTGATGATGGACGGCTCGCTGCACGAGGACATGAAGACGCCCGCCGATTACGACTACAACGTCGCGGTGACGGCCAAGGTCTCCGAGGCCGCCCATGCCGTCGGCGCCTCGGTCGAGGGCGAGCTGGGCGTGCTGGGCTCGCTGGAAACCGGCGAGGCGGCGGCCGAGGACGGCTCGGGCGCGGAGGGCAAGCTGGATCACAGCCAGCTGCTGACCGACCCGGACCAGGCGGTGGATTTCGTCTCGCGCACCCGTTGCGACGCGCTGGCCATCGCCTGCGGCACCAGCCACGGCGCCTACAAGTTCAGCCGCAAGCCCGATGGCGACATCCTGGCCATGCATGTGATCGAGGCGATCCACGACCGCCTGCCCGGCACGCATCTGGTCATGCACGGCTCCAGCTCGGTGCCGCAATACCTGCAAGACCTCATCAACGAGGCGGGCGGCGAGATGCCCCAGACCTACGGCGTCCCGGTCGAGGAGATCGAGCGCGGCATCCGCCACGGCGTGCGCAAGGTCAATATCGACACCGACTGCCGCATGGCCATGACCGGGCAGTTCCGCAAGGTCGCCCGCGATGCGCCACAGGAATTCGACCCGCGGAAATTCCTGATCCCCGCGATGAAGGAACTGACCGCGCTGTGCCGCGACCGCTTCGAGCGTTTCGGCACGGCCGGCCATGCCAGCAAGATCAGGGTCATCCCGATGGACGAGATGGCCAAACGCTATGCGTCGGGGGCTTTGGACCCGGCAATCACCGGCGCGAAAGCCGCCTGAGAGGAGGAAGCCCGATGAACGAGTTGAGCAAGTCCGAAATCACCGACAAGAAGAAGCGCTATGCCGCCGGGGTGCTGAAATACGCCCAGATGGGTTATTGGGACGGCGACTACCAGCCCAAGGACACCGACATCCTGGCGCTGTTCCGCATCACGCCTCAGGACGGCGTGGACCCGATCGAGGCGGCGGCGGCCGTGGCCGGCGAAAGCTCGACCGCGACCTGGACCGTGGTCTGGACCGACCGGCTGACCGCCTGCGACCAGTATCGCGCCAAGGCCTACAAGGTCGAGCCGGTGCCGGGGCAGGAAGGCCAGTATTTCTGCTATGTCGCCTATGACCTGATCCTGTTCGAGGAAGGCTCGATCGCCAACGTCACCGCCTCGATCATCGGCAACGTGT
The DNA here is from genome assembly GCF_001447385.1 of Paracoccus sp. MKU1. Taxonomy (GTDB): domain Bacteria; phylum Pseudomonadota; class Alphaproteobacteria; order Rhodobacterales; family Rhodobacteraceae; genus Paracoccus. Next base: position 6,284 of record NZ_LLWQ01000195.1, on the reverse strand, counting down.
TCAGCTTCAAGCCGCTGCTGGCCGCCCGGCTGGAGGACATGCGCTTTCCGGTCGCCTACATGAAGACCTTTGCCGGCCCGCCCACCGGAATCGTGGTCGAGCGCGAGCGGCTGGACAAGTTCGGCCGCCCGCTGCTGGGCGCCACCACCAAGCCCAAGCTGGGCCTTTCCGGCAAGAATTATGGCCGGGTGGTCTATGAGGGGCTGAAGGGCGGGCTCGACTTCATGAAGGATGACGAGAACATCAACAGCCAGCCCTTCATGCATTGGCGCGACCGGTTCCTCTATTGCATGGAGGCGGTGAACAAGGCCACGGCCGTCACCGGCGAGGTCAAGGGGCACTACCTCAACATCACCGCCGGCACCATGGAGGAGATGTATCGCCGCGCCGAACTGGCCAAGGAACTGGGCTCGGTCATCGTCATGGTGGACCTGATCGTCGGCTGGACCGCGATCCAGTCGATCTCGAACTGGTGCCGGCAGAACGACATGATCCTGCACATGCACCGCGCCGGCCATGGCACCTATACCCGGCAGAAGAACCACGGCATCAGCTTCCGCGTCATCGCGAAATGGCTGCGCATGGCGGGCGTCGATCACCTGCATTGCGGCACCGCCGTCGGCAAGCTGGAGGGCGATCCGCTGACCGTGCAGGGCTATTACAACGTCTGTCGCGAGATGGTGAACGAGGTCGACCTGCCGCGCGGCCTGTTCTTCGAGCAGGACTGGGGCAACCTGAAGAAGGTGATGCCCGTCGCCTCGGGCGGCATCCATGCCGGGCAGATGCACCAGCTGCTGGACCTGTTCGGCGACGACGTGGTCCTGCAATTCGGCGGCGGCACCATCGGTCACCCGATGGGCATCCAGGCCGGCGCCACCGCGAACCGCGTGGCGCTGGAGGCCATGGTTCTGGCCCGCAACGAGGGCGTGGACATCGCAACCGAGGGCCCGGAAGTCCTGCGCCGCGCCGCCAAATGGTGCAAGCCGCTGGAGGCGGCGCTGGATACCTGGGGCAACATCACCTTCAACTACACCTCGACCGACACTTCGGACTTCGTTCCGACCGCGTCCGTCAGCTAAGGGAGGATCACATGCGTATCACTCAGGGCTGTTTTTCCTTTCTGCCCGACCTGACGGACGAGCAGATCCGCGACCAGGTGGAATATATCCTGTCGCGCGACTGGGCGGTCGGGATCGAGTTCACCGACGAGCCGCATCCCCGCAACACCTATTGGGAGATGTGGGGCAATCCGATGTTCGACCTCAAGGACGCCAAGGGCGTGATGATGGAGCTGGACGAGTGCCGCAAGGCGCATGGCGACAGCTATATCCGCATCAACGCCTTCGACAGCACCCGGGGATGGGAGACGGTGATGATGTCCTTCATCGTCAACCGGCCGAAATCGGAGCCGAGCTTCCGGACCTGGCGGATGGAGGCCGACGGCCGGCACATCCGCTATACGCATGAGCTCATCGGCTGATGGCGCTGCCGGTCCGGGGGGCCGTCTGCCCCCCCCGACCCCCCGAGAGTATTTGGGAAACGGAGAAAGCCCGATGGATGGCGATGTGAGCGAGAAGCTGGCGCCCGAAAAGCCGCAGACCGTGGATCTGAAGGCCGAGTACGAATCTTCGGGGGTGCGCGAGATCCTGGACGAGCTGGACCGCGAGCTGATCGGCCTGGCGCCGGTCAAGCAGCGGATCCGCGAGACGGCGGCGTTGTTGCTGGTGGACCGGGCGCGGCGCGACCTGGGGCTGGCTTACGAGGTGCCGACCCTGCATATGAGCTTTACCGGCAATCCCGGCACCGGCAAGACCACGGTGGCCTTGAAGATGGCCGGGCTGCTGCATCGCCTGGGTTATGTGCGCAAGGGCCATCTGGTCAGCGTCACCCGCGACGACCTGGTCGGGCAATATATCGGCCATACCGCGCCCAAGACCAAGGAGGTGCTGAAGAAGGCCATGGGCGGCGTACTGTTCATCGACGAGGCCTATTACCTCTACAAGCCCGACAACGAGCGCGACTATGGCCAGGAGGCGATCGAGATCCTGCTGCAAGTGATGGAGAACAACCGCGACGACCTGGTGGTCATCATGGCCGGCTATGCCGATCGGATGGATCGCTTCTTTGCCGCCAATCCCGGCTTTCGCTCGCGCATCGCCCATCATATCGAGTTTCCCGACTATACCGACGAGGAACTGGCGCGGATCTCGGCCTCGATGCTGGAGAACCAGGGCTATGCCTTCGACGGTGGCGGGCGGCAGGCGATGGAGGAGTATATCCGGCTGCGCCGCGACCAGCCGCATTTCGCCAATGCGCGCTCGATCCGCAATGCGCTGGACCGGGCTCGGCTGCGGCAGGCGAACCGGCTGTTTTCCGGCGACGTGCCGGTCGACGCGCGCATGCTCTCGACCATCACCGAGGCCGATCTGCGTGCGAGCCGGGTGTTTTCGGGCGGGCTCGACATCGATGGCAGCCGGCGGGGCGATACGCCCTGATCGGATGGGTCCGCATCGCGGCCGCGACAGCATGCCGCCCCGTCCAGGGCGGGCAAGGGCTTGAATGGCGGGCCCGCAGCGCCATGTTGGACGGGACCGTTGCGGTCGATAACGAGCTTATTTCGACAGGTGGACAGTGATAAGGCTTGGCTCTGGCGGAGATGCAATGCGGATGGATCCGGCGCAGGCGGCGGCCCGGTGGCGAGAGGCGGCACAACGCCCGAAAGGCGGGTCGGGAATAACGGCAATCCGTTTCTTTTTTTCTGCAAGGCTCTGACATGCCTCGCTCTTTCTTGCCGCCGATCTGTCCGCAGTGCGGGCGGGATGTGCCGCGCGCCGCCGCTCATCGTTGCCCGCTCTGCCACGCGCCTTTCGATATGCCTGTCTCTCCCGATGCCGACCGGCACGCGCCCGATCCGGGCGGTCGCCGGGACGGTTCCGGCGCCCGCCTTGCCGGGGGCGGATCCTAGCGGCGACCCATGCCCGGCCAATCCGGCCGCGCTGCCCCGGCAAAGGCTCAGCCCGAGAGGCCGGGGCGGGCGGGTCGCTGCGGCTTGGCGAAGGTCTTGCGGAACCAGTCCTGCACCAGCAGCTTGTCATAGATGAAGCGCCGGCTGTCGCCATGCCCGCGCGGGTCCGAGAGATAGTTCATGTCGGTCAGCCGCTCCTCGCCCGCGCGGATGAGGGTGTCGCCCTGCATCAGCCGGTAGCGCAGATGGATGCGCGGTGGCGTGATGTCGCGCAGGAAGCGCACGTCGTGGAATCCGCTGCGCCAGGGCTCGAACTCGCCGGCAAGGTCGATATCCAGCACCTCGATATGCAGGCTCTGGCCGGCGGGCAGGTAGCGAGCGCCCAGCTCGGCGAACCAGCGGTCGAACTCGGCCAGCGCCGAGCTGCGGCTGCGTTCGCGGCGGAACTCGCGGTCGCGGAACGTCTCGGGCGCGACATAGGTGACGGTGACGCGCCCCTCGGCCGGCGTCATCGGCCCCGCCATGGCGGCGGGCGCCGCAAGCGCCAGCGAAAGGGTCAGGCAGATGGTTCTGAGCATGGCTTTGCCTTTCGCATTTCCAGCCCTGCGAGAGGATATGGGAAGGCGGCGGGAAAAGTCAAAGCCGGCGCTCAGGCCCTTGCATCCTCCAGCATCATCCGCGCGGCCTTTTCCGCGATCATCATCGCCGGGGCGTTGGTATTGCCGCTGGTGATCGTCGGCATGACCGAGGCATCGGCGATCCGCAGCCGGCCAAGCGCCCGCATCCGCAGCCGCGGATCGACCACCGCACCCTCGTCAGCGCCCATGCGGCAGGTGCCGACCGGGTGGAAGATCGTGGTGCCGATATTGCCAGCGGCCTTGACCAGATCCTCGTCGCTTTGGAAGGCGATGCCGGGGATATGCTCCTCGGGGTCGAAGCGGTTGAAGGCCGGCTGCGCGGCGATCTTGCGAGTCAGGCGGATGGCCCGCACGGCCACGTCGCGGTCGGCCTCGGTCGACAGGTAGTTCGGCCGGATCGCGGGATGGGCGCGGAAATCCGGCCCGGCGACATGGACCGAGCCGCGGCTTTCCGGCCGCAGGTTGCAGACCGAGGCGGTCATGGCCGGAAAGGGGTGCACCGGGTCGCCGAACTTGTCCAGGCTGACCGGCTGGACGTGGAATTCCAGGTCGGGCGTGGCCTTGTCCGGCCCCGAGCGGGTGAAGATGCCAAGCTGGCTCGGCGCCATCGACATCGGCCCCGAGCGTTTCAGCAGGTATTCCAGCCCGATCGCGGCCTTGCCCATCAGGTGCGAGGCCTTTTCGTTCAGCGTCGGCACGCCCCGGACCTTGTAGACCAGCCGCAATTGCAGATGGTCCTGCAAATTCTCGCCCAGGCCCGGTACCTCCACCTGCGGGGCGATGCCGGCGGCCTGCAAGATTTCGCCCTGCCCGACGCCGGAATGTTCGAGGATCTGCACCGAACCGATGGAGCCCGCCGCCAGCACCGTCTCGCGCCCGGCCCGGACTTCGCGCCGCTGGCCCTGATGGTGAAAGACGACGCCCGTGACCTCGCCCGCCTCGATCACCAGCCGCTCGACCTCGGCCCCGGTCAGGATGCGCAGGTTCTGGCGGTGGCGGACCGGGCGCAGAAAGGCCTTCGCCGCGCTCCAGCGCCAGCCGCTTTTCTGGGTCACGTCGAAATAGCCGCCGCCTTCGTTGTCGCCGCGGTTGAAATCCTCGGTGCGCGGGATGCCGGCCTGTTCCGCCGCCGCCATGAAGGCGTCGAGCACCGCCCAGCGGACGCGCGCCGTCTCGACCCGCAGCTCGCCGCCGGCGCCGTGCATGTCGTCGGCGCCGCGATAATGGTCCTCCTGCGCCTTGAACAGCGGCAGCACGTCGTCCCAGCCCCAGCCCGTGCAGCCAAGCTGGCGCCAATGGTCGTAATCCGCCGCCTGCCCGCGCATGTAGATCATGCCGTTGATCGAGGAGCAGCCGCCCAGCACCCGCCCACGCGGATAAAGCAGCGCGCGGCCGTTCAACCCCGGCTCGGGTTCGGTGCGAAAGCCCCAGTCGGTGCGCGGATTGCCGATGCAATAGAGATAGCCCACCGGGATATGGATCCAGTGGTAATTGTCGCGCCCCCCGGCCTCCAGCAGCAGCACGCGGTTGCCGGGATCAGCGCTGAGGCGATTGGCCAGCACGCAGCCGGCGCTGCCCGCGCCGATCACGATATAGTCGTAGCTTTCCATCGGACACTCCATGATGACCCCCGCCGGCGCGGGGGCCGCACCATCACGATTCGGAACGGAACCCCAGTTTCCGGCCGATTTTGGTTGCGAAGAACTCGCCCACCAGCCCGCGTCGGAACAGCAGGACGCAGACCATGAACACCACGCCGGTGATGATGGTGACCGGAAAGTCGGAGGTGGCGAGGTAGTTCTGCAACGTGACCACCAGCCCTGCGCCGACGATGGGGCCCAAAAGCGTGCCGATGCCGCCCAGCAGCGTCATCAGGATCACCTCGCCCGACATCTGCCAGGTCACGTCGGTCAGCGTCGCGAACTGGAAGATCAGCGCCTTGACGCCGCCCGCGAGCCCGGCCAGCGCCGCCGACATCACGAAGGCGCCCAGCTTGTAATGCTGCACCGAATAGCCCAGCGAGATCGCGCGCTGCTCGTTCTCGCGGATCGACTTCAGGATCATGCCGAAGGGCGAGTTCACGAAGCGCCGGATGATCAGCAGCCCGATCACGAACACCGCCAGCACGAAGTAATACATGTTCATCGGCCGGTTCAGGTCGATCAGCCCGAACAGATGCCCGCGCGGCACCGACTGGATGCCGTCCTCGCCATGGGTGAAGGGCGCTTGCAGGCAGAAGAAGAAGAACATCTGCGACAGCGCCAGGGTGATCATGGCGAAATAGATGCCCTGGCGGCGGATGGCGATGGCGCCCATCACCAGCCCCAGCACGGCCGCACCGGCAACGCCCAGCAGAATGCCGGCCTCGGGCGACCAGCCCCAGACCTTCACCGCATGGGCGGTGAAATAGGCCGCGCCCCCGAAGAAGGTGGCATGGCCGAAGGACAACAGGCCCGTGTAGCCCAAGAGCAGGTTGAAGGCCGAGGCGAAGAGCGCGAAGGCCAGCAGCTTCATCAGGAAGATCGGATAGAGGAACATCGGCGCCACCAGCAGCCCGGCCAGGGCGATGGCGACCAGCACCAGCTGGACCTGCCCGGCGCGCGGATGGGCCGCGACATGGTCCGAGGCGACGGTTTCGGATTTTGCGGCCATGTCAGGCATCCTTTCCGAAAAGGCCCGCG
>NZ_LLWQ01000194.1 GCF_001447385.1 Paracoccus sp. MKU1 | reverse complement strand
CGCCAGCGTTCGTTCTGAGCCAGGATCAAACTCTCAAGTTGAAACGGCATGAGCCGTATCCTTGACGTAAGAACCTTGCACATCTGTCCCCCGCAAAAAGCAGGAGATCATCTCTGCTTGTCGTTCCACATACGTGAACCGTCAAACAGTGAAGCTGACACCTGGATCATCGGTTTCCCTACCAGGCCGATATGCAAACTCCTCAGTCGAAAAACGACCAGACCGCCCGCATATCCCTTCAAAGAACAGCAATGTCAAAAAGCAAAGGAAACAAAACAACCCAAACATCGCCAAACTTATGGCGAAGTCCAAGCCATCCAGTCCCAGATTTTTCGAACCTTGCGTTGCCTTAGCGCCGCTCTGTCCGTCCGCCGTAGCATCTCGCTGCGTCGGTGAAGCGGTATCTAGGATCTGCGGACGAAGGTTGCAAGCGGAAAAATGCACGCCTCGGTATGAAAAATCTCAAGGCAATGATTTTCTGTCATTTTTCTGTCGCAGATTCGGGCAGATAATGCCCGCTTCGCCGCGCTTGCAGGCAAGCGGTAAAGCCCTGCGCCGCGCCGGGCGCCCGTTTTCGCCCCGAGTCGGCCGCGGATTCGGCGCCGCGACTCGCTGGAGCAAGCCCAGGCCGGGGCGCAAAACGAAAAACGCGGCCCCAAAGGGACCGCGTTTCGCATCGCATGGAAGCAGGGATCAGCGCTTCGAGAACTGGAACGAGCGACGGGCCTTGGCCTTGCCGTATTTCTTCCGCTCGACCACGCGCGAGTCGCGGGTCAGGAAGCCGGCCGCCTTCAGCGCGGCGCGCAGGCTGGGCTCGTGCAATTGCAGCGCCTTCGAGATGCCGTGCTTGACCGCACCGGCCTGGCCCGACAGGCCGCCACCGGCGACCGTGGCGTAAACGTCATACTGGCCGGTGACGCCGGCCACTTCGAAAGGCTGGCGCAGGATCATCTGGAGCACCGGACGGGCGAAATATTCCGCGATGTCCTTGCCGTTCACGACCACCTTGCCCGAGCCCGGCTTGACCCAGACGCGGGCGACCGCGTCCTTGCGCTTGCCGGTGGCATAGGCACGGCCCAGATCGTCGCGCTGCGGCGCGCGCGCCGGGGCAGCCGCCGGAGCAACCGAGGCGACCGACTTCAGATCGTCGAGGGTTTTGATGTCTTCGGCCATGGCTTACGCGCTCCGGGTATTCTTGGCGTTCATGGACTTGACGTCCAGCACTTCGGGCTGTTGCGCTTCGTGCGGGTGCTCGGCACCAGCATAGACGCGCAGATTGGTCATCTGCTTTTTGCCCAGCTTGTTGCGCGAGATCATACGCTCGACGGCCTTGATCACCACGCGCTCGGGATGCGCGCCTTCCAGGACCTGGCGCGCGGTGCGGTGCTTGATGCCGCCCGGATGGCCGGTGTGCCAGTAGTATTTCTTGGCGTCGCGCTTGTCGCCGGTCATCTGCACCTTGTCGGCGTTGATGATGATGACGTTGTCGCCCATGTCCATATGCGGGGTGAAGGTCGGCTTGTGCTTGCCACGCAGGCGCATCGCCACGATCGAGGCAAGACGGCCCAGAACGACGCCCTCGGCGTCGATCAGGATCCACTTCTTCTCGATCTCCGCCGGTTTCGCGGTATAGGTTTTCATCTGTCGGTCCCTTTGGGGGCTGTAATTCGAGATGGCGGTATATCGGCAAAAGCCGCGCGCAGGTCAAGCACGTTATGCGCCGATTTTACAAATAATCTCAATCTCTTACAAATTAGGTATTTTAATACCGCAAAGCAAGCCCCGCCAGGATCAGCGTTTCGGCGGAATCGAGTAGGTCATCGAGCAACGCGCCACCGGCTCCTCGGTGCCTTCGGAACGGATCAGCACCTCGCCCACCGCCAGCGTCCGGCCCAGCTTCAGGATGCGGCAATCGGCCAGCAGGTCGCGCCCCGCCTCGGGCTTGCGCATGAAGTCGATCGAGGCATTGGTGGTCACCGCCAGCGCCACCTCGCCGATCCGGGCCAGGATGGCCAGATAGATCGTCACGTCGGCCAGGGCGAACATGGCCGGGCCGCTGACCGTGCCGCCCGGCCGCAGGTGCTGGTCGTCCACCATCAGCCGCGCGGTCATCCCGGCCCCGTCCAGCGATTCCACCCGGACCTGCCCCGCGATCTGCGGAAAGACCCGGTCCAAAAACTCGTTCAGCGCCTCGCGGCCCATTGCCAATGCCATGCTTCCCCCCTGCCGGAACGGCGGCTAGACTGACCGGCAAAGCCCGGCAAAGACAAGCCGCGTCGTGGCGTCAGGAGGAATCGCATGAAGGACGGAAACCCCGAGCCGCTGGTGCTGCGCCAGGACGACGGAGCTGTCGCGCGGCTGATCCTGAACAGTCCGACGAATTACAACGCGCTGTCCACCGCGATGATCGACGCGCTGTCCGAGGCACTGGACGAGGTGGCGGCGGATGACGGCATCCGGGTGGTGGTGCTGGCGGCGCGCGGCAAGGCGTTCTGCGCCGGCCACGACCTGCGCGAGATGCAAGGCGCGCGCAACGACGAGGACGACGGCCGCACCGCCTATGCACGGCTGTTCTCGCGCTGCGCCGCGATGATGCAGAAACTGCCGGCCCTGCCCCAGCCGGTCATCGCCGAGGTGCAGGGCATCGCCACCGCCGCCGGCTGCCAGCTGGTCGCCAGCTGTGACATGGCCGTGGCCGCCGAGGGCGTGCGCTTCGGCGTGAACGGGGTGAATATCGGACTGTTCTGCTCGACCCCCATGGTGGCGCTGACCCGTGCCATTCCGCCGCGCGCCGCCTTCGAACTGCTGGTGACAGGCGAGTTCATGGACGCCGCCCGGGCGCGCGAGCTGGGCCTGGTCAACCGCGTCGTCCCGCCCGAGGCGCTGGAGGCCGAGACGGTGGCGCTGGCCCGCAGCATCGCCGCCAAGCTGCCCGCCGCCGTGCGCATGGGCAAGCGCGCCTTCCACGCCCAGCGCAACCTGGGCCTCGCAGACGCCTATGCGGCGGCAGGCGCGGTGATCTGCGAGAACCTGCTGCTGCCCGAGACCGCCGAGGGCATCCAGGCCTTCCTGGAAAAGCGCCCGCCGAACTGGGATTAACCCAGCGCGGCCAGCCAGGGGAAGGTCTCCAGCAGCCAATAGGCGAAGGCTGGAAACGCTCCGGTCAGCAGCGCCGCACCGACCACGACCAGCAGCCCGCCCATGACGCGCTCGATCAGCTTCAGATGCGGCTTGATGCGGTTCATCAGGCCGATGGCGCGGTTGATGAAGATGGCCGACAGCAGGAAGGGGATGCCCAGCCCCAGCGCATAGACCGCCAGCAGCGCCGTGCCCTTGCCCATCGCCCCGCCGGTCGCGGCCAGCGACAGGATCATGCCGAGCTGCGGCCCGATGCAGGGCGTCCAGCCAAAGGCGAAGGCCAGGCCCAGCACATAGGCCCCCAGCGCGCTGCCGCCCCGCTCCTGCGCGTCGATGCGCGCCTCGGCATCCAGAAAGGGGATGCGGATGATGTGCAGGAAATGCAGGCCCAGCAGAATCACCACCACGCCCGCGCCCCGCGCTAGCAGATCCTGCCATTGCAGGAACATCCGCCCGAAGGCCGAGGCCGCCATGCCCATCAGCAGAAACACCGTGGACAGGCCCATGACGAAGAACAGCGCCGGAACCACGGCGCTGCGCTCGCCGGATTTCAGCCCGCCGACCCCGACCCCGGTCATATAGGCCAGATAGGGCGGCACGATCGGCAGCACGCAGGGCGACAGAAAGGACAGGATCCCGGCCAGCAGCGCGACCGTCGCGGCAGGCAGGAAGGCGGCATCTGCAAGCTCGATTCCCAACATGACCGGCACCTTGGCGCAAGGAAAGGGCGCGGGAAAGCCCCGCGCCCGTCACTCTTTCGTGGAAGGCTGCGACAGATCAGCCCAGGGACCACCAGCCGCGGCGCTTGGGACGCGCGGGCTCCTCGTCTGCCGCCGCAGGCTCCGGCACCCGGACGGCGGCAGGCTCGGGCTCGGGCTCGGGGGCCGTCTCGGCCTCGGCCTGGGGCACAACGGCTTCGGCCTCGGCGGTTTCGCCGGCCGGCACCTCGGTCTCAACGACCCCGCTGGCAGCCGCAGCATCCTCGGCGGCGACTTCCGGTGCCGGCTCGACGGCAGGTTCGACGGCCTCGGCAGGTTGCTCGACCTCCGAAGCCTCGGCCGCCGGCGCCGCCGCGGCGACAGGCTGCGGCTCATCCGCGGCGGTCTCGACCGGTTCCCCGGGCTGGGAACCGTCGGCAGCAGCCTCCGCCACAGCCTCACTGGGCTCATCCGCCTTGCGGCGGCGCGTGCGGGTGCGGCGACGCGGCTTCTCGGCCTCCTCCGCCACCGGCTCGGGCGCGCTCTCGACCGACTCCACCGTCACCTCGGCTTCGGCAGGCTGCTGGGCTTCCTCGGTTTCCGAGGCAACCTCATCGGCATCGTCCCCGGCGTGATGCGCATCGCCCTCGCCCTCGCCATTCTTGCCGCCCCGGCGGCGACGGCGACGGCGGCGGCGCTTGCTGCCATTCTCGCCATCCCCGCTCTCGGCGCGATCCTCCTCGACCGGCTCGTCGGCGGTCTCTTCGACCTCCTCTTCGGCGGGCTCCTCGTCGTCGATCTGCGCCATCAGGCGGGCATCGACCGAAACCACGGGCGAGAGCACCTCGGGCACGTTGCGGGTCGCGGTCTTGAACTTCTCGATGGCGTAATCGGGCGAGATCAGCGCCGGATCGGCCTCGACCCGGACCGAGAGACCATAGCGCGCCTCGATATTGGCAATGTGCTCGCGCTTGGCGTTCATCAGGAAGTTGGCCACGGCGACCGGCGCCTTGACCAGCACCTCGCGCGAACGCTTGCGGGTGCCCTCTTCCTCGATGGCGCGCAGGATGGTCAGCGCCAGGCTGTCGTCCGAACGGATCAGCCCGGTGCCATGGCAATGCGGACAGGGCTGCGTGGTCGATTCCAGCATGCCCGGCCGCAGCCGCTGGCGCGACATCTCCATCAGGCCGAAGCCCGAGATGCGGCCGACCTGGATCCGCGCCCGGTCGGTCTTGAGCCTTTCCTTGAAGCGCTTCTCGACGGCGGCGTTGTTCTTGCGCTCCTCCATGTCGATGAAGTCGATGACGATCAGCCCGGCCAGGTCGCGCAGACGCAGCTGGCGCGCGATCTCCTCGGCGGCTTCCAGGTTGGTCTTGAGCGCGGTGTCCTCGATCGAGCCTTCCTTGGTGGCTCGGCCCGAGTTGACGTCGATGGCGACCAGCGCCTCGGTGACGCCGATGACGATATAGCCGCCGGATTTCAGCTGCACGACCGGGTTGAACATGCCGCCAAGATAGCTTTCCACCTGATAGCGCGCGTAAAGCGGCATCGAGTCGGTGTAGTGCTTCACGTTCTTGGCGTGGGACGGCATGATCATCTTCATGAAGTCCTTGGCCGTGCGATAGCCGCGCTCGCCCTCGACCAGAACCTCGTCGATCTCCTTGCTGTAGAGATCGCGGATCGTGCGCTTGATGAGATCGCCTTCCTCATAGATCGGCGCCGGCGCGATGGACTTGAAGGTCAGTTCGCGGATCTGCTCCCACAGCCGCATCAGGTATTCATAGTCGCGGCGGATTTCCGTGCGGGTGCGCTGGCTGCCGGCGGTGCGGATGATCAGCCCGGCGCCTTCCGGCACCTCCAGCTCGCTGGCGATCTCCTTCAGCTTCTTGCGGTCGGCGGCGTTGGTGATCTTGCGGGAAATCCCGCCGCCGCGCGCCGTATTCGGCATCAGCACGCAATAGCGGCCGGCCAGGCTCAGATAGGTGGTCAGCGCGGCACCCTTGTTGCCGCGCTCCTCCTTGACGACCTGGACCAGCATGATCTGCCGGACCTTGATGACTTCCTGGATCTTGTAACGGCGGGCGCGCGGTTTCTTGGGGACCGAGATCTCCTCGGCCATATCCTCCTCGGCGACGGATTCGATGCCGTCGTCCTCGGCCGAGTCATCGCCTGCCGGCTCGTCGGCCACCGATTCCGGAGTGTCCGCAGCCTCGGCCACATCCGCGGCAAGGCCCTCGACCGGGGCAGCATCGCCCTCGGAGGGGTCCACCACGGTCATGCCGGCGATCTCCTCCGAGGCCAGCACGGCATCGCCGCTCTCGGCGGCAGCGGCCTTGGCCGGCTTGCGGCGGCGCGGGCTGCGCTTTTTCTCGCCCTCGTCGGCCTCGGCGGCGACAGCCTGGCGCTCCTCCTCCAGCAGCGCCTTACGGTCGGCGGCGGGGATCTGGTAATAATCGGGGTGGATTTCGGCGAAGGCCAGGAAACCGTGGCGATTGCCGCCGTAATCCACAAAGGCGGCCTGGAGCGAGGGCTCGACCCGCGTCACCTTGGCCAGATAGATGTTGCCAGCAAGCTGCCGCTTGTTGACCGTCTCGAAATCAAATTCCTCGACTTTGGTTCCATCGACCACGACAACCCGAGTCTCCTCGGAATGCGTGGCGTCGATCAGCATTTTCTTTGACATGTTTCCGTCTTTCGGGCCGCCGGACCGGCCCGCACACAGGCGGGGGCAAGGTTGGGCTGCCGCATGAGAGGACAGCGAAGGCCGCACCGCCAACAGCAATCGCGGCGGTCGGGGAATTCCCCTGCCGCCGTTGCCGATCAAGCTGCACTGCGCGATCCATCGCGTCTGTTTACCTTTCTTGGCCCATCCCGCTCACGCGGTCGGGGCTGCGATCTACGGTCGCCCAGAGGCCCCCCGAGGGGCATGGGCAGGATTTTCCGCGCGTGGCACCACCGGCACTTTTCAGGTGTCGCGGCTGGCTGGCGCGCTGCGAAACTGGCGAGGTCGAGCAACCAAGAGTTGTGGCGCCCACCCTACTCGGGCAAGATAGCGGGGAAGGGCGCGCCGTTACAATCGGTTTTTGGACAAAGCGCCGGGATTTGCCGATCCGGCCGCCCCGCCCGGCCACCAGCACAGGACCGGAACGGCCAGGCCCATAAGGCAAGATCCCACGCCTTCGCGATTTCTCCGTTGCCCAAATACCCATGCCCCGGCCGCGCCGAGGGGCAAGCCGCTCACAGGTAATCGCTGCGGCTCAGCCCGTATTTCGCCATCTTCTCGTTCAGCGTCCGGCGCGGCAGGCACAGCTCGTCCATGACCGCGGCGATGCTGCCCTTGTGGCGGCGCATGGTGTTGTCGATCAACATCTTTTCGAAGCTTTCGACATATTCCTTGAGCGGCTTGCCCTCGGTGGTCGTCGCCTCCTGCGTATCCTCGCCATCGGCCATCAGCAGCGAGGCGATCGAGCCCGAGCCGCGGCGGTTCTGCAAAACCGCACGCTCGGCAACATTGATGAGCTGGCGCACATTGCCCGGCCAGGGCGCCTGCAAGAGCTGCGCCGCCTCCTGCGCGGTGACCTGGGGCGGCTCGCAGCCGTATTCCTCGGCGAATTGCTCGGTCATGCGGGTGAACAGCGTCAGGATGTCCTCGCCGCGCGAACGCAGCGGTGGCAGGGTGATCTTCAGCGCGGTCAGGCGATAGAACAGGTCCGGGCGCAGCGAATCCTCGGCCCGGCGCCCTTCGCCGCGCGCATTCGAGATGGCGATGATCCGCGTCTCGGCCGGGCTGCCCTGATCGGCGATGAAGGCCAGCAGCCGCGCCTGAAGCGGATCGGACAGCGCCTCGATGTCCTCGAGGCAAAGCGTTCCGCCGCGGGCCTCCTCGACGGCGGGCAGTCCGTTTTCGACCGGGCCGAACAGCTTGGCCGACAGGATCTCGTCGTTATAGGCGGCGCAGGAGATCGGCACGAATTTCTTCGAGGCGCGCGGCCCCACGGCATGCAGCGCATGGGCCACCAACGTCTTGCCGGTGCCGGTCTCGCCGTCGATCAGCACATGGCCATCGGCCTGGCCCAGGTCCAGGATGTCCTCGCGCAGCCGGTCCATGACCGGGCTCGACCCGATCAGCTTGGACATGACCTGCTGGCCTTCGCTGAGGTCGCGGCGCAGAGCGCGGTTGTCCAGCGTCATGCGCCGCGCCTGGGTGGCCTTCTTGACCAGCTCGGTCAGCCGCTCGGGGTTGAAGGGCTTTTCCATGAAGTCCATGGCGCCGATGCGCATCGCCTCCACCGCCATCGGCACGTCGCCATGGCCGGTGATCATGATGACCGGCAGGCCCGAATCGATGCCCATCAGCCGCTTGAGAAAGGCCATCCCGTCCATCCCCGGCATGCGGATGTCGGAAATCACCACCCCGGGCCAGTCGGCGCCGATCACCTTCAGCGCATCTTCGGCGGTGGCGAAGGTCTCGGCGTCGAATCCGGAAAGCGCCAGCCACTGGCTGATCGATTCGCGCATGTCCGGTTCGTCATCGACGACGGCAATCTTCAAAGTGCGGCTCATGGGCCTTTACCTCTTTTCATCATTCCGCCGCCAGCCGCGTCCCCGCCTTCTGGCCGGGATCATGCAGCGGCAGCTCAAGTTCGAATACGGCGCCCCTGCCCCCCTCGTCCGAGGCGTTATGCGCCGTCAGACGCCCCCCGAAATCGGCCGCGATCCCGGATGAGATCGCCAGCCCCAGGCCGGTCCCCTCTCCGGGCTTCTTCGTCGTGAAGAAGGGTTCAAACAGATTTTCAAGGTCCGATACACCCGGGCCGTTATCGCGCACGGACAAGAATGCGTGAGAGCCCGAGCTCACGGTGATCTCGATGGCCGGGTCGCGGACCCCCTTGATCGCATCGACCGCATTGCGCAGCAGGTTGATGATGATCTGCTCCAGCCGGATGCGATCGCAATAGACCATGACCGGATAGCGCGGGATATTGCGCTGCAAGCGGATGGTGCGGGACCGCAATTGCGGCTCCATCATCACCAGCGCGCTGGACAGCGCGGCACGCAGATCGACCGGCTCGAAAGCCTCGCCGCCCTTGCGGGCATAGGATTTCAGCTGCCGGGTGATGGCGCCCATGCGCTCGACCAGATCGTCGATGCGCTGGAAGCTCGACAACGCCTCCTCGCCCCGGCCGCGTTGCAACAGCAGCCGCGCCCCGGCCAGATAGGTCTTCATCGCCGCCAGCGGCTGGTTCAGCTCATGGCTGACGCCCGCCGACATCTCGCCCAGGGCGGCCAGCTTCGAGGACTGCTGCACGGTCTGCTCGGCGACGCGCAGCTCCCGCTGCATGCGCTCGCGTTCGGCGATCTCGCGGGTCAGGCGCGCGTTCAGCGCCCGCAGATCGGCCGATTCGCGCATCCAGGCCGCCGATTCCACCCGCGCCCGCCGCGACAGCAGATAGAACACCGCCGCCAGCAGGATGGCAAAGCCCATGATGACCATGGCCAGCACCGCATTCACCCGCTCGCGCACCGATTCATAGGTGGTGAAGGCGATCATCTTCCAGCCGCGGAACGGGATGCGCGTTTCGGCCTGCATCACGGCACGGCCCTGCACATAGGCATCGGCGGGCGTCGCCGCCCAATCCGCCGTGACCTGGAAGGCCCGGGCGATGGCCGAGGGCGCCGAACGCACCGCCAGCGCCTCGGGCAAGGTCAGCCCGCGCCAGCGCGGCTCGGTCGACAGGATGATCTGCCCGGCGCTGTCCGTCACCGCGATCGCGTCCGAGATCCCGGCCCAGGACCGCACCAGCCGCGTCAGGTCGGCGCCCACCACCACCACGCCCAGCGTGCGCCCGTCCGACACCACGGTACGGGAATAGGTGAACTCATAAGCCCCCTGCGGCGAGGGCGAGACGGTGAATACCGTATCCTTCGAGCGCAGCGCCTCGACGAAGAACGGTTCCTGTACGTAATTGGTGCCGATCAGGTGGCGGTTGGTCGAGCCGACGACCCGGCCCGAGGCGTCCAGCAGCTTGATCGAGGCCGCCGCGATCTCCTTCTGGGCCGAGATCAGCCGCGCCGAGGTGCCCGAGTAGTCGTTCCCGGTCAGCGCCGAAATCAGCGCCGGGTCGCGAGCCAGCAGCAGCGGCACCACCGAGGTCCGCTGCAATTCCGACAGCAGGTTGCCGGTATAAAGCGCCGAGCGCAGCTCGGTCCGCACCCGGGTGGTTTCGGAAAACCGCGCCGTCAGCCAGGCATTGGTGAACCAGATCGTGCCCGCGGCCACGATCAGCAACGCAGCGATCGCGCCGCGCAGGCCCCAGCGGCTGGTCAGTCCCGCCCTGCCTTCCGGGAACCCGATGGAATTGTCTTCCTCTTGCATGAGCCTCCGGCACCGCCCCCCGTGAAGGGTCGATGCAGTCTAGTGCGCGAAAGAGCGCCGCTCAAGTCAGGCCGCGACAAGCTCCTGCATCAGCGAGGCAAAAAGCCTCGCGCCATCGGTGCCGCCATGCGCCGGATCGGCGGCGCGCTCGGGATGCGGCATCATGCCCAGCACCCGGCGGTTTCCGGACAGCACCCCGGCGATATCCTCGACCGAGCCGTTGAGGCCCGGCGCATAGGTAAAGGCGATGCGGTCCTGGTCCTTCAACTCCGCCAGCCCTTCGGCGTCGATCTGGTAATTGCCATCGTGATGCGCAACCGGCACCCGGATCTCCTCGCCCGCCCGATAGGCCGAGGTGAAGGGGCTGGCCGCGGTGGCGACCTTCAGCACCGCCTCGCGGCACAGGAAACGCAGCCCGGCATTGCGCATCAGGGCGCCCGGTAGCAGGTTCAGCTCGGTCAGCACCTGAAAGCCGTTGCAGATGCCCAGCACATAGCCGCCGCGGGCCGCATGGGCCTTGATCGCACCGGCGATGGGCGAATGCGCGGCGATGGCACCACAGCGCAGATAGTCCCCGAACGAGAACCCGCCCGGCACCGCGACCAGGTCGGTGCCCGCCGGCAGCGCCTCGTCCTTGTGCCAGACCCGCGCGACCTCGGCCCCGGCCTGCGCCAGCGCGACGGCCAGGTCGCGGTCGCAATTCGATCCGGGAAAGGTGATGACGGCAGCTTTCATGGCGGGCCTCCGGGATAATGCCTCGCGCCCCCATACTCCAAGCAGGGCCGCATGTTAAGCCGCTTTGCACGGCCTCGGCGACTTCTTCGCTCCCCAAACACTCAAAAACGCGCGACAAGCGCCGCACCCCGCCGCCGACGCGCATCACCCGGCGGTTTCACCGTTTCCCAAATACTCAAAGCCGCGCCGCAAGCGAAAAGGGCCGAGGTTTCCCCCGGCCCTTCGCAACCTTGCCTGGCAGATCAGCCCGCCAGCGCCTTGTTCAGGTATTCGTCGACCTTTTCCAGGTAGCCCATGGTGGTCAGCCATTTCTGGTCCGGCCCGACCAGCAGCGCCAGGTCCTTGGTCATGTAGCCGTCCTCGACCGCCTGCACGGTGACCTTCTCCAGCGTCTCGGCGAAATTCTTCAGCGCCGCGTTGTCGTCCAGCTTGGCGCGGTGCTTCAGGCCGCCGGTCCAGGCGAAGATCGAGGCGATCGAGTTGGTCGAGGTCTGGTTGCCCTTCTGGTGCTCGCGATAGTGGCGGGTCACCGTGCCATGCGCGGCCTCGGACTCGACGATCTTCCCGTCCGGCGTCATCAGCACCGAGGTCATCAGCCCCAGCGAGCCGAAGCCCTGCGCGACCGTATCCGACTGCACGTCGCCGTCGTAGTTCTTGCAGGCCCAGACATAGCCGCCCGACCATTTCATCGCCGAGGCGACCATGTCGTCGATCAGGCGATGCTCGTAATGGATGCCCTTCTTCTTGAACTCGGCCTCGAACTCCTCCTCGTAGACCTTCTGGAACAGGTCCTTGAAGCGGCCGTCATAGGCTTTCAGGATGGTGTTCTTGGTCGAGAGATAGACCGGATAGCCACGGTTCAGCCCGTAGTTCATCGAGGCGCGGGCAAAGTCGATGATCGACTGGTCGAGGTTGTACATCGCCATGGCGACGCCGGCGCCGGGGGCCTGATAGACCTCGTGCTCGATGGTCTCGCCATCCTCGCCGACGAACTTGATCGTCAGCTTGCCCTTGCCCGGAAAGCGGAAATCGGTGGCCTTGTACTGGTCGCCGAAGGCGTGACGGCCGACGACGATGGGCTGGGTCCAGCCGGGGACCAGGCGCGGCACGTTCTTGCAGATGATCGGCTCGCGGAAGATCACGCCGCCCAGGATGTTGCGGATGGTGCCGTTCGGCGATTTCCACATCTTCTTCAGGCCGAATTCCTCGACCCGCGCCTCGTCCGGGGTGATGGTGGCGCATTTCACGCCGACGCCGTATTGCTTGATCGCCTCGGCCGCGTCCACGGTGATCTGGTCCGAGGTCGCGTCGCGCTCCTCGATGCCCAGGTCGTAATATTTCAGGTCGATGTCCAGATAGGGAAGGATCAGCTTCTGCTTGATGAAGTCCCAGATGATCCGGGTCATCTCGTCGCCGTCGAGTTCGACGACGGGGTTCTCTACCTTGATCTTCGACATGGGTGGTCCCTTCGATTAGGATTCGGCTCGGCCGCGCTATAGCCGCATTCGATGCGAAAGGAAAGCCCGGTATGCGATTGCATACCGATCAGCGCAAGGCCCCCGGCTCAACCGCGGAAATAGACCCGCGCGCTTTCGCTGAGCCAGGTCCAGAGCGTGGGCGCACCGCGTTCGATGCGCAAGCCCACGCGCTCGACCAGCTGCGCATAGGTCACCCGGTATTCGGCCCAGGTGCCGCCGCCCGAGGCGATGTTCTGCATCACCGGCTGCGCCCGGTCCAGCGACTTGGCAAAGACCGCGTCCGCAGTCTCGTTCGCCTCGAACTCGCTCCAAAGCGCGCGCAACTCCCGGCCCTGGGCCTCGGGCAGCAGGCCGAAGATCCGCTCCGCCGCCTCGGCCTCGGCCTGCAACTGCGCGGCACCGTGATGGGCAGCGCCGCCCTGCGCATGGATCGGCACGTCGCCGGTGTCGATCTCGACCAGATCATGCAGCAGCAGCATGCGGATCACCCGGCCGATATCGACATCCGGCCCGGCATGGGGCGCCATGACCAGCGCGTAAAGCGCCAGGTGCCAGCTGTGCTCGGCGCTGTTCTCGCGCCGCGTACCGTCGCAGAGCAGGCTGGCGCGCAGCACCGATTTCAGCCGGTCGGCCTCGGCCAGGAAGGCCAGCCGCTGCGCCAGTTCGCCGCAGGGCGCGCGGCCCTCCAGCAGGGCTTGCGCAGCCTCCATCGCTTCAGGCCATTCGGCCCAGAGCCGCCGGGCGCGACCCGAGGTCATGTTGTCGCGGACGATCCCGACATGATCGGGCAAGGGTTCGGGCGCGCAAAGCACCTGGAACAGCGGCTGGACGTGATCCATGCGCTTGGCCATGCGGGCATCCGGGCTCTCGCCGGCCTCGAACTCATGCCACAGCGCCAACAGCGCCTCGCCGCCGGGCAGCACGCCGAACAGCCGGCGCGCCGCGGCTTCCTCGGCCGCCTGCACCGCTGCCGTGTCATGGGCCAGGTGGATCGGATGGTCGCCGCAGTCGATCTCGACCAGGTCGTGCAGCAGCAGCATGGCGATGGCACGGTCCGAGGCGCCGAAGACCAGCGCGTAAAGCGCCACGTGCCAGCTGTGCTCGGCGCTGTTTTCCGGCCGCGACAGGTCCATCAGCACATTCGCCCGCTCGACGGATTTCAGCCGGTCGGCCTCGGTCAGGAAGGCAAAGCGCAGGGTCAGGTCGGTCATGTCGAATGCCTGGGGCCGGCGGCACCGGCCCCGTTTCCTAGCGGGTATTCTCGGTCAGACGGCGGCGCACATAGGCCTGCACCGTGTCGATCATCGGCTTCATGTGGGCCTCGTCGTCGCGGAAGAAATGGTCCGCGCCCTCGATCTCCTCGTGGGTGATGGTGATGCCCTTCTGCTCGCGCAGCTTGCCGACCAGCGCATGGGTGTCCTTGGGCGGCGCCACCCGGTCCGCGGTGCCGTTGATGATCAGCCCCGAGGACGGGCAAGGCGCCAGGAACGAGAAATCGTACATGTTCGCCGGCGGCGCGACCGAGATGAAGCCGGTGATCTCGGGCCGGCGCATCAAGAGCTGCATGCCGATCCAGGCGCCGAAGCTGAAGCCCGCCACCCAGCAATGCTTGCTGTTCGGATTCATCGCTTGCAGATAATCCAGCGCCGAGGCGGCATCCGACAGCTCGCCGATGCCCTGGTCGAACTCGCCCTGGCTGCGGCCGACGCCGCGGAAATTGAACCGCATGACGGTAAAGCCCATGCGGTGAAAGGCATAATGCAAATTATAGACGACCCGGTTGTTCATCGTGCCGCCATATTGCGGATGCGGGTGCAGGATGATGGCGATGGGCGCGTCGGGGGCGGCTTGCGCGTGATAGCGGCCTTCCAGACGACCTTCGGGACCGGGGAAAATCAGTTCGGGCATGGGCTTCCTTTGAAACTCGGGTTCCTTGACCCAGTGACGGCGCGGCTCTAGATCGTCAATCTGGGAAGCGTGCGCGGCATAGGCAAGACGCATTCAAGGACGGCGCCGGGGAATTAGCCCCTGGCTCGGGCGCCGTCAATGGTATGCGGCGGGAGGAGAGGCAAGATGAAACTGTCCACCAAGGGACGTTACGCGATGGTCGCCCTGGTCGATCTGGCCATCGCCAAGGGCGAGGAGTTGACCTCGCTGGCCGAGATCTCCAAGCGGCAGGACATCTCGCTGCCCTATCTGGAGCAGCTTTTCGTGCGGCTGCGCCGCGCCGGGCTGGTCGATTCGGTGCGCGGTCCGGGCGGCGGCTACCGGCTGGCCAAGGCGCCCGAGACGATCCGCGTCGCCGATGTGCTGGAGGCGGTGGACGAGACCGTCAGCGCCCTGCATGTCGGCGCCGGCGCCTCGGGCGGGGTCTCGGGCTCGCGGGCGCAGACGCTGTCGAACCGGCTGTGGGAAAGCCTGTCGGCGCATGTCTACGTGTTCCTGCACAATCACACGCTGGCGGATGTGGCGCGCAACCAGCTGCTGCCCTGCCCCGCCCTGCCCAAGATCCTGTCGATCGTGGACGACTGAGCCATGCGGGTCCTGGTCGCCGGTCTGGGCAACATGGGCCGCAGCCATGCGCTGGCCTGGCTGAAGCAACCGGGGGCCGAGCTGGTCGGCCTCGTCAACCGCTCACCTGTCGATCTGCCGGCCGAGCTTGCCGCGATCCCGCAAAGCCAGGACTTCCACGAGACGATGCAGCGGCTGCGTCCCGATGTCGCGGTCATCTCCACCTATTCCGACAGCCATGCCGAATATGCCATCGCCGCCCTGCGGGCCGGCGCGCATGTCTTCGTCGAAAAGCCGCTGGCCACCACGGTCGAGGACGCCCGCCGCGTGGTCGAATGCGCGGGCGAGACCGGCCGCAAGCTGGTGGTCGGCTATATCCTGCGCCACCATCCCAGCTGGCAGCGCCTGATCGACGAGGCGCGCGCGCTCGGCGGGCCCTATGTGTTCCGGCTGAACCTGAACCAGCAAAGCTCCGGCCCGACCTGGCAGGTCCACAAGGCGCTGATGCGCACCACGCCGCCCATCGTCGATTGCGGCGTGCATTACGTCGATGTCATGTGCCAGATCACCGACGCGCCGCCGGTCGAGGTGCGGGGCATGGGCCTGCGCCTCTCGGACGAGGTCGCCGCCGATATGTACAATTACGGCCATTTCCAGGTGATCTTCCAGGACGGCTCGCTGGGTTGGTACGAGGCCGGCTGGGGACCGATGATGTCCGACACCGCCTTTTTCGTGAAGGACGTGGTCAGCCCCCGCGGCGCCGTCAGCATCCGCATGCCCGAGGATGCGCGCTCGGACGACATCGATACCCATACCCGCACCGCGACCCTGCGCCTGCACCGCGTCGGAGAGCCGGACCGCGACATCTCGATGCGGGACGAGCCCGGCCATCAGGAGCTTTGCGACGCCGAGGCTGCCTTCATGGCCCGCGCCATCGCCGGGGACATGGATCTGGACCGTCACATGCGCGACGCGGTCTCCTCGCTCGCCGTCTGCCTTGCCGCGGACGAATCGGTGCGCACGGGCCAGCCGGTGCGATTGCGCATCTGACGCCCTGGCCGCGCCCGCCGTCACGCGCCTGTCACGCTTCCTTGCGAAATGCGGGACATGGCCCTAAATGAGCCCTTCGTTTTCCGCTTTCACGGTCGCAAGACCAAAGGACCTGCGCCATGTCCGACCTGCAAACGCCCTATTACCTGATCGACCTCGCCAAGCTGCGGGCGAACATGGAGCGAATCCGGTATCTGCGCGAACGCTCGGGCGCGAAATGCCTCCTGGCGCTGAAATGCTTCGCCACCTGGTCGGCTTTCGACTTCATGCGCGACTTCATGGACGGCACCACCTCGTCCTCGCTGTTCGAGCTGCGGCTGGGGCATGAGGAATTCGGCAAGGAAACCCACGCCTATTCCGTGGCCTGGGCCGATCACGAGATCGACGAGGCGCTGGGTTACGCCGACAAGATCATCTTCAACAGCCTGGGCCAGCTCGACCGTTTCGGGGCCAAGGCGGCCGGGCGCGGCATCGCCATGGGGCTGCGGCTGAACCCGCGCTTCTCGACCTCGGGCTTCGACCTGGCCGACCCGGCGCGGCCCTTTTCGCGCCTGGGCGAATGGGACCTGAACCGGCTGGAGCAGGCGCTCGACCGCATCAGCGGCGTGATGATCCACTACAATTGCGAGAACGCCGATTTCGAGCTGTTCGATGCGCAGCTCGGCCGGATCGAGGCGGAATTCGGCGGCTTCCTGGAAAAGCTCGACTGGGTTTCCCTGGGCGGCGGCATCCACTTCACCGGCGAGGGCTATCCGCTGGACCGGCTTGCCGACCGGCTCAGGGCCTTCTCGGAACGCTTCGGCGTGCAGGTCTTCCTGGAACCGGGCGAGGCCAGCATCACCCGCTCGACCTCGCTGGAGGTCACCGTGCTGGACGTGATCCACCATGGCAAGGACGTGGCCATCGTGGACAGCAGCATCGAGGCGCATATGCTCGACCTGCTGATCTATCGCGAAACGGCGAAGCTGCCGCAGGACGGCGCGCATCCCTTCCAGATCGCCGGCAAGACCTGCCTGGCCGGCGACATCTTCGGCGAGGGCCGCTTCCCGCAGCCGCTGAAGGTGGGCGACCGCATCAGCATCGCCGATGCCGGCGGCTATACCATGGTGAAGAAAAACTGGTTCAACGGCGTCGCCATGCCCTCGATCGCCATCCGGGACGAGGACGGAACGATCCGCCAGGTTCGCCGGTTCACCTATGACGACTACAAAGCCAGCCTGTCCTGACCAGGCGCAAGCCATCCCCTTTCCCAGCCCCGAAAAGGAGACTGAATTGGCCAAGAACGTGCTCATCATCGGCGCCGGCGGCGTCGCCCAGGTGGTCGCGCATAAGGTGGCGCAGAACGCCAAGGAATTCGGAACGCTGCATATCGCCAGCCGAACCGTGTCCAAGGCCGAGAAGATCATCGCGAGCATTCGTGAAAAGGGCCATTCGGTCGCATTCGCCGCGCATTCCCTGGACGCGATGGACAGCAAGGCCGTGGCCGCGCTGATCCGCCAGATCGACGCCGGCATCGTCGTCAACGTCGGCTCGGCCTTCGTCAACATGACCGTGCTGCAAGGCTGCATCGAGACCGGCGCCGCCTATATCGACACCGCGATCCACGAAGACCCGGCCAAGATCTGCGAGACGCCGCCCTGGTATGCCAATTACGAATGGAAGCGCCGCGAGGATTGCGAAAAGGCCGGCGTCACCGCCATCCTGGGCGCGGGCTTCGACCCGGGCGTGGTCAACGCCTATGCCCGGCTGGCCGAGGACGAATACTTCGACAAGATCGACTCCATCGACATCGTCGACATCAATGCCGGCTCCCACGGCCGCTATTTCGCCACCAATTTCGACCCCGAGATCAATTTCCGCGAATTCACCGGCACGGTCTATTCCTGGCAGGGCGGCGAGTGGCGCCAGAACAAGATGTTCGAGGTCGGCCGCGAATGGGACCTGCCCGTCGTCGGCAAGCGCACCGCCTACCTTTCCGGCCATGACGAGGTGCACAGCCTCTCGGCCCGCTACAAGGATGCCGATGTGCGCTTCTGGATGGGCTTCGGCGAGCATTACATCAACGTCTTCACCGTGCTGAAGAACCTCGGCCTGCTCAGCGAGCAGCCGGTCAAGACCGCCGAGGGGCTGGAGGTGGTGCCGCTGAAGGTGGTCAAGGCGGTGCTGCCCGATCCGGCCAGCCTCGCGCCCGATTACGAGGGCAAGACCTGCATCGGCGATCTGGTCAAGGGCACGCTGGACGGCAAGCCGGGCGAGGTCTTCATCTACAACGTCGCCGACCACAAGGACGCCTATAACGAGGTGGGCAGCCAGGGCATCAGCTACACGGCCGGCGTGCCCCCGGTCGCGGCGGCGATCCTGGTCGCGCGCGGCACCTGGGACGTGAAGCGCATGGTCAATGTCGAGGACCTGCCCGCCCGGCCCTTCCTCGACCTGCTGGGCGAACTGGGCCTGCCCACCCGCGTCATCGACGCCTCGGGCGACCACCCGCTGTAAGCGCGGCCGGCCGCTTGCCGAAAACGCCCGCGGCGGGGGAACCCGGCCGCGGGCTTCGCGTTTCCCTCCGCGCGAAACGGGGCGCGCGAAACGGGGAGGGGGACGCATGCCGCCGGAGCAGGAACGTCGCAGCCACATGTTTCCCCTCTCCCCGCCCTCGGACAAGGGGGTGGCCAAGGTCGCCAACTGGGCGGTGATCGGCATCTTCGTCATCCTGCTGTTCAGCTTCTTCGCACAGGCGCGCAGCTTCCTGATGCCGGTGACGCTGGCGATCCTGCTGTTCTTCGTCTTCATCCCCTTCCGGAGGCTGATGGAGCGGCTGGGAATCGGCGCCGTGGTCACCGCCGCCATCGTCTCGCTGGGGCTGGTGGTGGCGGTGGTGCTGATCGGCTTCGTCATCTCGGGCCCGGCGAACCGGCTGATCGAGAACGCGCCGCAGATCACCCAGCGGCTGGAACAGCGGTTCACCGAGATCCGCAGCAATTTCCGCGGCCTGGAGCGCGCCGCCGAAAAGATCGACGAGATCGCCGGCGGCGGCTCGGCTACGCCCGAGCCCGCCACGCCGCCCGGCGAGACGCCGCCCGACGCGACGCTGACCGGCACGCTCAGCGCGATCCCCGCTCCCGGCACGCCGCAGCCGCCCGACCAGCAGATCCAGGTCGAGGTGAACGCCACGCCCGAGACCTCGACCCTGGCCAGCGTGCTGAACCTGGGCCCCGCCCTGGTCGGCCAGGTCATCTTCACGCTGTTCTTGCTGTTCTTCCTGATCTCCTCGGGCGACCTGCTTTACCTCAAGATCGTGCAGAGCTTCGATTCCATGCGCGAAAAGCGCGCCGCCTATCTGGCGCTGCGCGAGATCGAGGACAGCCTGGGCGCCTATCTGGGCGCGATCACCCTGATCAACGCCTGTCTCGGTCTGGCCATCGGGCTGGCGATGTGGGCCTGGGGCATGCCCAGCCCGGTCCTGTTCGGACTGGCGGCATTCCTGCTGAACTTCATCCCCTATCTGGGCTCGGTCACCGGCATCATCATCGCGACGCTGGTCGGCGTCTTCGTCTTCGACGATCTGTTCGCGCCGCTGATGGTGGGCCTGACCTATCTGGCGATCACCGCGCTGGAGGGACAGCTCATCACCCCCTATTTCGTCTCGCGCCGCTTGCAGCTGAATACCGTGGTGGTGTTCCTGACCGTGGCGCTCTGGGCCTGGCTCTGGTCGGTGATCGGCATGGTCGTGGCGGTGCCCTTGCTGGTGGTGATGCGGGTGCTGGCCGAACACATCCCCGGCTTGCAGAAATTCGGCAACTTCCTGGCCGGCGAGGACCCGCCCGCACTGGAGGACGAGGATGAGGAGGAGGCGCGCGAACTGGTCGAGGCCGGCGACGAGGCCGAGGACGCCGCCCGCGCCGCCACGGCGACCATGGTGCTGGCCACCAAGGATTGATCGCGCAGCCTCTGGATAAATGGCGAAAACATGGCATGATCGCGACGCCAGCCATGGACGAATCGCGACATGCCCGAATACGACGCCACTCCCGACCCGAACCAGCCGAGGCTGCGGATCGGCTTCCTGCTGACCCCGCGCTTTACGCTGTCGGCCTTTGCCACTTTCGTGGACGTGCTGCGGCTCGCGGCCGATGACGGCGACGGCTCGCGGCCCATCCGCTGCCGCTGGCGGGTGCTGTCGTCGGACATGGCGCCGGTGCAATCCTCCTGCGGCATGCGCATCGAACCCGAGGAGCGGCTGGGCGACCCCACCCGCTTCGATTACATCATCACCGTCGGCGGGCTGATCGACGGCGGGCCGGGCTTTTCGCCGGAACAGGCCGCCTTTCTGCGCCGCGCCGCTTTGGCGCGGGTGGCGCTTGGCGGGCTTTGCACCGGGGTCTTCGCCATGGCCCGCATCGGGTTGATGGATGGCTATCGCTGCTGCGTCAGCTGGTTCCACCATCAGGACTTTCTGGCGGAGTTCGACCGGATGCGCCCGGTCTCGGACCAGATCTTCGTGGTGGACCGCGACCGGCTGTCCTGCTCGGGCGGGGTCAGCGCGGCTCATCTGGCGGCTTTCCTGATCGACCGGCATCTGGGCCGGGCCGCCGCGCGCAAGGCGCTGTCGATCCTGATGATCGACGAGCCGATGGCCGGCGACCGTCCCCAGCCCGGCCTGCCGCTGGAGCTGCACGCCCGCGACCCGCTGGTCCGCCGCGCGCTGCTGGCCATGCAGCAGAACCTGCACGCGCCGCTGCCCATCGCCCGCATCGCCAAGGACCTGGGCGTCGGCCGGCGCAAGCTGGAGCGGCATTTCAACGCCGATCTGGGCATTCCGCCCGCCGATGCCTCGATCCGCATCCGGCTGGCGCAGGCGCGCATGCTGCTGGCGCGCACCGACCGCACCGTCACCCGCATCGCCGAGGAAACCGGCTTTTGCGACGCCTCGCACCTGATCCGCGTCTTCCGCGAGACCGAGGGCACCACGCCCGACCTCTGGCGCCAGAGCCGCGGCCTCCTGGCCGAGGACGCGTCCTGATGCGGCCGTTGCAGGCCGGTTCTGCGCAACCGGCTTGGCGCTCCCGGATAATGGCGCGCCATTCGGATGAGGAGAGGGTGAGATGCCGAACAAAGCCACAGTCAGGGGCGTGCTGATGGATGCGACGCTGGCGCCGATCGCGGCGGGCAAGATCGTCGCGACGCTTCAGGGCTCGGACATATTCGACGGCGGCGTGCGGGTGGTGACGCAGAAGGTCGAGGCGACGACCGACGCGCAGGGCCGCTGGTCGCTGGAGCTGATCGTGAACGGCGAGGGCGAGCGGGCGGGCACGACCTGGAGCCTG
>NZ_LLWQ01000193.1 GCF_001447385.1 Paracoccus sp. MKU1 | reverse complement strand
CCTTCGCCGTCGCGTCGCGGTTCAGCGCCCCGTTCGTGACTTCCCCAAGCAGCAGAACAGCCATCAGATCACCCCCGCTTCTTTCAGCTTGCCCACCAGCTCGTCCACCGAGCCCACCTTGATGCCGGCCTTGCGGCCCTCGGGCTCGCGCACCGAGACCACCTCGAGCCGCGGCGCGACGTCGACGCCGTAATCGGCGGCGGTCTTTTCATCGAGCGGCTTCTTCTTGGCCTTCATGATGTTCGGCAGCGAGGCATAGCGCGGCTCGTTCAGGCGCAGGTCGGCGGTGACCACCGCCGGCAGCGCGACCTCGATGGTCTGGAGGCCGCCGTCGACCTCGCGGGTGACTTTCGCTTTGCCGCCCTCGATCTCGACCTTGCTGGCGAAGGTGGCCTGCGCCCAGCCGAGCAGCGCCGCCAGCATCTGGCCGGTGGCGTTCATGTCGTTGTCGATGGCCTGCTTGCCGGCGATGATGAGCTCGGTGCCCTCGGCCTTGGCCACCGCGGCGAGGATCTTCGCCACCGCCAAGGGCTCGATGTCCTGCTGCACGTCGTCCGCAGCCACGACCAGGATCGCCCGGTCGGCGCCCATGGCCAAGGCGGTGCGCAGCGTCTCGGCCGCCTGCTTGACGCCGATCGAGACCGCGATGATCTCTTCGGCCTGGCCCTTCTCCTTCAGACGGATCGCCTCCTCCACCGCGATCTCGTCGAACGGGTTCATCGACATCTTCACATTCGCCAGATCGACACCAGACCCGTCGCTCTTCACGCGCGCCTTCACGTTGTAGTCGATCACGCGCTTCACTGGCACGAGAACCTTCATCGGCCTCTCCCCTTTGGTTGCGTCACCTGTTCGGAGGGTTTGTTAGCGGGCCGTCGGCGGCAATGACAGGGAAAAAACGACCGTAACGCGTCGTAACATTTCCATTCCGTCATGTTGTCGCTAACGGCTGGCTCCTGGCACCCACAGGATATCCTGCGCGCCGTTTTCATTGGCCACGCGCCCCGCCACGAACAGCCAGTCCGACAGGCGGTTGAGATATTTCACCGCGGCCGGATTCGCATCCTCGGCAGCCGCCAGCGCCACGGCGGCGCGTTCGGCCCGTCGCGCCACGGTGCGCGACAGGTGCAGATGCGCCGATAGCGCCGAGCCGCCGGGCAGGATGAAGCTGCGCAGGGCCGAAAGCCCGGCATTCATCGCGTCGATTTCCGATTCCAGCCGCTCGACCTGGGCGTCGATGATGCGCAGCACCGGATAGGGCGCTTCGGCATCCTCGTCCATGCGCGGGCGCGACAGGTCGGCGCCGAGGTCGAAAAGATCGTTCTGGATCACCGCGATGCGCGCCGCGATCTCGCCCGTGGCATGCAGGCGGGCAAGGCCCAGCGTGGCGTTGAGTTCGTCCACCGTGCCATAGGCCTCGACCCGCAGGGAATGCTTGGGCACACGCTCGCCGTTCGACAGCGCCGTCTCGCCCTTGTCGCCGGTGCGGGTATAGATCTTGTTCAGCACGACCATCGGCTAGCTCCTGAGCCAGAGATAAAGCAGGAATACCGCGATGGCGATGGCCTGGGCGATGATGCGCCAGCGCATCATGCGGTTGCCGTGCTTGCGGTTGAACTCGCCGCCGCGCGCGAAGCCGCCGATGCCGGTGGCCAGGATCACCACCACCGCAAGGCAGCAGATCGCGAGCAGGTAGAACAGGAATTTGTCATGCATGGGCGGGCCCTTTCGGCGCGAAGCCTAGCTGCGGCGCGCGAACCAGTCCAGAGCGCGCGTGGAAAGAAGCCGCCGCCCGATGCCCGAGACATGGGTCGGCGTGGTGACGTAATAGCGCGGGCGGGGCCTCGGGCTTTCCAGCGCCTGGGCGATGCGGGCGCTGACCGCCGCGGGCGGCAACTCGAAGCGGTCCTTCTTCGCCGCCGGCTCGTAGAGGCGTTTCAGCAGCGTGCGGCGGTATTGCTCGGCGCGCGGGCTGGATTGCCAGTCGATCCAAGCCTCGAAATGCGGGATGGAGTTCTGGCGGATCTTCGTGCCGATGGGGCCGGGCTCGATCAGGATGAATTTCACCCCGGTATCGGCCATCTCGACGCGCAGCACGTCGGTCAGCCCCTCCAGCGCGAATTTCGTCGCCACATAGGCGCCGCGCCAGGGGATGCCGACCAGGCCCAGGACCGAGCTGATGTTCACCACCCGCCCACCATGGGCGCGGAAATGCGGCAGCAGCCGGCGGGTCAGGTCATGGGTGCCGAACAGGTTCGCCTCGAAGATTGCCCGCAGCGCGCCGCGCGGCAGGTCCTCGGCGGCGCCGGGGATGGCGAAGGCGGCATTGTTGACCAGCGCGTCGATGCGCCCCAGCGCCAGCGCGGCTTCGGCGCAGCGCGCCACGCTGTCCTCGCAGCCCAGCTCCAGCGGCAGGGTGTCGAAGCCCTCGGCGCGGCGGGCCGCGATATCCTCGGGCTTGCGGCAGGTGGCGATGACGCGCCAGCCGCGCCCGCGCATGTGCCGCGCCGCGTCCAGCCCGATGCCCGAGGAACAGCCGGTGATCAGAACGGTCTTCATGCGCGCCTCCTTGCCGGCGGTTCTGCGTCAAGGCCGGGCCTTGCGCAAGCCGCGCATTTCCGGCTGGACCGGGGCGGCGCGCGGGCCTATTCAATCGGCCATGTCCGACGACCCGAACATTCCCGATCCCAACGCGGATCAGACCAGCTCCGAGCCGCTGTCGCGTGCCATCGGCGAGCGTTACCTGACCTATGCGCTCAGCACCATCATGAACCGGGCGCTGCCCGATGCGCGCGACGGGCTGAAGCCGGTGCATCGCCGCATCCTGTTCGCCATGCGCGAATTGCGGCTGAGCCCGACCGGCGCCTTCCGCAAATCGGCCAAGATCAGCGGCGACGTGATGGGCAACTATCATCCGCATGGCGATGCCGCGATCTACGACGCCATGGCGCGGCTCGCGCAGCCCTTCGCCATGCGCTACCCGCTGGTGGACGGGCAGGGCAATTTCGGCAATATCGACGGCGACAACCCCGCCGCCAGCCGCTACACCGAGGCCCGGCTGACCGCAGCCGCCGAGGCGCTGATGGAGGGGCTGGCCGAGAATGCGGTGGATTTCCGCCCGAACTACGACGGCACGCTGGAAGAGCCCATCGTGCTGCCGGCGGCCTTTCCGAACCTGCTCTGCAACGGTGCCTCGGGCATCGCGGTCGGCATGGCGACCAACGTGCCGCCGCATAACCTGCACGAGGTGATCGACGCCTGCCTGCACCTGATCAAGGCGCCGGATGCCCGCGACGACACGCTGGTCAGCATCATCCCCGGCCCGGATTTCCCGACCGGCGGCGTGCTGGTCGAATCGCGCGAGACCATCGCCGAGGCCTACCGCACCGGCCGCGGCAGCCTGCGGCTGCGGGCGCGCTGGTCGGTCGAGGATCTGGGCCGCGGCCAGTGGCAGGTGGTCGTCACCGAGATCCCCTATCAGGTGCAGAAATCCAAGCTGATCGAGCGGCTGGCCGAGGTGATCCAGCTGAAGAAGGTGCCGATCCTGGCCGATGTCCGCGACGAATCGGCCGAGGACATCCGCATCGTGCTGGAGCCGCGCACCCGCGCCGTGGACCCCGAGCAACTGATGGCGGCGCTGTTCCGGGTCAGCGACCTGGAGGTGCGCTTCGGCCTGAACATGAACGTGCTGATCGACGGCCGGGTGCCCAAGGTCTGCTCGCTCAAGGAGGTGCTGCGCGCTTTCCTCGACCACCGGCGCGAGGTGCTGGTGCGGCGCTCGAACCACCGGCTGGACAAGATCGCGGCGCGGCTGGAGGTGCTGGAGGGCTACATGATCGCCTTCCTGAACCTCGACCGGGTGATCGAGATCATCCGTCACGAGGAAGACCCGAAGGCGGTGATGATGGCCGAGTTCCGGCTGTCCGAGGTGCAGGTCGAGGCGATCCTGAACATGCGCCTGCGTGCGCTGCGCAAGCTCGAGGAAATCGAGCTGCGGGCCGAGCACGAGAAGCTGACCGCCGAGCGCGAGGGCCTGGCGGCCATGCTGGCCGACGAGGGCGCGCAATGGGCCAGGATCGCCGAGGAACTGCGCGAGACCCGGGCCAAGTTCGGCAAGTCCGCCCCCGGCGGCCAGCGCCGCACCGAGATCGGCGAAGCGGGCGAGGTGGCCGAGATCGACATGGATGCGATGATCGAGCGCGAGCCGATCACCGTGATCCTGTCGAAGATGGGCTGGATCCGCGCCATGAAGGGCCACCAGCCGCTGGATGCCGAGATCAAGTTCAAGGATGGCGACGGCCCCTTCATGGCGCTCCATGCCGAGACGACCGACAAGCTGATGGTCTTTGCCGCCAATGGCCGCTTCTATACCCTGCCGGCGAACAACCTGCCCGGCGGGCGGGGCATGGGCGAGCCGTTGCGGCTGATGATCGACCTGCCCAACGATGCCGCGGTGATCGACATGTTCCCCTGGCGCGAGGGCGAGCGTTATCTGGTCGCCTCGAAGGCCGGGGACGGGTTCATCGTCGCTGGGGCCGATATCCTGGCGCAGACCCGCGCCGGCAAGCA
Source organism: Paracoccus sp. MKU1 (assembly GCF_001447385.1). Lineage (GTDB taxonomy): Bacteria > Pseudomonadota > Alphaproteobacteria > Rhodobacterales > Rhodobacteraceae > Paracoccus. The sequence continues at coordinate 334,402 of NZ_LLWQ01000193.1, read as the reverse complement.
GGTGCTGAACGGCGAGGCGGCGCTGTGCCGCCGCGTCACCGGCGATCATGTCGCCGTGGTCGGCGAGAACCGCAAGCTGCTGGTGTTTCCGCTGTCCGAACTGCCGGAAATGGCGCGCGGCAAGGGCGTGCGCTTGCAGAAATACAAGGATGGCGGGCTGTCGGACGCGATCTGCATCACCCTGGCCGAGGGGCTGCGCTGGCAGGAAACCGGTGGCCGCACCCGCAGCGAACCGGACCTGTCCGAATGGCTCGGCAAGCGGGCGGGCGCAGGCTATATGGCGCCGCGCGGCTTCCCGCGCGACAACAGGTTCAATTGAGAAAGGGCGGGTCTGGTCCCGCCCTTTTCACTAGCTGTCCACGCTCGGCGCGGGGGCCGGGCTTTCGGTCGGCGTGGTCGCCGCCGTTTGGTCGCTGGAGACTTTCTTATGGCCGGGGCAGTCCGCAAGCGCGGGAACTGCCGCCATCGAAAGTGCAAGCGCGAGGGCGACGGTCTTGCTGATCATCATCGGCTCCTTCGTGCGGTTCAGGCATGCCGGACCCGCCTGAGCGCAGGCCTCGGCACGTTTTCAGCCTGACATGCGGGGGCGATTCGATCAATTCCGCGGCCTCAGTCTTCACGAACCTGTTTGCGGCCGGTAATCATCGGCCGCACCAGGTCCTCGCGCTTCCAGAAGCGATAGAACAGGATCATTGCGACATGCAGCAGCACCAGGACCAGGATCAGGCTGGCACCCAGATTGTGCCAGCCCACTGCCTTGGATCGCGTGGCGCTGCTGACATAGGAGGCCAGCGGCCCGACATTGATGTAGTCGTCGGGGTCCGAGATCAGCCCGCTGGTGACCTGCGCCGCCAGCACCGCCAGCATGGCGATCACCGACAGCGCCCCCAGCGGGTTGTGGCCCGGCCAATGGCTGGGCTGGCGCAGGAACATGCCGCGCATGTAGCCCGCAATGGCGCCCGGCCCCCGGATGAAATGCGAGAACCGGGCCGGCGGCGGACCGACGAAGCCCCAGATCAGGCGGAACACCAGCAGCCCCGCCACGACATAGCCGCACCAGAAATGCAGCGTCATCCGGGCCGGGCCGAACTGGCCGAGGCACCATCCGGCGATCACGAAGAAGGTCAGCAGCCAGTGGAACGCGCGCAGCAGCGGGTCCCAAAGCCGGACCTCGCGCACCGGGCCGCGCCCGGCCATCAGCTTTTCTCGCGGAAGACGTCGTGGCAGGCCTTGCAGGCTTCGCCCAGCTTGCCGACGACCGGCCCGACATTCTCCGCGCCGCCCTTGACTGCCCCCGAGACGCCGGTGGCCGCCGCTTGCAGCCCGGCGAACTTCGTCCCGAACTCGTCCGGGTTGTTCCAGATGTCGGGCTTGGCGGCGCTGTCATCGGCATCGGCCGAACTGCTGCCCTCGATGAACAGGCTGGGCAGGTCGTATTGCGTCAGCGCCTCGATATTGGCGGCGGCGCGGCTGGCGGCGGCCTCGTCATAGGCGATCTCGCCCTTGGCCATGCCGGAAAGCGTGCCCATGTTGATCGCCAGCATCTGATAGAAGCCGTGGCGGGCCTCGACGGCCTGTGCGACCGGATCGTCCTGGGCCAGGCTGGCAAGCGGAACCGCGGCAAGGGCGGCGGCAGTGAGAATCAGGCGCATGTCGTCGTTCCTTTCATGTGGCGTATGGCTGCAATCGGGTTCGCGCCGGATGAGAGTTGCACAGCCCGCCTGATCTGCCAACGCGGCGGGCGATGCCATTTTCGTGAAAACCCCCGGTCTGTCGGGATTTTCTTCGCGGTTCCGGTTCGCCTGCCAGCGGTTTTTTCGCCGCCGGCCTGCCTTGGTGGCGAGGATTTGGGCAAAAAATCTCTGTCGGGGGGGCTGCGGGTCACGCGGCGCTTGCGCCAGGCCGGGCAGCAAGCGCAAGCTGAAGCGGACGGGGCTGTATTCCCGTCACCCCGAGCCGCACGGGGTTTTCATGGCAGTGGCCGCCGTTCATGCCGCGTCTCCTCCCTCCGCGTGGGCATGGACGGCGGTTTTTTTCAGCCCGCCGGCACGCGCAGCTTCAGACAGAAGCGCAGCCGGCCGCAGGGCCGGGCGTCGCGGATCCAGCCGTCCGGCGCCGCCAGATAGGCGCGGATCGTCGCCGCCACGTCGCCGGCATCCTCGGGGCGCAGGTCGTGGAACAGATAGGCGCCGCGCCCCGGGGCTTGCAGCGCCATCAGCAGCGGCCGGGCGTCCCGCGCCCGCAGCGTGGCACGGCGCAGGGCGATGTCCGGGCCAAGCGCGCGCAGCGCCTCGGCCAGCGCCCCGACCAATGCCTCGGCCTCGGGGCCCGGCGGCAGGGTCAGCGTGACCGGCATCGGTCCAGCAGATAGACGTCCATGATCCAGCCATGTTCGGCCCGTGCGCGGGCGCGGGTCTCGAGGATGCGGCCGGCGACCTCGGGCAGCGGACCCTGGATCAGGATCTGGTTCGGCATGCCCAGGAAGGCGCCCCACCAGATATGCAGATCCCGCGCGTCGAGGCTCTGGAACGAGCATTCGCCGTCCAGCATCACGACCAGCCGGTCCACCGCCCCTGGCCAGCCGTGATCGCGGATCTGGCGGCCGGTGGTGATCAGCACCGGCGCGGCGACCGCATTCAGCGGAATGGCATGGGCGGCGCAAAGCGCCTGGATCGCGGTGATGCCGGGGACCACCCGCAGATGCAGCGGCAGGTGCCGCGCCACCCGTTCCGCGATGCGCAGCGTGCTGTCGTAAAGCGAGGGGTCGCCCCAGACCAGCAGCGCCGGGCGGATGGCGCCATGGGCGCGGATCACCTGTTCCCAACGGGCGGCGATGGCGTCGTGCCAGGCCTCGACGCCCTGACGGTAGCCCTCGGTCACATCGCGCATCGGCATGTCGAAGACGGCGAGCGGCGGCGGGCTGACCAGCACATGCTGGCAAAGCGCGCGGCGCAGATCGGCCAGATCCGCCTTGTCCTCGCCCTTGGCGGGGATCAGGATCAGGTCGGCATCCGCCATGGCGGCGACGGCCTCGCGCGTCAGGTGACCGGGGCTGCCGGTGCCGATGCCGATCAGCGCAAGCTCGATCATGGCGCCTCTCCGATCAGGTGGAAGAAGGTGCCGGTGGCGTGGCCGCGGCGCGAGCCGGTCTCGGGCACCGCATCGCCATTGGCGTCCGCGACGCGGGCCAGCGGTTCGTCGGGCTGGGCCAGGATGGTGGCATAGTGGAACTCGTGCCCGGCCAGCGGCTGGCGATAGAGCCCGGCCAGCGGCTCGGCGCGGCGATAGCCCAGGTGCATCCGGCGCTTTTCATAGCTGGTCTCCAGCCCCAAGAGCCCGACCATTTCGTGGCGTGTGCCCTGGGCATCGACCAGCCCGGCGCCCATCGCCATGTAGCCGCCGCATTCGCCATGCACCGGGCGGGTCTCGGCAAAGTGCCGCAGCCCCTGGCGGAAGCGATCGGCGCCCGCCAGCCGGCCCGCATGCAGTTCGGGATAGCCGCCCGGCAGCCAGCAGGTCCCGGCGCTGTCGTCCGGCGCCTGATCGGCCAAGGGCGAAAACGGCAGGATCGTCGCCCCCGCCGCGCGCCATCCGGCAATGAGATGCGGATAGACGAAGGAAAACGCATCGTCCTGCGCCAGCGCGATGCGTTCGGCCGGGGGCGGCAGCGGGCGAAACGGCTCGGTCGCGATCCCGCCAGAAGCCGCCGCGATGATGGCGTCAAGGTCCAGATGCCGCGCCGCCGCCTCGCCCGCCGCCGTCAGCAGCGCCTCCAGCGCGGCATGTTCCTGCGCTTGCACCAGGCCCAGGTGGCGCTCGGGCAGCTCGATCCCCGCCTCGCGCGGCAGCACGCCCAGGACCGGGATCGCAAGCTGGTCGAACGCCTGCCGCATCAGCGCCTCGTGCCGGGGCGAGGCGACGCGGTTCAGCACCACCCCCGCCAGATGCACGTCGCGGCGCATCTCGCGAAACCCCAGCGCCACGGCAGCGGCGGATTGGGCCTGCCCCTTGCAGTCCATGACCAGCAGCACCGGCCAGCCGGTCAGCGCGGCGATGTCGGCGCTGGCGCCATTGCCGCAGCCGCCCGCGCGCGCTACGCCGTCGAACAGCCCCATCGAGCCCTCGGCCAGCGCGATATCCGCGCCGTCCGCCGCGCCGATCAGCTGCGCGATCTGCGCCCGGCCCATGGCCCAGCTGTCCAGGTTGAAGGACTCCCGCCCCGCCGCGGCGCGGTGAAAGGCGGGGTCGATATAATCCGGCCCGCTTTTGAAGGGCTGCACCACCAGACCGCGCGCCCGCAGGGCGGCGATCAGCCCCAGCGTGACCGTGGTCTTGCCGGAACCCGAGGCCGGCGCGCTGACGATCAGGCCGCGAGTCATTCCGGGAACCTCGGCGCGGTGCCGACGGGGCGGAAGCGGCGGTCGTAGTCGCCGGCATAGAGCCGGCTTTCGTCGAAGCCCTCGGCCGCCAGCGCCCTTCCGACAAGGATCAGGGCCGTGCGCTCACCCGCGCCGATGGCGGGGTCCAGCGTGGCCAGCGTGGCGCGGTGAATGCGCTGGTCGGGCCAACTGGCGCGGAACACCACGGCAACCGGGCAATCGGCGCCGTAATGCGGCGCCAGCTCCGCCTGCACGCGGTCCAGCACATGCACCGACAGGTGGATGGCCAGCGTCGCGCCGGTGGCGGCGAAATTGGCCAAGGTCTCGCCCTCGGGCATCGAGGAGGCGCGGCCCGAGGTCCGGGTCAGCACCACCGATTGCGCGATGCCCGGCAGGGTCAGTTCCGCCCCCAGCGCCGCGGCGGCGGCGGCGAATGACGGCACGCCGGGGGTCACGTCATAGGGGATGCCGAGGTCGCGCAGCCGCCGCAACTGCTCGCCCATTGCCGACCAGACCGACAGGTCGCCCGAATGCAGCCGCGCCACGTCCTGGCCTGCCTGATGCGCGGCGGCGATCTCGGCGATGATCTGGTCGAGGTCCATGGGCGCGGTGTTCACGATCCGCGCGCCGGGCGGGCAATGGCTGAGCAGCGCCTGAGGCACCAGCGAGCCGGCATAGAGGCAGACCGGGCAGGATGCGATCAGGTCGCGGCCGCGCAGGGTGATGAGGTCGGCCGCGCCGGGGCCGGCGCCGATGAAATGGACGGTCATGCGGGGTCTCCTTCTGCGATGGCGGCGGTGGCCGTGCCGTCTTGCGAGATGACGCGCGGCGCGACGATGCGCGCGCCGGGGCCGAGCGCGGCCAGGGCGGCGGCTTCGGCCAGCGAGCCGGTGCCGTGGCGCGCCAGGATGCGCGGCGATCGGGTGGGGGTGGCGATGCCGGCGACCTCGACCGCGATCAGCGGCAGGCCGGTCTGCGCGGCCAGCGCCCGCATCACCGGCGCATCCGCCTTGGCCGGGCTGGTCGCCAGCGCATCCGCCGAACCGGCGCGGGCCAGCGCGTCGGCCAGCGAGGCGAGGCTTGCCGCCTGCCGAAAGCCGATGCCCGCGACCCTCATGGCCAGCTCCATTGTGTGACGCCGCGCGCGGGGGTCCAGCCGCGCATCCGGCCCAGGGGGGCGGCTTCCTCCAGCGCGATCCGGGTCAGGCTGCCGCCACGCGCGGCGTGGAGCGCGATCAGCAGCGCCTCGGTCTCCAGCGTGACCGCGTTCGCGACCAGACGGGCGGGGGGCAGGGCGTCGATCAGCGCGGTGCTGGCGCCGCCGCCGATGAAGATGGCGTCGGGCGGCGGCAGATCGTGTAGTGCCTCGGGGGCCGCGCCTTGGACGGCGCGCATCCGGCCTGCCAGCCCGAACGCCTCGATATTCGCGGCGATATTGGCGAGCCTGTCGGTGCGGGGCTCGATGGTCACGGCCCGGCCGCCGTTCAGGCACCATTCCACGCTGACCGAGCCCGAGCCGCCGCCGATGTCCCAGAGCATCTCGCCCGCGCGCGGTCCCAGCGCCGCCAGAGTCACCGCCCGGATGGCGCGCCTGGTGATCTGGCCGTCATGGGCGAAGCTGTCGTCGGGCAGGCCGAAGCCGCGCGGCAGGCCGGCGCCTTGCGGCAGGTCCGATCCATCCAGCGCCACCGCCACCGGCGCGATGCAGTCCAGCGCGAAGCCGTCGGCGCGCGCCTCGCGGATGCGTTCGCGCGGGCCGCCAAGCGCCTCCAGCACCACCATGCGCGTCGCGCCCAGCCCATGCGCTACCAGCCATTCGGCCAGTTGCGCGGGCGCGGCGCCGTCGCGCAGCAGGCAGATCGCCCGCGCGCCCCGCGCCATTACCGGGCGCAGCCGGGCCAGGGGCGCGGCGTGCAGGCCAAGGCAAGCGACCTCTTCCAGCCGCCAGCCCAGCCTTGCGGCGGCCAGCGAAAAGGTGCCCGGCGCGGGAAAGGCCCGCCATTCGCCCGCTTGCAGCACGGCGGCGATGCTGCCGCCGGCGCCGTGCCAGAACGGATCGCCCGAGACCAGCGCCGCCACGCCTTGCCCGCGCAGGGCCAGCAGCGGGGCCAGATCGAAAGGCACCGGCCATTCCCGGCCCCGCGGCCCTGCGATCCCCGCTAGTCCCAGATGCCGGGGGGCGCCGAAGACGATTTCCGCCCGATCCAGCGCATCGCGGCTTGCAGGCGGCAGGCCGGCGGGGCCATCCTCGCCCAGACCGATGATGGAAAGCCAGGGATCAGGCATGACGCGCATCCTTCTGCTGGGCGGCACCACCGAGGCGGGGGCCATGGCCCGCGCGCTGGCCGAGGCCGGGCTGGACGCGGTCTATTCCTATGCCGGCCGCACCAGGAAGCCGATGGCGCAGCCGCTGCCCATGCGCATCGGCGGCTTCGGCGGGACCGAGGGGCTGGTGGACTATCTGCGGGCCGAGCGCATCACCCATGTCATCGACGCCACCCACCCCTTTGCCGCGGGCATGAGCCGCAATGCCGTCGCCGCCTGCACGGCCACCGGCACGCCGCTGATCGCGCTGGAGCGCCCGCCCTGGGCCGCGCAGCCCGGAGACCGCTGGCTGCACGTTCCCGATTACGCCGCCGCCGCCAGGGCGCTGCCCGGCGACGGTTCGGCGGTGTTCCTGGCCATCGGGCGGCAGAACCTGCAACCTTTCGTCGGGCTGAACCACAGCTGGATGCTGCGCTTTGCCGAGGTGGCGGCGCATCCCCTGCGCGATGCGACGCTGATCGTCTCGCGCGGGCCGTTCACCGTCGCGGGCGACATGGCGCTGATGCGGCGGCACGCCATCGCCCATGTCGTCGCCAAGAATGCCGGGGGTCAGGCCGCCCAGGCCAAGCTGGCCGCCGCCCGCGCCCTTGGCCTGCCGGTGGTGATGATCGACCGGCCCGCGCTGCCGCTGCGCCGCGTCGTCGCCACGCCGGCCGAGGTGATGGCCTGGCTTCATGGCGCGGATCGCGGCGTATAGACCCAGGCGCCGACCCGGCGGGTGGCGCTGTTGCCGAGGATGACCACGGTGCGCATGTCGGCCATCTCGGGGCAGGCTTCGGCCAGGGTGACGGTGCTCAGCGCCTCGTCCGGGGTCGAGATGGCGCGGGCGAATGAGATCAGCCGCTCGGGGCCGCAAGCCTCGCGCAGGATCTCCAGCACGCGGGCGAAGCCTTCGGGCCGGGCCTTCGAGCGCGGGTTGTAGAAGGCCATGGCGAAATCCGCCTCGGCCGCCAGTCGCAGGCGCTTTTCGATCAGCGCCCAGGGCTTGAGATTGTCCGACAGGTTGATGGCGCAGAAGTCATGGCCCAGCGGCGCGCCCAGCCGGGCGCTGGCGGCCAGCATGGCGGTGATGCCGGGCAGGATGCGGATATCGGGCGTCCTGTCGCGCCCCTCCAGCGCCTCGAACAGCGCCGAGGCCATGGCAAAGACCCCCGGATCGCCCGAGGAGACCACCACGACCCGCTGCCCCCGCGCCGCCAGGTCCAGCGCGAAGCGCGCGCGGTCCAGCTCGACGCGGTTGTCCGAGGGGTGCAGCGCCAGCCCCTCGCGCGGGGCGACGCGGGCGACATAGGGGATGTAGCCCACGACATCGGTGGCCTCGGCCAGCGCCGCCTGCACCTCGGGCGTGACCAGATCCTCCGCGCCCGGCCCAAGGCCCGCCACCGCGACCCAGCCGCTCATTCCGCGGCATCCGCCGCAGAATCGGACAGCGGTCGGCGGCCGTTGCCATGCACAAGCACGGTGGCGAAATAGGGGCAGGCATCCAGGTCGGCCTGCGCCAGCGGCGTCACGCGCTGGTTCGGCATGGTGCCGCGCTCGACCAGCCAGGCATCGGCCATGCGCCCGGCCGAGGCCAGCGCGCGGGCGATCTTGGGCAGGTTGCGGCCGGTCTTCATCACCACCACCGCGTCGGCGGCGCGCATGTGGCGGGCCAGCTCGGCCTCGGGCAGGGTGCCCATCAGCACGGTCATGGCGTCGTCGCCCCAGGTCATCGGCTGGCCGATGGCGTTCCAGCAGCCGGTCATGCCGGGAATGCCGGGGATGATCTCGACCGGGACAATGCCTTGCAGCCGGGCATGCAGATGCATGAACGAGCCGTAGAACAGCGGGTCGCCCTCGCACAGCACCACCACGTCGCTATCGGCGGCCAGGGCGGCCAGACGCATTGTCCAGTCGTCGTAGAAACCCGCAAGCAGCCGGTTGTATTCCGGGCTGTCGAAGGGAATCTCGGTCGTGACCGGATATTCCATCGCGTGCTCGACCACCTCCGGCGCCAGCATCTCGGCGACGATGCGGCGGGCCTGTCCGGCCCGGCCCTTCTTGCGGAAATAGGCGATCTGCCGCGCATTGCGGATGGCGCGGTCGGCGCGGACCGAGATCAGGTCGGGATCGCCGGGGCCGAGGCCGGCGCAGATGATCTTTCCGGTTTGGGGGCCCATGGCTATTCCTTCCGGCTGGCGAGGGCGTTGACGGCGGCGACGGTGATGGCCGAGCCGCCCAGCCGCCCGCGCACCACCAGCGCCGGCGCGGGCAGGTCGTCCATCAGCGCCGCCTTGGATTCCGCCGCCCCGACGAAGCCCACCGGGCAGCCGATGATCGCGGCCGGGCGCGGGCAGGCCGGATCGCGGAGCATGTTGAGCAGGTGGAACAGCGCCGTCGGCGCGTTGCCAATGGCGACCACGGCGCCGTCCAGGTCGTCGCGCCACAGCTCCAGCGCGGCGGCGCTGCGCGTGTTGCCCATCCGGGCCGCGAGATCCGGCACGCGGGGGTCGTTCAGCGTGCAGATGACCCGGTTCGCGGCGGGCAGGCGGGCACGGGTGATGCCCTCGCTGACCATGCGCGCATCGCAGAGGATCGGCGCGCCATCCTCCAGCGCCTGGCGCGCCGCTGTGGCCATGCCGGGCGAGAATGCCATGTCGCGTTCCAGCCCCACCAGCCCGGCGGCATGGATCATGCGCACGACGACCGGCTCTTCCTCGGCGGTGAAGCGGGCGAGCTCGGCCTCGGCCCGGATGGTGGCGAAGGACTGCGCATAGATCCGGGCGCCGTCGGTTTCGTATTGGTGCAGCATCGGGGTTCCCTGGGATTTCTGCGGCTATCTCATGCAAGCGGGGGTCGGGCAAGGTCAGAGCGGGATGCGGTGCGGCGCGAGCCCGCATTGCGCGGCGGGATCGCGCGTGCCGCCGCCCCGGATCAGGTCGAAGCGGTCGGGCGCGGTGGCGACCAGCGTGACCGAGGCGGCGCCGCGATGCGCGCAGCCCTTGGCGCAGCCGCTGACATGCAGGCTTTGGCCGGGGGCGAGGCGCGGGGCGAGGCTGCGGGCCAGGGCGCGGACATCGGCCAGCGCCTGCGGGCAGCCGGGCGCGCCGGTGCAGGCATGGCTGCGCAGGAGCGGGTCGTCGGGGTCGAGGATGGCGCCCTCGATGCGCGGATGGCTCGCGCCCTCGATCAGCAATGCGCGCCAGGGGGTCAGGCGCAAGGCGCCGATCGCGGCGGCGGCGGTCAGCTGCTGGGGCGTGATCTGGCCGAAGGCAAAGCCCAGCAGCCAGCCGTTCGGCGCCGGGCCGGGGCTGGGCGAGGTGGCGCCGGCGGTTCCGGCGGCGCGGTCGCATGGGTATTTGGACAACAGAGAAGATGCCAGCGGGGCCGCGCCGGAGGGCGGGGCGGGGGCGCGGCGCAGGTGGTCGCGCATCCGGCCGCGGCCCTCCTGTACGCCGCCCTGCATGAACCAGCGCGCCAGGGCGACGGCGCGGGCGGCGGCCTCGGCGGCGTTGTCGGCCTCCAGCGCCCAGTCCCCGCCGTCCGGCAGGATCAGCCAGCCGGGGCCATGCGGGTGCAGCCTGATGTCCGAGGGCGTGTCGGCCAGCACCGGCGGGCTGGCATCGACGGCGAAGCCGAACTTGTTGGGCACCTGCGGCGCATCCGGGGTGGTCATGGCCCGGGCGATGGCTTCGGCCAACTGCCAGGCCGCGCCGCCCATCGGGGCGAAGGGCGACAGGATCACGTTGCGCCGCGCTTCGGACTCGGGGCTGTCGTCGATCAGGCCGATGCCGTCCAGCGCCGCGACGCTTGCCGCATGGCCGGCGGGATCCAGCCCGCGCAATTGCAGATTGGCGCGGCTGGTCAGGTCCATCAGCCCGTTGCCATGGCGCGCCGAAAGCCCGGCGATCAGACGGGCCTGGTCGGGCGTGAGCCGGCCGTTCCGGGCCCGGATGCGCAGGACCAGCCCGTCGCCCGATGCCATCGGCCGCAGCGCGCCGGGGCACCAGCCCTTGACCGCGAAGCCGGTCATGGCGCCGCCTCGGCCAGCACCGAGTTGCGCCGCGTGACCCAGAGGCCCGATTCCAGCAGCCGCGCGAACATCGCCCGCATCGCCGTCAGCGCCTGCGGATTCTCGCGCTGCATGAAGGCGACGACCTCGGGCCGCCCCAGCGTGGCGTCGTGATAGAGGTCGAAAAGGTGGCCGGGCACCACGCCGGCCAGGTTGGCGAAGGCGGCCATGTGGTCGAGCGTCGCCGCGATCTCGGCCGCGCCGCGGAAGCCGTGCCGCATCATGCCGTCGGCCCAGGCCGGATTGGCGGCGCGGGCGCGGGTGACGCGGGCGATTTCCTCGGCCAGGCTGCGGGCGCGGGGGGCCTCGGGCCGGGTCGCGTCCAGGTGGTAAAGCGCGGGTGCGGGAGCGCCGATCCGCGCCATGGCGGCGGCGAAGCCCGCCTCGTGCGCGGCATAGTCGCCGGCCAGCAGCAGGTCGGATTCCGGCAGGTCCTGCGCGTGGACGAAGGCATCGGCCCGGGCGAGGCGGTCGCGGATCGCCTGCGGCTGGTGGGTGATCCGGCCATCGGCGCCGATGGCGTGGGAGGAGGCGGCAAGCCATGCCTCGCCCGCTGCCTGCCGCGCCTCGTCCGTGAAACTCTCGGCCAGGTCGGTCATGCCGAGGCCGTAGAGGCCGGGCTTGGGACCGAAGACGCGAGGGGCGCGGCTGCGATAGGGGTTGTCCCCGGGCGCCTCGTCGCGGGCGGAGAGCGCCTCGGCCCCGGTCTCGAACAGTTGCGCGAGGCCTGGGAAGATGTCGCGGAACAGGCCCGAGACCCGCAGCGTCACGTCGATCCGCGGCCGGCCCAGCTCGGCCAGGGGCAGGATCTCGATGCCCGCGACGCGGCCCGACTCGCCGTCCCAGCGGGGGCTGAGACCGGCCAGATGCAGCGCCATGGCGAATTCCTCGCCCGCCGTGCGCATGGTGGCGCTGCCCCACAGGTCCACGATCAGCCCGCGCGGCCAGTCGCCGTGGTCTTGCAGGTGGCGGCGCAGCAGCTCCTCGGCCAGCTTCACCCCCTGGGCATGGGCCGCGCGCGAGGGCACGGCGCGGGGATCGACGGCGAACAGGTTGCGCCCGGTGGGCAGCACGTCCCGCCGCCCCCGCGCCGGCGAGCCCGAGGGGCCGGGTGCCACCCGCTTGCCGGCCAGCGCGCGGGCCAGGCCCTCGGTTTCGCCGGGAGCGGTGCCATAGACATGCAGCCCGTCGCCGAAGCGGCTGTCCTTGAGGTCGCAGAGGAAACGGTCGATCAGCGGGATCGCCTCGGCCGGCGCGGCATCGGGGGGCAGGCCAAGGTCGGCCTCGACCCCGGCGGCGCGGGCCTCGTCGCGGATCGCCAGGATCAGCCGGTCGCGGCGGCGCGGGTCCAGCCCGTCGGCGGTGGAATATTCGTCGAGCAGGCGCTCCAGATGCGTCAGGTTTTCGGGGACGCCCGAGTCCACCAGCGGCGGCGGCAGGTGGCCCAGCGTCACGGCAGAGAGCCGGCGCTTGGCCTGCGCGGCCTCGCCGGGGTCGTTGACGATGAAGGGATAGATCACGGGCAGGTCGGCCAGCAGCGCCTCGGGCCAGCATTCATCGGACAGGGCCACGGATTTCCCCGGCAGCCATTCCAGCGTGCCATGCGCGCCCATGTGGATTAGGACATCCGCCTGACCGCGCAGCCAGAGGTAGAAGGCGACGTATTCGTGGCGCGGGGTGCGCGTCAGGTCGTGGTAATCGTGGGCGCGGGTCTTCGCCTCGCCGCGCTCGGGTTGCAGGGCGATCAGGTCGGTGCCGTGGCGGATGGCGGCGAAGCGGAAGCCGTCGGGCGGCGGCTCGCCCCATGCCGCAGCGAGGTCGTCGCGCAGGCGTTGGGGCAGGGTGGCCAGCGCCTCGCGGTAATCGTCCAGCGGCCAGGCGATGCGCTGGGACGTCAGTCGCCGGCCCAGGTCGCCATGCGGGATGCCAAGGATCGCGCCGCATGATGCCAGCGCGTCCAGCCCCACCGCATGGGCAAGCTGATGCGCCTTGCCGGGATAGGTAGAGAGCACCACCGCCCGGCGTGCCGCCTGCCGCAGCCGGTGCCAGGCCGTGATTCGCGCCACGGCCGCGTCGATGCGGTCCGGGTCGGGGGCATGGATCACGCGGGCGAATTGCAGGTCGGGGTCGCGGTCCTGCGGTTCCTTGAAGCTGATCGCGCCCAGGAAGATGCGGCCATCGACCTCGGGCAGCACGACATGCATGGCCAGATCGGCGGCGGAAAGGCCGCGCTCCTCGGCTACCCAAAGGGTGCGCGGCGCGGTGGACAGCGCCACCTGAAAGACCGGGCAATCCGCGCCGTCGAAGGGCGTCGCGCCCGCATCGTCGCGGGCGGAAAAGGCGGTCAGGTTCACCACCGCCGCAAGCCCGGGCAGGTGCGGCGCCAGCCAGTCGGCGAAGCCCGGCGCTTTCAGCGAGGGCGCGAAGACCCCGGTCGCGGCAAGGCCGACCCCGCGCAGGGCGCGGATCATCGCATCCACCGGCGCAAGGTCGGCTGCGGTCAGGTAGCTGCGATAGAAGCTGACCAGAACGCCGGGCTCGGGGCGGTCGATCACGCCGCGGTCGGGGTCGTAGAAGCCGAAGTCCGGGATCGCGGCCTCGCCACGGACAGGGGCGGCGGGCAGTCCTGCCGCATGCGCCAGTTCCGCCAGCGCCATCTGCGCCGCGACTGCGCCGCCCTGGTCGCAAAGCGCTGCAAGCCGGCGCAGCAGCGGCACCGGCAGCGTGGAAAAGCGGTCCAGCGTTGGGTCGGGGCGGCCGTCCGCCGGCAGGAAGGCCAGCGCGATGCCCCGCCGTCGGGCCAGATCCTGAAGGCTGGCTGTGCCGTAGGGCCAATAGGGCTCGCCGCCGATCAGCCGGACCAGCACGGCGCGGGCGCCGGACAGCGTCGCCTCGCAATACTGATCGACCGAGATCGGGTGCCGCAGCGCCGAGAGGTTGCACAGCCGCAGCGCAGGCAGCCCTCCGGCCGCCCGCTGCCAGCCCGCCGCGAAAGCGCCGAGGTCGCTGTCGGAATAGGACAGCACGACCAGATCGGCAGGGCCTTGGCCGGGGTCGGTCGGAACCTCGGTTTCCTCGAGCCCACGGCTTTCGCGGAAGACGACGTGCATCGTCAGGCCGCCAGGACCGCCCGGATCGCGATCTCGTCGATATCGTCATGCTCGGCGATCACGACAAGGCGCGAGGCGCGGGGGCCGTCGCCCCAGGGCCGGTCGTATTGATGGCGCACCCGCTCGCCCACCGCCTGCACCAACAGGCGCATGGGCTTGCCGGCGACGGCGACATGGCCCTTGACGCGCAGGATGTTCTGCTCGCGGGCCAGCCGCTCGATGCGGGCGGCAAGCTCGGCAGGGTCGGCGATCTCGGCCAGCTCGATCACCACCGAGTCGAAATCGTCATGTTCATGATCGTCGGCGCCGTCGTGATGGCTGGGGCGGGCGGCGAGGTCGTCCTCGGCCGCCGCACCCAGGCCGAGGATCACGCGCGGGTCGATCACCCCATCGGTCAGCGGCAGGATCGGCAGCTTGCGCGGCGCCTCGGCCTCGATCACCGCGCGGGCGGCGGCCAGCCCCTCCTCGCCGGCCAGGTCGGCCTTGGACAGCAGCACGATGTCGGCGCAGGCGATCTGGTCCTCGAAGACCTCGGAGAGCGGCGTTTCGTGGTCCAGGCTGTCGTCGGCGGCGCGCTGCGCCTCGACCGCTTCCTCGTCGGGGGCGAAGCGGCCGGCGGCCACCGCCTCGGCATCGGCCAGCGCGATCACCCCGTCCACGGTGATGCGCGAGCGGATCGCCGGCCAGTCGAAGGCCTTGAGCAGGGGTTTCGGCAGCGCCAGGCCCGAGGTCTCGATCAGGATATGGTCGGGCTTGACGGGCATCGCCATCAGCCGCTCCAGCGTCGGGATGAAATCGTCGGCGACCGTGCAGCAGATGCAGCCGTTCGACAGTTCCATGATGTTCTCGGCCGGGCAGTTCTCGTCGGCGCAGCTTTTCAGGATCTCGCCATCGACGCCCATGGTGCCGAATTCATTGACCAGCACCGCCAGCCGCTTGCCCTGCGGGTGCAGCATCAGGTGGCGGATCAGCGTGGTCTTGCCGGCGCCGAGAAAGCCGGTGATGACGGTCACGGGGGTCTTGGTCAGGTCGGTCATCTCTCATCCAATCGGGGGAATGCGCGCGAGGCTGCGCTTGCGGAAAATCGTGACGCGCTCGCGCCAGGGCACGATGCCGTCGGGGGCCTGGGCATAGGCGGCGGCGCCGGCCAGGATCTCGGGGGCGTCCTCGGCGGCCATGCGGCCATAGACATAGGTCCAGCGGCCGGGCGCCGACAGCGCGATGGCGGCGCCGTTGGCGCAGGCGGACAGGCATTCGACCGGGACGATGCGCACGCCCTCGGGCGGGTCTCCGGCGGTCAGCGCGTCATGCAGCCGCGCGCCGGGCACCGGCTCGCCCTCGGGGACGGGCTGGCCGGCGCGGCAGGTGATGCAGACATGCAGCGTGACGGTCATGCGCCTTTCATCCCTCAAGGCGGCACGAGGCAGGGGACCAGCGCCCAAGCCCCAGCGGGAACACCCCGTCCGCCGGTCAATCCTTCCCGCGCTGGCAGGTCTCCCGGCTTGCGGATTCGGGCCTGGGCCCACGGCCGCCCCGCCTTCCCGGCTTTCGCCAGTGGCTTCGGGGCGACCTTTCCGGTCACGGTCGCGGGGGCGGCTGCTTTCAGGCGGTTGCCTGTCGCATTCCCTCTTCGCCTGTCGTAGGACAGGAACCAGCGCCTTTCGTCTGTGCGCGCCCGGTCCCGACTTGTCAAGCAAAGGAGTGCCCGATGCAGACCGACGACAATACCCGCCATGCCGAAAAGATGGCCCGGATCAAGGCCGCCCGCGACAGGATGATGCAGGAAAAGCAGGGCGAAAAGGGCTTGGTCATCGTCCATACCGGCAAGGGCAAGGGCAAGTCCTCGTCAGGCTTCGGCATGATCCTGCGCTGCATCGCCCATGGCATGCCCTGCGCCGTCGTGCAGTTCATCAAGGGCGCCTGGGATACCGGCGAGCGGCGGTTGCTGACCACGCATTTCGGCGATCTGTGCCAGTTCCATGCCATGGGCGAGGGCTTTACCTGGGAAACCCAGGACCGCGAGCGCGACATCGCCGCCGCCCGCGCCGGCTGGGAAAAGGCCAAGCAGCTGATCCGCGATCCCTCGATCCGCATGGTGCTGCTGGACGAGATCAACATCGCGCTGCGCTATGACTACCTGGATCTGGACGAGGTGCTGGCCTTTCTGCGCGACGAAAAGCCGCCGATGACCCATGTCGTGCTGACCGGGCGCAACGCCAAGTCGGAACTTATCGCGCTGGCCGATCTTGTGACCGAGATGGAACAGGTCAAGCACCCGTTCCGCGACGGGATCAAGGCCCAGCCGGGCGTGGAGTTCTAGGAGCATGGAAAAATCGCAGGACAAGCCGAAGCTGCTTTCGGGCGGCAACCCGCAGATCCCCAAGGGCTATGGCGAGGCGCCGGTCCGCGCCTATATCGCCGCCATGCCGGGCTGGAAGCAGGAGATCGGCCAGAAGCTGGACGAGATCATCACCCGCACCGTTCCGGAGGTCAGGAAGGCGGTGAAATGGAACTCGCCCCTTTACGGGGTCGAGGAGGGACATTGGTTCCTCAGCTTCCATTGCATGACGAAATACATCAAGATCGGCTTCTTTCGCGGCGCCCAGCTTGAACCGATGCCGCCGGTCGCCTCGAAACAGCCGGATGTGCGCTACATGCACATCCCCGAGGGGCCGTTCGACGAGGACCAGTTCGCCGACTGGGTCAGGCAGGCCAGCCGCCTGCCGGGCGAGAAGATGTAGGGCTCAGCGCCGCTGCCAGTCCCGCGCGGTGTTTTCCTGCCAGCCGCTGCGGTGCAGAAGCGGCGTGTCGTCGGTGAATTCGGGCCAGCCGAGGCAGAGGAGCGCCGAGAACTCCCAATCCTCGGGCACTTGCAGCAGCGCCGTGACCCGCGCGGGGTCGAGGATCGAGACCATGCCGAGGCCCAGATTGCGCACCCGTGCCGCCAGCCACAGCGCATGGATCGCCATGGCCGTCGATTGCCGCAGGGTCTGCGGCATGGTGGCGCGGCCCAGGCCGTGGCCCTCGGTCGGGTCGATCCGGGTGAAGATGGCCAGCCAGACGGGCGCATGGTCCAGGCCGGCCAGCTTCAGCGCATCGTATTCCTGCCGCTGCCGGCCCTGATAGCGGTTTGCGGCCTCGGCATTGCAGCGCAGGAAATCGGCGCGGATCTCGGCGCGCAGGGCCGGGCTTTCCACGCGGATCACCCGCCAGGGCCGGGCATTGCCGACCGAGGGCGACAGTTCCATCGCCGCGTGCAACTCGTCCAGCAGCGGCTCGGGGACCGGGTCGTCGCGGAAATGCCGCACGTCGCGGCGCCAGCGCAGGATGCGCTCCAGTGCGGCCTGGTCCTCGGGGCCGAACTCCATCACGGCGCCGCGCAGATGGCGCTGTCGGGCAGGCCCTCGGCCCCGGCGCGGATGCCGACCGGCCGGTCGGGCACGGTCAGCTCGACGGCGAGCGGCTGGCCGGCGACGGTCAGCGGGCGGTGGTCGTTCGCGTTCAGCTCGACCCGCAGCCGGTCGCCGGGCGCGAGCGTGTCGAGGTGATGGGCCGGGCCGTAGAGCCGGGCGATCTTGGCGCCGTTGAGATAGAGATGCGCGTGGCCTTCGCCTTTGCGGTCGGCCAGCCCGGCATGTTCGGGGGCGAAGCAGAAACCCTGCGCCTCGACGAACAGGTTCCAGCCCGCGACGCTGTCCGGCTCCAGCCGGGCCGAGGCGGTGACGCTGCCGGCAGGCAGGTCAATGGGCGCGCCGTGGTCATGCGCCGCGGCCTGCGCGCCATGGCCATGCGCGCCGTGGTCGTGGCCGTCCAGCGTGATGCCGTTGGCGGCAGCGATGACGAAGCCCATGCCGCCGCCGAAGATCAGGCCGATCAGCAGCATCGGGATCGAGCGATCCATGTCGTTTTCCCCTGCTCATGAAAAGGCCGGGCACGGCAGCGCGCCCGGCGGGAAGGGTTGCGGCCCCGATCAGGCGGCCTGCGGCACGGGCGCGCGCTGGCTTTCGCGCTGCCAGAACCAGCCGGCCAGCAGGCCCAGGATCGCCCAGGCCATGGCTCCGGCACCCAGCGCGCGGCCGGCGAACTCGGCCGAAAGCTCGGGCGGGACCGGGCCGGCATAGCTGTCGGGCTGCGGCGCGCCGATCACATGCGGCGCCAGGAGCAGCACGATGGCCACGCCCCAGGCCGCCCAGCCCTTGCCAAAGGCGATCAGCCACAGCGCGAGGCCGGTGGCCAGTGCCGTGCCCAGCCACCAGAGGGCGCGGATCTGCACATCGGCGGCGGCGACGCCCGGCACCTCGGGGGCAAGGCCGAAAGCGGGGGCGAGCTGCATGGTCAGGTAGCCCGCAAGCCCCCAGAGCAGCCCCTGCCGCGCGGTGACCGCATGACCCTGCGCTTCGGAAACCGCCATCAGCGCCACCAGCATCAGCCCGTAGCCGGCATAGACCAGCATGGTGAACAGGACCGAAAGCATGTTGCGGGTCCATTCGAACGGCCCGAGATCCTGATGCGCGCTGACAACCTCGGCGCCGAAATGGGCCAGCTGGCCGGATTCATACAGTTCGGCATGCAGCAGCACGGGCTGCACGAACCAAAGCTGCAACAGGGCGGCAATCAACCCCGTTGCAGCGCCAGCGATCAATCCGCTGGTCAGAATGCGCGAGAACATCAGTGGCAGGGGAAGCCGGTCGCGTGACGCACGTCATGGGCGGCATCATGCAGGGTCTCGGCCTGCACCAGCCCGGACATGAAGATCAGCCCGAAGCCGATGGCGAAAGCGGCCACGGCGGGGAACAGGACCGAGGCGCGGCTGGCGCCGGCGGCGGTCATGGGTTTTGCGGTCATCTGCGACCCTTTCCTTTGGTCGTCCAACCCGACGACATTGCGGTTCCACGCATCGGCAGGTCTCCTGGCTCACGGGTCACGGCTGACGCCCGCCTTCCCGGCCGGATGGCCAGTGGCACGATGGGCGCCCGCTCTCCGCTTACAGTCGCGGGGGCGGCTGCGGATTTGGCCCCCGAGACGCCGGAGACCGCACCGCATTCCCTTTTGGCCCCGGAAAGGGGCACCGATACACACATATGTTATCCGTGATGCCGCGGCGGCGGCAAGCGGAATCGGGGCGAACGCTGCGGGTGGGCTCGGAGACCGGGCGACGGGCGGCGCTGTCGCATGGGTATTTGGACAACGAAGAAGATGCCAGGGGATCGCGCGGGGACGGGCGGGCGGGGAGCGGCGAGCGGCTTGTCCGAATCACGGCCCTTTCGGCCAGTCCAGATCGACCCAGACCAGCCGATGCGCGGAAGCTGCCAGCGCGGCCTCGGCCAGCGGCCCCTCGGCCGGCCAGAACACCCCCGAGTCCAGCACCGTCAGCCCTTGGGCCGGCAGGACGTAATCGACGCGCAGGTTGCCCGGCGGCTTGTCGTCCGGCCAGTCGCCGGTATCCAGCGCCGGATCGCCCTTGTGGCCGTCGTTCACGCCGCCCCTTGCCGCTGCGCCGCCGGGGCTGCGGGGCTGCGGGTCGATGACATGCGCCATGATGCGGGCCAGCGCCTCGGGCCGGCCCTCGCCGTCCAAGGGATCGAGGTTCAGGTTGCCGGCCAGCACGAAAGGGCCGTTGGGCAGGTGGTGAAGCCAGAAGGCCAGCTCGTCATGGTTGCGCCGCCCGTTCAGGTCCTCGGGCCCGTCGAAGACCGGCGGGGTCGCGGACATGGCGAGCAGATGCAGCGGCCGGTCCGCCACGGTGATCGTGGCGTCCCAATGCGCGGTCGAGGACAGGCGGCGCAGCGCCGCCACCGCCTCGGGCAGCGGCGGCATCAGGTGGCCGGGCAGGTCGCGCCACAGGACATCCGTGTAGTCGGTCACCGGCCCGATGGGGTGGCGCGACAGGATCGCCATGCCGCCCTGGCCCGGGAAGGTGCCGAAGCCCTGCGCATCGTCGGCGCTGCCCAGCCGCCCGTCGGCGTTCAGGTCGAGCTCCGTCGCCATGCCGGAATTCGGCCGGGCGGCGAAGCGGTGCGGATAATCCAGCCCGGCCTCGGCCAGCCTTGCGGCAAAGGCGTCCAGCGCCCGGCCGTCGTGGTCCCAGTCGAAATGCGTCAGCAGCAGGATGTCGGGCCGGGTTTCCGCCAGCACCTGCACCACCGCCGCGATCTGCGCATCCTTGCGGCCCAGGTCGCGCAACAAAAGCCCCGGCCCGTCGCGCGACAGGTCGGGGCTGTAGGTGGCGATCCGCAGGGGGTCGGCATGGGCGGCAAGGCCGAGGCCGGCGATCAGCGCCGCCCCGGCAAGGCGCCTCAGACCCAAGGACGGCTCTGGGCCATCTGCGCCTCGAAGGTGTCGATGGCGCTGGCCTTCTCCATGGTCAGGCCGATGTCGTCCAGCCCGTTCAGCAGGCAGTGGCGGCGGAACGGGTCCAGCTCGAAGGGGAAGCTCTGCCCGTCCGAGGTGGTCACGGTCAGGTTCTCCAGATCGACGGTCATGCGGGCATTGGCGCCCTTTTTGGCGTCCTCCATCAGCACGTCCACCACCTCTTGCGGCATGACGATGGGCAGGATGCCGTTCTTGAAGCAGTTGTTGTAGAAGATATCGGCGAAGCTGGTGGAGATCACGCAGCGGATGCCGAAGTCCAGCAGCGCCCAGGGCGCATGCTCGCGCGACGAGCCGCAGCCGAAATTGTCGCCGGCGACGATGATCTGCGCGTCGCGCCAGGCCGGCTGGTTCAGCACGAAATCCGGGACCTCGTTGCCCTGGGCGTCATAGCGCATCTCGTCGAACAGGTTCTTGCCCAGACCCGAGCGGTGGATCGTCTTCAGGAACTGTTTCGGGATGATCATGTCGGTGTCGATATTGACCAGCGGCATGGGTGCCGCGATGCCGGTCAGGGTGGTGAACTTGTCCATGTCGTGATCCTCGCAGAATTGACTTGGGCCGCAGCGGCCCGTTAACCGAGACCCGGGGCGGCGCCTGGCGCCATGGCGATACGGGTCTTGCTGATGTTCTTCGGGTTTTCGAGCTTCGCCGCCTTGCGCGCCTGCATCGCGCGCGACTGGAGGCCGCAGGTCGGAGACCCCGAGATCACCGGCTGGCTGACGGTGATCTCTTATTTCATATGCTTCGCGCTGGCCGTCATGGTGCTGCGCCGCCGTCCCGCCGGCGCGGCGCGCGGGCTGTGGCTGGCGATTGCCGGGCTGGTGGCCTTCCTGGGGCTGAACAAGCAGCTCGATCTGCAAACCGCGCTGACGGCCACCGGGCGCTGCATGGCGCGGGCGCAAGGCTGGTACGACGAGCGCCATCTCGTGCAGCTGGCCTTCATCGCCGGGCTGGTGCTGGGCGCGGCGATCGTGCTGCTCTGGACGGCGAACACCTTGCGCGGGCACATGCGCCGCAACGGCCTCGCCCTGCTGGGGCTGGGCGTGCTGTGCGGTTTCGTGCTGGTGCGCGCGGTGGGCTTCCATCATGTCGACAGGCTCCTCAGCATGGATTTCTCGAACCTCGAGTTCAACTTCTGGTTCGAGAATGCCGGGCTGGTGCTGATCGCGATCAACGCCTTGCTGCTTCTGCGGCGGGGCCGGTAAGACCCCGCCCGAAGCATCAGACGGTTTCCGCCAGCAATTCGCGCACGTCGGTCAGGTGGCCCTTGATGCCCGCCGCCGCCGCCATCACCGGCGACATCAGGTGGGTGCGGCCGCCGCGGCCCATGCGGCCCTCGAAGTTGCGGTTCGAGGTCGCGGCGCAACGCTCGCCCGGCGCCAGCTGGTCGGGGTTCATGCCCAGGCACATCGAGCAACCCGCCAGCCGCCATTCGAAGCCCGCGTCGATGAAGATCTTGTCCAGACCCTCCTCTTCGGCCTGCATGCGCACGAGGCCCGAGCCGGGCACGACCATGCCGCGCACGCCCGGTGCCAGCTTGTGGCCCTTGAGGATGCCGGCGGCGGCGCGCAGATCCTCGATCCGGCCGTTGGTGCAGGAGCCGATGAAGACCGCGTCGATCTTGATCTCGTTCAGCGGGGTGCCGGGTTTCAGGCCCATGTAGTCCAGGCTGCGGCGCGCGGCCTCGACCTTGCCGCCCTCGAAATCCTCGGGGGCGGGAACCGTGCCGGTGATCGGCAGCACGTCCTCGGGCGAGGTGCCCCAGGTCACCACCGGGGCGATGTCCTCGCCGCGGATGGTGATGACCTTGTCCCAATGCGCGCCCTCGTCGGTGAAGAGCGTCTTCCACCAGCTGACGGCGGCCTCCCAGGCGGCGCCTTTCGGGGCATGCGGGCGGCCCTTGCAGTATTCGAAGGTCTTTTCGTCCGGGGCGATCAGGCCGGCGCGGGCGCCGCCCTCGATCGCCATGTTGCAGACGGTCATGCGGCCTTCCATCGACAGATCGCGGATCGCCTCGCCGCAATATTCGATGACATAGCCGGTGCCGCCGGCGGTGCCGGTCTTGCCGATCACCGCCAGGGTGATGTCCTTGGCGGTGACGCCGGGACGCAGCTTGCCGGTGATTTCCACCTTCATGTTCTTGGACTTCTTCTGGATCAGCGTCTGGGTGGCCAGGACGTGTTCCACTTCCGACGTGCCGATGCCATGCGCCAAGGCCCCGAAGGCGCCATGCGTCGCGGTATGGCTGTCGCCACAGACCACGGTCATGCCGGGCAGGGTCCAGCCCTGTTCCGGGCCGACGATATGCACGATGCCCTGGCGGATGTCGTTCATCGGGTAATAGTTCAGCCCGAATTCGCGGGCGTTCTTGTCCAGTTCGGCGACCTGGATGCGGCCCTCGGGGTTCTCGATGCCGTCCACGCGGTCGGGCGTGGTCGGCACGTTGTGGTCCGGCACGGCGATGGTCTGGTCGGGGCGGCGCACCTTGCGCCCGGCCATGCGCAGGCCCTCGAAGGCCTGGGGCGAGGTCACCTCATGCACCAGGTGGCGGTCGATATAGAGGATGCAGGTGCCGTCGTCGGAACGCTCGACCACATGGGCGTCGAAGATCTTGTCGTAGAGGGTGCGGGGCGCGCCCGCGTTCGTGTTGCCGGTCATGGCTGTCTCTTTTCTGGAAGACTAGCTGGGAAAGGGCGGAGGGGCCGCAGCCTGCGGCAGGGCGCGCGCAGGCGCCCGCTCCCGTCAAAGTCGGGCGGTGACGGACAGGCTTTCGCCGTAGAACCGGCCTGGCAGGCGGGCGCGGTCGTGAATGTCGAAATAGACGAATCCTCGCATGCCAGCAGTAATAGGTCGATTTCACGTCATATTCAATATCGCCACACGGCTCTGTTAATTCCAAGTTGAGAAATGGCTCCTATCTTTGGTGCCAAAGACGACGGAAGGGACCGATCATGCTGATTCGCATCATCCTGCGGGCCATCCCGCTGATCTGCGTGGCCGTTTTCGCGCTGGCGGTGCATTGGGCGGACACGCCGCTCAAGCAGGCGCGGCAGATGGCGGGGGTCGAAACCCGGCATCTGGCCTGGGCTGCGGGGCAGGTCAGATGCGCCGATCCCTGGGGAAATCTGCCGGTTTCCGCCTGTCCACCGGGGGATGCGGCCAGAAATCCGCCGCCCCTGCATTGAGCGGGCGCGATTCCATGCTACATTGGTAAGGCCCCTGCGCCGGGGGAGATCGGCGTGATGACCGGAGGATGAACCCTGTCCAATACCGTCTCGCCGGCTTCTGCGCCGGCTGCGACCACCGCGGAATCCGGGCTGACGAGCGATCAGCTACTGGGCCGCATTCTTGCCTCTCTTGACGACGACAAGGCCGAAGATGTCGTGACCATCGACCTGCGCGGCCGTTCGGCCATGGCCGATCACATGGTGATCGCCTCAGGCCGGAACGCGCGGCAGGTGGCCTCGATCGCCGAAAAGCTGGTCGAGCGCCTGAAGGAGCAGACCGGCCGCTCGGCCCGGATCGAAGGCAAGGAAACCGGCGATTGGGTGCTGATCGACACCGACGATGTGATCGTCCATGTCTTCCGCCCCGAGGTGCGCGAGTTCTACCAGCTGGAAAAGATGTGGATGCCCGCAGACGCGCTGCGCTCGGCCGCGCTTGACCGGATGCGCGCCGAGCATGCGGCCGATCGGGCCGGCACGCCCCGCAACTGATCCATGCGCATGGTCATTGCCGCGGTCGGGCGGCTGCGGCAGGGCCCCGAGGCGAAGCTGATCGCCGATTATCTGGACCGCCACGCCAAGGCGGGCCGCGCCTTGGGCCTGCCGCCCGTGACGCTGGCCGAGGTCGAGGACAGGCGTGGCGGCGGCATGGCGGCCGAGGCGGTGCTGCTGGACAGGGCCATCCCCCAGGGCGCCGCGCTGGTGGCGCTGGACGAGCGCGGCCAGATGCTCAGTTCGCCCGAATTTGCGGATCGGATCGCCGGCTGGCGCGATCAGGCACGGGATGTCGTCTTTGTGATCGGCGGCGCGGACGGCATCGATCCCGGCCTGCGCGACCGGGCCGATCTGGCGATCAGCTTTGGCCGCATGGTCTGGCCGCATATGCTGGTCCGGGTCATGCTGGCCGAGCAGATCTATCGCGCCACCACCATCCTGGCCGGCAGCCCCTATCACCGGGAATGACCGCAACCCGTTCGATTGCTAAGCTTTTAACGAAATAATCCGGCGGCCGGGCGGTGAAATCCGCTTGCCGTGGACTATGATGGTCCCATCCAGATCACGAGTTGCCGGGTGTGTCATGCTTCCAGTCGTCCCTCAGATCCAGAGCCGGGCCGGTCCCGCCGGCGGCGCGGGACATGGAACTCGTCGGCCCCACCATCGCGCGCGCCCAGCCCGAAGTGCCTGCGGTCGAGGAAAGCGGCGCGGTCGGCGGGGATGTGCAGCCCGGCCGCGAAGGCATCGACCGTTCGCGCCCGAGCGAATCGCCCGACATCCGGCGGCCGGGCGGCGGGCCGGCGCAGGCGGCCGGGGAGGCGGACGGGCCGCAGGATCGCGCCGTGTTCCGCGCCACGGTCATCAAGGTCCTGACCGCGATCTATGGCGAGGACGAATCCTTCCAGCGCGCGCTGAGGCTGGGAACCATCGTGATCCGGGCCGCCGAGGACCCGCCCGACCCGGAGATGCGGCCGGAACTGTCGCATGCGATCTATCGCCATGGCGCGGGGCAGCCGCATCCTGCCGGAGCCGGGCCGGTGGCGGGCGACAGGTCCCGTGGCCAGCCGCCGACTCTCGGGCCGAGCGATTTCGTGGCCTGGTGGCCAAAATAGTGCCGCCGGCCTGTAGCCGCTCCACGGGCGGCGCGGAAACCGCCGCGGCGACCGGGCCTAAGCCGCGACGAACAGGGCCGGTGCCAAGACGGGAGGGAGCGGGCCACAATCCGCCGAGACTGTGCGAGAGCCCGATCTCGTGATTGCGATGAGAACGACTTCCCTGCGGCGCCGTCCTCGTCGATCTCAACCGGAATTTCGTTCTGCCGTTTTGCCCATGGCCGGACGCAATTCCGACGGGGATGCCGCTGGACCGGCTCTCCCGCGGTTTCCGGCCGTCAGGGACAGGGCACCACCCAGTTGTCGATGATCTCGACCGCCTCGTCGGCGCTTTCGACGAAGCTGATCAGGTCCAGATCCTCGGGGCTGATGGTGCCGGCCTCGGCCAGCGCCTGCCAGTTGATGACCTTGTGCCAGAATTCCGGCCCGAACAGGATGAAGGGCACGCGCTTCATGCGGCCGGTCTGGATCAGGGTCAGCGCCTCGAACATCTCGTCCATGGTGCCGAAGCCGCCCGGGAAGATCGTCACCGCCTTGGCCCGCATCAGGAAATGCATCTTGCGGATGGCGAAATAGTGGAAGTTGAAGCACAGGTCCGGCGTGACATAGGCGTTCGGCGTCTGCTCGTGCGGCAGCACGATGGACAGGCCGATCGAGGCGCCGCCGGCCTCATGCGCGCCCAGGTTGCCGGCCTCCATCACCCCCGGCCCGCCGCCGGTGCAGATCACGTTCTCGGCGCCATAGCTTTTCAGGCTGCGCTCGGTCATCAGCCGGGCAAAGCGCCGCGCCTCGTCATAGTAATGCGACAGGGCGGCCAGGGTCGGGGTGCGCGCCCCTTCGCGCCGCTCGGGCGAGGGGATGCGGGAGCCGCCGAACATCACCACCGTCGAGCGGATGCCGCGCGCATCCATGATCATCTGCGGCTTCAGCAGTTCGAGCTGCAACCGCACCGGGCGCAGCTCCTCGCGCAGCAGGAATTCGGTATCGGTAAAGGCCAGCCGATAGGCCGGCGCGCGCGTCTGGGCCGTGTCCGGTGTGATCTGTGCCACCGCCACGTCCTGATGGCTGTCGCGAAACGGGTGGCTGCGCTCGTCAAGTTCCGTCATCCGATCCTCTGGCAGAAACCGCCGCATTGCGCGGCCGCACCCCTCGGCTTATAGCGCTTGGGCAAGAGTTTCCACCCGAGAGAGGCCAGACCATGTCGAATGACGCCCTTGAAGCCGCCATCGAATCCGCCTGGGAGATCCGCGACCAGATCACCCCCACGACCAAGGGCGAGGTTCGCGATGCCGTCGAGGCCACGCTGGAGGCGCTGGACAAGGGCGTGCTGCGCGTCGCCGAAAAGCGCGGCAGCGACTGGCATGTGAACCAATGGGCGAAAAAGGCCGTGCTGCTGGGTTTTCGCCTGAAGGACATGGAGGTCCATATGGGCGGGCCGCAGGGCGGCACCTGGTGGGACAAGGTGGACAGCAAGTTCGCCCATTGGGGCGAGACGCAATGGAAGGTCGCCGGGTTCCGCGCCGTGCCGAACTGCGTCGTGCGCCGCTCGGCCTATATCGCCAAGGGCGTGGTGCTGATGCCGAGCTTCGTCAACCTGGGTGCCTATGTCGATGAGGGCACCATGGTCGATACCTGGGCCACCGTCGGCAGCTGCGCGCAGATCGGCAAGAACGTCCACCTGTCGGGCGGCGTCGGCATCGGCGGCGTGCTGGAGCCGATGCAGGCCGGTCCGACCATCATCGAGGACAATTGCTTCATCGGGGCGCGTTCCGAGGTGGTCGAGGGCTGCATCGTGCGCGAGGGCTCGGTCCTGGGCATGGGCGTCTTCATCGGCAAATCGACCAAGATCGTCGACCGCGAGACCGGCGAGGTCATGTATGGCGAGGTCCCGGCCGGTTCGGTGGTGGTCGCCGGCTCGATGCCCTCGAAGAACGGCGTGAACCTCTATTGCGCGGTGATCGTCAAGCGCGTCGATGCGCAGACCCGTTCCAAGACCTCGATCAACGAGCTGCTGCGCGACTGACCTGTTGCAGCCCTGCACCGGACTCACCCGCGCGTGAGTCCGGCGTGAAACCCAAGCGCCGCCACTGCGTTCAACCCGCACAGGTATCCTGAAAGCGGAGTTTCACATGCAGGGTTTGGGTTGGCTGGCCGCGATCATCGTCGGCGGTCTTGCGGGCTGGATCGCCAGCAGCATCATGAAGGCGGATACGGGGATCATCCTCAACGTCATCCTGGGCATCGTCGGCGCCATCGTCGGCAATGCGCTTCTGGGTCTGGTCGGGCTGAACGCCCAGGCCGGCAGCTGGCTTGCGCAGGGCGTCGCCGGGCTGATCGGCGCGGTGGTGCTGATCTGGCTTTACCGAGCCGTGGCCGGATAGCGAAAGCGGGGGCGGGCCTTCCCGCCCCTTTTCAGGTCAGGCGGTGAAATCCGCCTGTTTCGCCCCGGTGATGCGGATCAGCTCTTCCGGCGCGATGGCGAAGACGTGGCGCGGCGTCCCGGCCGCCGCCCAGACCGTATCGAAGTCCAGCAGCCGCGGGTCCAGCCAGGCCTCGACCTGCCGCAGATGCCCGACCGGCGCGACTCCGCCGATGGCGAAGCCGGTCTCGGTCCGGATCAAATCGGCATCGGCCTTGCCCAGGCTCTGCCCCGCCACCGTGGTCGCCTTGGCCGGATCGACGCGATTGCCGCCTGCGGTCAGGAACAGCACGACATGGCCGGTCTCCTCGCCGCGAAAGATGATCGACTTGGCGATCTGATCCACCGCGCAGCCGACCGCCGCCGCCGCGCCCTCGGCGGTGCGGGCGCTGTCGTCGGTCTCGCGGATCTCGACGGCGAGGCCGGCGGCCTCCAGCGCCGATTGCACGCGCCGCAAACTCTTGCTCATTGTCACCTCCGTCCGTTTCGGGCGATATGACGGTAAATCGCCGCGAAGGAAAAGCCATGCAACAGGTCTATACGCTTCTGGTCCAGGTCGGCCGCACCGCGGAGGACGGTCTGCCCGAAGGTGCCAGCGGCGCGGCGCTGGTCTGCTATGCCTCGGGCAAGGACGAGGAAGAGGCGGTGCGCGAGACCGTCGCCATTCTGAAGCAGGCCGGCCTTGCACCCATCGAGGTCTCCGGCCATGGCAGCATCGACGAGCGGCTGGCCGAAGGCCATGAGATCCCCGACGAGGAACGCGCCCTGATGGACCGCGCGCTGGAGGAGAACGCAGTGATCGTTGCGCAGATGGAGCCGCTTTACGGCGATGAGGAGGGTTGATCCGCCCCTATCCAGCCGCGCCATGCTGGGCTAGACTGGCCGCAACCAGAACAAGAACAACGGAACGGACAGGCAGAATGACCAGACGCATTTCCCGCATCGCGACCTCGGCCGTGCTGATCCTCGCCCTGGCAGGCTGCGGCGTGTCGCTGAACCAGACCCCGGGCGCGGTCGGCGGCGGCAATTTCGGCGGGTTGCCCACGGCGGGCGGGCAGGGCTCCGAGGCGGGCTTCCGCAACTGGGTGCAAAGCTTCCGTCCGCGCGCGCTGGCGGCCGGCATCTCGCCCGGCACTTTCGACAGCGCCATGGCCGGCGCACATTACCAGCCCAGCATCGTCGCCCTGGACCGCAAGCAGAGCGAGTTCACCAAGCCGATCTGGGACTATCTCGACGGCGCCATCGGCACGCGCGGCGCGACCGGCCGGTCCAAGGCCGCGCAATATGCAAGCACGCTGTCGGCCATCGAGGCGCGCTACGGCGTCCCGCGCGAGATCGTGCTGGCGGTCTGGGGCATGGAATCGAATTTCGGCGCCAATCGCGGCAATACGCAGATCGTGCCGGCGCTGGCGACGCTGGCCTATGACGGCCGCCGCGGCGAATTCTTCGCCGGCGAGCTGGTGGCGGCGCTGCGCATCATCCAGTCCGGCGACGTGGACAGCGCCCATATGGTCGGCAGCTGGGCCGGGGCCATGGGGCATACGCAATTCATGCCCTCGTCCTTCCTCAGCCATGCCGTGGACTTCAACGGCGACGGCCGCCGGGACATCTGGTCGAACGACCCGACCGATGCGCTGGCCTCGACCGCCTCCTACCTGCGCCAGAACGGCTGGCGCCCGGGGCAGAGCTGGGGCACCGAGGTGATCCTGCCGCAGGGCTTCGACTTCAACCAGTCCGGCAAGTCGGTGCAGCATTCCGGCAGCCAATGGGCGGCGATGGGCGTGCGCACGGTCAGCGGCGCGCCGGTGCCCTCGGGCTCGATCCTTGCGCCTGCGGGCGCGCGCGGCCCGGCCTTCCTGATCACCGAGAATTTCCGCGCCATCCTGAAATACAACGCCTCGGACAGCTACGCCCTCGGCGTGGCCTATCTGGGCGAGGCCATTGCCGGCCGCCGCGGCATCCAGGGCGGCTGGCCGCGGGGCGACCGCACGCTGTCGAACAGCGAAAAGGCCGAGATCCAGCGCCTGCTGATGGCCCGCGGCTTCGACACCGGCGGCGTGGATGGCAAGCTCGGCAGCCAGTCGACCGAGGCGATCAAGGCCTTCCAGCGTTCGCGCGGCGTGACGCCCGACGGCTATGCCGATACCCGCCTGCTGGCCATGCTGCGCAGCTAGAAGCAGGGGCGGTCCCGAAAGCCGCCCCTTGCGCTTCTTCGTTGTCCAAATACCCCTGCTGCCCGCGCCACAGGGCGCGGCGCTGCCGGTTCAGGCGAGAATGTCGCGGAAATCGGCAAAGACCCGGGCATAGACATCGCGCTTGAAGGGCACGATGCTGTCGATCAGATCCACCGCCCGCATCCATTGCCAGCGCTCGAACTCGGGATGTTCGGTGGCGATCCGCACCGCCGAATCCTCGCCCAGGAAGCGCATGGCGAACCATTTCTGCTTCTGCCCGCCATAGCGGCCCTTCCAGACCTTGCCCAGCAGCTCCGGCGGCAGGTCATAGGTCACCCAGCCCGGCGTCTCGGCCAGCACATCGACCAGATCGGTGGTCACCCCGGTCTCCTCGACCAGCTCGCGCAGCGCCGCCTCGCGCGGCGTCTCGCCCTGGTCGATGCCGCCCTGCGGCATCTGCCAGGCCGGGCCGGGATTGTCGATGCGCTGCCCGGCAAAGACCAGCCCCATCGGGTTGATCAGCACCACCCCGGCGCAGGGCCGGTAGGGCAGGCCCGAGGGCCCCAGCAGAGCCGCGCTCATTCCGCCTGCGCCCCCTGGGCGGCGTCCTCGCCGGTATTGGCGGGTTTCGCGGCCTCGGGCACGGCCTGGGCGTGGTAATCCACCGCCGCCAGGCCCTTGAGGATATCGACCGCATAGGCGAGCTGATAATCCTCCTCGCGCAGCTTGGCGGTGGCCTCGACCTGCTTGGCCTCCTCCTCGATCTGCTTGCGTTCCTCGTCGCTGATCGAATCGTTGTTCAGCGCCCCGCGCAGGTCGGCCTCCGAGTTCAGGAATTTCGACTCGGTCCGCGGCGTGTCGGCCTCGTCCTCCTCCTGCGGTTTCGGGGCGGGCTGCTCGACGATGATGTCGGGCTGGATGCCCAGCGACTGGATCGAGCGGCCCGAGGGCGTGTAATAGCGCGCCGTGGTCAGCCGGATGGCGCTGTCGGCGGTGACCGGCATCACCGTCTGCACCGAGCCCTTGCCGAAGCTCTTGGTGCCGACGACGATGGCGCGGCGGTGGTCCTGAAGCGCGCCGGTGACGATCTCGGATGCCGAGGCCGAGCCGCCGTTGATCAGCACCACCATCGGCTTGCCCTGCGCCAGATCGCCGGTCTTGGCGTTCCAGCGCTCGCTTTCCTCGGGCTTGCGGCCACGGGTCGAGACGATCTCGCCCTTGTCGAGGAAAGCGTCCGAGACCTCGATGGCCTGGTTCAACAGCCCGCCGGGGTTGTTGCGCAGGTCCACCACGAAGCCGGTCACCTTGTCGATGCCGCCCGCCTCCTTGATCGCCTTGTCCATCTCGGTCCTCAGGGTCGAGAAGGTCTCGTCATTGAAGGTCGAGATGCGCAGGATCACGGCATGGCCCTCGATCCGGGTCTTGACCACGGTCAGCTTGATCGTGTCGCGGGTGATGGTCAGGTCGAAGGGCTCCTTCTCGCCCTCGCGCAGGATGGTGATCTTGATCTCCGAGCCGACGGGGCCGCGCATCTTCTCGACCGCCTCGTCCAGCGTCAGGCCCATCAGCGATTCGCCGTTCACATGGGTGATGTAGTCGCCGGCCTTGACCCCCGCCTCGGCCGCGGGCGTATCGTCGATGGGCGAGATGACCTTGACGAGCCCGTCCTCCTGCCCGACCTCGATCCCCAGCCCGCCGAAGCTGCCGCGGGTCTGGGTCTGCATGTCGTCGTAATCCTTGGCCGACAGGAACGAGCTGTGCGGGTCGAGCGAGGTCAACATGCCGTTGATCGCCGCCTCGATCAGCTTCTTGTCGTCCACCTGCTCGACGTAATCGGCGCGCACGCGCTCGAACACGTTCCCGAACAGGTCCAGCTGTTCGTAGACCGAGGCGTTCTTGCCCGATTCCTGCGCGACCAGCGGGCCGGCGAATTGGGTGGCGACGGTGATGCCCGCAAGCGTGCCGATCGCCCCTGCCAGAAGATAATGTTTCATTCGGTTCCGTCCTGCCCGGTTGCGTTGCGGCCTGTCCCGTCCGTGGCCTCTCCGACAATGGGATTCATCACGAACCATTCTGCCGGGTCCAGTGTTTCCTTGCCCTTGCGGAGTTCAACATACAGTGTCTCGGTCTGTCCAGCGCCGCCTCCGGCGGCGGCATTGGCGACGAATTCGGCGCCGAACTCCTGCGCGGGCGGCTCCTGCCCGCCCATCAGCCCGACCGGCTCGCCCGCGGCCAGCACGTCGCCCGTCTCGCCGAAGACCTGGGCCAGCCCGGCAAATATCATCAGATACCCCCGCGCGGGCTCAACGATCATCACATTGCCGTAATCGAGCAGCGGGCCGCGATAGCGGATCGTCGCAGGCCAAGGCACCGTCACCAGCGCGGCGGGCGAGGTGGCGATCACCATTCCCGGCCTGCGCACCCCCGCGGCGTCGGGTTCGTCATAGCGGCGCAGCACCCGGCCCAGCACCGGCAGCGCCAGACTGCCCTGCGCGCCCTCGAAATCGGCCATGGGCGGGCCGACATCCTGCTCCATGCCGACGATGCCCGAGGCAAAGGCGTCCAGCGTATCGGCCGATTGCACCAGCGCGGTCAGCTCCCTGGGGTCCTCGCCGAAACGCACCGGCAGGCTGGAGCGGTCGGTGACGGCCGAGGCCAGCAGCCGCCGCGCCTCCTGCACCTGGTCCAGCCCCTGCGCCAGCGTGTTCGCCGCACTCAGCTGGATCGCCCGTACGGTGCGGATCTCCTCCAGCTTCTGCTGCATGTCGCGGGCCTCGGCCTCGAGCCCCGGCGCGACCGAGGACAGGATCATCCCCGCCCGGGCCGAGGATTCCGGCCCCGAGGGATGCAGCAGCAGCATGGTCTCGGGCGATTTCTGCATCGAGGTCATCACCCCCAGCACCCGGCCCAGACGTTCGCGCCGGGCGTCGAACTCGGCGCGGATCTCCTGTTCGCGGATGCCGGCGCGGCGCAATCCCTCGCGCAGCGCCGCCATGCCCTGCTCATAGGCGCGGATCATCCGGGTCAGCGAGGCGACCTGATCGTCCTCGGTCAGCGCCTCGTCCAGCTGGCCCACCGCGCCGCGCAGCATGTCGGCGGCCGCGGCCGCCTCCTGCGCGGCCTGGCTCAGCTGCGAATCGTCCTGCGCGGGCGTCGCCGGCTGGGCCGGAGCCATCGAGCCGAGGCCGAAGGCCAGCAGCATCGGCAGGAGCAGACTGGGTCTCATGCGCGCTCGATCAGCGAGGTGCCGGTCATTTCGGGCGGCAGGTCCAGGCCCATCAGGTCCAGCACCGTCGGCGCCACATCGGCCAGCCGGCCGTTGCGCAGTTCCGCGCCCTCGGGCCCGCCGAAGACGATCACCGGCACCGGGTTGGTGGTGTGGGCGGTATGCGGCCCGCCGGTCTCGGGATCGATGGTGGTCTCGCAATTGCCGTGATCGGCGATGACCACCGCGGCGCCGCCGGCCTTTTCCAGCGCCTCCAGCATCATGCCCAGCCCCTTGTCCACCGCCTCGCAGGCGCGGATGGCGGCGGGCAGGCTGCCGGTATGCCCGACCATGTCCGGGTTGGCATAGTTCACCACGATCAGGTCGTAGCCCGCCTCGATGGCCTCGACCAGCTTGGCGCTGACCTCGGGCGCGGCCATTTCCGGCGCCAGGTCATAGGTCGCGACCTTGGGGCTGGCCGGCATGAAGCGGTCCTCGCCCGGCTCAGGGGTTTCCTTGCCGCCGTTCAGGAAGAAGGTGACATGCGGGTATTTCTCGGTCTCGGCCAGGCGGAACTGGCGCAGGCCCCTGGCGGCGACCCAGGCGCCCAGCGTGTTGACCACCTGCCGCTTGGGATAGGCGGCCTGCATGTATTCGTCATGGCTGGCCGAATAATCGACCATGCCCAGCAGCGCCGCCCATTCCGGCCGCATGCCGGTGTCGAAGGCAGAGAAATCCGGCTGGCCGATGGCGGCCAGGATCTCGCGTGCGCGGTCGGCGCGGAAATTGAGGCAGAAGAAGCCGTCGCCGTCCTTCGCGCCGGCATAGCCCTCGATCACGGCGGGCTGGATGAATTCGTCGGTCTCGCCGCGCTCATAGGCGTCGGCCACCGCCTGCACCGCATCCGGGGCCGGCAGCCCCTCGGCGCGGATCATGGCGGCATAGGCGCGGGCGACGCGCTCCCAGCGATTGTCGCGGTCCATGGCGTAATAGCGGCCGATGACGGTGCCGATGCGCGCGGCCTCCGGCAGTTCGCCCAGAAGCTTGGTGACGAAGTCCAGGGCCGATTGCGGCGGCACGTCGCGGCCATCGGTGATGGCATGGATCACCACCGGCACGCCCTTGTCGGCCACCGCCCGCGCGGCGGCGATGACATGCTGGACATGGCCATGTACGCCGCCATCCGAGACGACGCCCATCAGATGCGCCGTGCCGCCGCTGGCCTTGAGCTTGCGGATGAGCTCACCCAGCGCGGCGTTCTCGTAGAAGCTACCATCCTCAATGGCGAGGTCGATCTGGCCGAGGTCCATGGCCACCACGCGGCCGGCGCCGATATTGGTGTGCCCGACCTCGGAATTGCCCATCTGGCCCTTGGGCAGGCCGACATCCGGGCCGAAGGTCACCAGCGTCCCATGCGGGCAATCACGCATCAGCCGGTCGAAATTCGGCGTCCTGGCCTGGTCGGGCGCGCTCTGCTCGGGGCGCGAGGAAATGCCCCAGCCATCGAGGATGCAAAGGACGACGGGTTTCGGACGGCTCATGCGGCACCTCTTTCGCGGGTCGCGACGCTTCTACGACTGCGGGGCGCGCGGGGCAAGGTCACCACGGATTCTGGCGGATTCGTGAAGGCGCAGCGCCCCGACCTTCGGTGCTGTTGCAGGAGTATTTTGTGAAACGGTGAAAAGCGAGGAGCGCGACCCGACCAAAGCGGAGGCTCGGCTGCCTTTCCCTTTTCACCGTTCTGAAAATACTCATGCGGCAGTGCGGCTGGTCTCTACCGCTGCCCGTTCAGGCGCGGGCCTCGGCGGCGATTTGGGCGGCAGTCTTGCGGCCGCGTTCGGTCGCGGATTTCAGCTGACCGCAGGCGGCCATGATGTCCTCGCCTCTGGGCGTGCGGATGGGCGAGGCATAGCCGGCCTTGTGGACGATGTCGGCAAAAGCCTCGATCCGCTCCCAGCTGGAACGGCGATAGGGCGAGCCGGGCCATTCGTTGAAGGGGATCAGGTTCACCTTGGCCGGGATGCCGCGGATCAGCCGGACCAGTCGCCGCGCGTCCTCGTCGCTGTCGTTCACCCCGTCCAGCATCACATATTCGAAGGTGATGCGTTCCGAGTTCGACAGGCGCGGATATTCGCGCAGCGCATTGAGCAGCGTCTCGATGTTCCACTTGCGGTTCACCGGCACCAGCTTGTCGCGGGTTTCGTCGGTGGTGGCGTGGAAGCTGACGGCCAGAAGGCAGCCGATCTCCTCGGCGGTCTTGGCGATCTCGGGGACGATGCCGCTGGTCGACAGCGTGATGCGGCGGCGCGACAGGCTGATGCCCTCGCCGTCCATCACCACCTTCATCGCGTCGCGGACATTGTCGAAATTGTAGAGCGGCTCGCCCATGCCCATCAGCACCACGTTCGAGACCAGCCGCGTCTCGTCCTTGGGCGCGCCGGGCTTGGGCCATTCGCCCAGGTCGTCGCGCGCCACCATGACCTGGCCGACGATCTCGCCCGCCGTCAGGTTGCGCACCAGCTTCTGCGTGCCGGTGTGGCAGAAGGAGCACGTCAGCGTGCAGCCGACCTGGGACGAGATGCAGAGCGTGCCGCGGTTTTCCTCGGGGATATAGACGGTCTCGACCTCGTGCCCGCCGCTGATGCGCAGCAGGTATTTGCGGGTGCCGTCGGCGCTGATCTGGCGGGTGACGATCTCGGGCAGGGCGATCTCGAACTTCTCGGCCAGCAGGGCGCGATAGTCCTTGGCCAGATTGGTCATCTGCGCGAAATCGCGCACGCCCCAGTGATAGACCCATTGCCAGATCTGGCCGACGCGCATCTTGGCCTGCCGTTCCGGCGTGCCGGCCTCGATCAGCGCCTCGTACAGCTGCGCGCGGGTCAGGCCGACCAGGTTCCGCCGTGCTGTCTCGGGCAGTTTGCGCGGGATGGTCAGCAGATCCTGGGTGATCGGGGCGGCGGGCGTGACGGGCGACGGGGCGTTCATGGTTGCGGGTCCGGGCGGCGAGGGAGGCAATGGGCCTATATAGGGCAAAGCGGCCCAAAAGAAAACAGGGGCTCGCGCCCCTGTCCATGTCGGTTCCGGCAGGTGCGGCCTATTTGCAGGCCGCCTGCGCCTTGTTGGTCGCGGCGGTGATGCCCGACAGGCTGAAGGTGTCCTTGGTCACCGTGCCCCGCGCCGAACGGCCGGTGACGATGGCCGAGGACCCGGCGCGCAGGGCCGAGACCAGCTTGGCGTCGTCGGCCGGAGAGCCGGTCCAGGCGCTTTCGCCCTC
Source organism: Paracoccus sp. MKU1 (assembly GCF_001447385.1). Classification (GTDB taxonomy): domain Bacteria; phylum Pseudomonadota; class Alphaproteobacteria; order Rhodobacterales; family Rhodobacteraceae; genus Paracoccus. The sequence goes on along the minus strand of NZ_LLWQ01000193.1, from coordinate 298,262 downwards.
GGTGAACAGCTTGAAGACCTGGCCGCCGATATTCACCTCGACCGCCGAATCCGGGGCGAAGGGATAGCCGCCCGAGAACGAGACCTCGCCCGACTGGCCGGGCCGATAGGCGACGTAGAGCCGGATGTCGCCGCGCGTCACCTCCTTGGGCTTGCCGCTGGTGTCCAGGTTCTGGGTGGATTTCGGGGCCGAGACGGCCCAGCATTCCTTGGGACTGTTCGCCGAGAAGACGGTCCAGTCGCCCTCGGTCCCGACTACATTCGTCGAGTCCTGGGCCAGGACTGGCGAAGACGCGGCGATCGCGAGTGCGGCGGCTGCCGCTGCGGCGCGCGGCGCGAATTTCAACATGCTCTGGCCTCCTGCCATGGTCCGGTTCGATCCGGCTTGTTGCCGATGACGGTGGTGTTTTCAACCATCCGGCGGCAAGATAATGCGAAAAGGAAGTCGTGAAAAACCCCCGTTCGCGGAAAATCGCGCGATTGTCAGAGGAAAAACAGCCATGACCGCTGCCAGACTTATCGAATTGTGGCGTGGCGGGATGCGCGAAAGCAGCCATCTGGGCCATGTGGTGATTGCGGATGCGAATGGCATCGTCGAGGCCTGGGGCAATCCCGGCGCGGTGATCTATCCGCGCTCGTCCTGCAAGATGATCCAGGCACTGCCGCTGGTCGAAAGCGGCGCGGCCGATGCGGCGGGGCTGACGAGCGAGCATCTGGCCCTGGCCTGCGCCAGCCATAACGGCGCCCGCATCCATACCGAGCGGGTCGCGGCCTGGCTGTCCGCGCTGGGGCTCGAGGATGGCGACTTGCGCTGCGGCGCGCATCTGCCGAGGGATCCGGCCGAGCACAAGCGGCTGATCTGCTCGGACGAAAGCCCCTGCCAGATCCACAACAACTGCTCGGGCAAGCATGCCGGATTCCTGACGCTCAAGCGGCACATGAATGCCGGGCCGGAATATGTCGAGATCGACCATCCGGTGCAGCGCGCCGTGCGCCGAGCCTTCGAGGAGGTGACCGGCGAGACCGCCGCCGGCTGGGGCGTCGACGGCTGCTCGGCGCCGAATTTCGCCTGCACTGTCGAGGGGCTGGCCCATGCCATGGCCGGCTTCGCCCAGCCGGGCGCCGGGGCGCGCGGCCAGGCGCAGCGGCGGCTGGTCGAGGCGATGCTGGCCCATCCCGAGCTGGTCGCCGGCGAAGGGCGGGCCTGCACCGAGCTGATGCGCGCGATGCGGGGTCGCGTCGCCGTCAAGACCGGGGCCGAGGCGGTCTTTGTCGGCCTCGTTCCCGAGCGGGGGCTGGGCATTGCGCTGAAGATCTCGGACGGCGGCACCCGGGGCGCCGAGGCGGCGATCACGGCGCTGATGCTGCATCTGGGCTTGCTGGAGGAAGGCCACCCGGTGGTGCAGAAATACCTGACCGGGACCTTGCGCAACTGGCGCGGCCTGGCGACAGGCGAATTGCGCCGCGCCGAGGGTTTTCCGAGCTGATGCCCCTGCCGTGGCATCGTACCCTCTCGGCAAGATCGGGGGCTTTGCCCCCGCGCGTTCCGCGCTCCCCCAGGATATTGGGACACGAAAGAAACCAGGCGCCGCGCATGGCTTTTGCCGGGCTTCTTTCGTGTCCAAATATCCTGCGGGGGAAGCCCGTCGGGCTTGCCCGGCGGGCGTGGGGGCGCAAAGCCCCCATGTCTACAGCAATTGCCAGATCAGCCGCAGCGCCAGCGCGGACGAGGTCACGACCAGCAACGGCTTGATGACCCTTGCGCCGATCCGCATCGCCAGCCGTGCGCCCAGCATGGCGCCGGCGATCTGCGCCACGGCCATGACGGCGCCGACCAGCCAGAGCGGCTTGCCCACCGCGGCGAAGGCGACCAGCCCGCCCAGGTTCGAGGCGAAGTTCAGCAGTTTCGTATGCGCGGTGGCCTTGAGGATGCCGTAGCCCGCCAGCATGACGAAGCCCAGCATGAAGAACGATCCGGTGCCCGGCCCGACCAGCCCGTCATAGAAGGCGACGACGGGCACGACCGTGGCGGTGAAGGCGGCCGGGGCGATGCGGCGCATGCGGTCGGTATCGTCCAGCCCCGGCTTCAGCGCGAAGAAGACGGCGATGCCGATCAGCACCAGCGGCAGGCCGTAGCGCAGCGCCTGCGCCGGGATCCAGGTCACCAGGAGCGCACCGCAGAGTCCGGCCGCAAAGGCCACCGCCGCCGCGCCGATTTGCGCGCGCAGGTCCACCAGCCCGCTCCGGGCATAGGAGATCGCTGCCGTGGCGGCGCCGAAGACGCCCTGCACCTTGTTGGTGGCCAGCGCCTGCGCGGGCGGCAGGCCGGCCAGCAGCAGCGCCGGCACGGTGATGAGCCCGCCCCCGCCGGCGATGGCATCGACGAAGCCGGCCGCGAAGGCGGCGCCGGCCAGCAGGAGCACGAGATCGAGGGACAGTTCGAACATGCCGCCCCTTTGGGATGCCGCGCAGGAAATGTAAAGCCGATGCGCATGGTGCGGCCGGATGCGCATTTCGGCAACGAAGGAGCCGCGGAGGAGGCTGGCCGCCGGCGCCGGCGGCCATGAGTATTTGGGAAACGGTGAAGGTGCTCAGGCGCGGGGATGGGCGGCGCGATAGACGGCCAGCAGGTGGGCGTCGTCCACGCCGGTATAGACCTGGGTCGTGGACAGGCTGGCATGGCCCAGGAGTTCCTGGATCGTGCGCAGATCGCCCCCCGCCGCCAGGAGATGCGTGGCGAAGGAATGGCGCAGCGCATGCGGGGTGGCGGTCGGCGGCAGGCCCAGCACCTGCCGCGCCTGGCGCATCGCGGCGGAGATCAGCGCCGGATTCAGCCGGCCGCCGCGGGCGCCGCGAAACAGCGGTGCCTTGGCCTCCAGCGGGTAGGGGCATAGCCGCAGATAATCGGCGATGGCCTCGCGCGCGATGGGCAGGACCGGCACCTGGCGTTCCCTGCCGCCCTTGCCGCGGATGGTCAGCGCCTCGCGCAGCGGCCAGTCGGCGCCGTCGAGCCCCAGCGCCTCGGAGATGCGCAGCCCGCAGCCCCAGAGCAGCGTCAGCACCGCCGCGTCGCGGGCGGCGATCCAAGCCTCGGGATGGGTGCTGCCGGCGATATCCAGCACCTCCTGCGCCTGTTCGGGCGCCAGCGGGCGGGGCAGCGAGCGGGTGTATTTCGGGCTGCGCGAGGCCAGCGCCTTCGAAGCGTCGAAACCGTGCCGGTCGGACATCCAGCGGATGAAGCTGCGCGTCGCCGAGAGCCTGCGGGCCAGCGAGCGGGCCGAAAGCCCGCGGCCGCGCTCGGCGGCGGCAAAGGCGCGCATGTCGGTCTGCGTCAGCCCGGCCAGCGTCGCGGGCAGGGCGGGCGTGCCGTGATAGCCGCCCAGGAAGGAGAGAAAGGCCAGCAGGTCGGCCTGATAGGCGCGGATCGTGTGGTCGGACCGGTCGCGCGCCGCGCGCTCGCTGTCGAGCCAGCGCGCGAGATTGTCGGCCATGGCCGGGGCCAGCGCCAATGGCTCGGCCCCGCCGGTCATTTCCTGAGCCAGGAGATCAGCACCAGCCGGAACGCCTGGCCGAAGAAGCGCAGCAGATCCGTGCCCTGGGCCGGGGTGAAGCGCCCGAGATCGGCCGAGCCCATCAGCAGCAGCGCCGGGAAGCGGCCGGGGCCGAGGTCGATGGGCAGCAGCGCCTCGGAACGGATCGGGGCGCGAGCCTCGCCATGGAAGGCCAGGGTTTCGCCCGCCACACGGCGCAGCACGATGTCGTCGCCGCGCGGCATCCGCCGCCCGCCCGAGATCAGCCGGGCCACGGTGCCGGCGGGGGCGATCATCAGCGGGCCGTCATTCTCCGGCTCGGGCACCTCGTCGCCCGATTCCATCACCAGCCGCAGGGTTTCGACCCGCAGGATCGGCGCCACGGCGATGTCGAGGTTTTCCAGGAACTCCTCGAAATCCATCGGCTCCAGCAGCGACAGCACGGCGCGGTGGATGGTGTTCATCCCCGACTGGTTGTCATAGGCGGCCGAGATCACCGATTCATGCGCCGCCTCGAGCCGGTCCAGCCGCGCCTCCAGCGCCTGCATGGCGCGGCCGCGGATGTCGATGACGTTCTCGCCCACCTCGGCCTCGCGCGCGCCGATCAGCGCGCGCATCAGGTCGCGGTCGGAGAGGATCAGCTCGGGCTGCGCCAGCAGCCGGGCGCGGATGTCCTCGGTCAATTCGGCCGCGGTCTGCTCGGTCATCAGACGATCTTCTGGCCGGTCTTGGCCCAATCGGCGGTGAACTGCTCCAGCCCCTTGTCGGTCAGCACGTGATTCGCCATCGCCTTGATGACGGCGGGCGGCGCGGTGATCACGTCGGCGCCGATCCGGGCGGCATCGGTGATGTGGTTCACCGAGCGGATCGAGGCGGCCAGGATCTGGGTCTGGAAGTCGTAATTGTCATAGATCTCGCGGATCTGGGCGATCAGCTCCATGCCGTCGAAATTGATGTCGTCGAGCCGGCCGATGAAGGGGCTGATGAAGGTGGCGCCGGCCTTGGCGGCCAGGATCGCCTGCGCGGCCGAGAAGCACAGCGTCACGTTGACCTTGTGGCCCTGCGAGGACAGCGCCTTGCAGGCCTTGAGCCCGTCCCAGGTCAGCGGCACCTTGACGGTGATGTTGGGGGCGATCTTCACCAGGTGCTCGCCCTCGCGGATCATGTCCTCGGCCTTCAGGGCGACGACTTCGGCGCTGACCGGGCCCTCGACGATGTCGCAGATCTCCTTGGTGACTTCCAGGATGTCGCGGCCGGATTTCAGGATCAGCGAAGGGTTGGTGGTGACGCCGTCCACCATGCCAAGGTCGTTGAGCTCGCGGATGGCGGCGACGTCGGCGGTATCGACAAAGAATTTCATGTGGAGGAGCCCTTCTTGCGGTTTTGCCGTGGGTTTAGCGCATAACAGCCGGCGCGTGAAGTCCGGCCTGCGCGGCTTGCGGGGCATGGCGCCGACATGCCACTATCCGGCCTCATGCACGGAGAGAATGTCGTGGAAGCCTTTCAGCCCGATCTCATTGACCTGTTGCCGGCCCTGGCGGCCGGGCCGCTGCTTGTCGGCAACTGGCCGGTGCTGCTGCTGATCGGCTGGGCCGCGCTGCCGGCCTGAGATGTCCCCGCCGCTGTTCTATCCCCATGGCGCGCGCATCGCGGTGCTGACGCAAGAGGTGGTCGGCGTGCTCGACTATCTTGCGCCCGAGGGCGGCGTGCGGCTGGGCCAGCTGGTCGTGGTGCCGCTGGGCCCGCGCCGGGTGATGGGCGCGGTCTGGGGGTCGGGGATCGGCGATTTCGATGCGGCGAAGCTGCGGCCGGTGGCGCGGCTGATCGACGCGCCGCCCTTGGCGCCCGGCATGATCGAGTTCCTGATCCGCATGGGCGAATACACGCTGACGCCGCTGCCCTCGCTGCTGCGGATGGCAACGCGGGCGCCGGACCTGGACCAGCCGCCCTCGGCCCGGCGCATCATCCATCGCGCGGGACCGCCGCCCGTGCGCATGACCGATGCCCGCGCCGCCGTGCTGCGGGTGATCGAGGACCATGGCGGTGCCGGTTTCGCGCCGGGCGAGCTGGCGCAGCTGGCCGGGGTCAGCGCCTCGGTGGTGCAGGGGCTGGTCAAGGCCGGCACGCTGGCCGAGGTGCTGGCGCCGCGCGACGTGCCCTATCCGAAGCTCGATCCGAGCCTGCCGGGCAAGCCGCTGGCCCCCGATCAGCTTGAGGCGGCCGAGACCCTGCGCGCGGCGCTGAAGAGCCGCGGCTATGGCACCACGCTGCTGCGCGGCGTCACCGGCTCGGGCAAGACCGAGGTTTACCTTGAGGCGGTCGCGGAATGCCTGCGGCAGGGCCGGCAGGCGCTGGTGCTGCTGCCCGAGATCGCGCTTTCGGCCGAGTTCCTCGACCGGGTCGAGGCGCGCTTCGGCGCCCGGCCCGGGGAATGGCATTCCGGCATCACCCGCAGCGAACGCCGGCGGTTGTGGACCATGGCGGCGCAAAACCATGTCGGGCTGGTGGTGGGCGCGCGTTCGGCGCTGTTCCTGCCCTTTGCCGACCTAGGCCTGATCGTCGTCGATGAGGAGCACGATTCCAGCTACAAGCAGGAGGATGCGGTCTATTACAGCGCCCGCGACATGGCGGTGCTGCGTGCCAGCGTCGAGCAGGCGCAGGTGGTGCTGGCCTCGGCCACGCCCTCGGTCGAAAGCTGGGTGAATGCGGGCTTGGGCAAATATCGCCGCCTCGACCTGCGCGCCCGCTATGGCACGGCGGACCTGCCCGAGATGGGCACCATCGACCTGCGCCAGCAGGAGATGGAAAAGGGCCGCTGGATCAGCCCCCGGCTCGCCACGGAAATCGCGCTGCGCAAGGAACGCGGCGAGCAGTCGCTGCTGTTTTTGAACCGGCGCGGCTATGCGCCGATCACCGCCTGCCGGGCCTGCGGCCAGCAGATCGGCTGCGACCATTGCGACGCCCGCATGGTCGAGCATCGCTTCCAGAACCGCCTGGTCTGCCATCAATGCGGCGCGACCAAGCCGATTCCGACCGCCTGTCCCGCCTGCGGCGTCGAGGGCAAGATGACCGCCATCGGGCCGGGGGTGGAACGGCTGGCCGAGGAGGTGGCCGAGCGCTTCCCCGAGGCGAAGGCGACGGTGCTGTCCTCGGACCTGTTCCACTCGGCCCGGGCGCTGAAGGAGGCGATCGCCGAGATCGGCGCCGGCGGCACCGACATCATCATCGGCACGCAGATCGTCGCCAAGGGCCACAATTTCCCGCGCCTGACGCTGGTCGGGGTGATCGACGCCGACCTGGGCCTGCAAGGCGCCGACCTGCGCGCGGCCGAGCGCAGCTTCCAGCTGATGCGCCAGGTCGCCGGCCGGGCCGGGCGCGAGGGCGGCGATGCGCGGGGGCTGGCGCTGTTGCAGACCTACCAGCCCGACCATCCGGTGATCCGCGCCATCCTGTCGGGCGAGGACGAGGCGTTCTGGGATGCCGAGGCGGCGGCGCGGCAGGCGGCGGGCATGCCGCCCTTTGGCCGGCTGGCCGGGATCATCCTGTCGCATCCCGACCAGCCGGTGGTCGAGGATTACGCCCGCGAGCTGGCCCGCCGCGCCGAGCCGCTGCGCGGCATCGGTGCCGAGCTGTTCGGCCCGGCGCCCGCGCCCATCGCCCGCATCCGCGCGCGTTATCGGGTGCGGATGCTGATCCGCGCGCCGCGCCAGGCCCCCTTGCAGGGCGCCATCGCGCAATGGCTGGCGGCGGCGCCGAAGCTGCCGACCAACCTGCGGCTGGCGGTGGATATCGACCCGCAAAGCTTTCTCTGAACCCGCGCCGAGCATGGCCGCGGCTTCGCCGGCAATCGTCCGGCTGTTGTGCCGGCGGGCGTTTCCGGCCGCTTGCATGGGTTGCGGATGGAAAAACCCCGGGGGCGGGTGGCCCCCAGGGGTGCACTCGTTACCACTACCGCCCCCGGCACCGGCGTCGCCGGGCGCCGTCCGGGGGCCGGATCGATTACGGGCGCAGGTCGAAACGGTCGGCGTTCATCACCTTCACCCAGGCCGCCACGAAATCCTCGACGAATTTCCCGGCATTGTCGTCCTGGGCATAGACCTCGGCATAGGAGCGCAGGATCGAGTTCGAGCCGAACACCAGATCCAGCCGCGTCGCCGTCCATTTCGTCGCGCCGGTCTTGCGGTCGCGGATCTCGTAGTGATCGCCGGCCTTGGCCCAGGTATTGGCCATGTCGGTCAGGTTCACGAAGAAATCCGTCGTCAGCGCGCCGATCCGGTCGGTGAAGACGCCGTGCTTGCTGTCGCCGTGGTTGGTGCCCATCGCCCGCATGCCGCCGACCAGCACCACCATCTCGGGCGCGGTCAGGCCCATGAGCTGGGTGCGGTCCAGCATCAGTTCCTCGGGGGCGACGACGTAGTCCTGTTTCAGCCAGTTGCGATAGCCGTCATGGATCGGTTCCAGCACCGCGAAGCTGTCGGCATCGGTCATCTCGTCCGTGGCATCGCCCCGGCCGGGCGCGAAGGGCACCTCGATGTCGTGGCCCGCCGCCTTCGCCGCCAGCTCGACCCCGACATTGCCGGCCAGCACGATGGTGTCGGCGACGCTGGCGCCGAACTCGGCCGCCAGCGGCTCCAGCACCGACAGCACGCGGGCCAGGCGCTGGGGCTCGTTGCCTTCCCAGTCCTTCTGCGGCGCCAGGCGGATGCGGGCGCCATTGGCGCCGCCGCGCATGTCCGAGCCGCGGAAGGTGCGCGCCGAATCCCAGGCGGTCGCCACCATCTCAGCCGGGCTCAGCCCGCTCTGGGCGATGCGCGCCTTCAGCCCGGCGATGTCGTAGTCGCGGTTGCCGGCGGGAATCGGGTCCTGCCAGACCAGATCCTCGGTCGGCGCCTCGGGGCCGAGATAGCGCGATTTCGGCCCCATGTCGCGGTGGGTCAGCTTGAACCAGGCGCGGGCGAAGGCATCGCTGAACGCCTCGAAGTCGTTCATGAAGCGCAGCGAGATCTCGCGATAGATCGGATCGACCTTCAGGGCCATGTCGGCATCGGTCATCATCGGCATGACGCGGATCGAGGGGTCCTCGACATCGACCGGCTTGTCCTCCTCGGCGATCGAGATCGGCACCCATTGCGAGGCGCCCGCCGGGCTGTGGGTCAGCGTCCATTCATGCTTGAACAGCATGTCGAAGAAGCCGTTGTCCCATTTCGTCGGGTTGGTGGTCCAGGCGCCCTCGAGACCCGAGACCACCGTGTTGCGCCCGATGCCGCGGCCCTTGGTGTTCATCCAGCCGAGGCCCTGGAATTCCGGGTCGGCGGTTTCGGGATCGGGGCTCAGATCGGCGGCGCTGCCATTGCCGTGGCACTTGCCGACGGTGTGACCGCCGGCGGTCAGCGCCACGGTTTCCTCGTCGTTCATGCCCATGCGGGCGAAGGTCTCGCGCATCTGGTAGGCGGTGGCCTGCGGGTCGGACTTGCCGTTCACCCCCTCGGGGTTGACGTAGATCAGGCCCATCTGCACGGCGGCGAGCGGGTTGGCCAGCGTCTCGGCCTTGCTCACGTCGCCATAGCGGCTGTCGCTGGGGGCGAGCCATTCCTTTTCATCGCCCCAATAGGTGTCCTTTTCGGGGTGCCAGATATCCTCGCGGCCCAAGGCGAAGCCATAGGTCTTGAGGCCGGCGACCTCATAGGCGACGGTGCCGGCCAGCACGATCAGGTCGGCCCAGGAAATCTTGTTGCCGTATTTCTTCTTGATCGGCCACAGCAGGCGGCGGCCCTTGTCGGTGTTGACGTTGTCGGGCCAGGAGTTCAGCGGCGCAAAGCGCTGGTTGCCGGTATTGGCGCCGCCGCGGCCGTCGCTGGTCCGGTAGGAGCCGGCAGCGTGCCAGGCGGTGCGGGCGAACATGCCGACATAGCTGCCCCAGTCGGCCGGCCACCAGTCCTGGCTATCGGTCATCAGCGCGCGCAGGTCGGCCTTCAGCGCCTCGACGTCCAGCGTCCTGACCGTCTCGCGGTAGTTGAAGCCCTTGAGCGGGTTGGTCTTGCTGTCGTGCTGGTGCAGGATGTCGAGGTTCAGCGCGTTCGGCCACCAGGCCATGACCGAACTGCCCAGGGCCGTCATCCCCCCATGCATCACGGGGCATTTCCCAACGCTCTCGATGTCGTTCCCGTCCATATCGGTCTCCCTTGCTAGGTCGCGTCACCGGTGCCGTGGGGGCACCGCGTGCGGACTATGGCTCTCATGCAGCCGCAGCGGATGGTTTCTGCGAATCCGCACACTTTCTGACGACAGGTTCTAGCAGCTTTCAGGATTGTTGGAATTTATATGTTTTAATGGGGATAATAATCAGAGGTTATGATGGCGGCGCCTGCCTGTCGCGATCAGCCGCGCGGGCGGGCGCGATCCATCAGGCCGCGGATCCAGCGCCCCGAGGCCCAGGCGGCCGGCACGCCCAGCACCAGCGCGGCGCCGGCCGCCCGGATCGGCGCCAGCACCGGCAAGCCGACCCAGCTGGCCAGCAGCGACAGCATGAACAGGTTGATCCAGACCGCCGCCGCCGCGAAGGGATAGAACAGCAGCGCCAGTTTCCAGACCGGCCAGCCGTCAGTGGCTGGTTCCGTCCTCGAAGGTGATCTTGTTCCAGACATTGTATTTCCCCGAAGGCTTGCGCATCGGCAGCCGTTTCACCTCGTCCAGCGTCTTTGCATCATAGACCACGACCGCGCCCTCGTCCTCCCACAGCGAAACCAGGACATGGCTGCCGTCGCGGGTGAATTCGCTATGGGCGAAGGTCTGGCCCGGGAAGGGCGCGAGCGTCTTGACGATTTCCAGCGTCTGCTTGTCGATGACGTGCATCTCGTCCCTGTGCGGGCCGAAGAACACGTCCGCCCAGACATAGGGGCTGGTGGCATGGCCGCGCAGGAAAAAGCCGGGACCGTCGGTCTTGATCTGCTTGACCAGGCTCCAGTCCTGCATGTCGATGACCGAAAGCACGCCCTCGCCCAGATGCGGGGTGGCCATGACGCGGCGGCCGTTCCGTTCCCAGGTGATGCCCGAGCCCAGATGCGGCATGCCGGGCAGCGGCAGTTCCGCCACCTTGTGCCCGTCGTCCAGGTCGATCACCACGCCCTTGTCGCCGTCGCGATTGGCGCCGATCAGCTGCCGATAGTCGGGCGAGAAGAAGAAATCGTCCAGCGGCTCGTCGATCGGGATGCGGCGAATGGAGAGGTCGGTGGTCGCGACCTCCCAGATCTCGGGCGCGTCCTTCAGCGCCAGCACGAAGCTGCGGCGCTGCGGCGCCTGATAGACGGCGCTGACCCGGCTGGGGGTGCCGCCGACCTGCGTGTCGATCAGCCGCAGCGGGTTTAGGTCGGAATCCAGGATGGTCAGGCTTTCCGGCAGGTAGTTCGCCACCGCGATGCGCTGGCCGTCCGGGCTGATGGCGATGTTGCGGCTGTTCAGTGCGGCGCGGATGCGGCCGACCTCGGCCAGCGACCAGATGTCGTATTTCTGCACCCAGCCGTCGCGCGACATGATGTAGACGAAGCGCCCGTCGGGGCTGAATTTCGGCCCGCCATGCACGGCGAAGGGGGTGGCGAAGCGGTCCAGAATCTCGAACGTGTCGCCGTCCAGCACGCTGACGTGATGGTCACCGGTCTCCACCACCAGCGTGATGTTCAGCGGATCGGCGGCAAAGACCGGCTTGTCCGCCGGCCGGTAGTCGGCATTCATCTCGCGACTGGCGGCGATCTGCGCGGCGCTCCAGTCCGGGCGGTGGTCCAGCGGCGCGGTGACATAATCCACCAGCGCGGCGATGGCCTCGGGCGACAGCCGGTCGGCAAAGCCCTCCATCTGGGTCGAGACCCGGCCCTGGGCGATCACCGCGTCGATGCCCTTCACGCGTCCCAGCGTCTCGGGGATCAGCGCCGGGCCGGTGCCGCCCAGCCGGTCCTCGCCGTGGCAGGCGGCGCAATGCTCGGCATAGTCGGCGGCCGGATCGGCATGGGCCATCAGCGGCAGGGCGAGCAGCAGGCTAAAGGAAACGATGGGCCGGATCATGGCTTTTTCCCCGGAAAGGCGTGACGGCAAGGCGGTCCAGGTCGGCGCCCTCTGCGCCGATCTCGGTGCCCGAGAGATAGCAGGCCGGATCCTCGGCCCATGGATCGCCGGTCAGTTGCAGCGCCCGGATGCGGGTATTGCCGCCGCAGACCGCCTGATAGGCGCAGGCGCCGCAGCGCCCCTTCAGCGGCCGCGGCCGGGTGCGCAGCGTGGCCAGGATCGGGTCGTCCCCGGTCCAGATCGCCGAGAACGGCCGTTCCTTGACCGAGCCCAGTGTATAGTCCGACCAATAGGTGTCGGGATGGACGCGGCCCTGCGGGTCGATATTGCCGACGCCGAGGCCCGAGGAATTGCCGCCCCAGGCCTCCAGATGCGCGCGCAGATGGGCGACGGCGGCGGGCGGAAAGCGCGTCTCGGCCCAACGCAGGAAATAGACCGCATCGGCATCGTTGTTGCCGGTGACGACCTCCAGCGGTTCGGCCTTTTCCACCGCCTCCCAGGCGCGGGCGATCAGCAGGTCCATGGCGCGGCGGGTGCGGGCATGTTCGGTATCCTCGCCCCGGTGCTTGTCGCCGCGGCCGGCATAGACCAGATGCGACAGGTAGAACTTGTCCACGCCTTCGTCGCGGCACAGGTCCAGCATGGCGGGCAGATGATGGGCGTTGCCCTCGGTGATGGTGAAGCGCAGGCCCACCTTGACGCCCTGCGCCTTGCAGGCCCGCACGCCGGCCAGCGCCTGGTCGAAGGCGCCCTCGACGCCGCGGAACCAGTCGTTCACCGCGCCGATCCCGTCCAGCGAGATGCCGACATAGTCGAAGCCCAGCCCGGACAGCCGGTCCACGTTGCCGGCGTCGATCCTGGTGCCGTTGGTGGACAGCGACAGGTGGCGGAAATCCAGCCGCCGCGCCTCCTCGGCCAGTTCCCAGAAGTCGAAGCGCGACATCGGCTCGCCCCCCGACAGGATCAGCGCCGGGATGCGGAAATCCGACAGGTCGCGTAGCACGGCCATGGCCTGCTCATGCGTCAGCTCGCCCGGAAAGGGCCGGTCGGCCGAGACGGTATAGCAATGGCGGCATTTCAGGTTGCAGCTGCGCGTCAGGTTCCAGATCACCACCGGGCGGACCGCATCCGGCCGGCTGCGGCGGCGCGGCGGCGAGGGGTCCAGAAGCTGGTGCATGTATTGGGTCAGGCGGAACATGGTTTGCCTTTCTTAGCCGTCCTTCAGGCGCAGGCCGGTCTTTTTCAGGATCCGGGTGGAATAGAGGATGTCGTCGCCCCGGCAGGCGGTGCCCAGCAGGGCGCGGACCTGGGCGCGCTTGTCCTCGACCTCGGCGCGGCTCTGGCCGTGCAGCATGGCGAAGAGGTTGTAGCGCCAGACCGGCGCGCGCGGCCGCAGGTAGCAATGCGTCACGAAATCCAGCGCGCCGATCCTTTCGCCCAGGGCTTCCGCCCGCGCGTCGTCCACGTCCCAGACGCTCATGCCGTTCGCGGTCATTCCCAGCGCGTAATGATTGGGCGCGATGGCGATGCGGCGGATCACGCCGCGCGCATGCAGGATCGACAGCCGGGTGATGACCTGCGTCTCGGTCAGGCCCAGATCGGCGGCGATCCGGGCATAGGGCGCCTCGACCAGCGGCAGGCCAGCCTGCGTGGCGGCGATCAGCCGGCGGTCGGTATCGTCCAGGACCGTCATGCCGCCACCCGAAAGCCGATGAAGAACTCCCGCAGCTTGGGAAAGCGCCAGACGGTCAGCCCGGTCTCGGCCTCGATGCGCCCGGCGGTCTTGGCGATGCCCTCGGGCGTGGCGGTGGCCAGCACGAACCACATGTTCAGCGCATGGTCGCGGGCATAGTTATGCGCCACTTCGGGATGGGCGTTCACCAGCGCGGCGATGCGGTCGAAATCCGCCTCGGGCGCGGACAATGCGCAAAGGCAGAAGGCCCCGCCCATCGCCGCGGCGTCGTAGAAGGGACCGAAGCGGGTGATGGCGCCGATCTCTTGCAGCCGCTCGATCCGCTGGATCAGTTCGGCGCCGCTGAGGCCAAGCGCCGCGCCGGCATCGTCGAAAGGGCGGGGGCTCAGCGGAAACGCTTCTTGCAGGCGGTTCAGGATGGCGCGGTCGGTGTCATCCAGCGCCTCGGGCGGCAGGGTGTGGCGTCTCATGCGGCGACCTCGGCGATGATGGCGCCCCGCTGGCGAAAGCAGCGGGTCGAGAACAGGATGCGATGCGGCACGTCTTTCAGCTCTGGCAGGGCGCGGGCCTCGGCCAGCACCTCCATCGCCTCGGCGCGGGAACGGGCGTGGATCATGCAGAACAGCGGCCAGTTCCACAGTCCCGGCACGGTGCGGCGCTGATAGCACAGCGTCACGCCGGGAACCCCAGCCAGCGCGGTGCCGGCGATCTCGACAGCGGTTTCGGGCAGCCGCCAGACCACCATGGCATTCTGGGTCCAGCCAAGCGCGCGGTGCTTCACGATCACGCCGACCCGGGTCAGGATGCGCGCCTCGGCCAGCGCGCGGATGCGCGAGATCACCTCGGCCTCGCTGCGGTGCAGCGCCTGCCCCAGTGCGACGAAGGGGCGCGGGACCAGCGCCAGCCCGGTCGAAAGCGCCTGCATCAGCGCGCGGTCGCGCGGGCGCAGGGCGTCCAGATCGGCGGGCCGGTCCAGCGCCATGGCGCGGCGTGGGCCGATCAGCGGAAAGCCCAGGTCGATGTTGAAGGCCCGCACCAGCGGCAGGGACAGGGGCACCAGCCGGGTCGCCAGCTCGATCCGGGCCAGGCTGTCATCCAGCGCCTCGGTATCGGGAGCGGTGGCGACGAACCACAGGTTCCAGTCGCTGCCCTCGCGCAGATAGGCATGATTGACGCCCGGCTCGGCCCCGACCAGCGCCGCGACCTCGTCGATGCGCCGGGCGGGCACCCGCAGCGCGGCCAGGGTCGAGGCGCCGGCGGTGTTCGGCCGGCAGGTGGCGCCGATGCGGGCGACGACCCCCTCGTCGCGCAGCCGGGACAGACGGGCGATCACCTCGGCCTCTCCGGTGCCGAGGCGTTGGGCGATGGCGGCGAAGGGCCGAGGCTCCAGCGGCAGGTCGCGTTGGAAACCGTCGAGCAGGCGCAGGTCCAGATCGTCCATGGTCACAGCCCCGTCCGATGTGCGCGGTCGGTGAAGAAGATGCCCGAGGGCGCGCGGGCCTCGATCTCGCCCAGCACCTCGCGGGTGCGGGTGTCGCGGATCTCGACCCGGTTCTCGTCGCGGACCGACAGCCAGACCTCGCGCCCGCGCGGGGCGAATTCCATGTGCAGGACGCCCTTGCCGGGGGCCAGGGTGTCGATGACCTCATGGCTCAGCACATCGACCACTTGCAGCTTGTCGTTGTCGGGCGGGGCGAAATTCACCCAGACCTCGCGCTTGTCGGGGCGGGCCAGCGCAAAGACCGGCTGGCCGGCCAGGTCGGTGCGGGCGATCTCCGCCAGCCCGTCGGCATCGACCCAAAGCAGTTGGTGCAGCCCCACGGCGGGCAGGGCAAAGACCCCGTCGGCCAGCGTCCAGCCTTGCAGATGCGGCATCTTGTAGACCGGCAGGTCGGGCTGGTCCTTGCCGTAATCGGGCAGGAAGCGCGTGACCTTGGGCGGGTCCTGCCACAGATCGACCTGCGTCAGCCCCTTTTCGCCGAACAGCCCGACGATATAGTGCCGCCCGTCGCCGGTCAGCAGCGCGTCATAGGGATTGGCGCCGATGCCCTCCAGCTTGGTGACCGCCGGCTGCGCGGCATCGGTGGAATGGTCGAGGATCCAGACCTCGCCCGTGTCCCAGGTCGCGACGACGAAGCGCGAGCCCGGCGCATCGGCGATGCCCACGGTCTTCGATCCCATCGGCACGTCCGCCACCAGTTCCAGCGTTTCGGCGTCGAAGACCTTGACGCCGCCCGGCTCGTAATTCGCCACCGCGACCAGCCGGCCGTCGTCCGAGATGGCGCCGCCGATGGAATTGCCGGCCTGCACCACGCGGCGGACCACCTGACGGGTCAGGATGTCCACCTTGGTCAAGCCGCCGTCGCGGCCGAAGACATAGGCGAAACGCTCGTCGGGGGAATAGACCAGGCTGGCATGGGACAGGTCGCCCAAGCCCTCGATCCGGCCGATGGCGGCGCGTTCGCTGCGATCCACGACCAGCAGCGAGCCCGCCTCGCGCTCGACGATCAGGCCCAGATCGCCGGTGCCGCGCAATTCGTCGGCCAGCGCCGGGCTGGCGATCAGCAGGAGGGCGGCGAGAGTTGCCTTGAACATCATTCCGTCTCCGTCTTCAGAAGGTAATCGGCGATCCAGCGCGCCTCGTCCTCGGTCAGCAGCGGGCGCCAGCCGGGCATGGCGGTGCCGGGCATGCCGTCCAGGATCACGCCGCTCAGATCCTCGACGTCGCGCCCGGCCAGCGCCCCGGCGGTGATC
Source organism: Paracoccus sp. MKU1 (assembly GCF_001447385.1). GTDB lineage: Bacteria > Pseudomonadota > Alphaproteobacteria > Rhodobacterales > Rhodobacteraceae > Paracoccus. The sequence goes on along the minus strand of NZ_LLWQ01000193.1, from coordinate 282,231 downwards.
GGCCGGCCCAGCCCGCCGGTCAGCCGCAAGCCGTGACAGGAACCGCAATCCTGGCGCACCATGTGGCGCAACTGGTCCTGCCGCGCGGCGTCGGGCGGGCCCGCCACCGCGGTCCCGGCCAGCAGCACCAGCAGGAACGCCAGCCTAGCCATGCGCCACCAGCCGCCATTCCGGGTGGCAGAGCCCCTGGGGCAGGGCGCCATCCTCGGCCAGCGCCGCGACATGGCCGACGATGAACAGCACCGGCGCCGGCAGCGGCTTGCGCGCCAGCAGCGCGGCGATGTCCTGAAGCGTCGCGTGCAGCCGCTGCTCTTGCGGGGTGCTGGCCTGCGACACGGCCAGCACCGGCAGGTCGGCCGGCATGCCGTGGCGGATCAGCTGGGCCGCGATCTCGGCCATGTTCGCCGCGCCCATATAGACGGCCAGCGTGGTCTGCGGATCGGCCAGCGAGGCCCAGTCGAGGTCCAGCGCCGCGTCCCGCGCCCGGTGGCCGGTGACATGGCGCAGCCCGGTCGCCAGCCCGCGATGCGTCAGCGGAAAGCGGGCCGAGGTGGCCGCCCCCTGTGCCGCGGTGATGCCGGGCACATAGTCGCAGGGGATGCCGGCGCGGGTCACGGCCTCGAACTCCTCGCCGCCGCGGCCGAAAATGGTCGGATCGCCGCCCTTGAGCCGCGCCACGGTCAGGCCGGCGAGGCCCAGTTCGACCAGCAGGGCGTTGATCTCATCCTGCGGCACGGGATGGAAGCCCGCCGCCTTGCCCACCGGGATGCGCCGGACATGGGCGGGGACGCAGGCCATCACCTCGTCCGAGACCAGCCGGTCATGCACCACCACATCCGCCTGCTGCAAAAGCCGCAGGGCCCGCAGCGTCAGCAATTCCGGGTCGCCCGGACCGGCGCCGATCAGATCGACCCTGCCCATCCCAGCCTTGCCCCGCGCCGCGCCGTCCACGCCGCTGCGCGCGGCCTTTCCTTGCGCGGCCCCGTTTGTCACCGTCTTGCCGGCCATGTCGAACCCCCATTGAAATACTGCCGGGGCGGGGGCGCGAACGCCCCCGCCTGGGTTGTGACCGCTCAATAGGTGTCGGTCATGGTGTTGTAGACGTTGAACTTGCCGGTGGGGGTCACCAGCCGCTCGTCCTTGATGACGTGCTTCAGTTCCAGGGTCTTGTCGTCCACCACGACCAGCGCCGATTCTTGGTCCTTGCCGTTCCAGACGCTGAACCAGATCTCGGTGCCGTCCTTGTTGAACTCGCCCTGCACGACGCGGGGCTGGCCCTCGGCGATGCCGGCCCATTCGGCGATGGGCAGGGTGGTGAACTCGGGGTCCGAGCCGTCGCCCGTCATCGCCTTGGTGTCGAAGACCGCGACCGAGCCCGAGATCTCGGCCTCGGGGTTCAGGGTGGCATCGACATAGAGATATTGCGAATTCGGATGCGTCTTGATGAACAGCGAGCCGCCCCCCAGCGCCGGGAAGCTGTCCAGGATCTTCCAGGCATTGTCGGGATGGCCTTCGGGGTCGGTGCCGATCAGCGCCACCGAATCGTCGCCCATATGCGAGGTCGCCCAGACCGGCCCGAAGGTCGGGTGCACGAAGTTCGCGCCGCGGCCCGGATGCGGGGTCTGGCCGCCGGTATCCTCGATGGCGACCAGCTTGCCTTCCTTGGTGTCGATCACCACCAGCTTGTTGCGGGCGTTGGCGGCTGTGATGAAGTAGCGGTGCGAGCCGTCCAGGCCGCCGTCATGCAGGAAGCGTTCGGCGCTGATCTCGGTGGTCTTGAGGTTGTCGAGATCGGTATAGTCGACCAGCAGGATCTTGCCCGTTTCCTTGACGTTCACGATGAACTCGGGCCGGTAATGGCTGGCGAGGATCGCGGCGACGCGCGGCTCGGGGTGATATTCCTGCTCGTCATAGGTCATGCCGCGCGTGGACTGGATCTTTTTCGGCTCCAGCGTCTCGCCGTCCATGATGACGTATTGCGGCGGCCAATAGGCCCCGGCGATGGCGTATTTGTCCTCCCATCCCTCCATCTTCGAGGTCTCGATGGAACGCGCTTCCGAGCCGATCTTGATCTCGGCCACGGTGGCGGGTTCCTTCATCCACAGGTCGATCATATTGACCTTGCCGTCGCGGCCGATGACGAACAGGTAGCGGCCCGAGGCGGACATGCGGCTGATATGCACCGCATAGCCGGTATCGAGGACCGACTTGATCTCGTAGGTGGCGCCGTCGATCAGCGCGATCTGTCCGGCGTCGCGCAGGGTGACGCTGAACAGGTTTTCCAGGTCCCAGTCGTTTTCCTGCTGGGTCGGCCGGTCTTCCGGCGCGACATGCACCTTCCAGGATTCGCGCATCTCCTTCATGCCGAATTCCGGCGGCGCGGCCGGGTCCAGAAGCAGGTAATTGGCCATCAGGTCGACCTGCTCGGCCGAAAGATCGCCCGAGGTGCCCCAGTTCGGCATCCCCGCGGGCGAGCCGTAGGTGATGAAGCTTTGCAGATAGTCGAAGCCCAGGTCGCGGGTCAGGTCGGGGGTCAGCGCCTTGCCGGTCGCGCCCTTGCGCAGCACGCCGTGGCAACCGGCGCAGCGTTCGAAATAGATCTTGTTGGCTTCGTTATACTGCGCGTCGGTCAGGGCCGGGACGCCCTCGGGCGCGCCGGGCGCCGCGACGTCCTGCTGCGCAAGGTTGTCCAGCGAGGGCTCATAGCGGTTGTCGGTCTTGGTCTTGTGGTCCTCCAGCGCGGCGGCTGGATCCTTTGGCGGTGCGGCCTGTTCCTGTGCGGCGGCCGCAAGCGGCCCAAGGACAAGGGCCAGGGCTGCCGAGGCCAGCAGGCCGGGTCTGGCGAATGGAGTCCTTTGTCTCATCTGGCTTTCCTATTTGCTGGCGCGCGTTCACGCCGTTCCTGATCGCAATCCGCGCGTGAGGCTTTGACCTTTGTTAAGGTCGGGGTGCGGCATTTGCGCGATCAGCGGGACAAACCTTCGGACGCGGATGGCAATGCCCGGAAAGCTCCCTCTTGCACCCTGCCGCCTGGTGCTGGCGTTGCTGGCGCTGATTCTGCTGGCCCTGCCGGCGCGGCCCGAGCCGCCGGCCGCCCCCGATGCGGCGCTGGCGCAGGCGCTGTTCGGCGCCGATGGGCCGGTGATGCTGGACCGCCGCGAAGCCCCGGTGCCGGGCTGGAGCGTCAGCCGCGACGGCCGGGCGCTGGGCATGGTCGGCTCGACCTGGGAGATCGCGGCGACCGCCGGCTATTCCGGCAAGCCGCTAGACGTGCTGGTCGCCGTCACGCCGCAGGGGGTCATCGCCGGCGCCAGGCTGGTGCGCCAGACCGAGCCGGTGCTGAGCCTAGGCATTTCCGAGGCGCATATCGCCGCCTATGTGGACGGGTTCCGGGGCGTCGATCTGTCGCAGGGTGAAGCACAGGGCCAAGCGCTGCCCGACGTGATCTCGCGCGCCACGGTCTCGACCGGGGTGATCCGCGACGGCATCCTGCGCAGCGCCCGGGTGCTGGCGCAGGCGCAGGGGCTGGGCGGCGGCGGCATCGATCGCGTCGGCTACCGCCCCGCCACCTGGGCCGAACTGCTGGCCGAGGGGGCATTCGGCCACGCCTCGGTCTCGATGGCCGAGGCGTCGCGCGCCTTTGCCGGCGCCAAGGTGCCGGTCGAGCCCTCGGACGCGCCGTTCCTGGACCTCTATGCCGGGCTGATCGATCCGCCGACCGTCGGCCGCAACCTGCTGGGCGCGCAGGCATTCACCGCCGCCGCGGGCGCGCTGCAACCCGGTCAGGCGCTGGTCGCGGTGCTGTCGCGCGGCCTCTACAGCCCGCGCGGCACGGAATGGCGCCGCTCGGGCCGGTTCGAGCGCATCGGTTTCGAACAGGGCGCGCTGCGGATCGAACCGGACGACGGCGATTTCGTCATGGTCGAGACACTCGCCCTGCCCGACGCGCCGGCCTTCAAGGAAATCAGCCTGTTCCGGCTGAACATCGACCCCGCCGCCGGCGGCATCGACCCCAGCCGGCCCTTTGATCTGGTGGTGACCGCAACCCGGCCGCTGGCGGCGGGGGGCGAGGCCGCGCTGCCCATCCGCGCCACCATCCGCCTGCCCGCGGCCTATGCCGTCGCCGAGGCCCCCGTCGTGCCGCTGTGGCAGGAGTTCTGGCTGAAGAAGATCCCCGGCATCGCCGTGGTCGCGGCCATGCTGTTCGTGCTGGCGCTGATCCTGTTCGGGCAAGAGGCGCTGGTGCGCCGGCCGATGCTGTGGCGGCGGGTGCGGCTGGGCTTTCTGGCCACGACGCTTTTCGTGCTGGGCTGGGGGCTGAACGGCCAGCTTTCGGTGGTGCAGGTGGTGGCCTTCCTGAACGCGCTGCTGTCCGGCTTTCGCTGGGAAACCTTCCTGATCGAGCCGATCATCTTCCTGATCTGGTCCGCCGTGGCGCTGGGGCTGCTGTTCTGGGGCCGCGGCGTGTTCTGCGGCTGGCTGTGCCCCTTTGGCGCGCTGCAAGAGCTGACCAATGCCGCCGCGCAGCGGCTGGGGGTGCGGCAAATCGCCGTGCCGCAGGCCCTGCACGAGCGGCTTTGGGTGATCAAATACACGCTGTTCGTCGCCATCGTCGCGCTCAGCTTCTACAGCATGGAGCAGGCGCTGATCTTGGCCGAGGTCGAGCCGTTCAAGACCGTGATCTCGATGCGCTTCCTGCGCGCCTGGCCCTTCGTGCTGTTTGCGCTGGCGGTGCTGGCGGGCGGGCTGTTCATCGAGCGGTTCTATTGCCGTTACCTTTGCCCCTTGGGGGCGGGGCTGGCGATCCCGGCCAAGCTGAAGATCTTCGACTGGTTGCGCCGCCGCCCGCAATGCGGCCGCGAATGCCGGCTGTGCGAGACGAAATGCACCGTCGGCGCCATCGACCCGCTGGGCCGGATCAATCCCAACGAATGCGTGCTCTGCCTGCGCTGCCAGGTGGTGATGAACGACCCCGGCACCTGCCCGGTGCTGAAGCGCCGCGCCCGCAGCGCCGCCCCGACCGGAGATGCGCCATGAACCGCCGCCGCTTCCTGCTGCTGACCGCCTGCGCCGCGCTGCCCGGCATGACGAAGGCCGCGCCCGAGGAATGGCGCGGCCGCGCCATGGGGGCCGATGTCACCCTGCGGCTGCATGGCGCGAGCCCGGCGCAGGCGCGCGGCTTCTTCGCCGAGGCGGCGCGGCTGCTGGCCCATGTCGAAAGCCTGTTCTCGCTGCATCGCGATTCGGATCTGGCGCGGCTGAACCGCACCGGGCGGCTGCGCGTTCCCGCCGGTGGCATGGTCGAGCTGCTGGCCCTGTCCGATCGGCTGCACCGTGCCACCGGCGGCGCCTTCGACCCGACCGTGCAGCCGCTGTGGCTGGCGCGGGCGCGGGGCGAGGACGAGGCCGCGGCCCGCGCCCTGACCGGCTGGGATGCGGTCGCCTGGTCGCGGGCCGAGGTCCGGCTGACCCGTCCCGGCATGGCGCTGACTTTCAACGGTCTCGCGCAGGGCTGGGCTGCCGACCAACTGGCCGCCGCCGCCGCGCGCCACGACCTGGCCGAGTTGCTGATCGATGCGGGCGAGATCCGGGTCTTGGGGCGGCGGGACTGGCCCGTGGGCTTGGCCGATGCCGCGGGGCGCGAGCATCGCCGCATCCGGCTGGCCGACCGGGCGCTGGCGACTTCCTCGCCCGGCGGCACGCTGATCGGCCCGCGCAGCCTGCCGCATATCCTGGCGCCGGGCGGCGGGGCGCCGCTCTGGGACACGGTCTCGGTCAGCGCGGACAGCGCGGCGCTGGCGGACGGGCTTTCGACCGCACTTTGCCTGATGCCGCCCAAGACCGCCTGCGCCGCGCTGGCACGCCTGCCGGGCTGCCGGATCGAGCTGGCGATCGCCGCGCAGGACGCGGAGTTCCCGGACAAAATGCCCCGCTTTTGCTTCGCTTGACTTTCATCAATGAGCGACTCGCGCTTGCCGGACAGTGAGGTCTTATCGGAAATAACAGATAGGGGACCCGCGTCATGAGCGACATCATGACCAAGAACATGGCCCGGAACGTCTTCTACGGCGGGTCCATATTCTTCATTCTGATCTTTGGCGCGTTGACCGTGCACAGCCATATCTACGCCCGCACCAAGGCCGTGGACGAAAGCCAGCTCACCCCCTCGGTCGTCGAGGGCAAGCATATCTGGGAACGCAACGCCTGCATCGACTGCCACACGCTTCTGGGCGAGGGTGCCTATTTCGCCCCCGAGCTTGGCAATGTCATGAAGCGCTGGGGCGTGCAGGACGATCCCGAAACCGCCGTCGAGACGCTAAAGGGCTGGATGGAATCCATGCCCACCGGCATCGAGGGCCGCCGCCAGATGCCCCGCTTCGAACTGACGGACGAGGAGTTCCGGGCGCTGAGCGACTTCCTGCTGTGGACGGGCACGATCAACACCCAGAACTGGCCGCCGAACGACGCGGGCTGAGGGGGAAACACAGATGAGATACCATTCGCAACGCATCGCCTATGCCTATTTCCTGGTGGCCATGGTGCTTTTCGCCGTGCAGGTCACGCTCGGCCTGATCATGGGCTGGATCTATGTCAGCCCGAACTTCCTGTCCGAGCTCTTGCCCTTCAACATCGCCCGGATGCTGCACACCAACAGCCTGGTCGTCTGGCTGCTTTTGGGCTTTTTCGGCGCCACCTATTACATCCTGCCCGAGGAGGCCGAGCGCGAGATCCATTCGCCGCTGCTGGCCTGGATCCAGCTGGGCATCTTCGTGCTCGGCACGGCGGGCGTGGTCGTGACCTATCTGTTCGACCTGTTCCACGGCCATTGGCTTTTGGGCAAGGAGGGGCGCGAGTTCCTGGAACAGCCGAAATGGGTCAAGGTCGGCATCGCCGTCGCCGCGGTGATCTTCATGTACAACGTCAGCATGACCGCGCTGAAGGGCCGGCGCACGGCGGTCACCAACGTGCTGCTGATGGGCCTGTGGGGCTTGGTGCTGCTGTGGCTGTTCGCCTTCTACAACCCGGCGAACCTGGTGCTGGACAAGCAATACTGGTGGTGGGTGATCCACCTGTGGGTCGAGGGCGTGTGGGAGCTGATCATGGCCGCCATCCTCGCCTTCCTGATGCTCAAGCTGACCGGCGTGGACCGCGAGGTGGTCGAGAAATGGCTCTACGTCATCGTCGCCACGGCGCTGTTCTCGGGCATCCTGGGCACCGGCCACCATTACTACTGGATCGGCCTGCCGGCTTACTGGCAGTGGATCGGCTCGATCTTCTCGAGCTTCGAGATCGTGCCCTTCTTCGCCATGATGTCATTCGCCTTCGTCATGGTCTGGAAGGGCCGGCGCGACCATCCGAACAAGGCCGCGCTGGTCTGGAGCCTGGGCTGCACCGTGCTGGCCTTCTTCGGCGCCGGGGTCTGGGGCTTCCTGCACACGCTGCACGGGGTGAACTACTACACCCACGGCACGCAGATCACCGCCGCGCATGGCCACCTGGCCTTCTATGGCGCCTATGTCTGCCTGGTGCTGGCGCTGGTGACCTATTGCATGCCGCTGATGAAGAACCGCGATCCCTACAACCAGGTGCTGAACATGGCCTCGTTCTGGCTGATGTCCTCGGGCATGGTGTTCATGACGGTGACGCTGACCTTTGCCGGAACGGTGCAGACGCATCTGCAACGCGTCGAGGGTGGGTTCTTCATGGACGTGCAGGACGGGCTGGCGCTGTTCTACTGGATGCGCTTCGGCTCGGGCGTCGCCGTGGTTCTGGGCGCGCTGCTGTTCATCTATGCCGTGCTGTTCCCGCGCCGCGAAGTGGTGACGGCCGGCCCGGTGCAGGCCCACAAGGACGGCCATCTGGAGGCTGCGGAGTAAGCCATGAACGCGCATGTGAAAACCGAACGGAACGGGGCGGCCGACGCCCCCTTCTATCTGCCGCAGGGCGACGAGGTCGCGGTCTTCGAGGCCGCCGCTGCGAACGACCTGCCGGTGCTGCTGAAAGGCCCGACCGGCTGCGGCAAGACCCGCTTCGTCGCCCATATGGCGGCGCGGCTGGGCCGGCCGCTTTATACCGTGGCCTGCCATGACGACCTGTCGGCCGCCGACCTGATCGGGCGCTACCTGCTCAAGGGCGGCGAGACGGTCTGGACCGACGGTCCGCTGACCCGCGCCGTGCGCGAGGGCGCGATCTGCTATCTCGACGAGGTGGTCGAGGCGCGCAAGGACGTGACCGTGGTGCTGCACCCGCTGACCGACGACCGCCGCATCCTGCCCATCGACCGCACCGGCGAGGAGATCGAGGCGGCGCCGGGCTTCATGCTGGTGGCCTCCTACAACCCCGGCTACCAAAACATCCTCAAGACGCTGAAGCCTTCGACGCGGCAGCGTTTCGTGGCCATGGAGTTCGACTTTCCCGAACCCAGGCGCGAGGCCGAGATCGTGGCCCGCGAAAGCGGCCTCGACCACGATCGGACCCTGGGGCTGGTGCGGTTGGCGGGCAAGATCCGCGGCCTCAAGGGCCAGGATCTGGAGGAGGGCGTCTCGACCCGGCTGGTGGTCTATGCCGCCAGCCTGGTCGCGCGCGGCATGAGCCTGGACCGCGCCGTCGAGGCGGCGATGATCGAGCCCCTGACCGACGATGCCGAGGTCAAGCGTGGGCTGCGCGACCTGGTCGCGGCGATCTTCGGCTGAAAGGGGGCGCGGCATGGGTCTGGACCTGGAACCCTGGGAACCCGAGGAAACCGTCGGCAAGCTCTGGCACGTCTGGGCCAGCGGCTTCGGCGCACCGCAGGAGTTCGAGGATCAGGCGGTGGCGCTTTCCGAAGTCTCGGGGCGGCTCGCGGTGCTGTTCCGGGGACTGGGCGGCGGCGCGGCGGTCGAGATCCGGCCCGCCGCCGTCCAGGCGTCGCAGCATCGCATCGGCTGGCTGCGCCGGCTGGGCACGGTGGCCGAGACGGTGCCGCATGCCAGTTTCGATGGCGAGATCCTGCGCCTGCCGGAGCGGCTGTCGGTGCTGCCCTCGCGCCAGGCGAACGGCGCGCTTTTCCTGTGGCTCGCGGCTTGTGCGGCGCATGGCAGTATGGCGCCCGCGCAGGACGACCCGCTGCGCCGCGACCTGGCAAGGCTAGGTGCGGCGCAGCGGGCCGTCGAGGCCACGTTGCAGGATGCGCCGGGCCTGACCGGGCTTTACGACGACCTTGCCGAACTGGTGTTGTCGCTGCGCCCCACGGCCGCGCTGCCGCCGGCCGAGGCGGCGGTCGAGGCGCTGGTCTGCCATTTTCTTGGCGATCCGGCGCCCTTGCCGCCGCTGGCTCGCGACTGGCTGGCGGTGCTGGACGATCCGCAGGCGCAGGCGCCGCGCGGCTATCGCCCGATGCGGCCGGTGCCGCTCTGGCCCGATCTGGCCGCGCCCGGCACGACGCTGGCCGCCGCCCCGGGCGACGCACCCGACGGCATCGCCGCCGATCCGGCCAGCGCGCGCATGTTCCGTGCCCGCCGCCGGCAGAGCGACCAGCCGCAGCGCCGCGACAGCCTGATCCTGCACAAGTTCGAGGCTCTGCTGAGCTGGGCCGATCTGATGAATCTCAACCGGCATGTCGATGATGACGATCAGGACGACGCGAAGAAGGCGGCCGAGGACCAGGAAGAACTGGGCCTTGGCCAGGTGTCGAAGGCACCGGCGACCCGCCTGCGGCTGCATCTCGATCTTGCGCCCGAGGACGCGGATCTTGAGGCTGTCGCCGGCATCCGCACCTATCCCGAATGGGACGCGCGGCGCGGCCGCTACCTTGCCGGCCATGTGCGCGTGCTGGAAAACCGCGCGCCCGAGCATGACGAGGCGCTGACCCCGGACCCCCGCGCGCAAGCCCGCATCCGCGCCGTGCGCCGCCAGTTCGAGGCGCTGCGGCCCGGGCGCGTTACCACCACCGGCCACCGCGACGGGGATGAGCTGGATGCCGAGCTGACCGTCCGCGCCGCCGCCGACCTGCGCGCCACCGGCCAGGGCAGCGACCGCATCTGGCGCCAGTCCCGGCCCTTGGCGCGCAACCTTGCGGTGTCGATCCTGCTCGACGTGTCGCGCTCGACCGAAAGCGCGGTGACGGGGCGGGCGGTGATCGAGATCGAGCGCGAGGCGCTGGCGGCGCTGGCCTGGGGGCTGGATGCCTGCGGCGACCGTTTCGCGATCAATGCCTTTTCCTCGCTCAAGCGCGACCGGGTGTTCCTGAGCGCCTGCAAGGATTTCGACGAACCGATGGGCGCGGCGGTCGAGCGGCGCATCGCCGGGCTGCGGCCGCGTTTCTATACACGGCTGGGCGCCGGCATCCGCCATGCCTCGGCCGGGCTGGCGCAGCAGGCCAGCAGCCGGCGGCTTTTGCTGGTCATCACCGACGGCAAGCCCAACGATCTCGACCATTACGAGGGCCGCCACGGCATCGAGGACAGCGCCATGGCAGTGCGCGAGGCGCGGCGTGCCGGCCATGCCGTGCATGGCATCACCGTGGACCGCGATGCGAAAAGCTGGTTTCCCCGCATCTTCGGCCAGGGCGGCTTTTCGCTGATCCCGCATCCCGACCGGCTGCTGGCGGCGCTGCCGGTGATCTATCGGCAACTGGTGGCGTGATGCGGGTCCAGGATCTGCCGGGCGAGCCGATCATGTGGGTGCTCATCGCCTCCGAACTGCTGGTCTTTGCCGCCGGCATCACCGCCATGGCCGGGGTGCGGCTGACCGACCCGGCGGGATTTGCCGCGGCGCAGGCGCAGCTGCATGGCTGGATGGCGGCGCTGAACACCGCGATCCTGGTCACCTCGGGCCTTTTCGCCGCCCTGGCCGAGCGTGCCTGCCATCGCGGCGACCGGCGCCGGGCACGCCTCGGGCTGGCGCTGGCGGCGCTGGGGGGTGCGGCCTTCCTGGCGGTGAAGGTGGTGGAATATGCCGGCGACCTGCGCGCGGGCCTGGGCATGGAGAGCCACCCGTTCTTCACCTTCTACTACCTGCTGACCGGCTTTCACGCCGCGCATGTGCTGTTCGGCATCGGCGTGCTGGCGCTGGTGGCGATCCGGCTGCGCGCCGAGGAGGTGCAGGCCGGCGCCGCCTTCTGGCACATGGTCGATCTGGTCTGGGTGCTGATCCTGCCGCCGGTCTATCTGCTGGGGTAGGGGATGGAACTGACACGCATCTGGCTGATCCTGTTGGCCCTGACCGCCGCCACCACGGCGCTGGCCTTTGCCTCGGGGCCGGTCGCGGCGGCGGCGCTGCTGGGGCTGGCGCTGCTGAAGGCCCGCGCCATCCTGGCCGGCTTTCTGCATCTCGACCGGGCCGCGGGTTGGCGCGCCGCCTTCACCGTGCCGCTGGCGATCTGGCTGGCGCTGATCTGGGGGCTGCATCTCGTCTGAGGCGCGGGGCCCGGACCGTCAATCCATGGCCATCATGCGCAATTCGGCAATGTCGGCGATGATGGCCTTGTCGGCCTCGATCTCGACCCCGTGCTGGCGCAGCCGGGCGAAGGCGCGCGACAGGCTTTCCGGCTGCATGCCCAGATGGCCGGCGATCAGCCGCTTGTTATAGGGCAGCCGCACCTCGGTCGGGCCGGCCTCGGCATCGGAAAGGTCGGCCAGGAACTGCGCCACGCGCTGCACCCCGGTATGGGCCTTGAGCCTTTCGATCTGGTCCACCAGCCCTTGCAAATGCACGAAGGTCGAGGCCAGCAGACCGATGGCGAATTCCTGGTTCTCCAGCAGGAATTGCCGCAGCCGCGCGCCGTCGATCTGCAACAGCGTGCAATCCGAGATCGCCTCGGCCGAGACCGGATAGGGCGTGCCGCGCAGCGCCATCGCCTCGGCAAAGCTGCGGTTGCGGCCCAGGATCGCCACCACCGCCTCGGTCCCGTTCGGCGTCAGTCGCGACAGCTTGATGAAGCCGTTCAGCACGATGAACACCGCCCGCGCCGGATCGCCTTGCAGGAAGATGGTCTCGCCCTCGCGATAGCTGCGCCGCTGGGCGTCCTTCAGCAGCTTGTCGCGCATCTCGGGAGTCAGCCCGTTCAGCAGAACGGATTTCTTCACTGCCTCGGGCAGGGGGGCATTCATCGGAGCCTCGTCCATGGTTTCGCGCCGGTCCGAGTTTTGCACGCCCGGCCGGCGAGGGAAAGACCGCGCATTCCACTCGGCATTTCCCGGCGTTCAGGGCGACAGCCAGTGTTCGCGCAGGCTGAAATCCTCGGCCAGCAGCACCAGATCGGCCGGACGGCCGGGGGCCAGCGCGCCATATCGGTCCTGCAAGCCCAGCAGCGCCGCCGGGATGGCCGAGGCCATGCGCAGCGCGCGTTCGGGCGCGATGCCGACCTGATGGACCAGCACGGCGATGGCCTGCGGCAGCGTCAGGTCGGCCCCGGCCAGCGTGCCGTCGGCCAGGGTCAGCCGCCCGTCGCGGCGCAGCACCTTGCGGCCGCCCAGCTCCATCTCGGTCCGGTCGGTGCCGGCGAAGGCCATGCAGTCGCTGACCAGGAAGATGCCCTCGGGCCGCGCCCCCAGCGCCAGCCGCATCACCGCCGGATGCACGTGGATGCCGTCGGCGATCAGCCCGGCCCCGGCCTCGCCGGCCAGCACCGCGCCCGCCAGCCCCGGCGCGCGGTTGCCGATCTGGCTCATGGCGTTGAACAGATGCGTCGCGCAGCGGGCACCGGCGGCAAAGGCGGCCTGCGCCTCGTCATGGCTGCAATCGCTATGGCCCAGGCTGACCACCGCCCCGGCCCCGGCCAGCGCCGCGATCTGCTGCGGGCTTGCCGCCTCGGGCGCCAGCGTCACCATCAGCGCCGGCAGCCGGCGCGCGGCGTCGCAAAGCCGGGCCAGATCCTCGTCGCCCATCGGCCGGATCAGCGCCGGATCATGGGCGCCCTTGCGGCGCGGGTCGAGATGCGGCCCCTCCAGATGCAGGCCCAGGAAGCCCGGCACCCCTGCCTCGGCCGCGGCGATCCCCAGCGCGATGACATGGGCGGTGGCCTCGGGCGTGTCGGTGATCAGCGTCGGCAGCACCCCGGCGGTGCCAAGCGCCCGATGCGCGGCGCAGATGCGGTGCAGCCCCCCCAGATCGGTCGTGCCGTCCAGCATCAGCCCCCCGCCGCCGTTCACCTGCAAATCCAGGAAAGCCGGGGCGAGGATGCCCGACACCGCCCGCCGCCCCTCGGCCGGCGCCTCGGCCTCGGGCAGGATGGCGGCGATCTCGCCCGCCTCGATCACCAGCGCATGGCCGTCGAGGAAACGCGCGCCGTCGAAGATCCGCGCGCCGGTCAGGACCTCGCGCGCCATCACACCGTCTCCGTCACCTTGCGCAGATGCGGCGGCGTGTCGGGGTCGAAGCCGCGCCGCCGCGCCAGCCCCTCGATGAAGGCGTAGAAGCCGGCGATGGTCACCAGTGGCGCCACCAGCGGATGCAGGCCGGGGACCGAGGGCAGGGTGACGGCGCCGCCGACCTCGGTGCCGGTCACGAACACATCCGCGCCCTGGGCCGCCAGCCGCTCGGCCGTGGCCTTGAGCTGGGGCAGGGCGGCATCCTCGATCCCCAGCGCCAGCACCGGGAAGCCGGCCTGCACGATGGCGGCGGGGCCGTGCAGCACCTCGGCAGCCGAATAGGCCTCGGCATGGATGCCCGAGGTTTCCTTGAACTTCAGCGCCGATTCGCAGGCGATGGCGAAGCTGGGGCCGCGGCCAAGCACGAAGGCCGAGCTGGCCCGCGCCAGCCGCGCCGACAGCGGCGACCAGTCCAGCCCCACGGCCTGCCCGAACGCCTCGGGCAGGGCGGCGACGGCATCCTGCAGGGCGTGATCCTCGCGCCATTCCGCCAAGAGCGACAGGCCGGCCAGCACCGAGCAGACGAAGGTCTTGGTGGCGGCGACGCTTTTCTCCTCGCCCGCCTGCAAGGGCAGGCAATGGGCCGAGACCTGCGCCATCGGGCTGTCCTCGACATTGGTGATGGCGATCGACAGCGCGCCGCCCTGACCCGAGGCGCGCATCATCTCGACCCCGTCCGGGCTGCGGCCGGATTGCGAGATGCCGATGCAGGCCGCCTTGCCCAGCCGCAAGGGCCGGCGATAGATCGAGGCGATGGACGGCCCGACCGAAGCGACCGGCACCCCGGCCTCCAGCTCGATGGCGTATTTCAGATAGGTCGCGGCATGGTCCGACGACCCGCGCGCCACGGTGACCACCAGATCGGGGTCCTTGCGGCGCAGAGCTGCGGCGGCATCCGCGACCGCATCGCGCGAGCGTTCCAGGAAACGGGCCGCGGCTTCGGGGATCTCGGCCACTTCGCGCGCCATATGCGTCTGGCTCATCAGGGGTTCCTTTCGCCTTCCGGGGCAAGTTTCAGTTCCACGGCGAAGTCATAGGCATCGCCGCGATAGAGCGAGCGGGTGAACTCGACCACCTTGCCCGAGGGCAGGTAGGAGATGCGTTCGATGCGCAGCCCGGCCACGCCGGGGCTGACGCCCAGCAATTCCGCGTCCTTGGCGTTCAGGTTCGCGGCAGAGATGCGCTGCACCGCCCGCACCGGCCGCATGCCGCGCGCTTCCAGCACCGCGTAAAGCGAGGCATCGACGCCTTCGGGATCGGGCAGGATCGCCTGCGACAGCGAGGCGCGCTCGATGGCCAGCGGCACCCCGTCCGAGCTGCGCACCCGTTCCAGCCGCGCCACCTTCTCGCCGACGCCCAGCCCGAGCGCCATCACCTCCTCGGGCGCCGGGGCGTGCAGGCCGCGGGCGATCCAGCGGCTTTCGACGCTGCGGCCGCGCCGGGCCATGTCCTCGGTGAACGAGGTCAGCAGCGACAGCGCCTGTTCCAGCTTTTCGACCTTGGGCGCGACGAAGGTGCCCGAGCCGCGCCTTTGCACCAGCTGCCCCGAGCCGACCAGCTCCGCCACCCCCTTGCGTACGGTGACGCGCGACAGGCCAGTCATCGCCGCCAGCTCGCGTTCCGATGGCAGGCTGTCGCCCGGTTGCAGCCGCCCCGAGGCGATGGCCTCGGCGATCAGCCGGTGCAGTTGCAGGTAAAGCGGCCCGCCGCCGGTTTCCTCAAACGCTTCGGGGGTGAACAACTCGCCCATCACGCCTCCTGCCGGGCCAGATGCAGCGCCCCGTCGAGGCCCGAGCCCTTGGGCGCCTCGATGCGCCACAGCCCCTGCAAGCGGGCGGCGTAATGCGTGCCGAGCCCGCCCAGGAACACCACCGGCAGGTCGCGCTCGGCTTGCAGCCTGTCGATCATGGCGCGGATCTCGGCCACGGCGGCGGCAAAGATGCGCTCGCCCACCGGGTCGGTGCCGGCGACGATGCGCGGCGCGAATTGCGCGAATTCGGCCGGCCGGGCGCGGAAGCCGAAGGAGATCACCCCCTCGATCCCGCCCAGCTCGTCCAGCACCGCCTGGAGCAGCGGGGTCATCGGCGCGAAGCCGTCCTCGGCGCGCAGGGCCTCGGACAAGAGCGCCCGGCCCAGAACCGCGCCGCTGCCCTCGTCGCCCAGGACGAAGCCGCGCCCGCCATATTGCCGCATCTCGCCGCCGATCTGGACCGCGAAGACCGAGCCGGTGCCCATGGCGGCGACGATGCCGTCCCCGCCCCCCAGCGCGCCGGTGGCGGCGGTCACCGCGTCGGTGACGATGCGGGTGCGGCGAAAGGGCAGCATGGCCCGCAGGCTGCGGGCGGCGGCGGTGACATTGGCCCCGGCCAGGCCCAGCACCGCGGTCAGCTCGTCCAGATGGCCCTGTCCGGCGTCCTGAAGCGCGGCACGGGCGGCGGCGAGGATATTGGCGCAGGCCCCCTCGGTCTCGACCGAGATATTGGCCGGCCCGGCCGCGCCCTGGCCGATGATCCGGCCCGAGCCGTCCGCGATGGCCGCGCGGCAGCCGGTCCCCCCTCCGTCTATGCCCAGGAAATATGACATGGCGACTCCTTTGAGGTGACGATACCAAAACAATACCAAAAGGAAAGGGGTATTTTAATAATCCCGATAAAAGGCCGTTTTGTGCGGATTTTCAAGAAGGGCCTTTACAAGTGGTATTGTTTTGGCATTATCTGCGGAACAGGGGGAATCACATGACCGCATCCGGCACCGAGGCAAGGCATCCGGCATCCGCAGGACTTCACGCGCGTTCCGGCGGCGACGTCCTGCGCATCCTGCTTGAGGCGCAAATGGTGGCGCTTGGGGCGTTGGAGCCCGCTCTGCCGGCCCTGGAGCGCGCGGCCGAGGCTGCCAGCGCCGCGCTGCGCTCCGGCGGCAAGCTCGGCTATGCCGGCGCCGGTTCCTCGGGGCTGATGGCGCTGGCGGATTGCCTGGAGCTCGCCGGCACCTTCGGTATCGCGCCCGAACGCACGCCGATGATGTTCGCCGGCGGGGCAGAGGCGCTTTTGCATCTGAAGGGCAGCGTCGAGGACGATCCGGCGCTGGCCCTGGCCGATCTGGACCGCGCCGGGCTTGGGGCGGGGGATGTGCTCCTGTGCCTCTCGGCCTCGGGGCGGACGCCCTATGCGCTGGCGATCTGCGCGGCGGCGCAGGAGCGGGGCGTGACCGTGGCCGGCCTCGCCAATGTGGCGGGCTCGGCCCTGCTGGAACGCGCCGACATCCCGGTGCTGATCGAGACCGGGGCCGAGGTCGTCTCGGGATCGACCCGCATGGGGGCGGCCACGGCGCAGAAGGTGGCGCTGAACATGCTTTCGGTGCTGGTCGCGATCCGGCTGGGCCATGTCCATGACGGCTACATGGTCAACCTGGTGGCCGACAACATCAAGCTGGTGGACCGCGCCGCCCGCATCGTGGCCGCCGTGGCGGGCGTGACCCGCGACGAGGCCGAGGCGGCGCTGTCGCGCAGCGGCGGCGCGGTCAAGCCCGCCATCCTGGTCGCGCGCGGCATGGCGCCCGACGCGGCCGGGGCGCGGCTGGCCGAAACCGGGGGCCTGCTGGCCCCGCTGATCTGATTGCAACCAGAGGGTCCGCGAGAGACCCGATGCCGAAGGGAGAAGACCATGACCAAGACCATCCGCCTGGCGCTGCTGGCCAGCACCCTGCTGGGCAGCGCCGCCTGGGCCCAGGACGTCACGCTGACCATCGAGAGCTGGCGCAACGACGACCTCGCCATCTGGCAGGAAAAGATCATCCCGGCCTTCGAGGCGGCCAATCCCGGCATCAAGATCAATTTCGCGCCCTCGGCGCCGCCGGAATACAACGCGGTGCTGAATTCCAAGCTCGATGCGGGCTCGGCCGGCGACCTGATTACCTGCCGGCCCTTCGACGCCTCGCTGGAGCTGTTCAAGAAGGGCAAGCTGGCCGATCTGAGCGACCTGGCGGCGATGGCGAATTTCTCGGACGTGGCGAAATCGGCCTGGCAGACCGATGACGGCACCCAGACCTTCTGCGTGCCGATGGCCTCGGTCATCCACGGCTTCATCTACAACAAGACCGCCTTCGAGGAACTGGGCCTGACCCCGCCCAAGACCGAGGCGGAGTTCTTCGCGCTGCTCGACAAGATCAAGGAAGACGGCACCTATATCCCGATGGCCATGGGCACGGCCGACCAGTGGGAAGCGGCGACCATGGGCTACCAGAACATCGGCCCGACCTACTGGAAAGGCGAGGAGGGCCGCAAGGCGCTGATCGAGGGCACGCAGAAGCTGACGGATGAGCCTTGGGTCGCGCCCTTCCGCCAGCTGGCGAAGTGGAAGGACTATCTGGGCGACGGCTTCGAGGCGCAGACCTATCCCGACAGCCAGAACCTGTTCACGCTGGGCCGCGCCGCGATCTATCCGGCCGGGTCCTGGGAGATCGGCGTCTTCGGCCCGCAGATCGGCGGCGCCTTCGAGATGGGCGCCTTCCCGCCCCCGGTCCCGGCCGAGGGCGACACCTGCTATATCAGCGACCATACCGACATCGCCCTGGGCATGAACGCCGCGACCAAGCACCCGGAAGAGGCGCGGAAATTCCTGGAATGGGTCGGCTCGTCGGAATTCGCCTCGCTTTATGCGAATGCGCTGCCCGGCTTCTTCTCGCTGAACTCGGCCCCGGTCGAGATGGAGGACCCGCTGGCCAAGGAATTCGTCGGCTGGCGCGAGACCTGTGAGCCCACCATCCGCTCGACCTACCAGATCCTGTCGCGCGGCACGCCGAACCTGGAGAACGAGACCTGGACCGCCTCGGCCAATGTCATCACCGGCGCCGAGACGCCCGAGGCCGCGGCCGAGCGGCTGCAACAGGGTCTGGCCTCGTGGTACGCGCCGCAGCAACAGTGACGGCTTGCCGGGGCTGACGGCCCGGCGCGAATACTGACCGGGCCTGGCGGCCCGGCGATGGCGGGGGGCTTTCCGCCCCCCGCACCCCCCGAGGGTATTTTTCAACGGAGAAGGAGGGCGTCATGGCGCAGCGGAAAGCGTTTCGCTGGCATATCGCGGTGTTTCTTGCGCCCGCGGTGCTGGTCTATACCGCCATCATGATCGTTCCGCTGTTCGGGACGCTGAACCTATCGCTGTTCAATACCGGCGAGGGCGGGCGGGTCTTTGTGGGTCTGCGGAACTTCGCCACGCTGTTCGGCGATCCGCGCTGGTCGGCGAGCTTCTGGAACGCGCTTGGCAACAACGCCTGGTTCTTCCTGGTCCACATGCTGGTGCAGAACCCGGTCGGCGTGGCGCTGGCGGCGCTGCTGAGCTCGCCGCGGCTGCGGGGGGCGGCGTTTTATCGCACCGCGATCTTCATCCCGACCATCCTGTCTTTCGTCATCGTCGGCTTCGTCTGGAAGCTGATCCTGTCGCCGATCTGGGGCATCGCGCCCGGCATGCTGGACGCCGTCGGGCTGAAAAGCCTGTTCGCGCCCTGGCTGGGCCGCGAGGGCACGGCGCTGACCACGCTGGCGCTGATCTCGGTCTGGCAATTCGTCGGCATCCCGATGATGCTGATCTATGCCGCGCTGCTGTCGATCCCCGACGAGGTGATCGAGGCGGCCGAGATGGACGGCGTCACCGGCTGGTCGCAGTTCTGGAAGATCAAGCTGCCGCTGATCCTGCCCTCGATCGGCATCATCTCGATCCTGACCTTCGTCGGCAATTTCAACGCCTTCGACCTGATCTATGTCACGCAAGGGGCCTTAGCAGGGCCGAATTTCTCGACCGATATCCTGGGGACGTTCCTTTACCGCACCTTCTTCGGTTTCCAGTTGCAGATCGGCGATCCGCATATGGGCGCGACCATCGCCACCGCCATGTTCGGTATCATCCTGCTGGGCGTCAGCTTCTATCTGTTCGCCATCCAGCGCCGGCTGCGCCGCTATCAGTTCTGAGGGGAGACCATGAGCCAAGCCCGCCATTCCACCGCCCGCAGCCTGGCCGCCCATGCCGTGCTGATCCTTTACACGGTGATCGCGCTGTTCCCGGTCTTCGTCGTGGTCATCAACAGCTTCAAGAACCGCCGCGCGATCTTCGCCGATCCGCTGGCCGTGCCGACGCCGGAAAGCTTCGATCTGGTCGGCTATCGCACGGTGCTGGCGCAGGGGGATTTCGTCCTCTACTTCCAGAACTCGCTGATCGTGACCGTGGCCAGCCTGTTCTTCGTGCTGCTGTTCGGCGCGATGGCGGCATTCGCCCTGTCGGAATACCGCTTTCGCGGCAACATGCTGATGGGGCTGTATCTGGCGCTGGGGATCATGATCCCGATCCGGCTGGGCACCGTCGCCATATTGCAGATGATGGTGGCCTCGGGGCTGGTCAACACGCTGACGGCGCTGGTGCTGGTCTATACCGCCCAAGGGTTGCCGCTGGCGGTGTTCATCCTGTCGGAGTTCATGCGCGGCGTCTCGGACGACCTGAAGAATGCCGGCCGCATCGACGGGCTGTCGGAATACACCATCTTCTTCCGGCTGGTGCTGCCGCTGGTGCGTCCGGCCATGGCCACCGTCGCCGTCTTCACCATGATCCCGATCTGGAACGACCTGTGGTTCCCGCTGATCCTGGCGCCGAGCGAGGCGACCAAGACCGTGACCCTGGGCAGCCAAGTCTTCATCGGCCAGTTCGTCACCAACTGGAACGCGGTGCTGGCGGCGCTGAGCCTCGCCATCCTGCCGGTGCTGGTGCTTTACCTGATCTTCTCGCGCCAGCTGATCCGCGGCATCACCGCCGGCGCCGTCAAATGATCCGTCTTGCAGCAAGGAGACCCTGATGGGAGCCCTGACCCTGACCCAAGTCACCAAGTCCTTCGGCGCCACCGAGGTCATCAAGGGCGTGGACCTGAATGTCGAGAATGGCGAGTTCTGCGTCTTCGTCGGCCCCTCGGGCTGCGGCAAGTCCACGCTTCTGCGCATGATCGCCGGGCTGGAGGACGTGACCTCGGGCGACGTCGCCATCGACGGCGTGCGCGTCAACGACCTGGCCCCCGCCAAGCGCGAGATCGCCATGGTTTTCCAGAGCTATGCGCTCTATCCGCACCTGACCGTGCGCGACAATATGGGGTTGGCGCTGAAACAGGCCGGCACGCCCCGGGCGCAGATCGCCCAGGCGGCCGATAAGGCGGCGGAAATGCTGGCGCTGGCGCCTCTGATGGAGCGGCGCCCGGCCGAGCTGTCGGGCGGCCAGCGCCAGCGCGTCGCCATCGGTCGCGCCATCGTGCGGCGGCCCAAGCTGTTCCTGTTCGACGAGCCGCTGTCGAATCTCGACGCCGCGCTGCGCGTGCAGACCCGGATCGAGATCGCCCGGCTGCATCGCGAACTGGGCGCGACGATGATCTATGTCACCCATGACCAGGTCGAGGCGATGACGCTGGCCGACAAGATCGTCGTGCTGCGCGGTGGCGTGGTCGAGCAGGTGGGCCGGCCGATGGACCTGTATAACGACCCCGACAACACCTTCGTCGCCGGCTTCATCGGCAGCCCGCAGATGAATTTCCTTGATGCCGGCAAGCTGGGCCTGCGCTCGGCCAGGCTGGGCGTCCGTCCCGAGCATCTGGTGCCCGGCGGCGGCCAGGTCAGCGGCCGCGTCAGCCATGTCGAGAAGCTGGGCGGCGAGACGCTGGTCTATCTCGCCTCGGACGACCACGGGCTCTTGACCGTGCGGCTGTTCGGCGAACAGGACTATGCCGTGGACGAGGTGGTGGGCCTGGGCTTCGAGCCGAACCGCGCCTTTCATTTCGACGCCGAGGGCCGGCGGCTGCGCTAGATCACCACCACGCCGGAATGCTTGGCCTTGTGCTCGGGCTCGACATGGATGGTGATGAGCGCGCCGGGCAGCTTGCGCTTCAGCGCCTGTTCGATGCGGTCGCAGATGTCGTGGGCGGCATCGACCGTGGTCTGGCCGTCCACCACCAGGTGGAAGTCGATGAAGGTGCGCGGCCCGGCATGGCGGGTGCGCAGGTCATGCGCCTCGATGGCGCCGGTGGCGGCGTCCGAGATGGTGGCGCGGATATCGGCCAGCGTGTCCTCGGACACCGCCTCGTCCATCAGCCCCGACAGCGAACTGGCCATGACCTTCCAGCCCGACCACAGGATGTTCAGTGCCACCAGCGCTGCCAGCGCCGGGTCCAGCACCGCCCAGCCGGTGACGACCGCCAGCGCCACCCCGGCCACCACGCCGACCGAGGAGATCACGTCGGACAAGAGATGCCGCCCGTCGGCGACCAGCGCCGGCGATCTCAGCCGCCGGCCGCGGCTGATCAGCACCCAGCACCACAGCGCGTTGAGTATGCTGGCCGCGCCGTTGACCAGCAGCCCCTCGACCGGCGCGTCCAGCATGCGCGGGTTCTGGAAACCGTGCCAGGCCTCGCGCAGGATCAGCAGCGCGGCGACGATGATCATCACCCCCTCCAGCACGGCGCTGAAGAATTCCGCCTTGTGATGGCCATAGGGGTGGCTGCGGTCGGCGGGCTTGGCGGCGACCCGGATGGCGATCAGCGCGGCGACGGCGGTGGCGACGTTCACCGTGCTTTCCAGCGCATCCGAAAGCAGCGCGACCGAGCCGGTCAGCCACCAGGCAAGCGTCTTGAGCGCCAGGACGATCAGGCCGACAAGGATGCTGCCGAAGGCTAGTCTTTCGGTGGCGGACATGGGCGCTTTCCTTTCCGATTCCGTCACAGGGGCGCCTTTTAGCCCCTTCATCCGGCAAGGCCCAGAGCCTAGGATCGGAGGCACTCGTGCAGGAGGGGTTTTCAGGTCCCCCGATCCGAGTCCCGCGTTTACGCATGACTTCGCCCCCGGCAATGCCGCGCTTGCCGCCGAGGCAGGGCGCCTGCTGGCGGCGGCGCCGGCCAGGCTTGAACGGATCGGCTTTTACGGCGCCGAGAGTTGTCCCGGCCATGCGCGGCAGCTTTGTCGGGCATGGCCGAAGGCCGGCGCGACAAGACGCCTTGCGAAGGCGGGCACTGTCGTGCCGGCGTCCGCTCGTCCCCGTGGGGCCGCTGCGGGGACTGTCCACCCTGTGCCGCGCACGACTTCCGGCGCGATCCGGGCTGCAAGGGCCATCCGCCCGGTACCGCCCGCCGCAGCAACGATCTTCCCTTCGCCAGAAAGGGAACGGGGGCCCGAAGGCCCCCGATCCGCTTTATTCCGCCGGCACCGCCGCCAGATCCTCGACGGGGGCGATGGGATGCTTCAGATGCGGCAGCATCTCCCTGGGGCAGACTTGCAGGAAGTTGGCCTTTTCGTCCTCCCAGTTTTGCAGGATCTCCTCGGCCCGGCGCGAGCGGGTTTCCTCATGGTGCCGCTGGATCAGCGCGTGGAGCTGTTCCTCCCAATGCGCCTGGGTCACCGGGCACAGGACCAGCGTCTCGGCGTTGATATAGTCGCGCGCCAGGCCCTCGCGGTCGTAGAGATAGGCCATGCCCCCGGTCATGCCGGCGCCGAAATTGGCACCGATCCGGCCCAGGATGACGGCGACGCCGCCGGTCATGTATTCGCAGCCGTTCGAGCCGCAGCCTTCGATCACCACCTTGGCGCCGGAGTTCCTGACCGCGAACCGTTCGCCCGCGCGGCCGGCGGCGAACAGGTAGCCATCGGTCGCGCCGTAAAGCACGGTATTGCCGATGATGGTGTTCTCGGCCGCGTTCAGCGGGCTGCCCATCGGCGGCCGCACGACGATGGTGCCGCCCGACAGCCCCTTGCCGACATAGTCGTTGGCATCGCCCGAGACCTCGATCTTCAGCCCCGGCGCGGCAAAGGCGCCCAGCGACTGGCCGGCGCTGCCGGTCAGCCGCACGGTCAGGTGGTCGGGTTGCAGCTTGTTGCGCATGCCGAAGGTCTGCACGATCATCGACGAGGTGCGCGTGCCCACCGTCCGCTGCGTGTTCCTGACCGCATAGGAAAGCTGCATCTTCTCGCCATCCGAGAAGAAGCGGCCGGCATCGCGGATGATCTCGGCATCCAGCGTGTCGGGCACGGCGTTGCGCGGCTTGGAGCGGTCGTAGACGATCTTCTCCGAGCCATCGACGGTGATGAGCAGCGGGTTCAGGTCCAGGTCGTCCAGCGACTTGTCGCCCCGGCTGACCTGGGTCAGCAGGTCGGCGCGGCCGATGATCTCGTCCAGCGAACGCGCGCCGATGCTGGCCAGGATCTCGCGCACCTCGGTGGCGTAGAAGGTGATCAGGTTCACCACCTTGTCGGCCGAGCCGTTGAACATCGCCCGCAGCTTTTCGTCCTGGGTACAGACGCCCACCGGGCAGGTGTTCGACTGGCACTGGCGCACCATGATGCAGCCCATGGCGATCAGCGCGGCGGTGCCGATGCCGTATTCCTCGGCCCCCATCATCGCCGCCATGACGATGTCGCGGCCGGTGCGCAATCCGCCGTCGGTGCGCAGCGTCACCCGGTCGCGCAGCCGGTTCATCGCCAGGACCTGATGCGCCTCGGTCAGGCCCATCTCCCAGGGCAGGCCGGCGAACTTGATCGAGGTCGCCGGGCTCGCGCCAGTGCCGCCATTGTGCCCCGAGATCAGGATCACGTCGGCCTTGGCCTTGGCCACGCCCGCCGCGATGGTGCCGACCCCGGACGAGGCCACCAGCTTCACGGTGATCTTGGCGCGCGGGTTGATCTGCTTGAGGTCATAGATCAGCTGCGCCAGATCCTCGATCGAATAGATGTCGTGATGCGGCGGCGGCGAGATCAGCGTCACGCCCTTGGTCGAATGCCGCAGCCGGGCGATCAGGTCGGTGACCTTCATGCCGGGCAGCTGGCCGCCCTCGCCGGGTTTCGCACCCTGGGCGACCTTGATCTCCAACTCCTCGCAGGCGTTCAGGTATTCCGCGGTGACGCCGAAGCGGCCCGAGGCGACCTGCTTGATCTTGGCGCAGGGGTTGTCGCCATTGGGCAGCGGATGGCTGTGCGCCGGGTCCTCGCCGCCCTCGCCGGAATCGGACTTGGCGCCGATCCGGTTCATGGCGATGTTCAGCGTCATATGCGCCTCGGGCGACAGCGCCCCCAGCGACATGCCCGGCGTCACGAAGCGCTTGCGGATCGAGGTGATCGATTCCACCTCCTCCAGCGGCACCGGCTTGCCCAGCGGCTTGATGTCCAGCAGGTCGCGGATATGGATCGGCGGGTTCGCCCGCATGGTGGCGGTGAACTGCTTCCACACATCATAGGACGCCTTTTCGCAGGCCAGCTGCAACAGCCGCATGGTATTGGCTTCCCAGGCGTGCTTCTCGCCCGAGCGGCGCGCCTTGTAGAAGCCGCCCACCGGCAGCAGATCGACCAGCGGCGCGCGGAAGCCCTTGGCATGGGCTTCCTCCAGCTTGGCTTGCAGCCCGTGCAGGCCGATGCCCGAGATGCGCGACTGCATGCCGGGGAAATATTCCGCCACCATGGCGCGGGAAAGGCCCACCGCCTCGAAATTCAGCCCGCCGCGATAGGAGGACAGGACCGAGATCCCCATCTTGGCCATGATCTTCAGCAGGCCCGCGTCTATGGCCTCGCGATAGCGGGTCATGATATCGATCAGGTTGCCGTCCAGCAGGCCGCGCTCGATCCGCTCGGCCAGGGTGTCCTGTGCCAGATAGGGATTCACCGTGGTCGCGCCGCAGCCGATCAGCACCGCGAAATCATGCGGGTCCACGCATTCCGAGGCCCGGACGTTCAGCGAGCAGAAGGTCCGCAGCCCCTTGCGGGTCAGCCAGCTATGCACGGCGCTGGTCGCCAGGATCATCGGCACGCCGACGCGGCTGGCCGAGATGCCCTCGTCGGTCAGGATGATATGGCCGTTGCCGGAACGCACGGCATCCTCGGCCTCGGCGCGGATGCGCGCCAGCGCCTCGCCCAGGGCGTCCGGGCCGCCATCGACCGGGAAGGTGCAGTCGATCTGCGTCGCCTGCTCGCGGAACATGCGGGTCAGCTCCTCGAATTCGCCATTGGCGAGGAAGGGGCTCTCCAGCATGGTGATCTCGGCATGGGTCGAGCTTTCCTCAAGCACGTTCTTGAGGTTGCCGAAGCGGGTGCGCAGGCTCATCACCCGGCTTTCGCGCAAGCTGTCGATAGGCGGGTTCGTTACCTGGCTGAAGTTCTGCCGGAAGTAATGCGACAGCGGCCGGAACTGGCGCGACAGCACCGCCGGCGGCGTGTCGTCGCCCATCGAGGCCAGCGCCTCCTTGGCGTCCTCGGCCATCGGCACCAGCATCTGTTCGACCAGCTCGACCGTATAGCCGACGGCGATCTGGCGGCGGTGCAGGTCCTCGCCGGCATGCAGCGCGGTCTCGGGCAGCTTGGCCATCAGTTCCGAGGGCTGCACCACCTTTTCCACCCAGTCGCCGAAGGGCTGGCTGGCGGCCAGATGGTCCTTGATCTCGCGGTCGTGGTAAAGCTTGCCCTCGGCCATGTCGACGGCGATCATCTGGCCCGGCCCCAGCGCGCCCTTTTCGCGCACGGTGGTCTCGTTGATCGGGACCATGCCGGCCTCGGAGCCGGCGATCAGCAGGTTGTCGCCGGTCACGACATAGCGCAGCGGCCGCAGCCCGTTGCGGTCGAGCCCGCCGCAGACCCAGCGCCCGTCGGTCATCGCCAGCGCGGCGGGACCGTCCCAGGGCTCCATGATCGAGTTGCAATAGGCATACATGTCCGCCCAGGCCTTGGGCATGTCGGTGGTGGCCTTGGACCAGGCTTCCGGCACCAGGATGGTCTTGGTCATCGGCGCGTTGCGGCCAGAGCGCACCAGCACCTCGAACACCGCGTCCAGCGCCGCCGAGTCGGAGGAGCCGCCGGGGATGATCGGCTTGATATCCTCGGCCATCTCGCCGAAGGTCCGCGAGGCCATGCGGATCTCGTGGCTGCGCATCCAGTTCGAGTTGCCCTTGAGCGTGTTGATCTCGCCGTTATGGGCCAGCATGCGGAAGGGCTGCGCCAGCCACCATTGCGGGAAGGTGTTGGTGGAATAACGCTGGTGATAGATCGCGAAGGCGCTCTCGAAGCGTTCGTCCTTGAGGTCGGGATAGAATTCGGCCACCTGCTCGGCCAGCATCATGCCCTTGTAGATGATGCTGCGGCAGGACAGCGTGCAGATATACATGCCGGCGATCTGCGCCGCCACCGCCGCCTTCTCGATCCGGCGGCGGATGATGTAGAGCTCGCGCTCGAACTGCTCGTCGTCGATGTCCTTGTCGCAGCGGATCAGGATCTGCTCGATCTCGGGGCGGGTGGCATTGGCCTTTTCGCCCAGCACCGCGGTGTTCACCGGCACGTGGCGCCAACCATAGATGTAATGGCCCATGCGCAGCACTTCCGATTCCACGATGGTCCGGCAGCGTTCCTGCGCGGCGAAATCGGTGCGCGGCAGGAACACCTGGCCCACGGCGATCAGCTTGTCGTGGTCGGGCTCGTGCCCGGTGCGGCGCACCTGGTCGTAGAAGAAGGGTACCGGGATCTGCACATGGATGCCGGCGCCGTCGCCGGTCTTGCCGTCGGCGTCCACCGCGCCGCGATGCCAGATCGCCTTCAGCGCGTTGATGCCGCTTTCCACCACCTTGCGGCTGGACTTGCCGTCGATGCTGACCACCAGCCCGACGCCGCAGGACGAATGCTCGTCCTCGGCACGGTAGAGCGAATGTTCCGCCATCCAGTCGCGGCGGGCCTGTTCCTGCTGTTCCCAGCTCATCTGTTCACAGTCCTTCACGTCCGTGCCTCCTTCACAAGCTGCCACAGGATGCCGGCGCCTTCGCCGCCCACCATCTGTAGGTCGCAATCATATTCCGGCGTGGTCGAGCCGAAGCCGGGCTGCCCCGGGAACGAGAACGTCACCGGACTGTCGTTGGTCTGCTGCGCGGCGCCGGTCCAGTCCTCGGAGGTCTCGGCGCCGCCATAGAACCGCCCTTGCGCGCGGCTGATGAATTGCTGGCCCCGGCGCTGGATCAGCACCTGGCCGGTTTCGCCATAGGTGGTCAGTTCGAAGCGCGTGACCTCCAGCGTCACGCCGTCGATCTGCACCTTTTCGCCGGTCAGCTCGTCATGGCCGACATGGCGCAGCCGCTCGCCGCTGTTCGAGCGGGTCCAGAAATCGAAATCGTCCCGCCCGGTCGCCAGCAGGGTCGAGAACGAGGCATGGTCCTGCGCCTGATCCTCCAGCACGTCGGTCAGGCCGGTGCGCAGGTCGGTGCTTTCCATCCAGCGCGTCTCGCGGTCGATGCGCGACTGGAAGGTCGGGCCCTCGGGGGTGAAATAGGTCACCCACTGGTCGCCCGGCGCATCCGCGCCGCAGCGGTAATGCTGCGAGACGCTGCAACCGCGGTTCTGCACCGTCACCTCAAGCTTGCAGCCCGAGGGCGGGGTGAAATTCGCCGCCGCGGCGGGCAGCGCCGGAAGGGACAGCAAGGCTGCCATTCCTGCCGCCAGCGCCACGCCGCGCGCTGCGGGATTGATGCTTGGTCGAGATGCCATGGCCTTCCCCCCTATTCGGCGGCGACCCGGGCAGCGCCGGACAGATAGCCGGCGATGCTGTCGGCGGCCTCGCGGCCGTCGCGGATCGCCCAGACCACCAGCGAGGCGCCGCGCACGATGTCGCCCACGGCAAAGACGCCGGGCAGGCTGGTCTGATGCGTCTGGTAATCGGCCTTGATCGTGCCCCAGCGCGTCACCTCCAGCCCATCGACGCCCCAGAGGCGCGGCAGTTCCTCGGGCTCGAAACCCAGCGCCTTGATGACCAGCTCTGCCGGCTCGTCGTAATCGGCGCCCTCGATCAGTTCCGGCGACTGCCGGCCCGAGACATCGGGCTGGCCCAGGCGCATCTTCTGTACCCGCACGGCGCTGATGGTCGGGATGTCCCCGGTATCGTCCACATCGCGTTCCTGCGCGACCATCGCTTCGCCGGTGACATGGCCGGTAAAGGCGCCGGGGGCGGAGAGCCAGACGAATTCGACGCCTTCCTCCTCGGCATTCTGCACCTCGCGCTGGCTGCCTGGCATGTTGGCGCGGTCGCGGCGATACAGGCACTTCACCGATTGCGCGCCCTGGCGGATGGCGGTGCGCACGCAGTCCATGGCGGTGTCGCCGCCGCCGATGACCACGACGCGCTTGCCCCTGGCGTTCAGTTCGCCATCCTCGTAATCGGGGATCTCGTCGCCCAGATCGACCCGGTTCGAGGCGGTCAGGTAGTCCAGCGCCCGCACCACGCCCTTGGCGGCGGCATTGTCGATGTCCAGGTCGCGGGTCTTGTAGACGCCGGTGGCGATCAGCACCGCGTCATGCTTGCCGCGAATGGCGTCGAAGCTGATATCCTCGCCGACATTGACGTTCAGCACGAAATCCACGCCGCCCTCGACAAGCTGCCGGGTGCGGCGCTCGACCACGTCCTTTTCCAGCTTGAAGCCGGGGATGCCGTAGATCAGCAGCCCGCCGGCGCGGTCGTGGCGGTCATAGACCGTGACCTGGAAGCCCATGCGGCGCAGCCGGTCGGCGGCGGCAAGCCCGCCCGGCCCGGCGCCGATGATGCCGATGGATTCGGGGCGTTCCTGCGCGGGGGCGGCGGGGGTGACCCAGCCTTCCTCCCATGCGGTGTCGGTGATGTATTTCTCGATGGCGCCGATGGTGACGGTGCCGTGGCCGGATTGCTCGATGACGCAATTGCCCTCGCACAGCCGGTCCTGCGGGCAGATGCGGCCGCAGATCTCGGGGAAGGTGTTGGTCTCCTGGCTGCGCAGATAGGCTTCCTGGGTGCGGCCCTCGGCGGTCAGGCGCAACCAGTCGGGGATGTTGTTGTGCAGCGGGCAATGGCTCTGGCAATAGGGCACGCCGCATTGGCTGCACCGGCTGGCCTGTTCCTTGGCCTTGGCTTCGGCGAACTCGCGATAGATCTCGTGGAAATCTTCCGAGCGGGATGCCGCGTCACGTTTCTCGGGCATCTCGCGCCCGATGGTGACGAATTTGAGCATCTTCTGCGTGGCCATGGCTGCGCGTCCTTCGATGACGAGGGTGTTCACAGCCTGATAAGTCAGGCCGTCATCAAAGAAAAGTCAGCTATGTTGACCTAATTAACGATTTTCCGGTCTCCCCCGGATTTTTCATGCTGCAAATGCGAAAAAAAAGGTCAGCATTGTTTACCAACCTGCCTGCAAAGCCAGCAGAACCACGGCCCCGACCACGATTCGCCACCAGGCGAAGAAGCCGTAGCCATAGGTCGAGACATAGTTCAGCAGCCCGCGCACCACGACCACGGCCGCCAGGAAGGCGCAAACGAAGCCGATCACGATGTTCCCGGCCGCGGCCGCGTCCAGGATGTCGCGGTTCTTGTAGAGGTCATAGACGAAAGCGCCCAGCATCGTCGGCATGGACAGGAAGAAGCTGAATTCCGCGGCAGAACGCTTGTCCGCGCCCAGAAGCAGGGCACCGACGATGGTCGCGCCCGAGCGCGAGACGCCGGGAATCATCGCCAGGCACTGGATGAAGCCGATCTTCAGCGCCATGGGCAGCGGGAAATCCTCGGCCGAGAAATGGCGCGGCCGGTTCGCCATCCGGTCCACGAACAGCAGCACCACGCCGCCGACGATCAGCATGGTGGCGATCAGGGCCGGTGTCTCGAACAGCACTTCCTTGATGATGCGATGCGCCAGCACGCCGATCACCACCGCGGGCAGGAAGGCCAGCAGCACCGCCAGGATAAAGCGCCGCGCGCGCGGGTCATGCGGCGCGCTGGTGAAGATCCGCCACAGCCGCCCGGAATAGACGCCCAGGATGGCCATGATCGCGCCCAGCTGGATCAGCACCTCGAAGGCGCGCCCGGGCGAATCGAAGCCCAGGAAATGCCCCGCCAGAAGCACGTGGCCGGTCGAGGACACGGGAATGAACTCGGTCAGCCCCTCCAGCAGACCAAGGGCGACGGCAACGAGGGTATTGTGCTCCATCAGCTGTTGCGCAGGTTCTTCGCCGAGGCGGTGATCGCCTCGTATTGCCCCGCGGGACGGAAGCGCCACAGATAGCCCTCGATGACGGCGGAGGCGGCGGCCGGTTCGATGCCCAGGTCGGCGAAGGTCTTGACCTGGCCCGAGACCCGGTTCGGCCGGCGCAGCAGCCGCGCCTGATCCCGGGTCATGATGCGGTTGGTCAGCAGCCCGCCGGTGAGGGTCTGCACGATGTCCAGCGCCGATCCCATCACCCGCGCCAGCCAATGCGGCAGGCCGATGATGGCGCGGCGGCGGCCGGTGGCGGTCAGCACCTGCTGCGCCACCTCGCGCATGGTCAGCACGTCCGGCCCGCCCAGTTCGTAGATGCCCGGCTCGGCTTGGCCCGAGGCGGCCATGGCGGCGGCGCGGGCCACATCCTCGACATAGACCGGCTGCATCTGCGTCTTCGCGCCCGGAACCAGCAGGATCGGCCCCAGCCGCGTCATCGAGGCGATGCGGTTGTAGAAGTGGTCGTCCGGGCCGAACATGACCGAGGGCCGCAGGATCACCGCATCGGGGCGCTGCGCCAGAACCGCGGCCTCGCCCCGGCCTTTGGAGGCGGCATAGCGGCTGTCCGAATCCGGGTCCGCGCCGATGGCCGAGACATGCACGAACTGCTTTACCCCGGTCTCGGCGGCGATGCGGGCGATGCGGCCCGCGGCTTCCTCGTGGATGGCGTCGAAGGTGTTCTTGCCCTCGCGCACCATGATGCCGACGCAGTTGATGACCGCATCCGCATCTGCCATGCAGGCGGTCACCGACAGGTCGTCGCGGACGTTGCAGGGCACCGGCTCGACTTGGCCGGGCGCGCCATAGGTGCGCACCACCCCGGCCTCGTTCGGGCGGCGGACGGCGACGCGGATGCGCCAGCCCTGGGCGGCCATGATCCGGGCGATCTGCCGGCCGAGGAATCCAGACCCGCCATAGATGGTGACAAGCTTGGCTGCGGACATGCGGCGCTCCCTTCATGCGTGCTTGTCCGTTCAATACCCAAGGCTTCGGCCAGCGGCAAGCCGTGGCCGCCGGCCTGCGACGATCACGCCGCGCCACACCGCGCATCGGGCGTTCCGGCGCCGCAGCGTAAAGGTCCGAGGAACCGCCGATCATACCGACAAGGGCCTTCGGGTTGTGCCTTCAGCAGCCGCGGCCGGGCGCAGGCCCGCGGTTCCCCGCTCATTCCCGTGCCGATCGCGATGGCGTGGCCTGCGCGGGGCTCGGCATCGCCCGCGGGAAATCCGCTTATCGGAGCCTTGATGACCGATAGCCCCTGTAGAGGTTCCCGCTCCGGCCCACTTTCCCGCAGTCCCCGGACCGGAACGGTATTGTCCGCCTTGCTGGCCATCGCTCCGGTCGGCGGTCCTGCCGCGCCGGGAAATACGGGCCGGAACGAGGGTGGAAACGGCGGCGCGAAAAGGGGGCGGAAAAAGATTCGAGGCGGCGTGAAGATTTTTGCCGATCCCCCGTTGACACCCCTCGCGGCTGGGCTTAATCACCCGGCTCACGCGACCTGCCCAGGTGGCGGAATTGGTAGACGCGCACGGTTCAGGTCCGTGTGCCGCAAGGCGTGGAGGTTCGAGTCCTCTCCTGGGCACCATGAACAAAAGCCGCGCAAGCCCTTGGGTTTGCGCGGCTTTTGCTTTGACCGGCAACGCCCGGTCAGGCAGGTCTTGCTGCCGGTGGCGCGGTCGCGTGAGTATTTGGGAAACGGTGAAAGCATGCGCTCGAGCCGGGATATGGCCCTGGCCTTGCCGGCCGGGACGGATCCGCCATTCGGTTGCCATGAAGAAGGGAAGGGAGCAGGATGATACCGCGTTTCGGATCGCCGCCGGGGCGGCGGGCCTATCGCCTGCGCCGGGGCGCCTATGCCTTGCTGATCCGCG
This sequence comes from Paracoccus sp. MKU1, assembly GCF_001447385.1. Classification (GTDB taxonomy): domain Bacteria; phylum Pseudomonadota; class Alphaproteobacteria; order Rhodobacterales; family Rhodobacteraceae; genus Paracoccus. The sequence continues at coordinate 249,986 of NZ_LLWQ01000193.1, read as the reverse complement.
ACGGCGCGGTGCTGCTGACCTTTCAGCAGGCGCCCGAGCCCGAGTTCCAGCTGCCCGGCGGCGGCATCGACCCCGGCGAATCGCCGCTGGCCGCCCTGCATCGCGAGGTACGCGAGGAGACGGGCTGGAGCATTGGCAATCCGCGCCGTTTCGGTGCCTATCGGCGGTTCTGCTATATGCCGGATTACGGGTTCTGGGCCGAAAAGCTCTGCACCGTCTGGCTGGCGCGTCCGGTGGCGCGGCTGGGCGCCCCCGCCGAGCCGGGGCATGAGGCGCATTGGGTGCCCTTGCCGCAGGTCGCGCGGTTGCTGCCCGATCCGGGCTTGCGCGCTTTCGTGCGGGCGGCGCTGCGCAGAATCTGAGTCGGGCCTCAGCCCCATGGACGGTCGCCGGCCCCCTGCCGCTCGATCAGCACGGCCGAGATGTCGTCGCTGCGCCGCCCGGCGGCATAATGCGCCGCAGACCAGCAGATCGATTCCAGCAGCGCATCGCCGCGCAGCGTGGCGTTGGTGCGCAGGATGGCGTGCAGCCCGTCTTCGCCCAGCGGCTCACCGCGGGCATTCTCGCTTTCCGTCAGCCCGTCCGAGCTGATGAACAGCCGGTCGCCGGGGGCAAGCACCAGCTGCACCTCGTCATAATCGGCATGGGGAAAGACCCCCACGGGCAGGCCGCCCCGCCCGATCCGCTCGATACGGCCGTCGGCGCGTTGCAGCACCGGATGAGGATGGCCCGCCTGCACCAGCCGCAGCTTTCCGGTCAGGAAATCCAGGTCGGCATAGACCATGGTGAAATAGGATTCGGTACGCAATTCCTCGATCATCAGCCTGTTCAGGTGGCTGAGGATCTCGGCCGGCGGACGGGCGTCGTAGAGGCCCAGCTCGGTGATGCGCAGCGCGATGTTCTGATCGGTCGCCCCCGAAAGCAGCGCCGCCAGCCGGGCGCTGAGCAGGGCGGCTGCCACGCCATGCCCCGCCACGTCCAGCGCGAACAACCCGACCCGGCGGGCATTGATCGGAAAGAACCCGACCAGGCCGCCGCCGATATGGCCGGCCGGGCGCATCAGCAGAGACAGGTCGAAATCGCCGTAGCGGCCATGGCGTTCGCGCACCAACCCCTGCTGGAGGCGCTGCGCCTCGCGCAGGTCGCGCTCGATCGCCGCCTGGGTCTCGCGCAGCTGGGTCAGCGTGGCGTTGAGCTGGGCATTGGCGTTGCGCAGGCTTTCCTCCATGCGCAGGATGCGTTCGCTGGCCGAAAGCCGGGCCAGCAGCTCGGCCCCCGAGACCGGCTTGGTCAGGAATTCGTCGGCGCCGGCCCGCAGTCCCGCGGCGATGTCCTTCTTGTCGTTGCGCGAGGTCAGCAGGATGAAGTAGCCATAGCGGTCCGACTGCATCTCGCGGAAGCGGCGGCAGAATTCCAGCCCGCTTTGCCCCGGCATCATCCAGTCCGAGATCACGATGTCGGGCCGCCGTTCCAGGCAGATGCGCATCGCCTCCTCGCCGCTGGCCGCCTCGACCACATGATAGCCGGCGCGGATCAGCTGCACCGCCAGCGTCCGCCTTTGCGCCCGGCTGTCATCGACAAGCAGGACCAGCCGCCAGCTATGGGGGATGGAATTTACGGCCTGGCTGTCGAGGATCATCATGCGCAAGGGTCTAGACCACCGGCCCTGAAGGTTCCGTTAATCCAGACAATTTTCGCGATTAACACGTTATGGATGAAATTTCTGCTATGAACGAGGCATGATTCTTCCGAGGGTTGTCCATGCTGGATTGGAACCGTATCAACGAACTGCGCGGAGAAGTCGGCGATGACGAATTCCAGCTGATCCTGGAGCTGTTTCTGGACGAGGTCGAAGGCGTCATCATGCGCCTGTCGCGCTGCGATGCGCTGCGGCTGGAAACAGACCTGCATTTCCTGAAAGGCTGCGCCTGGAACCTGGGCTTTGCCGAGTTCGGCACGCTCTGCGATACGGGCGAACGCAAGGCTGCCGGCGGCCGGCCGGCCGAGGTTGATCTGGAATCCCTGCTGGCCAGCTACTCCGCCTCGAAACAGGCATTGATGCGCCAGCTGGATGCGGCATTGCATCCCGACCGGCGGGCGCGCCGTGCCTAGCGGGTCAGATCAGGAACTCGGCCAGCACCGGGTCGCGGGTGATGTCGCGATAGCCGATACCCGCCACCTCCAGCCTTTCGCACAGCCGTTCCAGATTTTCCGGGGCGGTGGTCTCAATGCCGATCAGGACCGAACCGAAATTGCGCGCCGATTTCTTCAGATATTCGAACCGCGCGATATCGTCCTCGGGACCGAGCAGCGACAGGAAATCGCGCAGGGCGCCCGGCCGCTGCGGCATGCGCAGGATGAAATAGCGCTTGAGGCCCGAGAATCGCTGGGCGCGTTCCTTGACCTCGGGCAGGCGCTCGAAGTCGAAATTGCCACCCGAGCAGATGCAGACCACGCGTTTGCCGGCCAGGTCGGGCATGTCGCACAGCACGTCCACCGCCAGCGCCCCGGCAGGTTCCAGCACGATGCCCTCGATGTTCAGCATCTCCAGCATGGTGGCGCAGATGCGGTCCTCGGGCGCGGTATGGACCCGGCCGGCGCCGAAACCGGCCAGCGCGCGAAAGGGCAGGTCGCCGATCCGAGCCACGGCGGCGCCGTCCACGAAATTGTCCACGGCGGGCAGGGTCACGGGGTGGCCCGCCAGCAGCGCCTCGCGCAGGCTGGCGCCGCCTTCCGGCTCGGCGAATTCGGCGCGCGTGCCGGGGGCCAGTTCGGCCAGCAGCCGGGTGACGCCGGCGGCCAGCCCGCCGCCGCCGACCGGCAGCACGACGATGTCCGGGGCCGCTCCGCCAAGCTGGTCCAGCAGCTCCAGCCCGACCGTGGCCTGCCCCTCGATGATGTCGGCATCGTCGAAGGGCGACAGGAAGGTCGCGCCGTGGGTGCGGGCGAAGTCCTGCGCCGCGGCCAGCGTCTGGTCGAAATAATCGCCGGTCAGCACGATCTCGATGGCGCCGTTGCCGAAGATGCGGGTCTTGTCGATCTTTTGCCTGGGCGTGGTGACCGGCATGAAGATCGTGCCTTTGGTCCCGAAATGCCGGCAGGCAAAGGCCATGCCTTGGGCATGGTTGCCGGCGCTGGCACAGACGAAATGCCCCTGCGATCCGGCGCCGATCTTGCGCATGGCGTTGAAGGCGCCGCGCAGCTTGTAGCTGCGCACCGGCGTCAGGTCTTCGCGTTTCAGCCAGATCTCGGCGCCGTATTTCGCCGAGAGGTGGTCGTTCTTCTGCAAGGGCGTCGGCTCGAAGAGGTCGCGCAGCGCGATCTCTGCCTGGCGGACAGAGGCGGCAAAGTTTTCCATGTCCCCGCCATGGCGCGAAATGCGTGGATTCGCAATACACCTCAGCCCGAATGACCGATAACGCCCGCGCGTCGGCAGGACAGTGCGACGATGCGCCGGTCTGGAAGGATATAGCCCAGCACCTGTTCGTCCCCGATAAAGGCGACCCGCGTGACGCCTTCCGGCCATCCGGCGGTGCTGCACCGGTGATCCGAATGGAAATCGGCCTCGACCGCGATGTGGGTCACCAGATTGCGCGCAAGGCGTTCCAGGTGCGCGACCGAGCCGACCGTCCAGCCGATCAGCAGCGCCGCGACAGCATAGGCGGCCACATCGCGCAGAAAGCGCCGACCACCGATCCAGCCGATGAATCCGGTGAGGAGTGCCCAGCTCACCAGAACCGTCAGGAAAGCCAGCCCGGCATAGCCGATCAGAGCAAGCGCCCCCAACAAGACGCCAAGGTAGCCTGCGACGGCCGAGGCGATGGGAAAGAGCGCGGGCGCGTCCCGAAAGATCTCGCTCAGAGTCTGCGCAGCGAAATATTGCCCGAACAGCACCAGGGGCAGCGAGATAAGCAATGTCGTTACCGCCACCCAGCTTGGCGGGACGTTCCAGATATCGGGAATGTGGATCAGCCAGAAAAACACCAACAGCAAGGGCAGCAAGGCCACCGTTCCGCCAATCGCCAGGCCCACCGGTCTGGGAAGCGGCAGCAACGCCATCGCCGCCACACCGAGCGCCGCCAACGACAGGAGCGCCAGCGACGCGGGCAGGCACGCCTGCCGCAAGCTGCGCATCCTTTGTTCCTGCCGGATCCACCAATCCCGAATGGCGCCTGCCCGATTGCGCATGTTTGCCTGCCCTGTTCGCTGCTTTGCGGTTGTTGACTGGGTCGGGGTTATTCACGCCGCTCCTCTTGTGACAACCGGCGAATGGTCCTATTCCCTGCCGGAATCTGCTTTTGGGGGCCAACCATGTCCGACGCGCCGAAGAAAGTCGTCCTTGCCTATTCGGGCGGGCTCGACACCTCGATCATCCTGAAATGGCTTCAGACCGAATACGGCTGCGAGGTCATCACCTTCACCGCCGATCTCGGCCAGGGCGAGGAACTGGAGCCGGCGCGCCAAAAGGCCGAGCTGCTGGGCATCAAGCCGGAAAACATCCATATCGTCGACGTGCGCGAGGAGTTCGTGCGCGATTTCGTCTTCCCGATGTTCCGTGCCAATGCGGTCTATGAGGGGCTCTATCTGCTGGGCACCTCGATCGCCCGCCCGCTGATCTCGAAGCATCTGGTCGAGATCGCACACCGGCACGGCGCCGATGCCGTCGCCCATGGCGCGACCGGCAAGGGCAACGACCAGGTGCGCTTCGAGCTGTCGGCCTATGCGCTCGACCCCTCGATCAAGGTGATCGCGCCCTGGCGGGAATGGGACCTGACCTCGCGCACCAAGCTGATCGAATTCGCCGAACAGAACCAGATCCCCATCGCCAAGGACAAGCGCGGCGAGGCGCCGTTCTCGGTCGATGCCAACCTGCTGCACACCAGCAGCGAGGGCAAGGCGCTGGAGAACCCGGCCGAGGAAGCGCCCGAATACGTCTATCAGCGCACCGTCAGCCCCGAGGACGCGCCCGACCAGCCCGAATACATCGAGATCGGCTTCGAGCGCGGCGACGCGGTGTCGATCAATGGCGAGGTGCTGTCGCCCGCCACCATCCTGACCCGGCTGAACGAATACGGCCGCAAGCACGGCATCGGCCGGCTCGACTTCGTGGAAAATCGTTTCGTCGGCATGAAGTCGCGCGGCATCTACGAGACCCCCGGCGGCACCATCCTGCTGGAAGCGCATCGCGGCATCGAGCAGATCACGCTGGACAGCGGCGCCGGCCACCTCAAGGATTCGATCATGCCGCGCTATGCCGAGCTGATCTATAACGGCTTCTGGTATTCGCCCGAGCGCGAGATGCTGCAAGCCCTGATCGACAAGAGCCAGGAGCATGTGACCGGCACCGTGCGGCTGAAGCTCTATAAGGGCAGCGCCCATACGGTCGGCCGCTGGTCGGACCATTCGCTCTACAGCGAAAAGCACGTCACCTTCGAGGACGATGCCGGCGCCTATGACCAGAAGGACGCGGCGGGCTTCATCCGCCTGAACGCGCTGCGGCTGAAGCTGGTCGCGAACCGCAACGCCCGGTTCAAGTAACCGCACCGGCATTGGCATTCCAAAGGCCGCGGACAGGTTCCGTGGCCTTTTTGCTGGCTAAGCCGCCCGATGACCCGCCGCCTTGGCCGGCTTCTTCGTTCCCTAAATACTCCCGCCGCAGGCGCCCCGCGCCTCTCATTCACCGTTTCCCAAATACTCCCGCCGCGGCGAAGCCGGGGGAACCGCGGGTGCCATGGCGCGTTTGCCCGCAGGCAACGCTTCAAGGAGGAACCGGACATGACCATGGCCAAGAACACCGTCTGTCTCTGGTATGACGGCGAGGCCGAGGCGGCCGCCCGTTTCTATGCCGAGACCTTTCCCGACAGCGCCGTGACCGCGGTGCGCCACGCGCCCAGCGACTTCCCCTCGGGCAAGGCGGGCGATGTGCTGCTGGTCGAGTTCACCGTCGCGGGCATCCCCTGCCTCGGCCTGAACGGCGGCCCGACCTTCCGGCACAACGAGGCGTTCTCGTTCCAGATCGCCACCGACGACCAGGAGGAAACCGACCGCTATTGGGACGCGATCGTCGGCAATGGCGGCCAGGAAAGCGCCTGCGGCTGGTGCAAGGACAGGTGGGGCGTCTCGTGGCAGATCACGCCGCGGGTGCTGACCGACGCGCTGGCCGCCGGCGGCGACGAGGCGAAGCGCGCCTTCGAGGCGATGATGGAGATGACCCGGATCGACGTCGCGGCCATCGAGGCGGCGCGGCGCGGCTGAGACGCGCTTCCCTTCGCGCGCCGCCTGCGCCAAGATGCCGCCATGACCCAGAGCCCCGCCGACCGCCCCGCCCATATCGCCATCGTCACCGTCTCGGACCGTGCCGCCAGCGGCGCATACGAGGACAGGGGCGGGCCGGGGGCCGAGGACTGGCTGCGCGCCACCGTCACCTCGCCCATGGACATCACCCGCCGCATCATCCCCGACGGGCGCGAGATCGTCGCGGACTGCCTGCGCGATCTGGCCGACGAACAGGGCGCCGACCTGATCCTGATCACCGGCGGCACCGGCCCGGCGCCGCGCGACCAGACGCCCGAGGCCATGGCCGATGTCATCGACAAGGAACTGCCCGGCTTCGGCGAGGAAATGCGCCGCGCCAGCCTGCGCGAGGTGCCGACCGCCATCCTGTCGCGCCAGACCGCGGGCATCCGCGGCGCGACGCTGATGATCACCCTCCCCGGCAAGCCCTCGGCCATCGCCACCTGCCTCGATGCCGTTTTCGCGGCGGTGCCCTATTGCCTCGACCTGATCGGGGCGGCCTATGTGGAAACCGACCCGGCCCGCATCAAGGCGTTTCGGCCGAAGACATAGCTGCGGGCCGGACCAGCAGATCGGCGGGCAGCGATTCGCGCTGCACCAGCTCGGCATTGCCGAGGTCGTTCTCCAGATGCGCCATGACCTCGGCGGGCGAGCGGCCCAGCCCTTGCCAGCGTGCGGTCAGGCGGCGGCGCAACTCCGCCATCGGCACGTCCAGCATCACCGACAGGTCCCAGAGCCCGGCCAGCTTGCGCCAGGGCGCCCGGTCCAGCAGCAGGTAATTGCCCTCGACCACCACCAGCCTTGTGTTCGCCGCGACCCGGCCGGCGCCGGCGATGGCCAGGTCCCGCGCGCGGTCGAAGACCGGATGGATCACCTCGCCCCCCGCCTTCAGCCGCTGCACCAGCGCCACGAAGCCCGCCGCGTCGAAGGTCTGGGGCGCGCCCTTGCAGCCGCGCAGCCCATCCGCTTCCAGCAGCCGGTTGTCCAGGTGGAACCCGTCCATCGGCACCAGGACCGCATCCGAGAGCCCTGCCACCAGCCGCGCGGCCAGGGTGGATTTCCCCGATCCCGGCGCCCCCACGATGGCGACGATTCTCCGCCCGGGCCCAAGCCGCGCAATCCGATCCAGTATTTCTTCCATGCAAAAATATCCCGGGGGGAGTCCGAAGGACGGGGGGCAGAGCCCCCCGCAGCCGTGCCGCTCAAGCCGCCGTCGCCACCTCGTCCGGCACCTTGGCGCCGGTCATGAAGGCCACCGCGTCCGACATCGAATAGTCGTCCGGCCGGATCACGCAGAGCCGCCGGCCCAGCCGGTGGATATGGATGCGGTCCGCCACCTCGAAGACATGCGGCATGTTGTGCGAGATCAGGATGATCGGGATGCCGCGCGAGCGCACGTCGCGGATCAGCTCCAGCACGCGGCGGCTTTCCTTGACGCCGAGCGCCGCCGTCGGCTCGTCCAGGATCACCACCTTCGAGCCGAAGGCGGCTGCCCGCGCCACCGCCACGCCCTGGCGCTGGCCGCCCGACAGCGTTTCGACCGCCTGGTTGATGTTCTGGATGGTCATCAGCCCCAGCTCGGTCAGCTTCTCGCGGGCGAATTTCTCCATCGCCGGGCGATCGAGCTTGCGGAACCACTGGCCCATGATGCCGGGCTTGCGCAATTCGCGGCCCATGAACATGTTGTCGGCGATGGAGAGGGCAGGCGACATGGCCAGCGTCTGGTAGACGCATTCGATGCCGTAGCCGCGCGCATCCAGCGGGCTGGCGAATTTCACCGGCTGGCCCTCCAGCGTGATCTCGCCCTCGTCGGGCTGGATCGCGCCCGACAGCGCCTTGATGAGCGAAGACTTGCCCGCGCCATTGTCGCCGATGACGGCCAGGATCTCGCCCGGCATCAAGTCGAAGTCGCAATGGTCCAGCGCCGTCACCTTGCCATAGCGCTTGACCAGGCCACGGGCCTTCAGAAGCGGTTCCTGTGTCATGCCGATGCCTTTCTGATCCATTGATCCACCGCCACGGCGAGGATGATGAGCAGGCCAATGAGGAAGAAGGTCCATTGCGGGTCGGTGCCGACCATCTTCAGCCCCATTTCGAACACGCCGACGATCAGCGCGCCGAAGAACATGCCGACGATCGAGCCGCGGCCGCCGAACAGGCTGATGCCCCCGATCACCACCGCGGTGATGGACTGGATATTGCCCAGCTGCCCGGTCGAGGCTGAGGGCGAGACCGAGCCGAAGCGCCCGATCATCACCCAGCCGGCGATGGCGCAGAACAGGCCCGCCAGCGCATAGACCTGGATCAGCACCCGCTTGGTGCGCACCCCGGCCAGCTCCGCCGCCTCCGGGTCGTCGCCCACGGCATAGACATGCCGGCCCCAGGCGGTATGGCGCAGCACATAGGCCAGGAGCGCGACCAGCGCCACCATCAGGAAGACGGCGTAGAGGATCTTCACCCCGCCGGGCTGGATGGAATAGCCCCAGAATTGCAGCGCCGGCGCCTCGGCGGCGATGGCCGAGGAGCGGATGGTCTCGTTGGCGGAATAGATGTAATTCGCCGCCAGGATGATCTGCCAGGTGCCCAGCGTCACGATGAAGGGCGGCAGCTTGATGCGCGCCACCAGCCAGCCGTTGGCAAAGCCCATGGCCGTGCCCGCCGCCAGCCCCAGCGCGATGGCTAGCGGCGCCGGGATGCCGTAGCGGAAGGTGAACTGCCCCATCAGCACCGAGGAGAACACCGCAATGGCGCCGACCGAAAGGTCGATCCCGGCGGTCAGCACCACCAGCGACTGCGCGCAGCCCAGGATGCCGACGATGGCGATCTGTTGCAGGATGGTGGACAGGGTCACCGCCTTGAAGAAGTTCGGCGACAGCAGGCCGAAGACGATGATCGCCGCGACCAGAACGATCATCGGCACCGCCGAGGGCGTCATGTGCAGCCAGTGCTGCAGGCGCTTCAGGGCGGTTTTCTGTTCCTGGAACTCGGCAACCTTGTCCGAGGCGCCTTGCAGGCCCTCCTCGTAGCCGGCGGCCGTCTTGGTGTCGGATGACATGGACGGTCTCCCCCCTTTGCAAGGCGCCGCTTCGGACGCCGCTGCCTGTGGTCAGGGCGAGGCATCCCCCGCCCTGCGGTTCAGTCGAGGCTCAGCCCCAGCAAAGCTCGGTGCCGCGGGTCGAATCGATGGATTCGACGCCCTCGGCCGGCTTGTCGGTGACCAGCTGCACGCCGGTATCGACGAAATCCTTGCCCTCGGTCGGCGCGGGCTTGGTGCCGTCCTTGGCGAAGGCGGCGATGGCCTCGATGCCTTGCGACGCCATGTCCAGCGGATATTGCTGCGAGGTGGCGCCGATCACGCCCTCCGCGACGTTCTGCACGCCAGGGCAGCCGCCATCGACCGAAACGATCAGCACGTCGTTCTCGCGCCCGACGGCCTTCAGCGCCTCATAGGCGCCGGCGGCGGCGGGTTCGTTGATGGTATAGACCAGGTTGATGTCGGGATCCTTGGCCAGCAGGCTCTCCATGGCCTTCAGCCCGCCTTCCTCATTGCCCGAGGTGACCTCGTGGCCGACGATGCGCGGATCGGTCTCGTCGCCCCATTTCTCGGGGTCGCCCAGTTCGATGCCGAAGCCCTGCAGGAAGCCCTGGTCGCGCAGCACGTCGACCGAGGGTTGCGAGATCGCCAGGTCCAGCAGCGCGATCTTGGCCTCGGCCGCCGCGTCGCCCATGGTGGCCCTGGCCCATTGGCCGATCAGCTCGCCGGCCTTGAAATTGTCGGTGGCGAAGGTCGCGTCTGCCGCGTCGATCGGGTCCAGCGGCGTGTCCAGCGCGATGACCAGCAGCCCGGCATCCCGCGCCGCCTGGACGGAATCGACGATGGCCTTGGTGTCCGAGGCGGTGATCAGGATGCCCTTGGCGCCGTCGGCGATGCAGGCCTCGATGGCCGAGACCTGGCTTTCATGGTCGCCGTCGATGCGGCCGGCATAGGATTTCAGCTCGATCCCCAGCTCGGCCGCCTTGGCCTGCGCGCCTTCCTTCATCTTCACGAAGAAGGGGTTGGTGTCGGTCTTGGTGATCAGACAGGCGCTGTCCGCCTGCGCCATGCCGGCAACCAGTGTCAGGGCCGTGCCCGCCAGCGCCGCGCGCAGCAGTGTCGTCTTGGTCATGATGTCCTTCCTCCTCTGGGCGGGTCTGACCGCCGCCTCCTTGCAAAAGGCTGCCGAAGAAAGAGGGGCTTGTCAATAAATCAATTTTGTTGATTTATATGGGAAGGGGAGGAAGCGACCATGCCGAACACCATTCCGGCGGCGACGCCGCAGGGGGTCCGCAGCCAGAACGAGCGGCAGATCCTGTGGCTGATTCGCCGCAACGGACCGATGCCGCGGGCGGCGCTGGCCCAGGCCACGGGCCTGTCGGCGCAGGCCGTCACCAACATCACGCGCGAGCTGATCGCGGCCGGCCTGCTGGATGCGGGGGGCGAGCGCCGGCGCGGCAAGGTCGGCCAGCCGCTGCTGCCGCTGGCCTTGGCCCCGGACGGGGCGCTGTTCCTGGGCCTCAAGGTCGGGCGCCGGGTGGCCGAGCTGGTGCTGGTCGATTTCGCCGGCCAGATCCGGCAGATCCGGTTGCTGCCCCATGCCTATCCGCAGCCCGACGCGATCCGCGACTTTGCCGTCGACGGCGTGGCCGAGATCCTCGCGGATCTGACCGGGGCGCAGCGGGCGCGGCTGGCGGGCATGGGCATCGCCAGCCCCTTTTACCTGTGGGACTGGGCCGAGGAGATGGCGCCTTGGCGCGGCCGCGACCTGCGCGCGGAACTGGCCGAGGCGCTGGACCTGCCGGTCTGGCTGGAGAATGACGGCTCCTGCGCCTGCGGGGCCGAGATGATGTTCGGCACGGATGAGCTGCCCGAGGATTTCCTGTATTTCTACGTCGCGCATTTCGCCGGCGGCGGCGTGGTGCTGGACGGGCGGCTGCGGCTGGGGCCGTCGCGCAATGCCGGGGCGATGGGCTCCTATCCGGTGCCGGGCGGCCGGCAGGTGCTGGACGTGGCCTCGATCTCGGTGCTGGAAACGGCGCTGGGGGGCGACCTGCCGCTGGACGACGCGGACTGGGCCGTGCCGCCGGCCATCACCCGGCAATGGCTGGACGAATCGGCGCAGGTGCTGTCCCATGCGGCGCTGGGGGCGGTCGCGGTGCTGGACCTGCCGCTGGTGGTGATCGACGGTGCCATGCCGGCCGCGCTGCGGGCGGCGCTGGTCCAGGCGACGACCGACAGGCTGGCCGCGATGCGCCACCACGGCGTGACCTTGCCCGAGGTGCGCGCCGGAACCCTGGGCCGCCGGGCCCGCACGCTGGGGGCGGCCGCGCTGCCGCTGGGGGCGGGCTTCCTGCCGGGCGGCAGCTTCTCGGCCCCGCGGCCGGGCCGGAACGGGCATGAAACCCGAGGCGCGCGCCCCGCGTTCCCGGGATGACAGGTGAAGAAAGGAAGCCGCGGCGATGGCCGACGATCCATACAAGGCGCTGGGACTGAACAAGAATGCCAGCCAGGACGACATCAAGAGGGCCTATCGCCGGATCGCCAAGACCGACCACCCGGACCTGAATCCCGACCCCGCCGCGCATGAGCGCTTCAAGGCCGCCTCGACCGCCTATGACTTGCTGAAGGACCCCGAGCAGCGCGCCCGCTTCGACCGTGGCGAGATCGACGCCCAGGGGCAGGAGCGGCCGCAGCGGCATTACTATCGCGAATATGCCGAATCGGGCGACAATCCCTATCGCCAGCACCACGGTTTCGACGATCTGTCGGACGTGTTCTCGGACCTGTTCGGGCGCGGCGGCGGCGGCCGGCGCGGCGGAGCGAGGAGTTTCGACATGCGCGGCCCCGACCAGCGCTTCACGCTGGAGATCGACTTCATGACCGCGGCGCGCGGCGGTTCGACCCGGATCACCATGCCCGACGGCAGTGTGCTGGAGGTGAGGATCCCCGAGGGCGCGCATGACGGCCAGGTGATCCGCCTGCGCGGCAAGGGCGGCCCCGGCATGGGCAATGGCGAGCCGGGCGATGCGCTGCTGACCCTGATCGTGGCCGAGGATCCCGACTGGAGGCGCGATGGCAGCGATGTCGAGACCACATTGCCCATCACCATCGACGAGGCCGTGCTGGGCGGCAGGGTCGAGGCGCAGACCATCGACGGCCCGGTGATGCTGACCGTCCCGCGCGGCGCCAGCTCCGGCCAGAAGCTGCGGCTGAAGGGCCGGGGCATCAAGGGCGCGGACGGGCGGCGCGGCGACCAGCATGTCGTCTTGAAGATCGTCATGCCGCCCAGGGTCGATGACGAATTGGCGCGCTTCATGGAGGACTGGCGTCAGAACCATGCCTATGATCCGAGGAGGGGAAAATGACCCAGCCCCATTACACCCTGACCGAAACGCTGGAGGCGGTCGGCGACCTGACGCCCGACCAGCTGGAACGCTATATCCGTGCCGGCGTCGTCGTGCCGGTGCAATCCGAACAGGGGCCGCTGTTCCGCGAGATCGACCTGGCGCGGCTGAACCTGGTCGTCGATCTGGCCGAGGGCTATCACCTCGACGAGGAGGCGCTGGCCCTGGTGCTGTCGCTGGTCGACCAGCTGCACGGGCTGCGCGGCGACATGCGGGCGATCCTGGATGCCGTGGCGCGCGAGCCGGTCGAGACGCGGGTGCGGCTCAAGGCCGCGATTCGCGAGGTGCGGGTGGTGACGCGCTAATCCGCCTCGCGGCGAAAGGGCCGGGCGCGGGCGGGCAGTTCGGCCATGATGGCCAGCCGCTCGGCCTCGGTCATGCGGCCCCAGCGGGTGATCTCGTCGATGCTGCGCAGGCAGCCGGTGCACAGCCGGCTTGCCGGGTCGATCTTGCAGATGTCGATGCAGGGGGTCGACGGCTTCATCCGCCGGCCCCCAGAAAGCGCAGCCGGTCCAGCGCGCCTTGCAGGATATAGCCGGCCGCGACCTGGTCGATCACCTCGGCGCGGCGCTTGCGCGAGGTATCGCCCTCCAGCAGCGCCCGTTCGGCGGCCACGGTCGAAAGCCGCTCGTCCCAGAAGGTGATCGGCAGCGGCGTCAGTCGCTCCAGATTGCGGGCAAAGGCGCGGGTCGATTGCGCGCGCGGCCCCTCGCTGCCGTCCATGTTGCGCGGCAGGCCCAGCACCAGCCCGACCAGCGCCCGGTCCTGCACGATTTGCAGCAGCGCCTGCGCATCGGCGGTGAACTTCGTGCGCCGGATCACCGTCAGCGGCGAGGCGACGCTGCGCAGCCCGTCGCTGACCGCGACGCCGATGGTCTTGGTGCCCAGGTCCAGACCGGCCACGGCGCCGGTGCGGGGCAGGACCTCGGCGAAGGCTTCGACGTTCTCGCAGATCATTCCAGCCCGGCCTGTCTTGCCGCCGCCTCGATCACCTCCAGCCCCGCGGGGTCGCCGGCGAACAGCTTGCGCGCCTCGCCCAGGATATCGGCGGCATGGTCCTTTTGCCCGATCACCGGCAGGGATGAGATCAGCCGCGCCCATTCCTCGGGCGTCCCGCCCTGGGTGGCAAGCCGGGTCTCCAGCCCCTTGACCATGCCCTCGACCATCTGCTGGCGCTCCTTGGCGGTCATCCCCTCGGCCGCGGCCATGGCATCGGCATCGGGGCCGGGCATGGCGGGCAGGCTGGGCATGCCCGACGTGCCGGCGGCGGCGGGTTCGGGCGGGGTATAGTCCGGATGGCCGGCGAACCAGGCCAGGTCCTGGATCGAGCCGCGGATCGGCGCGATCCAGGGCGCATCCTCCGGCCCCTCGGCCAGCAGCCGGGCCCAGATCGGAAAGGCTTGGTCGGGACGGCCGTTTTGCAGGTGCAGCAGCCCGGCCATGAAACGGGCCTGCGGATTGCGGGCATCGCGTGCCAGCGCCTGGGCCACGGCTTCCTCGCCGTCGCGGGTGATGATGCCGCCGGCCGCCTCGATGGTCAGGCTGGCCAGCCGCGCCAGATCCCCGGCGCCGGCCTTGTCGCCGCGCAGCGCGACCAGCCGGCGCTGCGCGTCCTTGGCCGCGACCAGATTGCCCAGCCTTTCCTCGTGCTCGGCCAGCAGCTCCAGCCCGCGCGGGTCGTTGGGGTTCTTCTGCACCGCCTCGCGCAGCCGCTCGATCAGGGCGACATATTCCGCATCGGGCTCGGGGCGGGCGGGCCTGGGGGTCTGCGCCTCGGCCTCGGCCTGGCTGGGGCGGCTGTCGTAAAGCGCCTGCGCCTGGGCGATGCGTTGCGCAATGGGCGTGTCGGGCCGGTCTGGCTGGCCGATGCGCTGATACAGCAGGAAGGCCGTGCCCAGCAGCACGGCCAGGACCGCCAGCGCCGCCCAGCCGCCGGCGCTGCGCCGGGTGCTGCCGGCGCGTTCCAGCGCGCGGTCGGCGGCCAGAACCTTGCGCCCGATCTCGACCCGCAGCCGTTCGGCATCCGCCGCATCGATCAGGCCGCGTTCCAGATCGCGTTCCACCTCGCGCAGCTGATCGCGATAGATTCGCAGGTCATAGGCGGCGGTGGGTTCGGCCCCCTCGCCCTGCCGGCGCAGAAGCGGCGCGGCGATGGCCGCCGCCACCACCGCCGCCAGCGCGGCGCAGATGATCCAGAACATCGGCTTCCTCTCTTTGGCTGGCCCGGTGATAGCGGTTTTCGGCCGGGCGAGAAAGTCAAAGCCCTGCGACAAATCGCGAGGCGGACCGCGGGACATCTGCGCCGACCCCTGACGCAATTCGACAATCGCCCCGTCGCAACGCGGCTTGCCCGAAAACCGCCCTCGCTTCACTCTGCACGGGTCGAGTCGCAAGAGGTCCCGCCATGCCCGCATCTGCAAGTTCCAGCACCGGCCGCTATTCGGTCTTCGCCATCGCGAAAGAGGCGATGCGGCTGCATACCGGCTGGAAACGCGCCTGGGCCAGTCCCGAGCCGAAGAAGAAATACCAGGTCGTCATCGTCGGCGCCGGCGGCCATGGCCTCGCCACCGCCTATTACCTGGGCAAGAACTACGGCATCACCGATGTCGCGGTGATCGAGAAGGGCTGGCTGGGCGGCGGCAATACCGGCCGCAACACCACCATCATCCGCTCCAATTATTTGCAGGACCCCTCGGCGGCGATCTATGACAAGGCGCTGAAACTCTACGAGAACCTGTCGCAGGATCTGAACTACAACATCATGTTCAGCCCGCGCGGCCTTCTGATGCTGGCCCAGACCGAGCATGAGGTGCGCGGCTACAAGCGCACGGTCTATGCCAACCAGTTGCAGGGCGTGGCGACCGAATGGGTCAGCCCCAAGCGCATCAAGGACATGCTGCCGATCATCAATATCGACGGGCCGCGCTATCCGGTCCTCGGCGGGCTGTATCAGGAACGCGGCGGCACCGCCCGGCACGACGCCGTGGCCTGGGGCTATGCCCGCGCCTGCTCGGCCATGGGCATGCACATCATCCAGAACTGCGAAGTGACCGGCATCGAGACCGCGAACGGCCAGGTCCGCGCGGTCAATACCGGCAAGGGCCGCATCGAATGCGACAAGCTGGCGCTGATCGCCGCCGGCCACAGCTCGGTCCTGGCCGAGATGGCCGGCTTCCGCCTGCCCATCGAATCGCTGGCGCTCCAGGCGCTGGTTTCCGAGCCGATCAAGCCCTGCTGCGACATCGTCATCATGGCCAACACCGTCCACGGCTACCTGTCGCAATCCGACAAGGGCGAGATGGTGATCGGCGGCGGCACCGACGGTTTCAACAACTACACCCAGCGCGGCTCCTGGCACCATGTCGAGGAGACCGTGCGGGCGCTGATCGAGACCTTCCCGATGCTGTCGCGGCTCAAGATGCTGCGGCAATGGGGCGGCATCGTGGACATGACCGGCGACCGCTCGCCGATCCTGTCCGCCACGCCGGTCGGCAACATCTTCGTCAACTGCGGCTGGGGCACCGGCGGCTTCAAGGCCATTCCCGGCTCGGGCTGGGCCATGGCGGAACTGGTCGCCAAGGGCCAGCCCGGCCCGCTGGCCGCCGATTTCGGCCTGAACCGGTTCGTCGAGGGCCGCTTCATCGACGAAAGCGTCGCCGCGGGGGTGGCGCATTGATGGGCGGCGCGGGCATGATCCTGCCGGCAACCCCGGGTTTTGGGCCGATTTTTGCCCATCCCGCCGCCGGCGCGAAAAATTCCCTGCAAGTTATGGGAAACTCTTTCTTGTTTGGTGAATTATTGAGTTACGTCACCATGACCAAGGAGTTTTCTTCATGGCCGAACAGAACAAGAGCAACCTCTGGCTCATCGTCGGCGTCGTCGTCGTCGTGCTGGTCGTCATCTATTGGTTCGTGTCTTCCGGCACCGAGCCGACAGCGACCGAACCGCCGGCCGCGCCGGCCGTCTCGTCCGAACCCGCGCCGGCTGATGACGGCGCTGTCTCGGTCGAACCCCCGGCAGACGCTGCTCCGGCTGATCCCGCTGCTCCCGCCCCGGCCGAGCCTGCCACTCCGGCTCCGGCCGAGCCTGCGGCGCCGGCCAACTAAGGCGCTTGTCCCGGCGCCTTCGGGCGCCCCTTCTCCCGAGGGCCGGGGGGCGATCCGCCCCTCGGTTCCTTGTCGTGCCATGCCGGGCCGCCTGTCCTGGCGCCATTCCGGCCCGGCGCAGTCGCGTCTGAGCGCGCTGCCCCTCTGCCCTGCGCAAGCCGACCCCGCGATCCGCGCCAGCCGCCAGGCCCGCGCGCCGGTGCGGGGCATTCCCGGCCGCGGATTTCCCATCGATTCCCAGCTTTGCATCGACGTTGTGCGCGTCCGGCCGACCTCCTGGGCGCCGGCCTGCCTGCGCGACCTGCCGCCCAAGGAGTGATCCATGCTGACCCTGACCTGTCCCTATTGCGGCATTGCGGCCGAGGAAACCGAGTTGCAGCCCGGCGGTGAGGCGCATCTGAAGCGCTTTGGTCCCGGCTCGACGGATGAGGAATTCGAAGCCTATCTTTTCGCCCGCAAGAACCCCAAGGGCGTGCATTTCGAACGCTGGCGCCATGCCTATGGCTGCGGCAAGTGGTTCATGGCCGCGCGCGACACCGCCACGCTTCAGGTCTTTGGCACCTACAGCGCCCAGACCCCGCATCCGACGCCCGAGATCGTCGCCGCCATCCGGGCGCATCGCCCCGACTGGCAGCCCGACTGGACCGAAGCCCCTGCCGACACCCCCGCCGAAAGCCTGAACGCATGACCGAGACCGGACCCTTCCGCCTGCCGCGCGGCGGCCGCCTGATCGACCGCGCCTATCAACTGCCCTTCCGCTTCGACGGCCGCCAGATGCGCGGGGTCGCGGGCGACACGCTCGCCTCGGCCCTGCTGGCGAACGGCCAGCTGATGATGGGCCGCAGCTTCAAGTATCACCGCCCGCGCGGCCCGATCGCCTCCGGCGCCGAAGAGCCGAACGCGCTGCTCGGTCTTGGCCAGGGAGGCCGGTTCGAGCCGAACCAGCGCGCCACCACCACGCCGCTGGTCGGCGGCATGGCCACCACCAGCCAGAACTGCTGGCCCAGCCTGAACGCCGATATCGGTGCGATCAACAACTGGATGTATCGCTTCTTCCCGGCGGGCTTCTATTACAAGACCTTCATGCATCCGCGCCCGTTCTGGAAGCATGTGTTCGAGCCGATCATCCGCCGCTCGGCCGGCCTGGGCAAGGCCCCGACCGAGGCCGACCCGGACAAGTACGAGCAGGCCTATGCCCATGTGGACGTGGTGGTGGTCGGCGGCGGCATTGCCGGCCTGACCGCGGCCCGAGACGCGGGACGCGACGGCAAGTCGGTCTGGCTGGTCGAGCAGACGCCGCATCTCGGCGGCCGCACCCCCACCGACCATGCCGACGGCCAGGCCCGCGTCGATGCGCTGCTCGCCGAGCTGCGGGGCATGGCGAACGTCACCCTGCGCCGCTCGACCCAGGCGACCGGGCTTTACGACCACGGCTATCTGCTGGTGCGGGAATCGCTGGCCGATCACGACCCGAACGCGGGCATCCCGCGCCAGCGCCTGTGGCGCATCCGCGCGGGCCATGTGATCGTCGCCACCGGCGCGCTGGAGCGACCGCTGAGCTTTGCCGGCAATGACGTGCCGGGCGTGATCCTGGCCTCGGCCGTGCGCGATTATATCGACCTTTACGGCGTGGCGCCGGGGCGCCGGATCGTCGTGGTCACCAATAACGACGACGCCTATCGCACCGCGCTGGCGGCGCTGGATGCGGGGCTGGAGGTGCCGGTGGTGATCGACGCCCGCAGCACGGCCGAGGGTGCGCTGCCCGCGGCGGTGCGCGCCCGCGGCGTGCGCGTCCTGACCGGCAGCGCCGTCGCCGGCATCAAGGGCGGCCATGGCGTCGAGGCGGTCAAGATCTGCGCCCATTCCGGCTCGGGTCAGGTCACCGAGACCGTCGATGCCGATTGCGTCGCCATGTCCGGCGGCTGGTCGCCGGTCGTCCACCTGTGGAGCCATTGCGGCGGCAAGCTGAACTGGTCCGACGCGCAGTCGATGTTCGCCCCCGACCCGAACCGTCCGCCGACCGGCGCCGACGGCAAGGCGATGGCCAGCTGCGTGGGTGCGGCGGCGGGCGACCTGCTGGCGGCCGAACTGACCGGGGCGCAGGCCGAGGCGGCGACCATGCCGGTCTGGGTCATGCCGGCCCACGCCACGCGCAAGATGAAGTTCAAGATGTGGCTCGACTTCCAGAACGACGTGAAGGTCTCGGATGTCGAACTGGCCGCGCAGGAAGGCTATCACAGCGTCGAGCATACCAAGCGTTATACGACCCTCGGCATGGCGACCGACCAGGGCAAGGTCAGCAATATCAACGGCCTCGCCGTGCTGTCCAATGCGCTGAACCAGTCGATCCCGGCCACGGGCACCACGACCTTCCGCCCGCCCTATACGCCGCTGACCCTTGGCACCATCGCCGGCGAGGCGCGGGGCGAGATCTTCCAGCCGCTGCGCAAGACGCCCATGCATGGCTGGCACGAAAGCCACGGCGCCTTCTTCGAGCCGGTCGGCCATTGGCGCCGCCCCTATTGCTACCCGAAGGGCGGCGAAAGCCATGGCGACGCGGTGGCGCGCGAGATCCGGGCGGTGCGGGCCAGCGTCGGCACGCTCGACGCCTCGACGCTGGGCAAGATCATCGTCAAGGGTCCGGATGCGGGCAAGTTCCTCGACATGATGTATACCGGCATGATGTCCACCCTGCCGGTCGGCAAGTGCCGCTATGGCCTGATCTGCAACGAGAACGGCTTCCTCAGCGACGACGGCGTCGCCGCGCGGCTCAGCGAGGACACCTGGCTCGTCCATACCACCACCGGCGGCGCCGACCGCATGCACGGCCATTTCGAGGACTGGCTGCAATGCGAATGGTGGGATTGGAAGGTCTATACCGCCAACGTCACCGAGCAATGGGCGCAGGTCGCCGTGGTCGGCCCCAAGGCCCGCGTGCTCTTGGAGCGGCTGGGCGGCAAGATCGACCTGTCGCCCGAGGCGCTGCCCTTCATGGGCTGGATCGAGGGCGAGATCGCCGGCATCCCCGCCCGCGTCTATCGCATCAGCTTCTCGGGCGAGCTTTCCTTCGAGGTGGCGGTGCCCGCGAACCGGGGCCTGGAGCTTTGGGAAAAGCTGCATGAGGCCGGCCGTGACCTGAACGTCACCCCCTACGGCACCGAGGCCATGCATGTCATGCGCGCCGAAAAGGGCTTCATCATGATCGGCGACGAGACCGACGGCACGGTGATCCCGCAGGATCTGGGCATGAGCTGGGCGATCAGCAAGAAGAAGGCCGACTATATCGGCAAGCGCGCGCAGGAACGCAGCTTCATGACCGATCCCGGGCGCTGGAAGCTGGTCGGCCTGGAAAGCCTGGACGGGCGGGTTCTGCCCGATGGCGTCTATGCCGTCGATCAGGGCGTGAACGCCAACGGCCAGCGCAAGACGCAGGGCCGCGTGACCTCGACCTACATGTCGCCGACACTGAACAAGCCCATCGCCATGGGTCTGGTGCGACACGGGCCCGACCGCATGGGCGAGGTGCTGGAATTCCCCGTCGCGGGTCAGGAAAGCTACAAGGCGCGGATCGTCGATCCGGTCTTCTATGACAAGGAAGGGAGCCGGGCGAATGGCTGAGGCACTGGCGAAGATCTCTCAGGTGCAGGACTGGGGCATGATCCAGATCCGCGCCGACCTGACGCGCGCGGGCGATGCCATCGCCGGGGCGGCCGGGGTTGCGCTGCCCGGACAGGGCCGCATCACCACCGATGGCAGCCGGTCCCTCGGCTGGATGTCGCCGGACGAGTTGCTGCTGGTGCTGCCGCGGGCCGAGACGGCCGAGGCGCTGGCCGCGTTGCAGGACGCACTGTCCACCGAGCACGCGCTGGCGCTGGATGTCAGCGACATGCGCGCGGTGTTCCGCATCCAGGGCGCCAAGGCGCTGGACGTGCTGATGAAGCTCTGCCCGGCCGATCTGGCGGCGATGCCCGAGGACGGGCTGCGCCGCACCCGCGCGGCCCAGGTCGCCTGCGGCATCTGGCGCGAGCCGGGCGGCTATGTGCTGATCGGCTTCCGCTCGGTCACCGACTATCTGCGCGGCATCCTGACCGGCGCCGCGGCGCCGGGCACGCAGCTTAGCCCGCGCTAGGGCCTGCTCTGGGGCTTGTGGCGGCGGCAGGGCGGCGTATGGATGGAGGGTGAAAGCCATCCGGTTGATTCCATGCGCCCCGCCCTGCTCCTGCCCGCCCTTCTGCTTGCCGGCCTCACGGTGCCGGCTCCCGCCGTCCGGGCGCAGGACCGGGGGCAAGAGCCGCCGGTGGTGATGATGTGCCAGATCATCGACGAAAGCGGCACCGGCTGGGTGCCCGAATTCATCATGATGACGCGCCAGACCGCCGGCCCGCGCCAGGGCCGGATCGAGGTTTTCGACCCGATCCTGCAACGGCTTGTCGGCCAGCCGATCGAGGCGCGCATGACCGCCGACGACCGCACGAGCCGCAGCTATGGCTGGGCGCTGGCCGGGGTGCGCAATGCCTCGGGGCAGCGGACCGAGCGGCTGGACTATCGGCTGACGGTGCAAAAATCCGATGGCAGCGCCCGGGTGACGGCGACGGCGCTTGGCTATGACAATGTGATGACCGGAACCGGGGTCTGCGGCTCTCCCGGCGGCGGATAGGGCAGGAACCCGCGCCGCATTGAAGGCGTTTAGCGGCCGACAGGGCTTTTCCCCGACTGGCTCCTGTGCCAGAACACAATCCGAAACCGTTGGAAAGGAAATCGAAAATGGCCTTTACGCTTCCCGATCTTCCCTATGCTCACGACGCGCTGGCCGCTGGCGGCATGTCCAAGGAGACGCTGGAATACCACCACGACAAGCACCACAAGGCCTATGTCGACAAGCTGAACGAGCTGGTGGCCGGCACCGAATGGGAAGGCAAGAGCCTTGAGGACATCGTCAAGGGCACCTACCAGTCGGGCGCCGTGGCGCAGAACGGCATCTTCAACAACGCCAGCCAGCACTGGAACCACGCCCAGTTCTGGGAAATGATGGGCCCGAACCCCGGCGCCATCCCGGGCGAGCTGGAAAAGGCCCTGACCGAAGCCTTCGGTTCGGTGGACGAGTTCAAGAAGAAATTCGCCGAGGCCGGCGTTGGCCAGTTCGGCTCGGGCTGGGCCTGGCTGGTCAAGGACAAGGACGGCAGCCTGAAGGTCACCAAGACCGAGAACGGCGTGAACCCGCTCTGCTTCGGCCAGACCGCGCTCTTGGGCTGCGACGTGTGGGAGCACAGCTATTACATCGACTTCCGCAACGCGCGGCCGAAATATCTGGAAAACTTCCTGAACAACCTGGTGAACTGGGAAAACGTGGCCTCGCGCCTCTGATTTCCCTGCCGCTTTCGCATCAAGGCCCGCCCCGACCGGCGGGCCTTTTCCATGGCATGCGCGCGCCCCGTGGCGGAATGGGGGTGCGGTCGGCCGCATCCGGCGCTAGGCTTGCCCGACCGCAAGGATGAAGAGATGAAACCGCTGCTGCCCGCCCTTTGCCTGGGCCTGATTCCCCTTGCCGCGCCGGCGCAGGATGCGGCGCTGGCCGTCCATGACGGCTATGCCCGCGCCGCAAATCCACGCTCCGGCGCCGCCTTCATGGTGATCGAGAATCGCGGGGCCGAGGCCTGCACGCTTTCCGCCGTCGCCTCGGATGCGGCCGAGCGGGTCGAATTGCACACGCATCGCGACGAGGGGGGCGTGATGCGGATGGTCAAGGCCGATCCGATCCTGATCCCCGCCGGGGCCCGGCATGAACTGGCGCGCGGCGGCGATCATGTGATGCTGATGGGGTTGAAGCGCCCGCTCAAGGATGGCGACGAACTGGCGCTGACGCTGGATTTCGGCCCCTGCGGCAAGGTCGAGGCCAGCCTGCCGGTGGACAGCAAGCGCATTCCCGGCCACGCCGCAGGGCATTAGCGCCGGGCTTCGGCCTTTTCGATCAGCGCCTCGACCTTGGGGCCCAACGATTGCACGATCAGCCCGACGCCCTCGGCCGAGGCATGCAGCCCGTCGGGTTGCAGCATGGTCTTGTAGCCCTCGCCCGGCAGGTCGAAAAGCGGCTGGTACAGGTTCTCCATCAGCAGCGCATCATGCTGCGCGGCCATGCGCGGCCAGACCTCGGCCCAGTCGCGGCGCAGCGGGTCGTCGTGATCGGGCGAGGCGATGCCGACCAGCAACAGCGGCCGGCCAGCCTTGCCGGCCTGGCCGAGGATCGAGTCCAGGTTGTCCTCGACCATGGCCGGGGAAAAGCCCATCAGCAGGTCGTTGCCGCCCAGCTCGACGATCACCGCATCGGGCTTGTGGCGGGCCAGCGAATAGCCAATCCGCACCCGCCCGCCCGCCGTGGTGTCGCCCGACAGCCCGCCGTTCAGCACCAGCACGTCATGGCCGCGCGCCCGCAGCCAGTTCTGCAATTGCGGCACCAGCCCGTCCTTGCGCGGCAGGCCGTAGCCTTCGGTCAGGCTGTCGCCGAAGGCGAGGATGCGCAGCGGCGTCGCTGCCGCCATCGGTGCGGCCGCAAGGGCCAGGATCAGGACAAGGGTTCTCAGCATCATGCGGCACGCCTCAATCGCAACGCGTTACTGACCACGAAGACCGAGGAGAGTGCCATCGCCCCGGCCCCCAGCATGGGTGACAATTGCGGCCCGCCGAAGGGCGCCAGCACCCCCATGGCCACGGGAATCAGGGCGACATTGTAACCGAAGGCCCAGAACAGATTCTGCCGGATATTGCGCATGACGCTGCGTGACAGGCGGATGGCGCGGGCGACACCCATCGGATCGCCGCCGACCAGCACCACCTCGGCCGATTCGATGGCCACGTCCGTGCCGGTGCCGATGGCGATGCCGGTCTCGGCCGCCGCCAGCGCCGGGGCGTCGTTGATGCCGTCGCCGACAAAGACCGTGCCCGGCCCCATCTCGCGGATGGCGGCCAGCTTGCCCTCGGGCAGCACGCCCGCCGTCACCGTGTCGATGCCCAGCTTGCGTCCCACCGCCTCGGCCGTGGCCTGCACGTCGCCCGAGATCATGGCGGTTTGCAGGCCAAGCGCGTGCAGCTGGGCGATGGTCTCGGCCGCCTCGGGGCGGATCGGATCGGCCAGCGCCATGGCGGCGGCGTGCCGGCCGTCCACCGCCAGATGCACCGGGGTCGCGCCATTCGCCGCCCAGCCCTCGGCCGCGGCGATCAGGGCGGGGGCGGGGGGGATGCCCGCCTCGGTCAGCGCGGCGGCGTTGCCGATCAGCAGCGCGCGCCCCTCGACCCGCGCCGAAAGTCCGCGCCCCGCCGTGGCCTGAACCGCCTCGGCCGGGGGCAGGTCCAGCCCCTTGTCGCGGGCGGCACCGACGATGGCGGCGGCCAGCGGGTGTTCCGAGCGCGCCTCGGCCGCGCCGGCTAGGCGCAGGGCGTCAAGCGGCGCGATGTCCTCGGCCTCGATGGCGGTCAGGGCGGGGGCTCCTTGCGTCAGCGTGCCGGTCTTGTCGAAGCCGACGATCCGCGCCTCGGCCAGCCTTTGCAGCGCGTCGCCGCGCCGGAACAGCACGCCCAGCTCGGCCCCGCGCCCGGTGCCGACCATGATCGAGACCGGCACCGCCAGCCCCATGGCACAGGGGCAGGCGATGATGAGGACCGAAATCGCCGCGACCAGCGCCTGTCCCAGCGAGCCGGCAAAGATCATCCACAGCACGAAGCTCAGCAGCGCCAGCCCGATCACCACCGGCACGAAGACCGCGGTGATGCGGTCCACCAGCGCCTGCACCGGCAGCTTGGTGGCCTGCGCGTCCTCGACCATGCGGATGATGCGGGCCAGCACCGTGTCACCGCCGGTCGCGGTCACGCGATAGGCCAGCGCCGCATTGCCGTTCACCGTGCCGCCGGTGACCGGATCGCCGGGGTTCTTGGCGACCGGCACCGGCTCGCCCGTCAGCATGGATTCGTCCACGGCGCCGCTGCCCTCCGTCAGCACGCCGTCCACGGCCACCCGCTCGCCGGGGCGCAGGTGCACGATGTCGCCGGGGCGCAGCTCGGCCACCGCGACCTCCACGACCCGGCCGTTGCGCGCGACATGGGCGGTGTCGGGGGCAAGCTCGATCAGCCGGCGGATGGCGTCGCCGGCCCGGCCCTTGGCGCGGGCCTCCAGCCAGCGGCCCAGCAGGATCAGGGTGACGATGACGGCGGCGGCCTCGAAATAGACATGCACCGAATCCGCCGGCAGCACGCCCGGCGCAAAGGTCGCCACGGTCGAGTAAAGCCAAGCCGCCGAGGCGCCAAGCGCGACAAGGCTGTTCATCTCGGGCGCGCGGCGCAAGAGCGCGGGAAAGCCGATGCGGAAGAACATCCGCCCCGGCCCGGCCAGGACGGCGGTGGTCAGCAGGAACTCCAGCACCCAGAGCGTGCGCTGGCCAAGCGCCATGTGCAGCCAGTGATGGAAGGCCGGGAAGGCGTGGCCGCCCATCTCGGCCACGAAGACCGGCAGGGTCAGGGCGAGGGCGACCAGGAAATTGCGCTTCAGCGCGGCCGCGTCGCCGCCATGGTCGTGCATGTGGTGGCCGGCCTCGGCCTGCACCTGCGCCGGATAGCCCTTGGCGGTCACGGTATCGGCCAGCGCCTGCGGCGCGACGGCGGGCGAATGCTGGATGGTGGCGCTGCCGGTGGCCAGGTTGACCTGCGCCGAACTCACGCCCGGCAGCGCGGCCAGGGCCTTTTCGACGCGGCCCATGCAGGAGGCGCAGCTCATGCCCTCGATGCTCAGGCGGGTCTCAAGCGGGGCGGCGGGGTAGCCGGCATGTGCCAGCGCCTCGACGGCGCGGGGCAGGGCCTCGGGGGTTTCGATGTGGAAATGCGCCCTGCCGGTGGCCAGGTTGACCTGCGGGTTCGCGATGCCCGGCACGGCGGCCAGGGCCTTTTCGACGCGCCCCACGCAAGAGGCGCAGCTCATGCCGGTGACGGTCAGCTCGGCATCGATCTGGTGATGTTTCATCGGTTTGTCCTGTCAGAATGGCGGGAAGGGCGCGATTCAGACAGGATGCGGCGGGGCCTGCGGATGCTGGGGCAGGTGGTGCAGGACCTGGTGGCGGGGCGGTCCCTCGCCGGCATCGGGCCGCCAGCGCAGCGCATGGCCGTTTCCGGCCAGCATGGGGCGGGCCAGATGCGGACGGGCCGCGACATGGCAGCGACAGCCGCGCCCACCCCGGCCCCGGCACAGATGCGGGGCGCGCGCGGATGCGCGGCGCGGCGGGCGGAAAGCGGGGGCACAGGTCGCGCAGGTCATGGCGGGCGGTCCTTTCCCGATGCAAGCTAGGCACGTTTCCTCCGCGTTTCAACCGCGTCACGGCGCTTTGAGTTGATCCCGGGCGTCCAAGCGGTTAGGCGCATGATCAAGAAACGCAAGGATTCAGGACGGACAGATGAACCGCAGACAGATGCTGATGGCCGCCTTGCCGCTGGTGGCCGCGCCCTCGCTGGCTTTGGCACAGGCCCAGCCCGCGGCGCTGACCACCCAGGCCGAGCCCCGGCGCGATCCCTATGCCCCGACCGAGGTCTCGATCCGCAACGATTTCGAGGTCGGCAGCATCGTCGTGGTCTCGAAGGACTTCTTCCTTTACCATGTCGTGGCGCCGGGCCGGGCGGTCCGCTATGGCGTCGCCGTCGGCAAGGACGAGCTGGTCTGGAAGGGCCGCGCCACCGTCGGGCGCAAGACCGAATGGCCCAGCTGGACCCCCACGCCGGCGATGATCAAGCGCAATCCCGGGCAATATGCCCGCTGGGCGGACGGCATGCCGGGCGGCCCGACCAACCCGCTGGGCGCGCGGGCGCTGTATCTTTACGACGCCAAGGGCAACGATACCTCGATCCGCATCCACGGCACCACCGAGCCGAACTCGATCGGCCGCGCGGTTTCGAACGGCTGCATCCGCATGCGCAACGAGGCGGTGATGGATCTGTTCGAGCAGGTGCCGATCGGGACGCCGGTCTACGTCTATTAAGTGGATATCCGCCTGACATCGCTTTCGGATCCGGCGCTTGCCGGGTTCGACACCGTCATCGACACGCGCTCGCCCGCGGAATATGCCGAGGACCATTTGCCGGGCGCGATCAACCTGCCGGTGCTTTCCGACGAGGAGCGTGCGCAGGTCGGCACGATCTACAAGCAGGTTTCTCCGTTCGACGCCCGCAAGCTGGGCGGCGCCATGGTCGCCGCCAATGCCGCGCGCCATATCGCCGGGCCGCTGTCCGGCTTCGGCGGCGGCTGGCGGCCGCTGGTCTATTGCTGGCGCGGCGGCCAGCGCTCGGGCGCCTTCGCCACCATCCTGTCGCAAATCGGCTGGCGCGTCGGGCGCCTCGAGGGCGGCTACAAGGCCTGGCGGGCGCTGGTGGTCGAGCGCGTCGCCGCCGCCGTCGCCGCGCCGGTGTTGGTGCTGGACGGCAATACCGGCAGCGCCAAGACCAAGATCCTGCACCGTCTTGCCGCGCGCGGCCACCAGGTCATCGACCTGGAGGGGCTGGCGAACCATCGCGGCAGCCTGTTCGGGGCCTTGCCGGGCGGCCAGCCCAGCCAGAAGCGATTCGAAAGCCGGCTCGCCATGGCGCTGGAGGCACTGGACCCCGCCCGGCCGCTGCTGGTCGAGGCGGAAAGCTCGCGCATCGGCGAGTTGAACCTGCCGCGCGGCATCTGGCAGGCGATCATTGCCGCGCCGCGCATCCGTCTCGCGGTGCCGGTCGCGGCCCGCGCCGCCTATACCGCCCATGCCTATGCCGAGGCCTGCGCCGATCCCGAAGCCGTGGCGCGGATCGTGAACCTGCTGCGTCCGGCGCACCCGGCCGAGCGGATCGCGGATTGGCTGCGCATGGTCGATGCCGCCGACTGGAACGGGTTGGCCGAGGGGCTGATGCGCGACCATTACGATCCGCGCTATGAAAAGCACCGGGCGCGCCACGACGACGGATGCGGCCCGGTGGTGGCGCTGGAGAGCCTCGACGATCTGGATGCCGCAGCGGCGCAGGTCGAGGCGGCGCTGGCGGGCCTGCGCATGCCGGGTTGGCGCCGGTAGCGCGGCCGGCGGCCTCCGGCGGGGGTATTTGGACAACAGAGAAGCTGGGGGTCAGGCGGCCTGGCCGAGGAAGCGGCGCAGGATGCGTTCCAGCTTGGCCGCGCCCAGCGGTGCCATGGCCTTGGTATGTTCGTGGCTGATCGCTTCGTCCGAGAGGCCGGCGCCCATATTGGTGATGACCGAGACGGCGGCGCAGCGAAGGCCCAGGAAGCGCGCCAGGATCACCTCGGGCACGGTGGACATGCCGACCGCATCGGCGCCGAGGATGCGGGCGGCGCGGATTTCGGCCGGGGTCTCGAAGGAAGGACCCGAGAACCAGCAATAGACCCCCTCGGGCAGTGCGATCCCCTCGGCTTCGGCGGCGGCTTTCAGTCCGGCGCGGAGGGTGGGGTCATGCGCATCGCTCATCGGCACGAAGCGCGCCTCGCTGGCTTCGCCGATCAGCGGGTTGGTGCCGGCGAAGGCGATGTGGTCCGACAGCAGCATCAGCGATCCCGGCGGCATCGCGGCGCGCAGGCTGCCCGCCGCATTGGTCAGGATCAGCTGCCGGGTGCCGAGGGCCTTCAGCACCTCAAGCGGCAGTCGCATGACATCGGCGCGGCCGGATTCGTAGTAGTGCGCCCGCCCGCCCAGGACCGCGACCCGGCGCCCCTCCAGCTGTCCGATCACCAGCTGCGGCACATGGCCCGACACCCCGGCATGAGGAAAGCCCGGCAGGTCGGAATAGAGGATCGCCACGCCCTCGACCGCCGCCGCCAGATGCCCGAGCCCCGAGCCGAGGATCAGCCCGTATTCCGGCGGCTCTTCCCCGGCGCGGTCGCGGATCAGGCGGGAAAGCTCAGCGCTCCTTGACATAGGGCTCTCCTCCCGCGCGCGGCGGTATGGCGCGGCCGACGAAGCCGGCCAGGATGATGACGGTCAGGATATAGGGCAGGGCGTTCATGAACATCGAGGGCACGGTGACCACCCCCAGGTCGAGATTCGGAAAGCGGTTCGCCACCGCCTCCATCAGCCCGAACAGGAAGGTGGCGAACAGCGCGCTCCACGGCCGCCACTTGGCGAAGATCAGCGCCGCCAGTGCGATGAAGCCGCGCCCGGCGGTCATCTCCTTGACGAAGCCGGCCGAGATGCCGGTCGCGAGATAAGCTCCGGCGATGCCGCACAGCACCCCGCAGATCATCACCGCGGCATAGCGCAGCCGGGTGACCGAGACGCCGGCGGTATCGACCGAGGCCGGGTTCTCGCCCACCGCGCGCAGCCGCAATCCGAAGCGGGTGCGATAGAGCACCCACCAGGTCAGCGGCACCATGGCGAAGGCGATATAGACCAGGATGGTGTGGCCCGAGATCAGCTCGGCATAGACCGGACCGATCACCGGCACCGGGCGCAGGGTGTCGGCAAAGGGCAGGGTGATCTCGCCGAACCGCGCCGCGCCCGAGAGCGACGGCGTGCGGCCGCCCAGCCCGAAGATCTTCTGCCCCAGAAGCACCGTCAGCCCCGAGGCGAGAAAGTTGATCGCCACGCCCGAGATCAGCTGGTTGCCCCGGAAGCTGATCGAGGCCAGCCCGTGCAGCCCGGCCATGGCCGCCGCGCCCGCGATGCCTGCCAGAAGCCCCAGCCAGGCGCTGCCGGTGGCATAGGCGACGGAGGCCGAGGTGAAGGCCGCCATCAGCATCTTGCCCTCGAGCCCGATGTCGAAGACGCCCGCACGTTCCGAATAAAGCCCGGCCAGGCAGGCCAGCAGCAGCGGCGTCATCAGCCGCACCGCCGAATCGAGGATCTGGATCACGGTCGCGAAATCCATCACGCCCCCTTCCGGCGCAGTGCCATGAACAGCCGCTCCAGCGGCATGCGCACCATGTTGTCCAGCGCCCCGGTGAACAGGATCACCAGCGCCTGGATGACCACGATCAACTCGCGCGGGATCGAGGTCCACAGCGCCAGCTCGCCCCCGCCCTGATAGAGGAAGCCGAAGAGCAGCGCCGCCAGGAACACGCCGAACGGGTGGTTGCGGCCCATCAGCGCCACGGCGATGCCGATGAAGCCGGCGCCCTCGACCGCGTTGAGCATCAGCCGCTCGGCCTCGCCCATGACGTTGTTGATCGCCATCAGCCCGGCCAGCGCGCCCGAAACCAGCATGGCCAGGACGGTGATCCGCACCGGCGAGATGCCGGCGTAAAGCGCGGCGGGCTCGGACTTGCCGAAGGCGCGGATCTCATAGCCCAGCCGCGTGCGCCAGATCAGCAGCCAGACCAGCGCACAGGCGGCGATGGCGATGAAGAAGGTGACGTTGGCGGGGGTGTTCCGGCCCCATTCGACGCCCAGCCCCAGCGCCATGTCCGAAAGCTTGGGCAGATGCACCGCCGCCGGGAACCGGGCCGAGGCCGGGTCCATGCTGCCTACCGGCCGCAGCAGGTTGACCAGAACGTAATTCAGCAGCGCCGCGGCAATGAAGTTGAACATAATGGTGGTGATGACGATATGGCTGCCGCGCCGGGCTTGCAGCCAGGCCGGGATCAGCGCCCAAAGCGCCCCGAACAGCGCCGCCCCCACGGCCGCCGCCGGCAGCGCCAGGGCCCAATGCGGCCAGGGCAGGGCCAGCACCACCAGCGCGACGCCAAGGCCCCCCAGGGCGGCCTGCCCCTCGCCGCCGATGTTGAACAGGCCGGCGTGATAGGCGACCATCACCGCCAGGCCGGTAAAGATGAAATTCGTGGTGTAGTACAGGGTGAAGCCCCAGCCATAGCTGGATCCCAGCGCCCCCTCGACCATGACTTTCAGCGCCTCGACCGGGCTTTCGCCGATGGCCAGGATCACCAGCGCCGAGATCCCGAAGGCCAGCGCCAGCGAGATCAGCGGCGTCAGGATCACATCCGCCCATTTCGGCATTCGCTCCATCAGCCCGACTCCCCCGGCTTTCTCCGTTTCCCAAATACTCCCGCCGGAGGCATGCGACGCCTCATCCCGCGCCCCCGCCGGCATCCGTCCCGGGCGCCGCCGGCGGCGGGATTGCCGCCTCGGGCGGGGTCACGGCGGGATCGACCCCGGCCATCAGGCAGCCCAGATCGCCGGTCGTCGCCTCCTCGGGCAGCCGCTCGCCCATGATGCGGCCATCGAACATCACCGCGATGCGATCCGACAGCGCCATGATCTCGTCCAGCTCGACCGAGACCAGCAGCACGGCCTTGCCCGCATCGCGCAGCGCGACGATGCGCTTGTGGATGAACTCGATGGCGCCGATATCCACCCCGCGCGTCGGCTGGCCGATCAGCAGCAGGTCGGGATTGCGCTCGACCTCGCGCGCCACCACGATCTTCTGCTGGTTGCCGCCCGAGAAGTTCCTGGCCGCCAGGTCCGGGTTCGGCGGCCGAATGTCGAAACGCTGGATCTTGTCCATGGCATCGGCGCGGATCCTGGCATTGTCCATCAGCACGCCGTGCTGGAATTCCGGCGCGTGGTGATAGCCGAAGGCCGTGTTCTCCCAGGCGGTGAAATCCATGATCAGCCCCTCGGCCTGCCGATCCTCGGGGACATGGCCGATGCCGGCGCGGCGGCGGGCGCGGCCATCGGCCCCGGGGCCGTTCAGCGGCAGGGTCTCGTTGTTGAGCCGGAGCTCGCCCTGAAGCTTCGCCCCGGCCTCGGGAAAGCCGCCCAGAACCTCCAGCAGCTGCGTCTGGCCGTTGCCGGCCACCCCGGCGATGCCCAGGATCTCGCCGGCGCGGATGGTCAAGTCGATGCCGCGCAGCCGCTCGACGCCCTCGGCATCGACCATGCGCAACCCCCGCACCTCCAGCACCGGCGCCCCGGGCCGGGCGGGCGGCTTTTCCACCCGCAACAGCACCTTGCGGCCCACCATCAGCTCGGCCAGCTGCGCCGGGCCGGTCTCGGCGGTTCTGACCGAGGCCACCATCTCGCCCCGCCGCATGACCGAGACGTTGTCGGTGATCTCCATGATCTCGCGCAGCTTGTGGGTGATCAGGATGATGGTCTTGCCCTCGTCGCGCAGCCCGCGCAGGATGCGGAACAGGTGATCGGCCTCGGCGGGGGTCAGCACGCCGGTAGGCTCGTCCAGGATCAGGATCTCGGCCTGGCGATACAGCGCCTTCAGAATCTCGACCCGCTGCTGGTGGCCGACCGACAGTTCCTCGACCAGCGCGTCGGGATCGACCTGCAACCCGTATTCGCTGGCCAGCCGCTTCAACGCGCCGCGCGCGCGGGACAGCGAAGGGCGCAAGAGCCCGCCATCCTCGGCGCCCAGGATCACGTTTTCCAGCACGGTGAAGTTCTGCACCAGCTTGAAATGCTGGAACACCATGCCGATGCCGGCGCGGATCGCGGCCTGGCTGTCGGCGATGGCGATGGGCTTGCCGCCGATCAGGATCTCGCCTGCATCGGGGCGATAGAAGCCGTAGAGGATCGACATCAGCGTCGATTTGCCGGCGCCGTTCTCGCCGATGATGCCGTGGATCGTGCCGCGCGGCACGACCAAGTCGATGTCCTTGTTGGCCTGCACCGGCCCGAAAGCCTTGGAGATCCCGCGCAATTCGATCGCCGGGACCTCGTGCGGCGCGCCGGCCGCCGGCATTACTGCACCGGGCAGGTGTTGTCGGTCATGTAGTCATGCACCTTGATCTCGCCCGCTTCGATGGCCTTGGCGGCGGCGTCGATGGCGGCGGCGATCTCATCCGAGATCAGCGGCTGGTTGTTGTCGTCCATGGCCAGCGACACCCCGCCCGAGGCCAGGTCCATGACCCGGACGCCCGGCTCGACCTCGGTCCCGGCCTTGAAGGCCTCGTAGACGGAAACATCCACGCCCTTGACCATCGAGGTCAGCACCTTGCCCGGATGCAGGTGGTTCTGGTTGCTGTCCACGCCGATCGACAGCACGCCGGCATCCGCCGCCGCCTGCAAGACGCCGATGCCGGTGCCGCCCGCCGCGGCATAGACCACATCCGCCCCCTGCGAGACCTGCGCCTTGAGCAGCTCGCCCCCCTTCACCGGGTCGTTCCAGGCGGCCGGGGTGGTGCCGGTATAGTTGATGATGAGCTTGCCGTCGGGGTTGGTGGCCTTGAAGCCCTGGGCATAGCCGCATTCGAACTTGTGGATCAGCGGGATGTCCATGCCGCCGATGAAGCCCACCGTGCCGGATTTCGACGCCATGGCCGCCGCGACGCCGGCCAGATACGAGCCCTGCTCCTCGGTGAAGACGATGGATTGCACGTTCGGCTGTTCGACCACCATGTCGATGATGACGAATTTCGTGTCGGGATAATCCGGCGCGATCTTGTTCAGCACCTCGCCAAAGGCAAAGCCGGTCATCACGATGGGATTGGCCCCCGATTGCGCCAGCCGGCGCAGGGCCTGCTCGCGCTGCGCCTCGGATTGCATCTCCAGTTCCTTGTAGGTGCCCCCGGTCTCGGCCTTCCAGCGTTCGGCGCCGTTATAGGCGGCCTCGTTGAAGGATTTGTCGAACTTGCCGCCCAGGTCGAAGATCAGCGCCGGATCGGCCAGGGCCGCGACGGGCAGCAGGGTCAGGCAGGCGCCGGCGAGCAGGGATTTCATCAGGGACATGTCGGACCTCAAGACGGTTTGCGGGCGAGTCAGCCCGGGATGTTCGGATTAGGACGCATGGGCCGGAATCCGTCAACAATCTTGTCTTGGGTCAGAGCCCGCGCCGCATCAGCACCGCATCCACGCCGGGCGCGTAATAATTCCGCCGTTTTCCAATGATTTCCCAGCCTGCGCCGGCGTAAAGCGCCATCGCCGGCGCATTGTCCGAGGCGACCTCCAGGAAGGCCTCGCGCGCGCCGCGCGCCCGTGACGTGGCGGCGAAATCTGCCAGCAGCGCCGAGGCCAGCCCCTGACGCCGCGCCTCGGGCGCGACAGCCAGCGTCAGCAGCTCGGCCTCGTCCGCGATGGCGCGGCCCAGCAGGAAGGCCCGCGGCCGGGTCAGCAGGAAATTCAGCGGTCCGGCCAGCAGCGCCTCGAACTCCGTCGCCGACCAGGGCCGGGGATGGGCGGCAAAGCAGCGGCCATGCAGCGCCGCCAGAGCCTCGGGGGTCATGACAGGATCAGCGGGCCGCGGTCGCGCGCCGGCGCGGCATCGGCCGGGCGCAGGTAGATCGGCGCCGGGCGCGGCAGGTCCGGCTGGTCGCGCCGCGCGGCGGCGATGCGGGCGATGGCCTCGGCCAGCGGCATGACGGGGGGCAGGGGCACCGGACCGGGCGGCAGCTGATGCGGCGCGCCCTGTTGCGGCCGGGTGGCGGGGCCGGGGCCGAAATCCTGCCAGATCACCTCGCCCGAGCGCGAGGGCACCGCGACGCGGCAGGGGCGCGGCAGGCCATGGGCGGCGGCCTCGGTCACGCTGACGCCGACGGCGGGAATGCCCAGCGACAGCGCCAGCCCCCGCGCCGCCGCGACCGAGATGCGGATGCCGGTGAAATTGCCCGGGCCGATGCCGCAGCCGATGGCCGACAGGTCGCGCCAGGCGACGCCCGCCTCGGCCAGCAACTCCTCCAGCAGCGGGAACAGCCGCTCTGCCTGGCCGCGGGCCATGTCCTCGTGGCGCTGGACCAGCACGCGGTCGCCTTGCAGCAAAGCGGCCGCGCAATGCGCGGCCGATGTGTCGAAGCCCAGCGAGAATGCGTCAGCCAACGGGCCGCACCTCGGTCACTTCCGGGATGTAATGGCGCAGCAGGTTCTCGATGCCCATCTTCAGCGTCAGCGTGGACGAGGGGCAACCGGCGCAGGCGCCCTGCATGTGCAGATAGACCACGCCGCGGTCGAAGCCGTGGAAGGTGATGTCGCCGCCGTCCTGCGCCACGGCCGGGCGCACGCGGGTATCCAGCAGTTCCTTGATCTGGTTGACGATATCGGCGTCCGGCCCGTCCTGGTCGTTATGGCCGCTGGCGGTCGCGCCCTCGATGGCCGGGGCACCGGACTGGTAATGCTCCATGATCGCGCCCAGGACCGAGGGTTTCAGATGATCCCAGACCGCGTCCTCGGCCTTGGTCACGGTCACGAAATCCGAACCGAGGAAGACCCCGGTCACCCCGGGCACGGCGAAGATGCGGCGCGCGAGCGGGCTGGCGGCCGCGGTCTCGGGCGCGGGGAAATCGGCGGTGCCGCTGCCAAGGACGGTTTCGCCCGGCAGAAACTTCAGCGTCGCGGGGTTCGGGGTGGTTTCGGTCTGGATGAACATGGCGCGGGCTCCTTTGTCCGGGGATATGGGGATCGAGGGGTGGTCAAGTCAAGTCGGAGCGGCACGCCGCCCAGGCGGGTAAGCCTTGCGACCGCGATGAAATTTGCCGGCACGGGCGCCGGCAACCCGTCTGCGCCGTCCTGGGCGGTGCGGCCAGCGTGATGCGGCGGCCGCGGGCAGGGCCAGCGACCATTCGCCGCAGGGTCCGGCCCGTCAGGTGATCTGCTCCAGCCGCTCGCGCGAGATGTCGCCGGGCACGATGGTGACCGGGCAGGGCAGGTTGGCCACCTCGCGCGTCAGCCGGGTGACCAGCGGCCCCGGTCCCGCGCTTTCGGTCGAGGCGGCCAGCACCACCACGCCGATCTCGGGGTCGTCATGGATCTGCGCCAGAAGCTCGGCGCCCGGCTCGCCCTCGCGCACCACCAGTTCGGGCTCGATGCCGGGGCGGTCGCGCATCCATTTGGCGAAGACCTCGTAATGCGCCTCGATCCGCTCATAGGCTTCGGCGCGCATCACCTCGGCCACGCCCATGCCGTGCTGGATGGCCGTGGCCGGGATCACCGCCAGCACCTGCACCCCGCCGCCGGTCTTGGCGGCGCGCAGGGCGGCATAGCGGATGGCGTTCAGGCATTCGCGTGAATCGTCCAGAACCACCAGAAATTTCCGCATGACTCCCGCCCCGGTTGCCGAAGAATGAGCAAAGACTGGCCGAAAGGACACGGTTGCGCAAGTCTGGTGCAGTTTGGCCCTTGAAGCCGTTCAAAAATCGGGAGTGCTATGTTACGCGGGAAAAGTTAGCCATAGCGCCAAACGCGGGACGGAATTGTGACGATTCACCAAGACTGGGAAAAGGCCGATATCGCGCGGCTCGCCACCTTGCCCCAACCCGAGATGTCGTGGTTCAAGGGCGAAGTGCATGCGTACGGCGTGGCGACCATGCCCCTGTCGAAGCGGCTGTTCGACATCGTTCTGGCGCTGGTCCTGCTGGTGCCGTTGTCCATCGTCATGGCGGTGTTCGCGCTGATCCTGCTGGTCGTGCAGGGACGCCCGATCTTTTACGCCGCGCCGCGGATGGTCGCGCCGGGGCGGACCTTCACGCATCTCAAGTTCCGCACCATGCTGCGGCAAGAGGGCGATTTCGGCGTCACCGGCGCGCACAAGGCCTGGCGCATCACGCCGCTGGGCCATTTCATGCGCCGCACCCGCATCGACGAGCTGCCGCAGCTGTTCAACATCCTCAAGGGTGACATGAGCTTCGTCGGCCCGCGCCCGACCATCCGCGAATATGTCGAACGTTATCCCCTCGTCTATGGCCAGGTGCTGAAAAGCCGGCCCGGGGTCACGGGTCTGGCGACGCTGATCTATCACCGCCACGAGGACCGCATCCTGCGCCGCTGCAAGAGCGCCGAGGCGACCGAGGCCGCCTATGCCGGGCGCTGCCTGCCGACCAAGCTGAAGATCGACCTGATCTATCAGAAGAACCGGACGCTGGCGCTGGACCTGTGGATCATCTGGCGCACCGTCCTGATCGTGCTTTACAAGGACGAACGGCCCCGCCGGCGCGGTCGCAAGTAAGGCCCAGCTATTTCCGGTACCTTGCGGATCTCCCGCCGCTGCGGAACGTTATGGCGGGGTGATCGCCGCCGATCTATAGGCTTCGGCCCAGTGGCGGCGGAAGCGGAAAGGGAAAGGCTTGCAGCGAAGGGTTCTCGTGACCGGAGGCGCCGGCTTCATCGGCAGCCATCTCGTCGACCGCCTGCTGGCCGCGGGCGAGGAGGTCACCGTCCTTGACGATCTGTCTAGCGGCCGGCCTGCCAATCTG
Source organism: Paracoccus sp. MKU1 (assembly GCF_001447385.1). Lineage (GTDB taxonomy): Bacteria > Pseudomonadota > Alphaproteobacteria > Rhodobacterales > Rhodobacteraceae > Paracoccus. The sequence goes on along the minus strand of NZ_LLWQ01000193.1, from coordinate 213,047 downwards.
GGTCCGGATGCGCGGCTGGTCCGCGGCGATGTGCGGGATGCCGATCTGATCGCCTCGCTGCTGGCCGGGGTGGACTGCGTCTTCCACCTTGCCGCCCGGGTCTCGGTGCAGCTTTGCATCTCGGACTGGATGGCGGCGCATCGGATCAACCTGGGCGGCACCATGGCCGTCCTCGATGCCGCGCATCGCGCCGGCAACATTCCCGTCATCCATGCCTCGTCGGCGGCGGTCTATGGCAATCGTTCGGGCACGGCCTGCCGCGAGACCGACCTGCCGATGCCGATTTCGCCCTATGCCGCCGACAAGCTGGCCGGAGAGCATCAGGCCAGCGCCAGGGCCGAGGTGAACGGCCTGCCTGCGCTGGGGCTGCGTTTCTTCAACGTCTACGGTCCGCGCCAGGATGCGGCCTCGCCCTATGCCGGGGTGATCTCGAAATTCTGCGCCAACCGGCTGGCGGATCGGCCGCACCAGATCTTTGGCGACGGCTTGCAGAGCCGGGATTTCATCTATGTCGCCGATGTGGTCGAGGGCCTGCTGCGGGCCCGCGATCTGGCCGGGACGGCGCCCGGCGCCCGGGTCTTCAACCTCTGCACCGGGGTCGAGACCACGCTGCTGGATCTGGTGCGCATCATCGACGAACTGGCCGGGCGCGGCCCCAGCGCCATCGAACATGCGCCGGCGCGCAGCGGCGATATCCGCGCCTCGCGCGGCTGTCCCGAGACGGCGCGGGAGCGGCTCGGTTTCGTTGCCGGCACGGATATCCGCTCTGGCCTCGGCGCGCTCTGGGACGCGCTTTGCGCGGGACGCTAGCTTAGCCGCCCTCGGGGAAAGGCGGGGTCTCGTAGCCCACCCCGGTCAGGTAAAGCCCCTGCGGTGGACAGACCGGTCCGCAGGCGGCGCGGTCGCGGGCGGCCAATGCCTCGGCCACGCGGCCGGGCGGCCAGGCGCCGGCGCCGACCCGCTCCAGCGTGCCGACGATCGAGCGCACCTGGTTGTGCAGGAAGGACCGCGCCCGCAGGCAAAAGCGGTATTCCCGGCCTTGCGGGATCCGGATTTCCGCGATGGTCAGCTCGTCCAGCGTCTTTACCGGGCTGTTCGACTGGCACATGGTCGAACGGAAGGTGGTGAAATCGTGCCGGCCCAGCAGATGCGCCGCGCCCGCCCGCATCGCGTCCAGGTCCAGGCGGTGCTGCACCTGCCAGGCATGGCCGCGATCATGCGTCAGCGGCGCGCGGCGCGAGACCAGCCGGAACAGATAGCGTCGCTCATGCGCCGAGAAGCGGGCATGGAAGTCGTCCGCCACCCGCGTCGCGGCCAGGATGGCGACGGGGGCGGGCTTCAGGTGCCAGTTCAGCGCCTCGGACAGCCGGAACGGGTCCCAGTCGCGGTGCAGGTCGGCATGGGCGACCTGGCCGGTGGCATGGACCCCGGCATCGGTGCGCCCGGCTGCCGCGATCCGCGCGCCGGAAGCGAAACCGGGATCGAGCCGGCCGAGCGCCGCCTCGATGGCGCCCTGCACGCTGGGCCGGTCGGCCTGGGCCTGCCAGCCGGCAAAGGGGCCGCCGTCATATTCGATCAACAGGGCGAAGCGGGGCATGGTCTAGCGGCGCGGCTTGTCGGATTCGCGCGGGATCAGCAGGTCGTCCAGCGTCATCGGGCGCTGCAATTCGGCGGGCTCCGAGGCGGCGGGCGACGGCCGCACCCCCTCGCGCGCCAGCCGCTCGCGCAGCACGCTGATCTCGATGTCCAGATCGGTGCGGCCGCCCTCCAGCAGCCGGGCGCGGCGGGCGGCGAATTCCCCTTCCAGGTCGTTCAGCAGCGTCTCGTAATCCTGCCGGGCGCGCGGGTCGCGGGTCTGGGCGTAGAGGTCGGCGAACTTGACCGTGGCGTCGCGCGCGCCTTGCAGATAGACGCTGAGATAGCGGCGCAGGGCGGCGATATTGTCGGGATTGTCCTCGACATGGCCGAAAAGCTCGCGCGCGGCGGCGGCGAACATGCCGACACGGGCCTCGAGCCGGCGGTCGCCGGTGCGCAGGATGGCGTCCTGCATGGCCTTCAGATGCGCCTCGCCCTCGGCGACGATGCGCTGCGCGCGGTCCTGGCGGACGCCGTCGATGCCCTCCATGCCCTTGTCGCGCATCGGGTCGCTGCCGAAAGCCAGCCAGTGCAGCATGGCGCCGGCGACGCCGATCACTCCGGCACCGGCCTCGGCGCCCGGGACGTATGAGCCGATGGCAAGGCCGAGCCCGGTCAGGATGCCGCCGAACAGCTTGCGCGGGATCGCCGGGCGGCGCGCGACGCGGCGGGCGTCATAGGCGGCCTCGGCCTGCAAGCCCTCGCGCGTCATCCACATGCCCGAGGCGATGCTGCCGAAGGCGATCAGATGCAGGGCCAGCCCGGCCGGATCCTGCCAGAAGGCGCTGATGAGAAAGGGGATCGCCATGATGGTGACCCAGCGGGTGCGCGATTCCAGCGGGTGCCGGATTTCGCCGGGCGCGGGACGCGCCGGCGGGCGCGGGTCTGTTCCGTCCAGCCGGGGCTGCGGCGAGAAACGGCCGCCGAAACGCTTTGCCATCGCCGCCCCCTTCAGCCCGCGCCCACGAAGGAGGCATAGAGCGTCAAGCCCATCAGCAGAAAGAAGGACAGGCGCTGCATCGCTTTCTGGGACATGGGCTTCCTTTCGGCGCGTCGGGCGGTTGGTCGTGCGGATCGCCCGCAGGATATAGGGCGCGGCGGGCGGGAACGGAAGGGCGGCGGGGCCGGTCCGGCACAGCCGGCTTGGCCCGCATTGCCCATCCTGCTGCCGCCATGTGCCGGCATGACCTGCGATCCTTGCGCAAATCGGGAGAATGATCCGGAACGGATCGACGCCTCCGCGATCCGCGGGGAACGTTGTTGCGCGAGATTTGGGTGGGTAAAGCGTGGTTTGGAGCGGGTGAAGGGAATCGAACCCTCGTCATAAGCTTGGAAGGCTTCTGCTCTACCATTGAGCTACACCCGCATCAGCCGGGCTTTTATCCTGTCTGAAACCATGTTGCAAGTTGCTCGCGATGGGGATGCCGGGCGTTGCGGGTCTCGTCGGACCGGCCTGGACAGCGATGCGCAGGCGCTGGCCGAGGCCATGCCGCCTGGCAGGCTTGGTCAGGCCTGTTGGGCAGGCCTCGCCCCGGGGCGACCGGTGCGGGAATGCGACAAATGCCGCATCCCCTACACGGATACCGCATCATGCTGCCGGCTCGGCTGCTCGGGCACGATTCCCGCCGGCCGTGCCAGAATGGCGGACAAGGCGTCATGCAACGCGGCTTGGGGGTCCTCGGGCAGCGTGAGGGCGCGCCAGCCGATGTAATTGTCCGGGCGCACCAGGATGCAGCCGTCCTCGTCGATGCCGGACTGGTAATACCAATCGGCATAGATGTCATGGGCATCGGATCCGTCGGGGCCGATCGAGATCACCGGCAGATCAAGCCCGAACCGGTGCGCGACCGCCGCGGCGGCGCCGCGCCAAGCCTCGCCGCACAGGCCAGTCAGCAGCACGAACCGGCCCTTGCCGCCCAGATCGATCGAGGAGATCCGCCGCTCGTCCCGGTCCAGCCAGACATGCGGCAGCCGCGCGCCGGGCCAGGTGGTGGGGTGATAGTAAAGCTCGGGGTCGCGGTCGAAGGCGGGTTCGGGTGTGCCGTCCGGCACCACCGCGGCCGAGCGATAGCGGGTGTTCAACTCGACGCCATGGGCGTTGAACTCGTAATTCTTGCGCCGGATCGCGTCGTTGAGCCGGCGGCGCCGCGCCTTCGCCTCGGGCGAGGCGTCCTTGCGCGCGGCCATCTGCGCCTCGGCCTGCTCGGGATCGTCGCCGGCGCCCATGCCGAGCGCGTCGAAGATCGGCGGGTAGTCGCGGATCGAGGCATTCGCCCGGGTGACGATGGTTTCGGCCACCGGCACGCGCTCGGCCGAATAGGTGTCGAGCAGGGCCGCGCCGGCGCTGCCGTCAAGCACCATCTTCAGCTTCCAGGCCAGGTTGTAGGCGTCCTGGATGCAGGTGTTCGAGCCCAGCCCGTTCAGCGGCGGGTGGCGATGCACCGCGTCCCCCATGCAGAAGACCCGGCCCTTGCTGAATTCGGTCGCCCACATGTTGTTGACCGTCCAGGTCGAGGTCGAGCGGATCCGGACCGGCACGGTGTCGTCGCCGATCAGCCGGTGTACGATGCGGATCGCCTCGTCATCGGTCAGCTTCATCTCGCCCTGCGAGATGTCGTAGCCCCAGATTGCCAGCCATTCGTTCCAGGGCCGCACCATGCGCACCACGCCCGCACCGATGCCACCGATCCGCGAGGCGGGTTGCAGCACCCAGTAGAGCACGCTGGGCCGATGCGCGACGAATTGGGTCAGGTCGGCATCGAACAGGATGTTCATGCTGCCCGACAGCCCCATCTGCCCGGTCATCGGCAGGCCGATCTGCTCGGCCACCAGGCTGCGCGCCCCGTCGGCGCCGATCAGGTAGAGGCTGCGGATGGCGAGATCCTCGCCCGACAGCCGGTCGCGCACATGCGCGGTGACGCCGGCCTCGTCCTGTTCCAGCCGCAGGAATTCGGTGTTGAAGCGGATCTTGCCCCCGCGCGAGGCGGCGGCCTCCAGCAGCAGCGGTTCCATGTAGGTCTGCGGGATGTCGCAGATCTCGGTCGGGCTGGCGAGTTCGTAATCCGCCTTGCGCGCCGGATGGTTGCCCCAGGACAGGATGCGGCCGAATTCCTCGCCGGCGAGGCTGTGGCAGAAGACGTTGTTCGCCATCAGCTTCTGCTTGCTGGCCAGCTGCATGGCGCGGTCCTCGATGCCCAGGTCGCGCAGCACCTGCATGGTGCCCTGGTTGGTGATATGGGCGCGCGGCGTGTTCGCCAGCCAGCCGTATTTGTTGATGACGAGGTTCTCGATCCCATACATCGACAGCAAAGCCGATGCCGCCAGCCCGGCCGGCCCCGCGCCGACGATGAGAACCGTGGTGCTTATTCCCTGTGCCATGAACGTTCCTCCCGTAAGTTCCGCCGCGAATCGAGGGACAGGATAATCCAATGATTTTCGAATATCAATTATAACATCGAATATACTACAAGGTGGACGTATTGCCAAAATCCGGCTTTTGCTCGAAACTTGGGCCGGATGACGAAAATCCACCGGCAAGCAGCAAGGACGACGCCATGACCATCACCAAGAGCCTTGAGGGCGACGGCAAGACCTTGATGGCCTCGGTCTATGACCGGCTGCGGGCCGACATCGTCGATGGCGTGCGCCGGCCGGGGGCCAAGCTGCGTTTCGACGAGCTGAAGGAGACCTATGGCGTCGGACTGAGCCCACTGCGCGAGGCGCTGACCCGGCTTGCCGCGGAAAAGCTGGTGGTGCTGGAGGAGCACAAGGGTTTCCGGGTCGCCCCGATCTCGCGCAGCGACCTGCATGACCTGCTGTTCATGCGTCAGGAGGTCGAGATGCTGGGCATCCGCCGCTCGATCGAGCGGGGCGACGACCAGTGGGAGGCGGCAATCGTCGCGGCCATCCATGCGCTTGGGAAGCGCGTGAACTTGACGCCCGACGGCCATATCGACCCGGAATGGGAACTCCGGCATCGCGCCTTCCATGACAGCCTGGTCGCCGCCTGCGGCTCGCCGCGGCTGCTGCTGCTGCGTGCGCAGCTGACCGACCATGCCGACCGCTATCGCCGGCTGTCGCATTACTATCACAGCGCCGGGCGCGATCATCTGTCCGAGCATGTCGCGCTGTCCGAGGCCGTCGTCTCGCGTCAAGCCGAGCTGGCCGAGCGGCTGATCCGCGCCCATCTGGCCCGCACCGTCGAGATCATCCTGTCCTGCGAAGATTTGCAGGGTGACGGGTTCGATGATTGATTTCGGAAAATACTTATTACCGGACGCAGGTCCGACCTAGGCGCGCCAGAATCGCGGCAGGAACAGCACCAGCACCGAGATCAGTTCCAGCCGGCCCAGATACATGCCCCAGATCATCAGCCATTTCGACGCGGTGGGGAAATCCGTCACCGCCCCGGTCGAGGTCAGTTCCGGCCCCCAGATCACGCCGACATTGGCGATGGCGGTCCAGGCCGCGGTCAGCGCCGTGCGCGGATGCAGCCCGGTCAGCGCCAGCCCGACGATCAACAGGCCGAAGGACAGGATGAACAGGGTAAAGAAGGCCATGACCGAATCGACCACGTCCTCCTCCAGCGGGCGGCCGCCATAGAGCAGCGGAAACACCCGATGCGGCGACTGCATCCGCCGCAGCTGCGCCTTGACCGCCTGGAGCAGCACCAGATAGCGGAACACCTTGACCGAGCAGGAGGTCGAGCCGGTGCAGCCGCCGATCAGCCCGACCACGATCAGGATGACGAAGGGGAAATGCCCCCATTGCGTCACGTCGGTCGAGGCGAAGCCGGTGCCCGAGAAGGTCGAGACGACGTTGAACGTGGTCTCGCGGATCACGTCGAATGGGTTCTTCGACTCGAGCCACAACAGCCGGTAGAGCACCACCAGCGCGATGGCATAGAAGGTCCAGCGCAGATAGGCCCTGACCTGGATGTCGCGCCAGATCGGCTCGGCCGAGCCGCGGATCAGCTGCACCATGCGGATGAAGGGGATCGAGGCCAGGATCATGAAGAAGGCGGCGGCATATTCCGCCGGCCCGATGAAGGGCGCGAAGCTGGCGTCGTAATTGGAAAACCCGCCCGTGGAACAGGTGGACAGCGCCAGCACCAGCGCGTCGAACCCCTTCATGCCCAGCAGGATATAGACCACCATGCAGCTTGCGGTCATGGCGATATAGACGCCGGTCATCTCGCGCGCGATGTCGAAGGCGCGCGGCAGGATCTTGCCCAGCGTGTCGAAACCCTCGGAGCGAAAGAACTGCATGCCACCGACCTTCATCACCGGCAGGAAGATCATGGCGACCACAATGATCCCCAGGCCGCCCGCCCAGTTCAGGAAGGCCCGCCACAGGTTCGTGCCCTTGGGCAGGTTGTCGAGATCGGGGAAGGCGGTGGTGCCGGTGGTGGTGACGCCCGACATGGCCTCGAAATAGGCGTCGGTAAAGCCGGCATGCGGCGCGCCCAGCATGAAGGGCAGCGCCCCTGCCACCGGCACCACCAGCCACAGCATCGCGGTCAGCAGAAAGACCTGCTGGATGGTCAGCGACTTGTCCTTTTGCCGCGTCGACAGCGCCACCAGCCCGCCGGCCAGCATGGTCAGGATGCCGCATTCCAGGAAGATCAGCCAATGCGGGTCGCCGTGCCACCAATCGACCAACATGGGCAGCGCCATCGCCGCCCCCAGCGTGACGACGACCTTGCCGACGATATTGGCCACGGGACGGATATCGATCATGCCGCCCTGCTTGCCCCGCCGCCATGCAACCGTCAAGCGCGCGCCGCTTGCGGCTTGTCCGCGGCAGCCGGTCCAACCGGCTCCGGGAGATTGCGGCCGGGTTTTCCCAGGCATCGCGGCGCCCGGATGCGGATGGAGCCTTTCGCCGAGGGGCAGATCGCCCTCGCACCTCGGCGGGCGGAGCCGGAATCCGGTGCCACGAGGGCGCGGCGCAGGACAGCCACGGGCGCCGCTGCCGCTTGATCCGGCGGCGTGCCGTCCTGCCGCGTCCTTGTTCGGATAAACAGAACATGGAGTTTCAGATTGTCAGCTGGACAGAACAGGCCTCGCCCAGCATCATCGCCATACCGGCCCGGCCTGGACGAATGGCGGCGGGCATCGCCTGCACCGTCCCCGCCGTGGCCCATCCAGAAACGGGAGCGCCAGCATGACCCAGATCGCCGTTACCAAGGAAGCCGACCGCTATGTCGCCCGCATCGAAGGCGTCGAGGCCGAGGCCGAGATCACCTTCACCCGGCGCGGCCCCCGCGTCATCAGCGCCGACCATACCGGCGTGCCCGAGGCGATGGCCGGCCGGGGCGTGGCCCGCGCGCTGCTGGAATTCATGCTGGCGGATGCGCGGCAGAACGGTTTCCGCATCATCCCGCTTTGCCGCTATGTGCGCGGCCAATATGCGCGCCATCCGGAATGGGCCGATCTGTTCACCACCAAACCCGGCGAAGACCCCTGAGGAGGAGACCATGGCCAAGACCAATCCCGAACCGATCCGCGACCCGGTCGGCGACCGGCTGCTGACGCCGCAGAACTGTGCCCTGGTGCTGATCGACTACCAGCCCGAGCAATACCGCACCGTCACCTCCTCGACCTCCGAGGAGATCAACCTGAACGTCGTCGCGTTGTGCAAGCTGGCGCGGGCCTATGACCTGCCGGTGATCGTCTCGACCGTGGGCGTCGACATGGGCGTGAACACCGGCACCGCCGCCGAGATCATGGCCGAGCTGCCCGAGGTGCGGGAGATCGACCGCACCGGCGTCAACGCCTGGGAGGATGAGGAATTCCGCCAGGCCGTCGAGGCCACCGGGCGGCGCAACATCGTCATGGCCGGGCTGTGGACCGAGGTCTGCCTGGCCTTCCCCACGCTCGACATGCAGGCCGAGGGCTATCATGTCTATCCCGTTGCCGATGCGGTCGGCGGCATTTCGGCGGTCGCCCATGACCGCGCCATCGAGCGCATGCAGGCTGCCGGTGCCACGCCGATCACCGCGATCCAGTTCGGCTCGGAGCTGATGCGCAACTGGGCGCGCGATTCCTCGCAGAAGTTCCGCGAGGTGCTGCAATGGTACTTCCCCCGCCGCGTCGCGCTGATGCGCGAGGGCAAGATCCGCTGATCCGGTCTGCCCGGCCTTCGCGGCGCCTCGATGCCAAGGCCCGCGATCCCGGTCCGGGCTAGTTCTGCGCCGTGGCCGGGGCGATGGCCGGGGATTCGGGCTGCGCCTCGGTCGCGCCGGGGGCGAAGCGGGTCAGGTTGTCCGAGATTTCCGCCGCCAGCCGATGCTGGTCCTCGGGATCCGAGATCGGCCAGATCAGCACGAAGCCCTGCACGCGGCCATCGACGACGCGGCCCTCGGCATGGCCGATATGGGTCTGGTTGCGCCCGTCCAGGGTGATGCTGTCGCGCTCCACCTTGCGCTCGGGCGCCGGCACCCAGCCGAGCGCGGTGACCAGGCCGGCGAGGTCCAGCATCTCCTGCCGGCCGCCGGGCTGCGAGAACAGGATCAGCGCCGCGCCCGAGCCGTCCTTGGGCCCATAGATCGACAGCGCGCGCTCGGCCCGGTCGAATTGCAGCTTCTGCATCGGCGCCGGCAGCATGAGACCGGTATGGGTGTCGCGCAGTTCGGCCAGCCCCATCTCGGCCCGCCAGGCCTCGCGGCGGCGGATCAGCTCGGTCATGGCGGTGGCGGTGTCGGGCGAGGCGCGCAGGCGGACGATTTCCTCGGCGATGGCGGCGCGGGTCATGGGACCGTCCTTGCCGTCGATGGCGCCGTCGTAATGGCCGGCCCAACGCAGGGCGCGCTGGATCGCCTCGAGCGGCGGCATGGGCACCGGTGCGGCGTCGGGGGCAGGGGGGGCGCCAAGTTCCGGCACCTTGCCGATGATGGCGATCTCGCCCATCTCCTCGCCGGGGGCGAGGAAGGCGTCCTTCGGCACCGCGCCGGCATCCTTGAACGCCTTGAGCCAGGCGGTGCCGGTCGCCTGATCCATGGGGCCGAAGCCGATGGCCAGCCGGCCGTTGGGCAGGGTCCAGAGCCCGGCCTCGGGCAGGGTCTCGCGCCATTTCGCCAACAGCTCCTCGGCCCGCGCGCGGTCCGTGGTGGATTCAAGGCGCAGGAAGAACTGCGCCGGCAAGGGCTCGGCGACGGGTTCGGGCCCTGCCGCGACGGCGGTTTCGGGGCCGGCGGGCGGGGCCGCGTCCTCGCCTGCCAGATCGCCCAATTCGGGCTCGCCGTCCTCCTCAGCCGGCTGACCCGTGCCCGGTGGGAAGGTCGAGGCATTGCCGGCCGGCGTGCCGGGCGCTGCCGGGGCGGATTCGGCGGGCGCCGCGCCGATGCGCGTCAATTCGCGCCCCTCGGCGGCGGACAGGAAGCTGTCGCCCGGCACCTTGCGTTCCTGCTTCAGCTGTTCCAGCCGGGGGGCCGCTTCTTCGCGCGGCAGCGGGCCAAGCGCGATGCCGACCCAGCCATCGGCAAGCGGGAAGGTCACGACATCGGGGAATTGCGCGCCCCAGCCCTCGGCACTGGCGCGGGCGGCATCGGCGCCGCGCTTGGCCTCGATGCGGATCAGCACATCCTCGGCCTGCGCCGCCGTGGCAAGGGCCAGCGGCAGAGCCGCACCGATGACGAATGCAAAGCGCCGCATGGGCATGTCCCTCTCATTGACCCTGCGCCGCCCTCTGCCTAGAAGGCGGCAGACATTTCCTGCCAGTTATGCCGAAGGAAGCCCCGATGACCAGCCCAAAGGACAATCAGACGGCGAAACCCGTCTGCTTCCAGGACGTGATCCTGCGCCTGCAATCCTATTGGGCCGCACAGGGCTGCGCGGTGCTGCAACCCTATGACATGGAGGTCGGCGCCGGCACCTTCCACCCGGCGACCACGCTGCGCAGCCTGGGCGCCCGGCCCTGGGCCGCGGCCTATGTCCAGCCCTCGCGCCGCCCGACCGATGGCCGCTATGGCGAGAACCCGAACCGCTTGCAGCATTACTACCAGTATCAGGTCATCATCAAACCCTCGCCGCCGAACCTGCAAGAGCTTTACCTGGGCAGCCTTGCGGCCATCGGCCTCGACCCGATGATCCACGACGTGCGCTTCGTCGAGGACGACTGGGAAAGCCCGACGCTCGGCGCCTGGGGCCTGGGCTGGGAGGTCTGGTGCGACGGCATGGAAGTCAGCCAGTTCACCTATTTCCAGCAGGTCGGCGGGCATGACTGCCGCCCGGTCTCGGGCGAGCTGACCTATGGGCTGGAGCGGCTGGCGATGTATGTGCTGGGGGTCGAGCATGTGATGGACATGCCCTTCAACCCGCCGGGCAGCCCGATCCCGCTGCGCTATGGCGACGTCTTCCGCCAGGCCGAGCGCGAATATTCCCGCTGGAACTTCGAACAGGCCGATACCGGGATGCTGTTCCAGCATTTCAAGGATGCCGAGGCGGAATGCGACCGCATCCTGACCGCGGCCGAGACGGACGGCGCCGGGCGGCGCATCCCGATGGCGCATCCGGCCTATGACCAGGCGATCAAGGCCAGCCATCTGTTCAACCTGCTGGACGCGCGCGGCGTGATCTCGGTCACCGAGCGCCAGGCCTATATCGGCCGGGTCAGGGCGCTGGCGAAACGCTGCGCCGACCTGTTCGTGACCACCGAGGCGGCGGGCGCGGCCGGGGGAGAGGCGGCATGAGCTCGGGCAAGATCGTCGCCTCGATGCTGGTGCTGGTGGCCGTCATGGCCGGCCTCGCCGTCTGGTATCTGCAAGTCTACGGCTTTTACGAGGAGGTGGACGAGATCAGCGGCGCGCAAGAGATCGTCGTCACCGATGCGCAAGGTGCGACCCACCCGGTCGCGATCGGCGACTTCAGGGCCATCGACGCCACGAGCTCGCCCATCCGCTATCGCGCCTGCTTCACGCTGGATCCGGCGGAACTGGCTGATGCCGCGCCCTATGCCGGTGCGACGCCGCTGAACGGGCCGGGCTGGTTCAGATGCTATTCCGCCCGGGCGCTGACCGCCGACCTGGAATCCGGCGCGGCCCGCGCTGTGCTGGGTCAGGCCGAGATCCGCCCCGACGTGGACCGGGTGATCGTGGTCTATCCCGACGGCCGCGCCTTTGCCTGGCACCAATTCAACGACAAGACCCCCGAACGCGGAGTGATGGACTGATGCCCGACCTTCTGATCGAGCTTTTCTCGGAGGAGATCCCGGCGCGGATGCAGGCCCGCGCCCGCGAGGATCTGAAGAAACTCGTCACCGGCGGGCTGGTCGAGGCCGGCCTGACCTATCGCTCCGCCGGCGCCTTTTCGACCCCGCGCCGGCTGGCGCTGGCCATCGAGGGGCTGACCGCGCAAAGCCCGACCACGCGCGAGGAGCGCAAGGGCCCGCGCACCGACGCCCCCGAGGCGGCGCTGGAAGGCTTCCTGCGCTCGACCGGCCTGCTGCGCGAGCAACTGGAGGCGCGCGACGACAAGAAGGGCCAGGTCTGGTTCGCAGTGGTCACGAAGCCCGGCCGTCCCGCCGCCGAGATCGTCGCCGAGGTGCTGGAGCGCGCGATCCGCGATTTCCCCTGGCCCAAGTCGATGCGCTGGGGCTCGGGCAGCCTGCGCTGGGTGCGGCCGCTGCATTCCATCATCTGCCTGCTGTCGGACGAAGCCGGCGCCAGCGTGGTGCCGCTGGAGATCGACGGCATCCGCGCCGGCAACACCACCCGCGGCCACCGCTTCATGGCCCCGGACGAGATCGCTGTCTCGGGTTTCGACGACTACGCCGCCAAGCTGCGCCGTGCCCGCGTCATGCTGGACCCCGCCGAACGCGAGGCGGCGATCCGGCAGGAGGCGGCGAACCTCGCCTTCGCCCGCGGCTGGGAGATCGTGCCGGACGAGGGCCTGCTGACCGAAGTCGCGGGCCTGGTCGAATGGCCGGTGGCCCTGATGGGCGCCATCGAGGACCGTTTCCTGTCCCTGCCGCCCGAGGTGCTGCAAACCTCGATGAAGGAGCACCAGAAGTTCTTCTCGGCCCGCAATCCCAAGACCGGCCGCATCGAGGGCTTCGTCACCGTGGCAAATATCGAGACCGCGGATCATGGCGAGACGATCCTGAAGGGCAACCAGCGCGTGCTGGCCGCCCGCCTGTCCGACGCGGCCTTCTTCTGGGAAAACGACCTGCGCGAGGCGAAGGCCGGGATGGGTGACTGGGCCGAGGGGCTGCGCTCGGTGACGTTCCAGAGCAAGCTCGGCTCGCAAGCCGACCGCATCGCCCGCATCGCGGCGCTGGCGCGCGAGATCGCGCCGCTGGTCGGCGCCGATGCCGATCAGGCGGAACAGGCGGCCAGGGTGGCCAAGCTCGATCTGCGCTCGGCCATGGTCGGCGAGTTCCCGGAACTGCAAGGCATCATGGGCCGCTATTACGCGCTGGCGGCCGGCCTGCCCGAGCCGGTGGCCGATGCCGCCCGCGACCATTACTCGCCGCTCGGCCCCTCGGACGCGGTGCCCTCGGCGCCCGTCTCGGTGTCGGTGGCGCTGGCCGATAAGCTCGACACGCTGGCCGGTTTCTGGGCCATCGACGAGAAGCCCACCGGCTCGAAAGACCCCTTCGCGCTGCGCCGCGCCGCGCTGGGGGTGATCCGGCTGGTGCTGGTGAACGGGGTGCGCGCCAATCTGGGCCGGACCTTCGCCATGGCCTGCCCGGACGCCGATGCCGCCGACCTGCTCGCCTTCTTCCACGACCGGCTCAAGGTCCACCTGCGCGACCAGGGCATCCGCCACGACATCATCGACGCGGTGCTCGCCATGCCGGGCAACGACGACCTGGTGCTGCTGGTCAATCGCGCCACGGCGCTTTCGGACGTGCTGAAGACCGAGGACGGCACCAACCTGCTGCAGGGGCTCAAGCGCGCCGGCAACATCCTCGCCCAGGCCGAGGAGAAGGACGGCGTCGAATACAGCTTCGGCGCCGATCCGAAATTCGCCGAAACCGACGAGGAACGCAGCCTGTTCGCCGCCCTCGACAAGGCGGAACCGGCGATCCGCGAGGCGGTGCGGCTCGAGGATTTCCAGGCCGCGACCCAGGGCATCGCCAGCCTGCGCGCGCCCATCGACGCCTTCTTCGAGGCGGTGCAGATCAACACTGACAACCAGATCACCCGCCGCAACCGGCTGAACCTGCTGTCGCGCATCCGCGAGGCCGGCCGGCTGATCGCGGATTTCGGCCGGATCGAGGGCTGACCCTCCCTTTTTCTCCGTTGCATAAATACTCCGGGGGGAGCGCCTCCGGCGCCCCATCGAGGGGCGCAGGAGGCGCGGGGGGCAGAGCCCCCGGGCCCGCTGCGCCGCCCGCTGTTCTTCGCACTTGCAGCAATGCGCGGGCCATGCCTAATGTGACGGCATCATGACCGCGCTGACAGATCCAGGTGCCATCGTCGAAATCACCCCCTCGGCGGGGATCCAGACCGCACGCCACGGCTGGCGCGCGAAATGCTTGCAACGCCTGATCCGCATGGAACTGCCGGTCCCCACCAGCTTCGCGCTGTCGGCCGAGGCGGTGCGCGCCATCGCCGCCGGGCAGATGCCCGACCGCGCCCGCCTTGCCGCCATCATCGAGCGCGCCGACGGGCTGGTCAGCGTGCGGCCCTCGGCGATGAACCCGGCCTGGGGCGGGCCGGGCACGGTGCTGAACGTCGGCATCAACCACGACTGCCATGCCCGGCTGGTGAAAAGCCGCGGCAAGGCGGCGGCGGATGCGATCTATCTGGGCTTCGTGCAATCCTACGCCATCCATGTCGCAAGGCTCGACCCCGACATGTTCTCGGACAGCGAGGGCGGGCTCGCGGCCGCGCTGCGCGCCTATGAGGACGAGACGGACGAGGAGTTTCCCCAGGATCCCGCCCGGCAGCTGGCCGAGGTGCTGCGCTCCATGGCGCGGGCCTGGGACGGGCCGACCGCGCGGCTTTTGCGCCAGGCCAAGGGCGCGCCCGCCATCGCGCCGCTGGGGCTGGTGGTGCAGGACATGGCGCTGGCCATCGGCCCGGGCGTCACCGGCTCGGGCACCATCCAGTTCGCCGACAGCGTGACCGGCGCGCCGCGCATCACCGGCCGCTTCCGCGGCCAGACCCAGGGCCGCTCCAAGGGCGAGGGGGCGGAGACGCTCTACCTGACCCGCGACCCGCGCGGTCCCTCGCTCGAGGAAGCCGCGCCCGAGGTCTTTGCCGATCTGGTGCGCTTCGGCGTCGCCGCCCGCGAAAGGCTGCGCGAGGAGATGCAGATCGAATTCGTCGTCTCGGACAGCCGGCTGTCGATCATCGACGCGGTGCGGGTCAGCCGCAACTCGCGCGCCAGCGTCCGCATCGCCGTGGCGCTGGCGCGCGACGGCATCATCCCGCCGGAAGAGGCGGTGATGCGGGTCGAGCCGCGGGCGCTGTCGGACCTGCTGCATCATCAGGTCGATCCGCGCGCGCCCCGCGACGTGATCGTCAGGGGTATCAATGCCAGCCCCGGCGCCGCCACCGGCCGCATCGTCTTTACCGCCGCCGCCGCCCAGGCCGCCGAGGCGCGGGGCGAGCGTTGTGTGCTGGTGCGCCGCGAGACCGTGCCCGAGGACATCCGCGGCATGCATGCCGCCGTCGCCGTCTTGACCGAGCGCGGCGGCATGACCAGCCATGCCGCGGTGATCGCCCGGGGCATCGGCCTGCCCTGCATCGTCGGCGCCAGCGGCATCTCGATCGACCCGCGCGCGCGGACCATGCTGGTCGGCGGCCGGCTGTTCCACGAGGGCGAGGAGATCACCATCGACGGCACCTCGGGCGAGGTGCTGGCCGGCGCCGCCGAGATGCTGGAGCCGGCGCTGGACGACAGTTTCACCCAGCTCCTGGAATGGGCCGACGCGCATTGCCGCATCAAGATCCGCGCCAATGCCGACACGCCCGAGGACGCCCGCACCGCCCGCATGTTCAACGCCCAGGGCATCGGGCTGTGCCGCACCGAGCACATGTTCTTCGACGACGAGCGCCTGCCCGCCATGCGCGAGATGATCTTCGCCGGCAAGCCCGAGGACCGCCGCCTGTCGCTGGAGCGGCTGCTGCCCATGCAGCGCAGCGATTTCGCCAAGCTGTTCGAGATCATGGCCGGGCTGCCGGTCACCATCCGGCTGTTCGACCCGCCGCTGCACGAATTTTTGCCACATGACCGCGAGGGCATGCGGGAACTTGCCGAATCGCTGGACCTGCCGCTGTCGGACGTCACCCGCCGGGTCGAGGCGCTGTCGGAATTCAACCCGATGCTGGGCATGCGCGGCGTGCGGCTGGGGATCACCGTCCCCGAGATCTATGACATGCAGGCCCGCGCCATCTTCGAGGCCACCATCGAGGCCAGCCATAACGGCGACCCGGTGGTGCCCGAGATCATGATCCCGCTGGTCAGCGCCCGGCGCGAGGTCGAGCTGGTCAAGACCCGCATCGACGCTGTCGCCGCCGCTGTCCGCAACGAGACGCGCAAGGAGTTCACCTATCGCCTCGGCGTCATGGTCGAAACCCCGCGCGCCGCGCTGCGCGCCGGCGACATTGCCGAGCATTCGGCGTTCTTGTCCTTCGGAACCAACGACTTGACGCAGATGACCTATGGGCTGTCGCGCGACGATGCCGGCCGCTTCATGGGCATCTACGTCAATCAGGGCGTCTATGCCGAGGATCCCTTCCACATCCTGGACCAGGACGGGGTGGGCGAACTGGTCGCCATCGGTGCCGAGCGCGCCCGCAGCCACAAGCCGGACATCACCATTGCGGTCTGTGGCGAGCATGGCGGCAACCCGGAATCCATCGCCTTCTGCCTGCGGGCGGGGGTGAACTATGTCTCCTGCTCGCCCTTCCGGGTGCCGATCGCGCGGCTGGCAGCGGCGCAGGAATCGATTCTCATGGCCCGGAGCGAGGCCGAATCGACGCTCGGGATCAGGTCCTAAGACCAGCCGGTTTTGGCCGGAATCTGCCCGTTAACCATTTTGTCGTCGGCGGGTTTCCGCCAAAATCCTTTAAATTCAAGCGAATCGCGCCGCTCACGGCCATGTGGGGTGGATCGGCCCGTCCTGTTTCGGGCCTTTAACGCCAGACCGCCGCCTTCGGGGCGACCCCCGGGGCGGCCCTTCCGACGAACCAGACCGGGCCGGGCCCGGACCGAAAACAGGACCAACATGTCGATTAGCAAGTCATGGCTGGCGCGCGTTTCCGTGTGTGTGGCTGTCGCCCTTTCCCCTGTCGCATCCGTTCCGGCCCTTGCCGATGGGCAGCATCAGGTCGCTTATGAAACCAAGGCCGGGCGTTCGCGCCAGGCGACCGTCCAGATCAACCCCGCCGACCTGCAATGCCTTGCCGAGGCGCTGTATTTCGAGGCCCGGGGCGAAGGGGTGCAAGGCCAGCAGGCCGTGGCCGAGGTCATCCTGAACCGCGTCGATCACCCGCGTTTCCCCAAGACCGTCTGCGGCGTGGTGAATCAGCGCGGCCAGTTCACCTATAACAAGAATGCCCGCATCCGCGAAAAGGGCACCTATGCCCGGGTGCAGAAGGTCGCCATGGCGGCCCTGGCCGGCGCACCGCGCACGCTGACCAATGGTGCGACCTATTTCCACGCCCGCGGCGTCAGCCCGTCCTGGAGCAAGCGATTCGAACGCACCATCCGGATCGGCAGCCATACTTTCTATCGTTCGGACCGCCGGCTGGCCTCGAACTGAGGCGGTGACGCAAATCTGCTGCATCATGCGCGGCCCTGTCCCTTGCGGCGGGGCCGTTTTCCTGAAAACACAGGCAGCATGGACCAGCCTGACCGTATCCACCTGCGCGACTATATCCTTTCGGCCGAGATCGGCGCGTTCCAGACCGAGCGGGGCCACCCGCAGCGGCTGCGCTTCGACATCGACGTGGAACTGGCGACCCATGTCGTCGGCGTGAACGACGAGGTGGACCGGATCCTCAGCTACGACATCCTGACCGGCGCGGTGGCGGCCGGGCTGGCGGACCGCCGCTATGACCTGCTGGAGACGCTGGCCGAGAAGATCGCCGCGCAGATCCTGGCGCATCCGCGCGCGGCACAGGTCACGGTCACGGTCGAGAAGCTGGACCGCATCCCCGGGGCGCTGGGGGTGACGCTGGTGCGCCGCCAGGCGCGGGTCGAGGCCGATCAGGTCCAGGCGCCGATCCTGGTGATCTTTCACGGCCGCGACCTGACCCTGCCCGAGGGCGCGGTGGTGCTGGTCCCGGACGCGCCGGGCCTGCCGCTGCCGCAGGGCGGCAATCTGCGCGAGATCGAGCTGCTGGCGCTGGACCAGGCCGCCTGGGCGCTGGCCGGCCATCTGGGCCTGACCGTCGCCGACAGCCGCACCGAGCTGGACTGGGCGGCGACCGAGGGCCGCGCCGTGGTCTGGGCGCCCGCCCGCATGGTGCGCGACGTGGCTGGCCTTGCCGCCGAGCCGCATGCCCTGGCCCTGTGGCTGACCGAGCGGCTGGGGGCGAGCCGGCTCGACTGGGCCTTGCCCGAGGGCGCGCCGGAGCCGGCGGTGCCGGCGGGTTTTCGCATTCCGACCGCACGTCTTTGATCTTCGCGCTTGAATCGCCCGCCGGCCGGCGTAGAGACGCAAAGCATGACCGATTACTATCGCCCGATTCCCTGTGAGACGGGCCGCTGGCAGCTTGCCGGCGGCTGGGTGCGCTTTTCGCAATTCGAGCTTCTGCGCCGCGGCGCCGCGCCGCGCGTGGTGGATAGCGCCCCCGACGCGGTGCTGGCGGCGCTGACCGCGCCCCGCGCGCCGCTGCTGGGCCTCGCCCTGGACCGGCCGCGCATCATGGGCATCGTCAATGCCACGCCCGACAGTTTCTCGGATGGCGGCCGCTATGACGGGGCCGAGCAGGCGCGGCTGCTGGCCGGGCAGGGGGCCGAGATCCTCGACATCGGCGGCGAATCGACCCGGCCCGGTGCGCGCGAGGTGCCGGTGGCCGAGGAAATCGCCCGCGTGACCCCGGCCATCGCGGCGGTGCGGGGTCTGGCAGCGGTCTCGGTCGATACCCGCAAGGCCGAGGTGGCGCGGGCCGCCATCGCGGCCGGGGCGGGGCTGGTCAACGATGTCTCGGGCTTCGACTTCGACCCGGCCATGGCCGGGACGGTGGCCGCGGCGGGCGTGCCGGTCTGCCTGATGCACGCCCAGGGCATCCCCGAGACCATGCAGGACAACCCGACCTATGGCGATGTGCTGCTGGACGTCTATGACGCGCTGGCCGAGCGCGTCGCGCGGGCCGAGACGGCGGGGATCCCCCGCGACAGGATCGTGATCGATCCGGGCATTGGTTTCGGCAAGACCCAGGAGCATAATCTGGCGATCCTGCGGCGGATCTCGGTCTATCACGGGCTGGGTTGCGCCGTGCTGCTGGGGGTGTCGCGCAAGCGGTTCATCGGCAGCATTGGCGGGGCCGAGCATCCGGCGGATCGGGTGGCGGGCACGCTGGCGCTGACGCTGGCGGGGATCGCGCAGGGCATACAGATCCACCGCGTCCATGACGTGGCGGAAACACGGCAGGGTCTCGCCCTCTGGCGGGCCGTGACCACAGAAACGAGTTGAGCGGGGCAAGATGAGCAGGAAACTTTTCGGCACCGACGGCGTCAGGGGCCGCGCCAACACCCATCCGATGACGGCCGAGATGGCGCTGCGCCTGGGTGCCGCCGCCGGCCGCTATTTCCGCCGCAACGGCGAGGATCACCACCGCGTCGTCATCGGCAAGGACACCCGCCTGTCGGGCTACATGCTGGAGAATGCGCTGACCGCCGGGCTGACCTCGACCGGCATGAACGTGCTGCTGCTGGGTCCGGTGCCGACGCCGGCGGTGGGCTACCTGACCCGCTCGATGCGGGCGGATGTGGGCATCATGATCTCGGCCAGCCACAACCCGGCGCAGGACAACGGCATCAAGTTCTTCGGCCCGGACGGTTTCAAGCTGTCCGACGAGGCCGAGGCCGAGATCGAAGCCATCGTCGCCGGAGAGATCACCCCGGCGCAGCCGCAGAACATCGGCCGTGCCAAGCGCATCGACGACGGTCGCGGTCGCTATGTCGAATATGCCAAGACCACCTTCCCGGCCGGCCAGCGGCTCGAGGGGCTGAAGGTGGTGGTGGATTGCGCCAACGGCGCCGCCTATCGCGCCGCCCCGGACGTGCTGTGGGAGCTGGGGGCCGAGGTGATTCCGCTGGGCGTTTCCCCGAACGGCCACAACATCAACGACGGGCTCGGCTCGACCCATCCCGAGGCCTGTGCCCGCGCGGTGCTGGAGCATGGCGCCGATATGGGCATCAGCCTGGACGGCGATGCCGACCGGGTGATGATCGTGGACGAAAAGGGCCAGGTGGCCGATGGCGACCAGATCATGGCGCTGCTGGCCGACCGCTGGGCGGCGCAGGGCCGGCTGCGCGGCGGGGCGCTGGTGGCGACGGTGATGTCGAACCTGGGCCTTGAACGCTTCCTGCAAGGTCGTGGGCTGCGGCTGGAGCGCACCGCCGTCGGCGACCGCTATGTGGTCGAGCGGATGCGCGGCGCCGGCTTCAACCTGGGCGGCGAGCAGTCGGGCCATATCGTGATGACCGATTACGCCACCACCGGCGACGGGCTGATCGCCAGCCTGCAATTCCTGGCGGCGCTGGCGGATAGCGGCAGGCGCGCCTCGGAACTGGTGGCGCAGTTCGAGCCGGTGCCGCAATTGCTGAAGAACGTGCGCTATGCCGCCGGGGCCGATCCGCTGTCGGTCGACGCCGTCAAGGCCGAGATTGCCCGTGCCGAGGCGCGACTGAACGGCTGCGGCCGGGTGCTGATCCGCAAGTCCGGCACCGAGCCGTTGATCCGGGTCATGGCCGAGGCCGAGGACGAGACCGTGCTGCGCGAGGTGGTCGACGATATCGTTGCGGCGGTTGAGCGAGCAGCCTGACCGTCTGAGGCGTCGCGCCGGTGGCGGCGTCGGCATGAGTATTTGGAAAACGGTAACGGGCGCGGGCGTGCTGCGCGGGCGTGGCCCGGCGTTTTCACCGTTTTCCAAATACTCATGCGGCAGCGACGCTGGCGCGGTCACATGAATATTTGGGGAACAGAGAAGTTCGGACGCCCGGCTAGAGGGTCGTCGGGTCGTGGTCGTAGAGCCAGGCGAAGCGTTCGATCAGCCGGGTCGGGGCCAGGCGCGAGACGGCCCGCAGCCCGGCATGGGCGACGGCGCGGGTCGGGCCGCGCAGGTGGTAGTTGCGGGCATTGGCATTGGCCGCCTCGACGATGCGCTGGCAGCGCGGCTGGCGCAGGGACTGGAAGCGCGCCAGCGCGGTGTCTTGGTCCGGAGCGGCATCAAGGCAGGCGGCCAGCACCCAGGCATCCTCGATCGCCATGACAGCGCCCTGCGCCATGAAGGGCAGGGTGGGATGCGCCGCATCGCCGATCAGCGCGTGCTTGCCGTCCTGCCAATGCGCGGCGACCGGGTGGCGGTGAAGGCCCCAGATGCCGACCTCGCCGACCTGTTCCAGCCAGCCGGGCACCGGGCCGCCGAAACGGGCGAAGGTGGCACGCAGCTCGGCCGGGTCGCCGGGGATCGACCAGCCTTCCTCGTGCCAGTCCGGGCGCTCGACCACGGCGACGATATTGCGCTGGCCCTGGCCCAGCGGATAGCTGACCAGATGCCGGCCCGGCCCCATGAAGACCTGCACCGCCGGCGCGGCATCGGGTTCGGCCGGAATCAGCGCCCGCCATGCGGTCTGGCCGGTGAAGAAGGGGGGCTCGGTGCCGTTCAGCACCGGGCGCAGGCGGCTTTTCACCCCGTCGGCGCCGATCAGCAGCGGCAGGTCGGGCAGGTCCTGGACCTCATGGCCCAGCTCGATCCGGGCGCCGGCCTCGCGCGCCGCGGCCTCGAGCAGGGCGACCAGCCGGGCGCGATGCACGAGGCGAAAGCGATCCTGCGGGCGATGCCGGGCCAGATCCAGCACCGCGACCGACCGGCCGGCGGAATCGCGCAGCTCGACCCGCTGCGAGGGCACCGAGATCGCCTCGAAATGCGGCCACAGCCCCAGCGCCTCGATCACCCGCACCGCATTGGGCGAGATCTGCAAGCCCGCGCCGACCTCGCGCAGCGCGCCGGCGCGTTCCAGCACCGTCACGGCAAAGCCGCGCTGCGCCAGCGCGCAGGCGGCGGTCAGGCCGGCGATGCCGGCGCCGATGATGGTGACGGGCGGGCGGGTCAGCGGCGCACCTCGGCGCTGGCGATGGCGAGGAATTCGTCCAATTTGTCCGGCGGCAGGCCGGCGGCGCGCAGCACCTCGGCGGCGAAGGTCACCGGCGCGGTGCCGGGCGCGGTGATGATGCCGCCATCGGCCACGGCATGCGGCACGTCTCGGTAATGTCCGGTCGCGGCATAGCCGGGCAGCCAGTGGCGCAGGAAGTCGAGCCCGTTCGACGTGTGCTCCCGCCCGTCCAGCAGCCCGGCACGGCCGAGCGCCAGCGTGGCGGCGCAGATCCCGGCGACGGTCTGGCCGCGGCCATGCGCCGCGCGCAGCATCTCGCCCAGCTCGGGAGCCTGGTCGCGGGTCCAGCTTTCGCCGCCACAGAGAACGATGACCTCGTCCTCGCGCGGCACCGCATCCTCGAGCCCGGTCACCGACAGCCCGCCCATCGAGCGGATCGCGCCGCCGCCCGGTGTGACGTGGCGGACCGTCAGCCCATAGAAATCCCCGCCGATCCCGGAGATCAGCGGGGTTTCCCAATCCGCGAACCTGTCCAGAAACAGGATCATCACGGGTTTCAAGGCTGTATCCGGCATGCTTGCTCCCTCGGTTTGCGACGCCGGGGCGGCTGCGGGCTCAGTCGTCGCGATGCACGCGTTCGCGCCGCTCGTGGCGCTCCTGCGCCTCCAGCGTCATGGTGGCGATGGGCCGCGCGTCCAGCCGCTTGAGGCTGATCGGCTCGCCCGTCATCTCGCAATAGCCGTATTCGCCGGTCTCGATGCGGCGCAGCGCCGCGTCGATCTTGGCGACCAGCTTGCGCTGGCGGTCGCGGGTGCGCAGTTCCAGCGAGCGGTCGGTTTCCTCGGAGGCGCGGTCGGCCAGGTCCGGCACGTTGCGGGCGCTGTCCTGCAAGCCTTCCAATGTCTCGGCGGACTGGTCGAGCAACTCCTGTTTCCATGCAATCAGCTTGCGGCGGAAATACTCGAGTTGCCGCTCGTTCATGAAAGGTTCGTCTTCGGCGGGGCGATAATCTTCGGGCAGAAAGGTCTGGGCTTTCATCGTTCCTCCGGGAGCCGGGCGACTGGATGCCCGATCCTTGGCGCCCGCATAAAGTATGGCAGACCAATTGTCACTAGGCCATTCCGTCAGGTTTTGTCTGCGGCTTGCGAAGCCGCCTGCTGCTGGCTAGGGTCGCGCAGATTGCGCAAAGGACAGGCGGATGCAGTTTTCCTCGACCGAAACCTATGTGGCGCCCCCCGATCTGGCGATGGCCGTCAATGCGGCGATCACGCTGGAACGCCCCCTGCTGGTCAAGGGCGAGCCGGGCACCGGCAAGACCGAGCTGGCGCGGCAGGTGGCCGCCAGCCTGGACCTGCCCATCGTTGAATGGAACGTGAAATCGACCACCCGCGCGCAGCAGGGGCTTTACGAATACGACGCCGTGTCGCGGCTGCGCGACAGCCAGCTGGGCGACGCGCGGGTTCACGATATCGCGAACTATATCCGCAAGGGCAAGCTGTGGCAGGCCTTCGAGGCGCCGGGCAAGGTCGTGCTGCTGATCGACGAGATCGACAAGGCCGATATCGAGTTTCCGAACGACCTGCTGCAAGAGCTGGACCGCATGGAGTTCCATGTCTACGAGACCGGCGAGACGGTGCAGGCGCGGCACCGGCCGGTGGTCATCATCACCTCGAACAACGAAAAGGAACTGCCGGACGCCTTTCTGCGCCGCTGCTTCTTCCACTATATCCGTTTCCCCGATGCCGAGACGCTGAAGCGCATCGTCGAGGTACATTATCCCGGCCTGAAGCGCCGCATCCTGGACGAGGCGCTGAGCCAGTTCCTTGAGCTGCGCGAGGTGCAGGGGCTGAAGAAGAAGCCCTCGACCAGCGAACTGCTGGACTGGCTCAAGCTGATCCTGGCCGAGGACCTGTCGCCCGAGGACCTGCGGCGCCCGGCCGGCGAGATGCTGCCCAAGCTGCACGGCGCGCTGCTCAAGAACGAGCAGGACGTGGCGCTGTTCGAGCGGCTGGCCTTCATGGCGCGGCGACAGCGATGATCCGCGCCCTGCGTCCCGAGGATCGCAAGGGTTGGCAGCGGCTCTATGAGGGCTATCAGGCCTTTTACGGTTTCGAGGACCGGCCGCCGTCCTTTTACGACCGGGCCTTTGCCCGGCTGATGGCGGGCGATCCGCGCGACTTCCACGGGCTGGTGGCCGAGGCGGACGGGCGGCTGCTGGGCCTGACGCATTACGTCTTTCACCCGAATCTGTGGCGCGACGAAGGGGTCTGCTATTTGCAGGACCTGTTCACCGCTCCCGAGGCCCGCGGCCGGGGCATCGCCCGCGCCCTGATCGAAGGCGTCTATGCCGAGGCCGACCGGGCCGGCATCCCCGCCGTCTATTGGCTGACGGCCGAGGACAACTATCCCGGCCGCATGCTCTATGACCGGGTGGGGCAGAAGTCGCCCTTCATCCGCTACAGCCGCAAGCTGTAATGCAAAGGGCGGCCCGAAGGCCGCCCCCGCGATCGGCTGTCCCTCGCCTCAGCGCAGGCCGGTGGCTTGCAGCAGGCCCTTGCGCTTGGCCTCGTAGTAATAGCCGCGGGCATACCATTTCACCGCGGCATCCTTGTTGCCGTCGGCGACCATATAGGCACCGCGCAGGTATTTGACGCCGTATTTCAGGTTGGTCTCGGCATCCAGAAGGCCTGCGGCCGAGCCGCGATAGCCCATGCCGCGCGCGGTGGCGGGCAGGATCTGCATCAGCCCGTAATAGGGGCCGTTGCGGGCGCCGGGGCGATGAGTCGATTCGCGGATGATGACGCGCTGCACCAGATCGACCGGCACGTCGTATTCCGCGGCGTATTTGTCGATGAGCCGGCGCAGTTCCGGCGTCTCGTTCGGATGCAGCGCGGCGACCTGGGCCGCCGAGGCGCGGGGTTCGACCAGATAGCGGCGGTCGGGATCGACCCGATTGTCGCCGCAGGCGCTGACAGCCAGAACGCCGCTCAGCGCCAACAGTGCGATAATGGATTTCATGACTGCCCCTTGGCTTTTCATTGCCCGAAGGATTAGCCACAGCCGCCAGAGTCGGGGAATGCAAAAGAAAGGGCCGCCCGGTTCTGGGCGGCCCGTCGGCGGATTATCGCCGCAACGCAGCGGCGGTTTCGGTGGGGATCCGCCGATCAGGCGTGGATGGCCCCGTCGCCGCAGGCCAGCGCCGCCTCGCGCACCGCTTCCGAGCATGTCGGATGGGCGTGGCAGGTCAGCGCGATGTCCTGGGCCGAGGCGCCGAATTCCATCGCCACGCAGACCTCGTGGATCATCTCGCCCGCATTCGGGCCGATGATGTGGCAGCCCAGGACCCGGTCGGTCTCGGCATCGGCGATCAGCTTGACGAAGCCCTCGGCCTGGAACAGCGCTTTGGCGCGGGCATTGCCCATGAAGGGGAACTTGCCGACCTTGACCTTGCGGCCGCTTTCCTTCGCGGCCTCTTCGGTCAGGCCGACCGAGGCGACCTCGGGCGTGGTATAGATCACGCCGGGGATCACGTCGTAGTTCACATGGCCATGCTTGCCGGCGATGACCTCGGCCACCGCCATGCCCTCGTCCTCGGCCTTGTGGGCCAGCATCGGGCCCGGCACCGCGTCGCCGATGGCGTAGATGCCCTTGACGCTGGTCTGCCAGTGTTCGTCGATCTGGACGAAGCCGCGATCGGTCAGCGCGACGCCGATCTTGTCCAGACCCAGCCCGACGATATAGGGGCGGCGGCCGGTGGCGACCAGCACGCATTCCGCCTCGATCTCATGCGCGCTGTCGTCCTTGCGCAGCTTGTATTTGACCTCGGCCTTGCCCTTCTCGACCTCGACTTCCTGCACGGCGGCGCCCAGGACGAATTTCAGCCCCTGTTTCGCCAGGATCCGCTGGAACTGCTTCTGCACCTCGCCGTCCATGCCGGGAGTGATGGCGTCCAGGAATTCGACCACCGTCACCTGGGCGCCGAGGCGTGCATAGACCGAGCCCAGCTCCAGCCCGATGACCCCGGCGCCGATCACCACCATCGACTTGGGGATCTTCGGCAGCGACAGCGCCCCGGTCGAATCGACCACCACGCCGGCGGCATTGTCGACCTCGACCCCCTTCAGGCTGGCCGGTTCCGAGCCGGTGGCGATGACGATGTTCTTCGTCTCATGGGTGGTGTCGCCGACCTTGACCCGGCCCGCGCCCTCGATCTCGGCCCAGCCCTTGAGCCAGTCGATCTTGTTCTTCTTGAACAGGAACTCGATGCCCTTGGTGTTGCCGCCGACCGTCTCGGCCTTGTAGCCCTGCATCTTCTGCCAGTCGACCTTGGGCGCGGCGCCGATCAGGCCCATCTTCTCGAAGTTCTCATGCGTCTCGTGCAGCATGTGGCTGGCGTGCAGCAGCGCCTTCGAGGGGATGCAGCCGACGTTCAGGCAGGTCCCGCCCAGCGTCTCGCGACCCTCGACGCAGGCGACCTTCAGGCCCAGCTGGGCGGCGCGGATCGCGCAGACATAGCCGCCGGGACCGGCGCCGATCACGATCAGGTCATAGGTGGACATTCAGGTCTCCTTGCAGTTCGCGGCGCCTTTCGCGGTGCCGAACGTTCGATTCAGGTGAATAATGTGGTCAGGATCATCACCAGCGTGGCGACGAACCCCACCGCCCAGATGGCCGAGCGCCAGGGCGACCAGCCAAAGGCATAGGCGGGAATATAGATCAGCCGCGCCAGCAGATAGCTCCAGGCGCACAGCACGGTCAGGGCCGAGCCGGCATCCGAGAGCACCACCAGCACGACGGCGATGGTGAACAGGATCAGCCCCTCGAAATGGTTGTCCACCGCGCGGCGCAGCCGGCCGGTCAGGACCGAGAATTCCGGCTGGCGGTCGCGCGGGCTGGCGTTCCATTTCGCGCCGACGTCGCGGTTCATCGAGGCGGCGGCCAGGCCGATCTGCACGGCTTGCAGCAGCGCGGCCAGGGCGAGGGCGGTGGTCTCGGCGGCCATCAGGCGGTCTCGACGAAATGGAAGGCGGTGGCCGAGACGCCTGCCTGGCTGTTGAACACCCCTGCCGCCCCGTCCAGGTAAGCCTTGGCCGCCGCCGCGTCGCCCACCTGGAACAGCGCCCAGGCGCTCTGGTCGTTCTCGCGCCACAATTGCAAGAGCGACAGGCCGTTATTGCCGCGATCCTCGGCATCCGCGTCGAAGGCGGTGCGGAAGCGGGCGTAATCGGCGATGCTGTAATGGGCGATCATCTGGGTCATGGGACACTCCTCTGTTTCGGCCCGGCTTCCCGTCGGGATGAGCGGCAAGCGGCCCCGTGCGGGTCAACGGAACTGGCCGGAAAGAGTTGCGCGGCGCCTGTGGCGGACCGGGGGCGGGCCTGCCGCCCCCGCAGGCAGGATCACAGATCCATCAGCAGGCGGCGCGGATCCTCCAGCGCCTCCTTGACGCGGACCAGGAAGGTCACGGCGCCCTTGCCGTCCACGATGCGGTGGTCGTAGCTCAGCGCCAGATACATCATCGGCCGGATGACGATCTGACCGTCCACCACCACCGGGCGGTCCTGGATCTTGTGCATGCCCAGGATGCCCGATTGCGGCGGGTTCAGGATCGGCGAGGACATCAGCGAGCCATAGACGCCGCCGTTCGAGATGGTGAAGGTGCCGCCCTGCATTTCCGCCATGGTCAGCTTGCCGTCGCGGGCGCGCAGGCCCAGCTCGGCGATCTCCTTCTCGATCCGGGCGAAGCTTTTCTGGTCGGCGTCGCGCACCACCGGCACCACCAGGCCGCTGGGCGTGCCCACCGCCACGCCCATATGGACGAAGTTCTTGTAGACCACGTCGCCGCCGTCGATCTCGGCATTGACCTCGGGCACTTCCTTCAGCGCGTGGCAGCAGGCCTTCACGAAGAAGGACATGAAGCCCAGCTTGACCTTGTGCTTCTTCTCGAACTGGTCCTTGTAGGTGTTGCGCAGGTCCATGATGCCCTTCATGTCCACCTCGTTATAGGTGGTCAGCATCGCGGCGGTGTTCTGCGCATCCTTCAGCCGGCGGGCGATGGTGGCGCGCAACCGGGTCATCTTGACCCGCTCCTCGCGGGCGGCGTCCTCGGCGGAACTCGGCGCGCGCGGCGCCTGGGCCGGGGCCGGGGCGGGCGAGGCGGCTGCCGGGGCCGCGGCGGCACCGGAAGCGGCGCGGGCCACGTCCTCTTTCATCACCCGGCCGTCGCGGCCGGTGCCGGTGACGGCGTCGCGGCTGACGCCGGCCTCGGCCATGGCCTTCTTGGCCGAGGGCGCGTCCTCGACATCCTTGCGGGGCGCGGGCGTTTCCGGGCCGGCGCCGGGCGATTGCACGGCGGCCGCGGCGGCAGCAGGGGCCTCGGCCTTCGGTGCGGCCGCGGCAGCGACCGCGCCCTCGGTGATGATGGCCAGCCGGGCGCTGGCCTCGACCGTCGCGCCCTCGGGGGCGAGGATCTCGGCCAACACGCCGGCGGCGGGGGCAGGGACCTCGACCGAGACCTTGTCGGTTTCCAGCTCGCACAGCATCTCGTCCTGCGCGACCGCGTCGCCGACCTTCTTGAACCAGGTCGCCACCGTGGCTTCGGTCACGCTTTCGCCCAGGGTGGGCACCATCACATCGACGGATTTTCCGCTCATCTTTCTCTGTCCTTCCTGAGCCTTCGTGCCCGCATCAGCCTTGGGCAACATTTCTTCCGGGCCGGCATCGCCCTGTTCCATGATCTGTGCGAGCAGCGCATTGGGCGCGACCACCGTGCCTTCGGGCGCGACGATCTCGGCCAGCTTGCCGGCGACGGGCGAGGGCACCTCGACCGTCACCTTGTCGGTTTCCAGCTCGCATAGCATTTCATCCACGGCGACGCGGTCGCCCGGTTTCTTGAACCAGGTGGCCACCGTCGCCTCGGATACCGATTCCCCAAGCGTGGGGACGCGTAGTTCCACTGCCATGTCAGGCCCCGATGGTGATGGCTTCGTGGACCAGGGCCTCCTGCTCGGCCTTGTGGCGCGAGGCAAGCCCGGTGGCCGGCGAGGCCGCGGCATGGCGGCCGACATAGCGCGCCCGGGCATGCTTGGCGCCGATGCGCGACAGCACCCACTCGATATTGGGCTCGACGAAGGTCCAGCCGCCCTGGTTCTTGGGTTCCTCCTGGCACCAGACGATCTCGGCGTCCTTGAAGCGTTCCAGCTCCTTGGACATGGTCTGGGCCGGGAAGGGATAGAACTGCTCCAGCCGCAGGATATAGACATCGTCGGCGCCGGCCGCGTCGCGGGCCTGCGCGAGGTCGTAATAGACCTTGCCCGAGCAGACCACCACACGGCGGATCTTGTCGTCCGGGGCCAGCTTGAACTCGGACTTGCCGCGGTCGGCATCGTCCACCAGCACCCGGTTGAAGGTCGAGCCGGCCAGGAACTCATCCGCCGTGGACACCGCCAGCGGGTGGCGCAGCAGCGATTTCGGCGTCATCAGCACCAGCGGCTTGCGGAAGGGCCGCTTCAGCTGTCGGCGCAGGATGTGGAAATAGTTCGCCGGCGTGGTGCAGTTCGCCACGATCCAGTTGTCCTCGGCGCACATTTGCAGCCAGCGTTCCAGCCGGGCCGAGCTGTGCTCGGGGCCCTGGCCCTCATAGCCATGCGGCATCAGCATGACGAGGCCCGACATGCGCAGCCATTTCTTTTCGCCCGAGGTGATGAACTGGTCGAACATGATCTGGGCGCCGTTGGCGAAATCGCCGAACTGAGCCTCCCACATGACCAGGCTGTTCGGCTCGGCCAGCGAATAGCCGTATTCGAAGCCCAGCACCGCATATTCCGACAGCATCGAGTCGATGACCTCGTAGCGCGCCTGTCCGCCGCGGATGTGGTTCAGCGGGTAATGGCGCTCCTCGGTGGTCTGGTCGATGAAGGCGGAATGGCGCTGCGAGAAGGTGCCGCGCGTCGAATCCTGGCCGGCCAGCCGCACGGGATGCCCCTCCAGCAGCAGCGAGCCGAAGGCCAGCGCCTCGCCCGTGGCCCAGTCGAAGCCCTTGCCGGTCTCGAACATCTGCTTCTTGGATTCCAGCAGCCGGCCCACGGTCTTGTGCAGGTCGAAGCCCTCGGGCACCCGGGTCAGCGCGCCGCCGATCTCGGCCATGGTCTCGGCCGAGATGCCGGTCTGGCCCAGGTTCTCCTCGGCATGTTCGGCCTCGATGCCCGACCATTTGCCGTCCAGCCAGTCCGCCTTGTTCGGCTTGAAGTTCTTGCCGATCTCGAACTCCTCGTTCAGATGCGACTGGAAGGCGGCCTTCATCTCCTCGATCTCGCCCTCGGGCACCAGGCCGTCGGCGACCAGGCGGTCGGTATAGAGCTGCAGCGTGGTCTTGTGGCCCTTGATCGCCTTGTACATCGCCGGGTTGGTGAACATGGGCTCGTCGCCCTCGTTATGGCCGAAGCGGCGATAGCAGAAGATGTCGATGACCACGTCCTTGTGGAACTTCTGCCGGAACTCGGTCGCCACGCGGGCGGCATGCACCACCGCCTCGGGGTCGTCGCCGTTGACGTGGAAGATCGGCGCCTCGACCATCAGCGCGATGTCGGTCGGATAGGGCGAGGTGCGGCTGAAATGCGGCGCCGTGGTGAAGCCGATCTGGTTGTTCACCACGATATGGATGGTGCCGCCGGTGCGGTGGCCGCGAATGCCGGACAGCTGGAAGCATTCCGCCACGATGCCCTGGCCGGCGAAGGCCGCGTCGCCATGCAGCAGGATCGGCAGCACCGCCGTGCGGTGGGTCTGGTCGGAAAGCTGGTCCTGCTTGGCGCGGACCTTGCCCAGCACCACCGGGTTCACGGCTTCCAGGTGCGAGGGGTTCG
The DNA here is from genome assembly GCF_001447385.1 of Paracoccus sp. MKU1. Taxonomy (GTDB): domain Bacteria; phylum Pseudomonadota; class Alphaproteobacteria; order Rhodobacterales; family Rhodobacteraceae; genus Paracoccus. The sequence goes on along the minus strand of NZ_LLWQ01000193.1, from coordinate 182,311 downwards.
CGGTCAGCGACAGGTGCACGGTATTGTCGTCGAAGGTGCGGTCCGAAGAGGCGCCGAGGTGATATTTCACGTCGCCCGAGCCGTCCACGTCGTCAGGCTTGTAGCTGCCGCCCTGGAATTCGTGGAAGATGGCGCGGTAGGGCTTGCCCATGACATTGGCCAGCACCGACAGGCGGCCGCGATGCGGCATGCCGATCACCACGTCCTTGACGCCAAGCGCGCCGCCGCGCTTGATGATCTGCTCCATGGCCGGGATCAGCGCCTCGCCGCCGTCAAGGCCGAAGCGCTTGGTGCCCATGTATTTGACATGCAGGAACTTTTCGAAGCCCTCGGCCTCGACCAGCTTGTTGAGGATGGCGCGGCGTCCCTCGCGGGTGAAGGCGATCTCCTTGCCGTAGCCTTCGATCCGCTCCTTGAGCCAGGCGGCTTCCTCGGGGTTCGAGATATGCATGAATTGCAGCGCGAAGGTGCCGCAATAGGTGCGGCTCATCAGGTCCACGATCTGGCGGATCGTGGCGATTTGCAGGCCGAGCACGTTGTCGATGAAGATCGGCCGGTCCAGATCGGCGGCGGTGAAACCATAGGTTTCCGGCTTCAACTCGCCATGGTCGGGAATGTCGCGCATGCCCAGCGGGTCCAGGTCGGCATGCAGATGGCCGCGGATGCGGAAGGCGCGGATCAGCATGATGGCACGGACGCTGTCCAGCACGGCGCGCTTGAGCTGCTCGTCCGTCAGGTTCACGCCCTTCTCACCGGCCTTGGCGGCGATCTTGTCCAGCGCCGCCTTGGCCTCGGACTTGGGCAGCATCGGCCATTCGCCCGTCAGCGCGGCGGTGGTGTCGTCCGCGGGCAGCGGCGGCCAGTCGGCGCGCTGCCAGCTGGCACCCTTGGCCTCGCGGGTGACCACGGCTTCTTCGTCGCCGAGGCTGCGGAAGAAGGCGTCCCACGCCTGATCGACCGCCGCAGGGTTCTGGGCCCATTGGCCATAGAGCTGCTCGACATAGGCCGCGTTATGGCCTTGCAGGAAGCTTGAATCGTGGAAGGCCGAGTTGGGGGATTGATCGTTCATTGGCTTGCCTCCGGGAAATCCTTATCCGTTCGCGCCTTGATCAGGGGCGGTCGCATTGTTCTGGCCACGCCCGGGATGAGCCCCGGTCATGAGCTTGGTCTGAAGATCCTGATACCATGCCGGCAGCCCGGCGCGCGGCTGCCGCAGCAGGGCGGGCAGGTTGCGGCCGGCCAGCAGGGCGCCGCGGAATTGCGGCAGATCCCAGCGGCCGCCGGCGATGTCCTTGGGCAGCTCGGCCAGCACCATGCGCAGATACCACAGCGCATAGCGGGCCAGGTCGCGGCCCTGCCGCTCGGAATTGCGGCGGACGAAATAGGCGATGTTGAGCAGTGCCAGCGCGGTGTTGATCCGGCGCCGGTCGCGGCCGGCCGCCGCCTCGAGATGATGGATATGCGCGTCCGGCGCGATGGCCAGGATGCCGTGGCGACCAAAGCGATAGCTGGCATCCAGATCCTCGGCGATCGAACTGCCGACCAACCCCTCGTCGAAGGGCTCGCGCAGCGCCAGATGGCGGCGCAGGGTCAGGGCGAAGCCGACGATGAAATCGACGCGAAACAGCCCTTCGGGCAGCGCGGTATTGCCCTGCCAGCGCCGTTCGGGGCGATCATAGCCCAGGAAACGCTGCTCGGCCGGGATCATCAGCAGGTGGTGCAGGGCAAAGTCGATGCCGCGCTGCACCGGCCTCGCCCGCCCGGCCACCAGCCGGCCGGCGCGATTGGTCTGCTTGCGCTCATCGCTGGTCGCCACGCCGGCCAGCGGCGTATTGCGGGCCGAGATGGCAACGATTCGGCCTTGGGCATCGGCGCGGTAATGTGCCATGATCCGCGCGGCGCAATCGGCATGCAGCAGCGCATCGTCGTCGATCATGAACAGGATGTCGGCCCGTGCCAGAGCGATGGCCTGGTTGCGTTGCACGGTCAGTGACTTGCGCAGGGCGGGCACATAGGTCAGCGGACAGCCGCCCATCTCGGCAATCACCGCCTCGACGCCTGCGCGGTTCCGGGTCCAGTCGGCGCTGGCATCGGCGATGACGATTTCCGCCGGCGGTTCGGTCGAGGCCAGGGCGGCGCGCACGCAATCGCACAGCACCTTGCCGCGGTTATAGGTCGAGATGCAAAGCGCCCAGTCCTGCGCCGCCACGGGCGAGGCGGGGCGTTTCGCCGGCGCGGGAGGCGGCATGGTCATGCCGCACCTCCCCCGGGCAGGGCAGGGCCGCGAGCCGGCCCGGGCGCTGCCCCGGCGGTTCTGGCGACGATCTGGCGACGACGGCGGTCCAATCTGGCACCTGCTGGTAAGGTCTGGCGCGGCCCCAAGTAAGGTAGGCAGGGACCGCGCCTAAGTCAAAAGTCCTACAAAGGCGTTACCGGCCAAGCGCCTTCAGCACGGCCTCGCCCAGGCCCGCGGGGCTGTCGGCGACGACGATCCCGGCCGATTTCATGGCCTCGATCTTCGATTCCGCATCGCCCTTGCCGCCCGAGACGATGGCGCCGGCATGGCCCATGCGGCGGCCCTTCGGCGCGGTGCGCCCGGCGATGAAGCCGGCGGTCGGCTTCCACTTGCCCTTGCGCTTCTGCTCGGCCAGGAACTCGGCCGCCTCTTCCTCGGCGGAACCGCCGATCTCGCCGATCATGATGATCGACTCGGTCTCGGGGTCGTCCAGGAACATGCGCAGCACGTCGATATGCTCGAGCCCCTTGATCGGGTCGCCGCCGATGCCGACGGCCGAGGATTGGCCCAGGCCCACGTCCGAGGTCTGCTTGACCGCCTCATAGGTCAGCGTGCCCGAGCGCGAGACCACGCCGACCGAGCCGCGCCTGAAGATGCTGCCCGGCATGATGCCGATCTTGCATTCGTCCGGCGTCATGATGCCGGGGCAGTTCGGGCCGATCAGCAGCGACTTGCTGCCTTCCAGGGCGCGCTTGACCTTCATCATGTCGAGCACCGGGATGCCCTCGGTGATGCAGACGATCAGCGGGATCTCGGCATCGATGGCTTCCAGGATCGAATCGGCCGCGAAGGGCGGCGGGACATAGATCGCGGTCGCATTGGCGCCGGTCTTGGCGACGGCCTCGTGGACGCTGTTGAACACGGGCAGGTCCAGATGCTCGGTGCCGCCCTTGCCGGGGGTCACGCCGCCGACCATCTGCGTGCCATAGGCGATCGCCTGCTCGGTGTGGAAGGTGCCCTGGGATCCGGTGATGCCCTGGCAGATGACTTTGGTGTCTTTGTTGACGAGAACGGCCATCTTCTTATCCTTTCACCGCTTTCACGATCTTCTGCGCCGCATCCGACAGGTCGTCGGCCGCGATCACGTTCAGGCCCGACTCGCCGATGATCTGTTTGCCCAGCTCGACATTGGTGCCTTCCAGGCGCACGACCAGCGGGACTTGCAGCCCGACTTCCTTCACCGCGGCGATGATGCCCTCGGCGATGATGTCGCAGCGCATGATGCCGCCGAAAATGTTGACCAGGATGCCCTTCACGTTCGGGTCCGAGGTGATGATCTTGAACGCCTCGGTGACCTTTTCCTTGGAGGCGCCGCCGCCCACGTCCAGGAAGTTCGCCGGCTCGGCACCGTAGAGCTTGATGATGTCCATGGTGGCCATCGCCAGACCGGCGCCGTTCACCATGCAGCCGATCTCACCGTCCAGCGCGATGTAGTTCAGGTCGAACTTCGAGGCGGCCAGTTCCTTGGGGTCCTCCTCGGTCTCGTCGCGCAGCGCCAGCACGTCGGGCTGGCGATAGAGGGCGTTGTTGTCGAAGCCCATCTTCGCGTCGAGGCATTTGAGGTTGCCGTCCTTCATCACGATCAGCGGGTTGATCTCCAGCATCTCCATGTCCTTCTCGATGAACAGGCGATACAGGTTCCTGACCAGCTGGACGCATTGCTTGACCTGCGGGCCCGAGAGGCCCAGAGCGAAGGCCACGCGGCGGCCGTGGAAATCCGAAAGCCCCGAGGCCGGATCGACGCTGAAGCTGATGATCTTTTCCGGGGTCGAGGCCGCGACTTCCTCGATGTCCATGCCGCCCTCGGTCGAGGCGACGAAGCTGACGCGCGAGGTGCCGCGGTCGACCAGCAGCGCCAGATACAGCTCGCGCTCGATATCCGAGCCGTCCTCGATATAGATGCGGTTGACCTGCTTGCCGGTCTCGCCCGTCTGGTGGGTGACCAGGGTGCGGCCCAGCATCTGGCGGGTCAGTTCCTCGGCCTCCTCGACCGATTTCGCCAGGCGGACGCCGCCCTTCTCACCGGCTTCCTTTTCCTTGAAGTGACCCTTGCCACGGCCGCCGGCATGGATCTGCGCCTTGACGACCCAGAGCGGCCCGTCGAGTTCCCCCGCCGCCGCCTTGGCCTCGTCGGCCTTCATCACCACCCGCCCGTCAGAGACCGGCGCGCCGTATTGGCGCAGCAACGCCTTGGCCTGGTATTCATGGATGTTCATGGTTCTTCCCCGCAGTTGTCGGTTGGCGGGGCTTGTGCCACATTCCGCGCCGGCTCCAAAGCCCTATGATCGGCGATATCCCTAAAACCGGCGGGAATTCGCGTTTTGCGATCACAGTTTTCAAGGCTGTGATCACAAAACTCCGCCTGCGGTATCGGCGCCCCGGGAATCCGTCGCCTGCGGGGGAGGAAGGGTGGCGCTTGGCTTGCGCAAATGCGCAGAATCGACGCGCCGCCGTCAGGACGATTCATGGCGATCACCGCGGCGATTTTCGAGGCGGCTGGCTCTGTCTGGCGCGACCGGATCGGGCATGAAAAAGCCCCGCCGTTGCCGGCGGGGCGGTTTGTTGCGCTGATGCCGGCGATCAGGCCAGGGTGCTGTCGATGCCCTTGCAGGCCGTGACCAGGCCCTTCACCGCATCCACCGACTTGTCGAACATCGCCTGCTCGTCCTTGTCCAGCTTGATGTCGATGACGCGTTCGATGCCGCCGGCGCCGATCACGGTCGGCACGCCGACATACAGCCCGTCCAGGCCGTAGGCGCCCTTCACATAGGCTGCGCAGGGCAGCACGCGCTTCTGGTCCTTGAGATAGGCTTCCGCCATCTCGATGGCCGAGGTGGCCGGGGCGTAGAAGGCCGAGCCGGTCTTCAGCAGGCCGACGATCTCGGCGCCGCCGTCGCGGGTGCGCTGCACGATGGCGTCCAGCTTCTCCTGCGTGGTCCAGCCCATCTTGACCAGGTCGGGCAGCGGGATGCCGGCGACGGTCGAATAGCGGGTCAGCGGCACCATGGTGTCGCCATGGCCGCCCAGCACGAAGGCGGTCACGTCGCGCATCGAGACGCCGAATTCCAGCGACAGGAAGTGGCGGAAGCGCGCCGAATCGAGCACGCCGGCCATGCCGACGACCTTTTCATGCGGCAGGCCCGAGAACTCGCGCAGCGCCCAGACCATGGCGTCCAGCGGGTTGGTGATGCAGATCACGAAGGCGTTCGGGGCGTGCTGCTTGATGCCCTCGCCCACGGATTTCATGACCTTGAGGTTGATGCCCAGCAGGTCGTCGCGGCTCATTCCCGGCTTGCGGGGCACGCCGGCGGTCACGATGCAGACATCGGCGCCGGCGATGTCGGCATAATCGTTGGCGCCCTTCATGACGGCGTCGAAACCCTCGGACGGGCCCGATTGCGCGATGTCCAGCGCCTTGCCCTGCGGGGTGCCCTCGGCGATGTCGAACAGGACGACGTCGCCCAGCTCCTTCATCGCGGCCAGATGCGCCAGCGTGCCGCCGATCTGTCCCGCACCGATGAGTGCGATCTTGGGTCGGGCCATGTTAACCTCCGATTTCCATGATGGTTCGCGCGGTGGCCTAGTCCCTTGCAAGGAGAATCGCAAGCCTCGGCTGCGGGCCGGGCGCGAAATCGGCCGATGTCAATCGCTAACATGACAATGCCGCCCTGCATTGCCCAGGGCCCGGCGCTGGATTAGTCCGGCTGCGAGGACAAGGGAGCGTGCCGATGGAGATGCTGGGCTGGGTGCTGGCGGTGATCGCCGCTTTTTCGATCGGGCTGGCCAAGGGCGGGTTGTCCATGGTCGGCACCATCTCGGTGCCGCTCTTGGCGCTGGTCATGTCGCCGGTGCAGGCGGCAGGGATCCTGCTGCCGGTCTATGTCGTCTCGGATATCGGCGGGCTGATCGCCTTTCGCCGCGATTTCGACCGCCGGGTGCTGCGGACGCTGGTGCCGGGGGCGATCACCGGCATCGGGCTGGGCTGGGCCACCGCGCATCTGGTCGATGACGCGCAGGTCGGCCTGATCGTGGGCGTGATCGGCTTGGCCTTCGCGCTGAACGCCCTGCTGCGCAGCCGGGTCAGCGCCAACGCCCGACCGCCGCGCTGGGGGGCGGGCAGCTTCTGGGGCATGGTTTCCGGCTATACCAGTTTCGTGTCGCATTCCGGGGCAGCGCCCTATCAGGTCTATGCCCAGCCCCTGCGCATGACGCCGATGACCTATGCCGGCACGACGACGATCTTCTTTGCCATCTGCAATGCGGTGAAGCTGATTCCCTATGCCATGCTGGGCCAGCTTTCGGCGCATAACCTGTCGGTGGCCGCCGTGCTGATGGTGCCGGGCGTGCTGGGCGTCTTTGCCGGGCTGTGGCTGGTGCGGCGCATGTCGCCGCGCATCTTCTATGGCTTCATCACCTGGGCGCTGATGCTGGTTTCGGCCAAGCTGATCTGGGACGGGATCTGATGCCGCAGCGCGGCAAATCGGCGCTTGCGATTCGCTTCCTTTCCGGGCAGGTTCGCGCAAGATTATTACGCGAGGCCCCGATGACCCGTCCTTATCGTTCCGTCCTCTACATTCCGGCCGCCAATCCGCGGGCCATGGAAAAGGCCCAGTCGCTGGCCGCCGATGCGATCATCTTCGACCTCGAGGATGCCGTGGCGCCTGCGGAGAAGGTGGCGGCGCGCGAGCTTCTGGCCCGGGCCTTGCAGGCGGATTACGGCGGCCGGGCTCGGATCGTGCGCATCAACGGACTGGACACCGAATGGGGCGAGGGCGACGCCCGCGCCTTTGCCTCGGGCGCCGATGCGGTGCTGGTGCCCAAGGTCAGCCGCGGCGCCGACCTGGACCGCGTGGCGGCACTGGTGCCCGACACGCCGCTCTGGGCGATGATGGAAACCGCCGAGGGCATGCTGAACGCCGCCGAGATCGCCGCCCATCCGCGCTTGCGGGGCATGGTGATGGGCACCAACGATCTGGCGAAGGAGTTGAACTCGCGCTTTCGCGCCGACCGGCTGCCGATGATGGCCGGGCTGGGCCTGTGCCTTTTGGCGGCGCGGGCGCATGGCCGGGTGATCGTCGACGGCGTGTTCAACGCCTTCAAGGACGAAGACGGCCTGCGCGCCGAATGCGAACAGGGCCGCGACATGGGCTTCGACGGCAAGACGCTGATCCACCCGGCGCAGCTGGCCATCGCCAACGAGGTTTTCGCGCCCTCGGCCTCCGAGGTCGAGCTGGCCCGCCGCCAGATCGAGGCCTTCGACGCGGCCACGGCGCAGGGCAAGGGCGTCGCGGTGGTGGATGGCAGGATCGTCGAGAACCTGCATGTCGAGACCGCCCGTGCCACCCTGGCCAAGGCGACGGCGATTGCCGAGCTGGCGGGGTGATGGCAACGTAAGCGCCATTGACATCCAGCGAAAGGACAAGGCCAGATGTTCATCCTGATCCTCGGCGTGGCGCTGTGGTGGGCGGCGCATCTTCTCAAGCGGCTGGCACCGGGGCTGCGCGACCGGCTTGGCCGGGGCGGCGTGGCCGGTGCGCTGGCGGCCTCGGTGGTGCTGATGGTGATCGGCTATCGCATGGCGGACGGGCCCTATTGGTGGGGCGCGACCGCGCCCTTGAAGGGCGTCAACAATCTGCTGGTGCTGGTGGCCTTCTATCTCTTTGCCGTCGCCGGAATGAAGACGCGCCTGGCCCGCCATCTGCGCCACCCGCAGCTGACCGGCTTTGCGCTCTGGGCCCTTGCGCATCTCGTGCCGAATGGCGACCTGTCCAGCTTCGTGCTGTTCGGCGGGCTGCTGCTCTGGGCGCTGGCCGAAATGGCCGTCATCAACCGCGCCGAGCCGGGCTGGACCCCGCCCGCCGGACCTTTCCCGATCCGCAAGGAGGCCATGGCCGCCGTCGGCGCCGTCGTGCTGTTCGGGGTCGTGGCGCTGGTCCACACCTGGCTTGGTTACAACCCGTTCGGAGGCTGACATGCCGAAAATCTATCGCCTGCTGACCGAGGACGACACCTCGGCCTTCTGCCACAAGGTCAGCGAGGCGCTGTCCAAGGGCTGGGAACTGCACGGCGCCCCGGCCTATGCCTTCGACGCGGCGCGCGGCGTGATGCGCTGCGCCCAGGCCGTCACCAAGGAGATCGAGGCGGATTACCACCCGGACATGAAACTGGGCCAGCAATAGGGAAGCATGATGAGCAAGACCAATCCGGGCCGCTTCTTCGAGGATTACCGCGTCGGCCAAGTGATCCGCCACGCCGTCCCCCGCACCGTGGCCGAGGGCGAGCGCGCGCTTTACCACGCGCTTTATCCGGCGCGGCATGCGCTCTATTCCTCGGACGAGTTCGCATCGGCCTCGGGACTGGAAGGCAGCCCGATGGACGATCTGCTCGCCTTCCATATCGTCTTCGGCAAGACGGTGCCGGATATCAGCCTGAACGCGGTGGCCAATCTGGGCTATGCCCAGGGCCGCTGGCTGAAGCCGGTCTGGCCGGGCGACACGCTGCGCTCGGAATCCGAGGTGATCGGGCTCAAGGAGAACTCGAACGGCACGTCCGGGGTGGTCTGGGTGCGGACCCGCGGGCTGAACCAGCTCGACGAGGTGGTGCTGGACTATGTGCGCTGGGTCATGGTGCGCAAGCGCGACGCCTCGGCCCCGGCGCCCGAGCCGGTGGTGCCGGAACTGGCGAAATCGGTCGCACCCGGCGATCTGGTGGTGCCCGAGGGGATGGATTTCGCCCAATACGATTTCGACCTGGCGGGCGAGCCGCATCGCTGGGGCGACTACCAGATCGGCGAGATCATCGACCATGTCGACGGCGTCACCATCGAGGAGGCCGAGCACATGCTGGCCACCCGGCTGTGGCAGAACACCGCCAAGGTGCATTTCGACGCCACCAACCGCGAGGACGGCCGGCGGCTGATCTATGGCGGCCATGTCATCAGCATGGCCCGCGCGCTCAGCTTCAACGGGTTGGCCAATGCGCAGATGATCGTGGCGCTGAACGGCGGCGCGCATGCCAATCCCTGCTTCGCCGGCGACACGATCCGCGCCTGGTCCGAGGTGCTGGACAAGGCAGACACCCACGCGCCGGGCGTCGGCGCGATCCGGTTGCGGCTGGTGGCGCATAAGGGCCGGGCCGGTGATCACGCCCTGCGCGGCGAGGACGGCAAATATGCCTCCCAGGTGCTGCTGGATCTGGATTACTGGGCCTTGATGCCGAAATGATCCCTTGCGGTTCCGGCGCCGCCGGGCCGCGAATCGCGACCGTGAAAGGGGGCGAACGTGACAGAAACCCTCGGTTATCCGGGAAAATCGGGTGAGTCCGTCCTGATACCGCAATCATTTCGAAGGGGTCGAGGGCGCCTGTGATCACAGCTGGCATTTGCGTGATCACAAAAATGGAAAATCTGCCGATATCCGCCTTCTGTCTGGCATCCGCCCGTGACAGATGCGACAAGACGGCTAAAAGCAAACCCAATTTCGGCCAGCCCTCGCCGCCAGCCGTCGCGTGCGGGGCCTGAACGCAGGAGAGCGCATCATGGCTGACGTCAACCGGGGCAACCGGCCATTGTCACCGCATTTGCAGGTCTATCGCCTGCCACTTGCCGCAATCACTTCGATCATGACCCGCATCACCGGCCACGCTCTGGTCGCCGGGATCGTGCTGATCACCTGGTGGCTGGTCGCCGCCGTCACCTCGCCCGGCGCCTTCGCCTGTGCCGACTGGGTGGTGCGGTCCTGGCTGGGCTTCATCATCCTGACCGGCTCGATGTGGGCGCTGTGGTATCACCTGCTCGCCGGGCTGCGTCACCTGTTCTACGACGCCGGCTACGGGCTGGAGATCGAGCAGGCGCATAAGTCGAGCCAGGCGCTGATCGCCGGTTCGGTCGTGCTGGCCGTGCTGACGCTGATCGTCTTCTTCGTGTTCTGAGCAAAGGGCAGGGATCATGCATTACATCACCCCGCGCAAAGCCGCCGAAGGCCTGGGCTCGGCCCACGAGGGCACCCAGCATCACTGGGCCATGACCGTCTCGGCCGTGGCGCTGACCGTGCTGACGCCGCTGTTCATGATCGTCGTGGCCCGCGCCATCGGCCTGTCGCAGGAACAGTTGCTGGCCTATTTCGGCCGCCCCTTCCCGGCGCTCATCACCGCTCTGTTCGTGATCGTGGGCATGGTCCACTTCATCAAGGGCACGCGGATCATGATCGACGACTATTTCCAGGGTGGCACCCGCAAGGCGGCCATCATCTTTTCCGTCATCTTCGGCTGGGCGGTGATCGCCGCCGCCGTCTATGCGCTGGCCCGGATGGGCCTTGGCGCGATCGTCGTCCTCTGAGGTTCCGCCATGGCTGCTTACAAATACGAAACGCACGAATATGATGTCGTGGTCGTCGGTGCCGGTGGCGCGGGCCTGCGCGCGACGCTGGGCATGGCCGAACAGGGCCTGCGCACCGCCTGCGTGACCAAGGTTTTCCCGACCCGCTCGCACACGGTCGCGGCGCAGGGCGGCATCGCCGCTTCGCTGTCGAACATGGGCCCGGACAACTGGCAGTGGCACATGTATGACACCGTCAAGGGCTCGGACTGGCTGGGCGACACCGACGCCATGGAATACCTGGCGCGCGAGGCCCCCAAGGCGGTCTACGAGCTGGAGCATTACGGCGTGCCCTTCTCGCGCACCGAGGAAGGCAAGATCTACCAGCGTCCCTTCGGCGGCCACACGACCGAGTTCGGCGAGGGCCCGCCGGTGCAGCGCACCTGCGCCGCCGCCGACCGCACCGGCCACGCCATCCTGCACACGCTCTATGGCCAGTCGCTGAAGGAAAAGGCCGAGTTCTTCATCGAATATTTCGCGCTGGACCTGATCATCACCGACGGCGCCTGCACGGGCGTGGTGTGCTGGAAGCTGGACGACGGCACCATCCATGTCTTCAACGCCAAGATGGTGGTGCTGGCGACCGGCGGTTATGGCCGCGCCTATTTCAGCGCTACCTCGGCCCATACCTGCACCGGCGACGGCGGCGGCATGGTGGCCCGCGCCGGTCTGCCGCTTCAGGACATGGAATTCGTGCAGTTCCACCCGACCGGCATCTACGGCTCGGGCTGCCTGATCACCGAGGGCGCGCGCGGCGAGGGCGGCTATCTGACCAACTCGGAAGGCGAGCGCTTCATGGAGCGTTACGCGCCGACCTACAAGGACCTGGCCAGCCGCGACGTGGTGTCGCGCTGCATCACCATCGAGATCCGCGAGGGCCGCGGCGTCGGCCCCCACAAGGATCACATGCACCTGAACCTGATGCACCTGCCGCCGGAAAGCCTGGCCGAGCGGCTGCCCGGCATCAGCGAATCGGCCAAGATCTTCGCCGGCGTCGATGTCACGCGCGAGCCGATCCCGATCCTGCCGACCGTGCATTACAATATGGGCGGCATCCCCACCAACTACTGGGGCGAGGTGCTGAACCCGACCACCGAAAGCCCGGACCAGGTCTTCCCCGGCCTGATGGCGGTGGGCGAGGCCGGCTGTGCCTCGGTGCATGGCGCGAACCGGCTGGGTTCGAACTCGCTGATCGACCTGGTGGTCTTTGGCCGCGCCGCCGCGATCCGCGCCGGCCAGGTGATCGACCGCAAGGCGGCGATTCCCTCGACCAACAAGGAGCAGGTGGACAAGGCGCTGGACCGATTCGACCGCATCCGCAACGCCAATGGCGCGATCCCGACCGCCGAGCTGCGGCTGGAGATGCAGCGCACCATGCAGTCCGATGCCGCCGTGTTCCGCACCGACAAGACCCTGGCCGAGGGCGTCGAGAAGATGACGCACATCGCCGCCAAGCTGAACGACCTGAAGGTCACGGATCGCAGCCTGATCTGGAACAGCGACCTGATGGAGACGCTGGAGCTGACCAACCTGATGCCCAACGCGCTGGCGACCATCGTCGGTGCCGAGGCGCGCAAGGAAAGCCGCGGCGCCCATGCCCACGAGGACTGGCCCGAGCGGGATGACGCCAACTGGCGCAAGCACTCGCTTGCCTGGATCGAAGGCAACGTTGTTAAACTGGCCTATCGGCCCGTTCATCTTGAACCCCTGACTACCCAGGACGAGGGCGGGATCGACCTGAAAAAGATCGCACCCAAAGCGAGGGTTTACTGATGCGTCTTCCTCTGATCCTGACCGCTGCCGCGCTGGCCCTATCGGGCTGCGTGGTGCAGAACCCCGGCATGGCGCCGGTCGCACCGCCGCCGGTGCCGCAGGTGACGCCGCCGGATGCGGCCATCCGCTCCTCGGCGCGCGTCGTCGTCAACCGCGAGATGGCCCGGCGCCTGCCCGGCGCCAATGTCGCGCCCTATACCGATTGCGTGATGCAGAACGCCACCTCGGCGGAACTGGCCAGCATCGCCGATGCCGGCGCGGCTGGGGCAGGGGATGCGGTGGCCGCCATCGTCGGCCGCCCGGCGACCACGCAATGCATCGCCGGCGCCGCGGCCGCGGCGAAGCGGGCTGCCTGATGGCCGGGCGCGGCGCGCTTGGCCTGAGCCTGGCCCCGGCACTGCTGGGGCTGGCGGCCTGCGCGCCCGCGCCGGTGCAGATCCCCGTCGAGCAGGCCGAGCGCGTCTGCATGGTCCAGGCGCTGGACGCCCGGGCCCCGCGCACCGAGGTCGGGCTGGGCATCGGCTCGCATGGCTATCGCGGCGGCTTCGTCAGGGTCGACATGTCCGCGGACCAGATCCTGGGCCGCGATCCGTCCCAGATCTTCAGCCAATGCGTCTTGCGCCGTTCGGGACAGATGCCCACGCGGCCGCTTTACGAACAACCGGGCTGGGGGGCGAATTGACGCCTTTCGCCCAAGCCACCGCATGACGGCCCGTCGCAAGACGGCGCTCTGACCACCAGGAGTTACCCAATGGTCCAACTTACCCTTCCCAAGAACAGCCGCATGCGGGTCGGCAAGACCTGGCCGAAACCCGAGGGCGCCACCAACGTCCGCCGCTTCAACATCTATCGCTGGGATCCCGATACCGGCGAGAACCCGCGCATCGACACCTATTTCGTCGACATGGACAAATGCGGCCCCATGGTCCTGGACGCGCTGATCAAGATCAAGAACGAGATCGACCCGACGCTGACCTTCCGCCGCTCCTGCCGCGAGGGGATCTGCGGCTCCTGCGCGATGAACATCGACGGCGGCAACCACCTCGCCTGCATCTTCGGCATGGACGAGGTCAAGGGCAAGGACGTGAACATCTATCCGCTGCCGCATATGCCGGTGGTGAAGGACCTGGTGCCGGACCTGACGCATTTCTACGCCCAGCACGCCTCGGTCCAGCCCTATCTGATCACCGAGACGCCTACACCCGACAAGGAATGGCGCCAGTCGATCGAGGACCGCAAGAAGCTGGACGGCCTCTATGAATGCGTGATGTGCGCCAGCTGCTCGACCGCCTGCCCGAGCTACTGGTGGAACGGAGACCGCTATCTGGGCCCGGCGGCCCTGCTGCACGCCTATCGCTGGATCATCGATTCGCGCGACGAGGCGACGGGCGAGCGGCTGGATTCGCTCGAGGACCCGTTCAAGCTGTATCGCTGCCACACGATCATGAACTGCACCAACACCTGCCCCAAGGGGTTGAACCCGGCCAAGGCGATCGCCTCGATCAAGCACATGATGGTGGACCGGATCGTCTGATCTGCATGGGAGGCATGGCCGGTATGCCGTGCCATACCGTTTGACGCCGCGTCGCAGAACTGGATTTTTCTGCGTTGCGGCGTTATCTTTTCCGGCGGGGAGAGCCCACTTCGACCCGGAGATTCTCGGAATGCAAACCCTTGCCGAAACCCAGAAGCCGAACGCCAATCTGGCCGTGCTGAAACCGGCCAAGACTGAAAGCCGCGCCGCCCTGGCCGTGCTTGAACAGATGTTCGGCTATTTCAGCTTCGACCCGATGCCGCTCGAAGCCGATATCCGCCGCGCCGCCTGAGGCCCGGCCACTCGCCCGCCTGCGCGGGTCTTCCAGCGCGGCTTCCCGGCCGCGCTTTTGTTTTTGGGTATTTGGACAACAGAGAAGCATGTCGCCGCCCTGCCGGCTTCTCTGTTGTCCAAATACCCATGCGGCAGTGCGCGCTTGCGATGCCGTGGACGCGCGCATAGCATCGCGCCATGAACAGCATCATTCCGCAAGACGCCGCTGAACGCCGGGCCATCCGTCCGGTCATCTGCTATCCGAACGATACCCTCCCCGATGCCGACCTGCCCGGTTTGCAGGCATTGCGGCTAACGGCGCGCAAATCCGGCGAATGCCTGGTGCCCCCGCGCGAGGCGCGCTGCTTCCATGTCCCCGTCGGGCATTTCTTTCGCATCACCAGCGTCGAGGGGCCGCAGGTCGGCGATCTGAACCTGTGGTCCGCCGCCGATCCGCGCGAGCGGTTCTATTCCGGCAAGACCCGGGCGCTGCACGGCACGCACCTGACGCGCGGTGATCGCATGTGGTCCAGCTTTCCGTATCTGCGGCCGATGGCCACGGTGACCGAAGACACGCTGGAATGGTATGGCATCGACGAATATGGCGGCTCGGTCCATGATGTCATCGGCACGCGCTGCGATCCCTATACGCATCGCCTGCTGAGCGGTCAGGACTATCACCATTGCTGCCATTCCAACCTGACCCACGCGCTGATGGCGGAACTGGACCTGCCGCGAGACGAGGCCGAGCCCTTGGTGCATGACGTGCTGAACGTCTTCATGTGCACCGGCTTCACCCGCGACACCGGGCAGTATTTCATGAAGGCGAGCCCGGTGCGTCCTGGCGATTACATCGAATTTTTCGCCGAGATCGACCTGATCGGCGGGCTCTCGGCCTGTCCGGGCGGCGATTGCGGCAGCGAGCATTCCAGCGACGCCGCCGCCTGCCATCCGCTCCTGGTCGAGATCTTCGCGCCGGCCCGGCCCGCGGCGCGTCCGCAGCCCGGGCCGAGCGCCTATCGCTGGCCCTAGAGCGAGATCGGCTGCATCACCACGGGCTCGATCACCTGCACGCCCGGCAGGCCGGCCTTCAGCACCTCGGCATCCTGCGCCAGCAGCGGGAAAGTCTTGTAATGGCACGGGATCACCGTCTTGAAGTCGAAATATTTCCGCGCCGCCCAAGCCGCCCGGTCCATGTCCATGGTGAAATGCCCGCCCGCGCAGAGGATGCCGATGTCCGGCTGGTGATATTCCCCCATCCATGCCATGTCGGCCATGATGTCGGTATCGCCCGAGACATAGATCACATGGCCCTCGCCCGCGATCATGAAGCCCGATTCATGGCCGGCATAGACGGGCCCTTCGGCGCCCTCGAAGGACGAGGAATGGCTGGCGTTCACCATCGTCACCCTGGCGCCGCCCAGATCGACCGTCCCGCCCTTGTTGAAGCCGATGCCCTCGATGTCTTCGTGCTTCATCCAGGTCGCGACCATGTCGTAAATGCCGACGGCGGGAATGCCCAGCTCCTTGGCGATCGACACGGTGTCGCCGGTATGGTCGCTGTGGCCATGCGTCACAAGGATATGGGTGGCGCCGGCAATGGCCTCGGCCCGCTTCTCGGCCGGGAATACCGGGTTGCCGGACAGCCAGGGGTCGATCAGGATCACCGCCTGTTCGATCTCCAGCCGGAAGCCCGAATGGCCAAGCCAGGTCAGTTTCATGGGAAGGCTCCTTTTCTTGCGCTGCCGCATCCTGCCAAGCCGGGCCGCGGGCGTAAAGCGCCGCCTGCGCGGGTGCTTGCCCCGCCCCGGCCGCCCCGGTAAAACCCGGCGCAAGCGAAAGGAGCCTCCCATGGCGATCACCGAGGACGAAGCCCGCAAGGTCGCGCATCTGGCGCGGATTGCGGTCAAGGACGCCGACCTGCCCGCGCTGGCGCAGGAGCTGAACGGCATCCTGCATTTCATGGAACAGCTGAACGAGGTCGATGTCGAGGGCGTCGAGCCGATGACCGGCGTCGAGCCGATGCGCCTCAAGCGGCGCCAGGACATCGTCACCGATGGCGAGATGCAGGCGCTGATCCTGAAGAACGCGCCCGATGCGCGCGAGGGCTTCTTTGCCGTGCCGAAGGTGGTGGAATGAGCGATCTGAACAAACTGACCATCGCCGCGGCCCGCGACGGGTTGCGCAAGGGCGATTTCACCAGCCTTGAGCTGACCGAGGCCTGCCTTTCGGCCATCGAGGGTGCCGGCGTGCTGAACGCCTTTGTCCACAACACCCCCGAGCGCGCGCGGCAGATGGCTGCCGCCGCCGACAGCCGCATCGCCGGGGGCGATGCGCCCGCCATGTGCGGCATCCCGCTGGGCATCAAGGATCTGTTCTGCACCAAGGACGTGCCGTCGCAGGCGGCCAGTCGGATCTTGGAAGGGTTCCTGCCGCAATATGAATCGACCGTGACCCAGAATCTGTGGGATGCGGGCGCGGTCATGCTGGGCAAGCTCAGCATGGACGAATTCGCCATGGGCTCGTCGAACGAAAGCGCCTGCTATGGCCCGGTGGTCAACCCGTGGAAGGTGGACGACCGGCAGCTGACGCCGGGCGGCTCCTCGGGCGGGTCGGCGGCGGCGGTGGCGGCGGATCTGTGCCTGGCCGCGACCGGCACCGATACCGGCGGCTCGATCCGCCAGCCGGCCGCCTTCACCGGCACGGTGGGGCTGAAGCCGACCTACGGCCGGGTCAGCCGCTGGGGGGTGATCGCCTTCGCCAGCTCGCTGGACCAGGCCGGGCCGATGACGAAATCGGTGCGCGACGCGGCGATCATGCTGGGCGCCATGGCCTCGGTCGATCCCAGGGATTCGACCAGCGCCGAACGCCCGGTGCCGGATTACGAGGCGGCGCTGACCGGCGACATCCGCGGCAAGCGCATCGGCATTCCGCGCGAATACCGCATGGAAGGCATGTCGGACGAGATCGACGCGCTCTGGCACCAGGCGGCCGAGATGCTGCGCGATGCCGGCGCCGAGGTGGTGGACATCACCCTGCCGCATACGAAATACGCGTTGCCGGCCTATTACGTGATCGCCCCGGCCGAGGCCTCCTCGAACCTGGCGCGCTATGACGGGGTGCGCTACGGCCGCCGCGCCAAGCTGGGCGCCGGCGACGGCGTGGTCGAGATGTATGAGAAGACCCGCGCCGAGGGCTTCGGCCCCGAGGTGCAGCGCCGGGTGATGATCGGCACCTATGTGCTGTCCGCGGGCTTCTATGACGCCTATTACAACCGTGCCCGCAAGGTCCGCGCGCTGATCAAGCGCGATTTCGATCAGGTCTTCGCCGACGGCATCGACGCGATCCTGACACCCGCCACCCCCAGCGCCGCCTTCGGCCTGGGCGAGATGTCGGGCAAGGACCCGGTCGAGATGTATCTGAACGACGTCTTCACCGTGACGGTGAACCTGGCCGGGCTGCCGGGGATCTCGGTGCCGGTGGGGCTGGACCGCCAGGGCCTGCCGCTGGGCATGCAGCTGATCGGCCGCCCCTGGGACGAGGGCGGGCTCTTGAACCTTGCGCAAAGCCTCGAATCTGCGGCAGGCTTCACGGCGAAACCCTCGCGCTGGTGGTGACCGGCTTCAAACGGGAGAGACCGATGCGGAACCTGGCGATCCTGGCAGTGCTTGGCCCCGTCCTTGCGCTGGCCGGTTGTGGCGAAAATACGGGCTGGAACCCGAATTACAGCGCCATGCACAACGGCTCGCGCTATGCGGAATACCTGCAAGCGCGCGAGATCGCGCTGCATGGCAAGGGTCCGGTGCCGACGGCCATTCCCGTGCAATTGCCGGTGCAGGCGCCGACCGCCGCCGATATCGCCGGGACGCCGGCGAAACGGCCGGTGACGGCGACCGGAACGGGCCCGGTGGCTGCTGCGCCACGGCCGGCTCCGGTGCAGACGACCACGGCGCCCGCAACGCCGGGCGTGATGCCAGCCGCCACGCCCTCGCTGCTGCGTTATGCCCAGCAGGAAAGCCAGGCGCCGGGGACGCGGAAATATCAGCGCAGCGGCGGCTCCGAATCGGTGGCGGCGCGGGCCTGCCGCAGCTATGCCAGCGCTGATGTGGCGCAAAGCGCCTTCATCGCCGCCGGCGGGCCGGTGATCGACCCACGCGGGCTCGATCCGGACGGCGACGGCTTCGTCTGCGGCTGGGATCCGCGCCCGCTGCGCCAATCCGGGCTTTGAGCCCTTCGCCCAATCACGGCGACCGGCGCGGGCAGCGGCCGGAGCTGGTCGTGATCCATTATACCGGCATGGCGGACGGCGCTTCGGCCCGCGCCCGGCTCTGCGATCCCGAGGCCGAGGTCAGTGCCCATTGGCTGGTCCATGAGGACGGGACGACCGAGGCGCTGGTGCCCGAGGACCGCCGCGCCTGGCACGCGGGCACCGGCTCCTGGCAGGGGCGCGAGGACGTGAATTCGCGCAGCATCGGCATCGAACTGGTCAATCCCGGCGACCGGCCGTTCCCCGAGCCGCAGATGGCGGCGCTGGAGGTGCTGCTACGCGGCATCAAGGCGCGCTGGTCCATCGGGCCCGAGGGCGTGATCGGCCATTCCGACATGGCGCCGGGGCGCAAGATCGACCCCGGACCGCGCTTCGACTGGCGGCGGCTGGCCATGCAGGGGTTGGCGGTCTGGCCGGACGGGCCGGGCGCCGACCTGCCGCTGGCCGACAGCCTGACCCGCATCGGCTATCCCGAGGGTCCGGCGCGGCTCGCCGCATTCCGCCTGCGCTTCCGCCCCTGGGCCGCAGGGGCCGAGGACGAAACCGACCGCCGGCTGGCCGCGGCGCTGGCCGATCGCCCGCTTCTTCGTTGCCCAAATACCCCGCAGGGGGAGGCCGCCGCGTCAGCGGCGGACGGGGGACGCGAAGTCCCCCTGCGACAATCCTAGACAAGCGATCCTAGAAAAGCGCCGCGATTCGCCGGGCTTCCTCGGCCAGCCCGTAAGGCGGGTTCAGCACGACCATGCCCGAGCCGACCATGCCATGGCCCGGCCGCACCGGCGGGAAGCGGAGCTCCGAGACCAGCGCCTCGGGGTGGTCGCGGCGCAGCGCCTCGACCATCGGCGCATGGCGGAGATCGGTCAGGATCGGATACCACAGCGCGATCACGCCGACGTTCCATTTGCGCGCCAGCTTGGCGATATGGCGCGGGATGACGTCGTAATCGGCCTTGACCTCATAGCTGGGGTCGATCAGCAGCAGACCGCGCCGCGGCATGGGCGGGCAGAGCGCCTGCGCCATCTGGAACCCGTCCTGTCGGTGCAGATGGGCGAAGCCGGCGACCTCTGCCAGCGCCGCGTGTTCGGCCGGGTGCAGTTCGGCCAGATGCGCGACGTCGCCCGGCCGCAGGAAATGCCGCGCGATCAGCGGCGAGCCGGGATAGGCGGTCGCGCCATGCCGTGCGCGCACGGCATCCAGCGCCAAGCGCAAGGGGTGGTCCCCGGGCAGCCAGTTCTCGGCAAGCGCACGGGTGATGCCCGCCGCCGCCTCGCCGGTCTTTTCGGCCTCGGGTGCCGCCAGGTCGTAGAGGCCGCGCCCGGCATGGGTTTCCAGATAGCTCAGCGGTTTCGGCTTGGCGGTCAGATAGGCCAGCATCCAAGCCAGCAGCGCGTGCTTGTGCAGATCGGCCAGGTTCCCGGCGTGATAGGCGTGCTGATAGGACAACATGTCCCGCGATTAACCCGATGGCCTGGAAATGAAAAGCGGCGGCGCCCAGGGAGGAGGAGGGGGCACCGCCGCGCAACGCTGGCCCAGGGAGGAGGAGGGGCCGCGTATGGGGTGCGGCAATGGCAGGGAGGAGGGAGCCATTACCGCGTGCCGACGATCCCAGGGAGGAGGAGAGGACCGTCGCATCTGGTTCCGCCTTGCGACGGTATTTCTTGGCGGCACCCTCAGGGAGGAGGGAGGGTGCCGCCTGAACCGGGAAGCCCAGGGAGGAGGAGGGGCTTCGCCGTATCGGTGTGGCGGCGCCTCCGGGAGGAGGAGAGAGGCGGCCGCCGGAACCGCGAGACCCAGGGAGGAGGAGGGGTCTCGCCGTATGGGGTGCGGCAATGGCAGGGAGGAGGGAGCCATTACCGCGTGCCGACGATCCCAGGGAGGAGGAGAGGACCGTCGCATCTGGTTCCGCCTTGTGGCGGTATTTCTTGGCGGCACCCTCAGGGAGGAGGAGGGAGGGTGCCGCCTGAACCGGGAAGCCCAGGGAGGAGGAGGGGCTTCACCGTATCTGAGCGGCGGCATCCTCAGGGAGGAGGAGGGAGGATGCCGCCTGAACCCGGACCCAAGGGAGGAGGAGTGGGTCGGGGATTGCGTGTTTACTTCGCTCCCCAGGCGGCTTCGTAAGCCACGCTGCGGATATTGCCGCGGTTCAGACCCAGATCGGCCAGGTCGCGGTTGGACAGTTCGCTCAGTTCGCGCAGGGTCTGGCGATAGACGGCCCGGCGGGCCATATTCTCACGGACATTGGCCACGAACTTCGCGATCGCGCCGTTGCCGGCGATGTCGTTGCGGTGCATACCGCCATGGATCAGATCGAGAACAGCCATTTCATACACTCTTTCGTCTTGCGGATGGCGCTGTCGGTTTTCCCTGTCGCGCTGTTGAGACGAACATGGGCCTTTTTCTGCATCTGCACAATGGCCGGAGGCGAGATGCTGCTATGCAGAATCGGCATGGCTGTTTCTGGGACGCTGTTACAAAGCGTTAATAATCCGTGAGTTTTTCAGATCTTTTACAAGCTCGTTCAAGTTTCTCTAGCAGAGTGGTCGTATTTTACGCGGGGTCACAGCAGGTTAGCGGTATCAGCTCGCGCGGCCGGGTTGCCCATCCCGGCTCAAATTGCCATGCTGCGGGCGCTTTGAGGCGGGGGTGGCCATGACGATATCACGCGAACGTGTGCTTGAGGAACTTGCGCAGATCTCGGTTCCGGGGGGCGGAAACCTGGTTTCGGCCGATCTGGTGCGGGCGCTCAGCGTCGAATCGGGCGTGGTGCGATTCGTCATCGAGGCCGGCGACGCGGCTGCCGCCCGGGCGCTTGCCCCGGTCGAGGCCGAGGCGCAGCGCCGGCTCTCGGCCCTGCCGGGGGTCGAGAAGGTGCAGATCGTCACCACCGCCCCCGCCGCGCCGCGCGGTGCGGCGCCGCAGGTCGTGGCGCGTTCGGGCGGCGCGGACGCTGCCCCGCCCAGCCTGAAGATCGGCCGCCATCCCACGCCCCAGGCCGGGCCGGCCCCGGTCAGCGGCGTGGCGCGGATCGTGGCCATCGGCTCGGGCAAGGGCGGGGTGGGCAAATCGACGCTGACCTCGAACCTCGCCGTGGCGCTGGCGCGCAAGGGCCGCCGGGTCGGGCTGCTGGATGCCGATATATACGGTCCCTCGCAGCCGCGGATGCTGGGCCTGACCGGGCAGCGCCCGACCAGCGACGGCCAGATGATCGAGCCGCTGCACGCCCATGGCGTCACCGTCATGTCGCTGGGCCTGATGATGAAGGAGGGCGAGGCGGTGGTCTGGCGCGGCCCGATGCTGATGGGCGCGTTGCAGCAGATGCTCAACCAGGTGAAATGGGGCGAGCTCGACGTGCTGCTGGTCGACCTGCCGCCGGGCACCGGCGATGTGCAGCTGTCGCTGTGCCAGAAGGCGCAGGTGACGGGCGCGATCATCGTCTCGACTCCGCAGGACGTGGCGCTGATCGACGCGCGCCGCGCCATCGACATGTTCGACAAGCTCAAGACCCCGGTGCTGGGGCTGGTCGAGAACATGTCCACCTATATCTGCCCGAATTGCGGCCATGAGGCGCATTTGTTCGGCCATGGCGGCGTCTCAGCCGAGGCGCAAAAGCTGGGACTGCCCTTCCTGGGCGAGATCCCGTTGAACCTGGACCTGCGGCTGTCGGGCGACGCGGGCACGCCGATCGCCGCGGGCGACGGCCCGGTGGCGCAATCCTTCGCCCGCCTGGCCGAGCGGCTGATCGCCGGCGGCATGGCCTGACCCGGCCTTTCGGATCGGTTCGGGAAAGCATGGGAACGGGTCTGGGAAAACATGGGAATGACCATGGGATCGCGAATCACCGCGCCGTGATTGCCCGTGATTGCAACCGAATCGCCGGTTCTTTCCCCTCTCGCCGCGGTTGAAACGCCGCCCGAGGGCGTGGCGCGGGACGATTCTGGGAAATTGTGGGATTTATGTGCCACATCGCGCCTAGCCACTACATATAGTGGCCACCTTCCCTCTGGCTCCGAAACCTTCCCCTGCAATCGCGCCGGCGTGAATTTGTTCGCGTCGCGTTCGCTGGCAAGAGCCCGCCTGAACCCAGGTTTGCCCCAAACAAATCCATTGCGTCCCGTAAATTCCCATGGCATCCCTTGGCTCACGGAACGGGCACAAGGGGCAGCAAGACCCCAAAGGCGACAAGCAGCTTTCATACAGGCAACCCGCTTCCGAACGACCTCTGCGGCGCGCGAGCAGCACCTCCCCCAGGTGGCGCGGAACGCAGGGCGCGATCCCCGAAACTACGGGGCCCAGAGATGGGAACGAGGGCGGCGGATCGGGCAGTGGCAGCAGCCCGGTCCGCCTTTCCTTTTCGGGCAGACCGAAAAGGCCGGGACAGTGGAAGGAGCGCGGGCCGTTGGCACGCAGGTTCAGAGGGTCGGAAGAAGTCAAGGTGGACGCGAAGGGCCGCGTCTCGATCCCGGCCAAGTTCCGCCGCGTGTTCGAGGCCTGCGACCCCGACTGGCAGGCCGGCAAGCGCCCGCAACTGGTCATCGTCTTCGGCACCCGCGACTGGAAATACCTTCAGCTTTTCACCATGGAGGCCATGGACGAGATCGACCAGGGCATCTCGGCCATGAAGCGCGGCAGCGCCGAGCGCAACCTGCTGGAAAACATCTATCACGGCCATGCCGAGGAGGCCGAGATCGACGGCGACGGCCGGCTGGTCCTGCCGCAGAAGCTGCGCGAAAAGATCGGCCTGACCGACAGCGCCTTCTTCATCTCGGCCGGCGACAGTCTCAAGGTCTGGTCGCCCGAGAATTACGAGGAGGAGGAGCGCCGGCTGGAGGAGCTGGTTCCCGATTTCGAGCCGGGCGCCGATCCGCTGTCGCTGCTGGCCTCGGGTCCGCAGGAGGAGGGCTAGGATGGCCGAGGCGCCGCATATCCCCGTCCTGCTTGGCCCGCTGTTGCGGGCCGTTGCGCCTGTGCAGGGCATCTGGGTCGACGGCACCTTCGGCGCCGGCGGCTATGCGCGCGGGCTTCTGGCGCAGGGCGCCGACCGGGTGATCGGCATCGACCGCGACCCGGCCGTCTTTCGCATGGCCCGGTCCTGGGCAGGCGAATATGGCGACCGGCTGCACCTCGTCGAGGGCACCTTTTCCGATCTGGACAAGCTGGCTGGCGGGCCGGTCGATGGCGTGGTGCTGGACCTGGGCGTCAGCTCGATGCAGCTCGACCAGCCCGAGCGGGGCTTTTCCTTTCTGCGCGACGGCCCCCTGGACATGCGCATGGGCGGCGAGGGCCCGACGGCGGCCGAGCTGCTGAACACGGCGCCCGAGCAGGTCATCGCCGACGTGTTGTATCTTTACGGCGAGGAACGCGCCTCGCGCCGGATCGCCAAGGCCATCGTGGCGGCGCGGCCGCTGTCGCGGACGGGCGAGCTCTCGGACATCGTCGCCGGCTGCCTGCCGCGCGCGAAGCCGGGGCAAAGCCATCCCTCGACCCGCACTTTCCAGGCGATCCGCATCTGGGTGAACGACGAATTCGGTCAGCTGGTCGCCGGGCTTGCGGCGGCCGAGCGCGCCTTGCGTCCGGGCGGCAAGCTGGCGGTGGTCAGCTTCCACTCGCTTGAGGACCGCATCGTCAAGCGGTTCATGCAGGCGCGCTCGAACAGCGCCGGCGGCGGCAGCCGCTACGCGCCCGAGGCCGCGCGCGGCGAGCCGGCCTTCACCCTGCCCTTCCGCCGCGCTATCGGCCCGGACGAGGCCGAGCTGGCGGTGAACCCGCGCGCGCGCTCGGCGCTCCTGCGCGTCGGCATCCGCACCACGGCACCGGCGGGAGGGGTCGATCCGGCCTCCCTGGGCCTGCCGCTGCTGTCGGAAAGGGGGGCGTGATGCGGTCCGTGCTTTACCTTCTGACCGCGCTGGCGGTGATGGGGCTGGCCTTCTGGGCCTATCGCGAGAATTACCGCACCCAGGCCGCCATCAGCGAGATGAGCGATATCCAGCGCCAGATCGGCCGGCTGCGCGAGGATCTGGGCGTCCTGCGCGCCGAATGGGCCTATCTGAACCGGCCCGAGCGCCTGCGCCAGCTGGTGGATTTGAATTTCGAGCGGCTGAAGCTGGTGCCCTTCGGCTCGGACCAGTTCGTCGACGTGGGGCAGGTGGCCTTCCCCGCGCCCAAGGCGCCCGAGCCCGCCACCGATCCCGAGACCGGCGCCGATGTGCCGGTCGAACGCCCCGCCGGCTATCCGCCCCGCAGACCACAGGAGAGCACGCCATGATCCGCACCCCGCTGCGCCCGCTGGCCCGCATCCTTCGCGCCCGCGAAACCGGTGAGAATCCCGATGCCATCGAGGCCGCGAACCGTGCCCAGAGGCACGCCGTCATCCAGGAAAGGGCGCGCGGCAGCGCCCGGACCCGGCTGTTCTTCATGTCCTGCGCCTTTGCGCTGGCCTTTGGCACCGTGGGGGCCAAGATGGGCGTGCTGGCCTCGAGCCAGCCCAGCGAGCCGCGCGTCCAGACCACCGGGGCCCAGATCATCTCGCAGCGCGCCGACATCACCGACCGGCACGGCCGGGTGCTGGCCACCAACCTGCTGACCCATTCGCTTTACGCCCATCCCCAGCAGATGGTCGAGCCCGAGCGCGCGGCGCGCGAACTGGTCCGCATCTTTCCCGACCTGGAGATCGAGCGGCTGAACAAGGATTTCTCCGGCAAGCGCAGCTTCGTCTGGATCAAGAAGAAGATCAGCCCCGAGCAGATGCAGGCCGTGCATGACATCGGCGAGCCTGGGCTGCTGTTCGGCCCGCGCGAGATGCGGCTTTACCCCAACGGCCATATCGCCGCCCATATCCTCGGCGGCGCCACCTTCGGCAAGGAGGACGTGGCCAGCGCCGAGGTCGTCGGCGTCGCCGGGGTCGAGAAGGCCTTCGACCATTGGCTGCGCGATCCGGCCAATGACGGCGCGCCGCTGATGCTGTCGCTGGACCTGACCGTCCAGGCCGCGATGGAGGAGGTGCTGGGCAATGGCATGAAGGTCATGAACGCCAAGGGCGCCACCGGCATCCTGATGGAGATCAAGACCGGCGAGATCGTCGCCATGGCCAGCCTGCCCGATTTCGACCCGAACGACCGGCCGCGGCCGCTGCTCAAGGGCGATCCCTCGGACAGCCCGCTGTTCAACCGCGCGGTGCAGGGCCAGTATGAGCTTGGCTCGACCTTCAAGATCTTCCCGGTGGCGCAGGCCATCGACCTCAAGCTGGTCAGCCCGACCACCATGATCAACGCCAAGGCGCCGATGAAGATCGGCAAATACCTGATCAACGAGTTCCGCGGCCACAATTACGGCACGCTTTCGGTGACGGATATCATCGTGAAGTCGTCGAACGTCGGCACCGTCCGCGTGGCCCAGCTTCTGGGTGCGGACCGGCAGAGGGATTTCCTGGAGAAGCTTGGCTTCTTCGAGCCGACGCTGATCGAGATGAGCGAGGCGCCGACCGGCAAGCCGCTGGTGCCGAAACGCTGGCCCGCCGTGACCTCGGCCACCGTGGCCTTCGGCCATGGCCTGGCGGCCAGCCCGCTGCATCTCGCGGCCGCCTATGCGACCGTCGCGAATGGCGGCAAGCGGGTGATGCCGACGCTGATCCATGACCGCAGCCAGCGCGGGGGCGAACAGGTGCTTTCGCCCGAGGCCGCGCGCATCGCCGTGCAGATGCTGCGCCAGGTGGTGGTCCGTGGCAGCGGCCGCAGCGCCAATGTCGAGGGTTACGAGGTCGCCGGCAAGACCGGCACCGCCGACAAGCCGCGCCCGACGGGCGGCTATTACGGCAACAAGGTCGTCTCGACCTTCGCCTCGGTCTTTCCGGCCAGCGATCCGCAATATGTGCTGGTGCTGTCGCTGGACGAGCCCTCGGCCATCGGCGCGGGCGGCGAAAGCCGGACGGCGGGCGCGACCTCGGCCCCGGTGGCCGCCGAGGTGATCCGTCGCGTCGCCCCGCTGCTGGGCCTGCGCCCCAGCACGGAAACCCAGCTTCCGATGGTTGAACGGCCTTTGCCGGATCGGCTAAAGCTCGTCTCGAACTGATGAGCGGAGGTTCCGTGACCGAGCGGGTGATGCGGCTGTCCCTTCTGGGGCTTAGGGGGGACAAGGGGCGCGACCCCGAGGTGACGGGCCTTGCCGTCGATTCGCGGCAGGTCAGGCCCGGCCATCTGTTCGCGGCCCTGCCGGGCTCGGCCACGCATGGCGGCGAGTTCATCCAATACGCGCTGCGCCAGGGCGCCGGCGCCATCCTGACCGACCGCAAGGGCGCCGAGATCGCCGCCGACGCGCTGGCCGGCGCCGATGCCGCGCTGGTCGTGGCCGAGGATCCCCGCGCCGCGCTGGCCGGTGCCGCCGCGCTGTGGTTCGCGGCCCAGCCCGAGACCATGGTCGCCGTCACTGGCACCTCGGGCAAGACCTCGGTCGCCACCTTCACCCGGCAGATCTGGCAGGCGCTGGGTCACAAGGCGATCAGCCTGGGCACCATGGGCGTGCAGGGCGACTATCAGGCCAAGCTCGCCCATACCACGCCCGAGCCGATCACCCTGCATCGCGTGCTGGCCGAGGCCGCGGCCGAGGGCGTCACCCATGCGGCGATGGAGGCCAGCTCGCACGGCCTTGACCAGCGGCGCCTGGACGGGGTGCGGCTGAAGGCCGGCGCCTTTACCAATTTCAGCCAGGACCACCTGGATTATCACAAGGATTTCGACGAGTATTTCGCCGCCAAGGCGCTGCTTTTCGACCATCTGCTGGACGAGGGCGCCGGGGCGGTCATCAACATCGACGATGCGCGCGGCCGGCAGATGGCGCAGATCGCACGCGAGCGTGGCCTCGACCTGACGACCATCGGCAAGGACGAGCGGGCCGATCTGCGCATCCTCGGCCAGCGTTACGACGCGACCGGGCAGGACCTGCGCTTCAGCCTGCACGGCCAGGCGCATCTGGTTCGGCTGGCGCTGATCGGCGGTTTCCAGGCCGAGAACGTGCTGGCCGCCGCCGGGCTCGCCATCGCTGCCGGCGACGAGCCCGCCCGGGTGATCGAAACCCTGCCCGGCCTGACCACGGTGCGCGGCCGCATGGAACTGGCCGCGGTGCGGGAAAACGGCGCGGCGGTCTTCGTCGATTACAGCCACAAGCCCGGCGCGCTGGCCTCGGCCCTGCAATCGCTGCGTCCGCATGTCATGGGCCGCATCATCGTGGTCTTCGGCGCCGGCGGCGACCGCGACCGGCTGAAGCGCCCGCTGATGGGCGAGGCGGCGCGGCAATTCGCCGATGTGGTCTATGTGACCGATGACAACCCCCGCTCGGAAGACCCGGCCGCGATCCGCGCCGAGGTCATGGCCGGCGCCGGCCCGGAGGCCATCGAGGTCGGCGACCGCGCCGAGGCGATCCTGCGCGCCGTCGATGCCTTGCAGCCGGGCGATGCGCTGCTGATCGCCGGCAAGGGCCACGAGACCGGCCAGATCATCGGCAGCGACGTTTATCCCTTCGACGATGCCGAGCAGGCCTCGGTGGCCGTCGCGGCGCTGGACGGCAAGATATGACGCTCTGGACCTCGCAGGAGGCCGTCGCCGCGACCGGCGGCCGCGCCACCCGTGACTTCGCGGTCGGGGGCGTATCCATCGACACCCGCACCATCCGGCCGGGCGATCTGTTCGTCGCCCTGCAAGCGGCCCGCGACGGCCACGCCTTCGTCGCCCAGGCCTTGCAGAAAGGCGCCGGCGCCGCGCTGGTCAGCCGCATCCCCGAGGGCGTGGCGGATGACGCGCCGCTGCTGGTCGTCCCCGACGTGCTGCCGGCGCTGGAGGCGCTTGGTCGCGCCGGCCGCGCCCGGATGCGGGGCAAGGTCGTCGCCATCACCGGCTCGGTCGGCAAGACCTCGACCAAGGAGATGGCCCGCATCGCGCTTTCCGAGCAGGGCCGGATCCATGCCGCCGAGGCCAGCTACAACAACCATTGGGGCGTGCCCCTGACGCTGGCGCGCATGCCTCAGGACACCGATTTCGCCATCATCGAGATCGGCATGAACCACCCGGGCGAGATCGAGCCGCTGGCCCGCCTCGCCCGCCCGCATGTCGCCATGATCACCACCGTCGCCGCCGCCCATCTCGAGGCTTTCGGCGCCATCGAGGGCATCGCCCGCGAAAAGGGCGCGATCTTCCGGGGCCTGGTCCAGCCCGGCACCGCCATCCTTCCCGAGGACCTGCCGGTGACCCAGCTTCTGCGCGACTGCGCCGACGAATCCGGCGCCATCGTCATCGGCTTCGGCCAGCAGGGCATGGCCAGGCCGGTGAAGGCCGAGACTGTGGACGGCACAACCCGGGTCCGCGCCCGCGTGCTGGGCGAGACGGTGGATTTCACGCTTGCCAGCGCCGGCACGCATTTCGTGATGAACGCGGTCGGTGTGCTGGCGGCGCTTTCGGCCGCGGGGGCGGATGTGGCCGAGGCGGCGAAGCACCTGTCCGACTGGCGCCCGCCGCTGGGCCGCGGCGCGGTCGAGGACCTGGGCGGCATCCGGCTGATCGACGATGCCTATAACTCGAACCCGACCTCGCTTTCGGCCGGGCTCGCGACGCTGGCGCGGCTGACCGGCGGACGGCGCGTCGCCATCCTCGGCGACATGCTGGAGCTTGGCCCGGACGAGATCGCCATGCATGCCGGCATGGCCGAGGATCCCGCGATGGAGACCGTCGATCTGGTCCATACCGCCGGCCCGCGCATGCGCGCCCTGCACGATGCGCTGCCCGAGGGCCGGCGCGGAATACATGCCGAGACCGCCGCCGAACTGGCCGGGAAGGTGGGCGAACTGGTCGCGTCCGGCGATATCGTTCTCGTGAAGGGTTCGAAGTCCTCGAAGGTCTCGACGGTGGTTGACGCGCTGCGGCGGACGCGCCAAAGCACGCCCCCTGGCGAAAGGACAGCGTAATGCTCTATTGGCTCACGACCCTCTCCGACGGTGGGGATTTCTTCAACCTTTTCCGCTATATCACCTTCCGGGCCGGAGGCGCCTTCTTTACCGCGCTGCTCTTCGGCTTCTTCTTCGGCCGGCCGCTGATCGACCTTCTGCGCCGCAAGCAGAAAAAGGGTCAGCCGATCCGCGACGACGGGCCGCAGAACCATTTCTCCAAGGCCGGCACGCCGACCATGGGCGGGCTGCTGATCCTCGCCGCGCTGGTGGTGGGCACGCTGCTCTGGGCGCGGCTCGACAACGGCTATGTCTGGATCGTGCTGCTGGTCACGCTGGGCTTCGCCGCCATCGGCTTCGCCGACGACTATGCCAAGGTCACCAAGCAGCACCATGCCGGCCTTTCGGGCAAGGTGCGCCTGCTGATCGGGCTCTGCATCGCCGCCGGCGCGGGGGTGGCTGCGGCCTGGCTGCACCCGGCTGCGCTCAGCGGCGAACTGGCGCTGCCCTTCTTCAAGGATGCGCTGATCAACCTGGGCCTGCTTTACGTCCCCTTCGCGGTGCTGGTGATCCTGGGTGCGGCCAATGCGGTGAACCTGACCGACGGTCTGGACGGGCTCGCCATCATGCCGGTGATGATCGCGGCGGCCAGCTTCGCGGTGATCGCCTATATGGTCGGCAACGCGAATTTCGCCAATTACCTCGGCGTGCATTTCGTGCCCGGGACCGGCGAACTGGCGGTCTTCGTCGCCGCGCTGATCGGCGGCGGCCTGGGCTTTCTGTGGTATAACGCCCCCCCCGCCGCCGTCTTCATGGGCGACACCGGCAGCCTTGCCTTGGGCGGCGCGCTCGGCGCCATCGCCGTGGTGACCAAGCACGAGATCGTCCTGGCCATCGTCGGCGGGCTCTTCGTGGTCGAGGCGCTCAGCGTCATCATCCAGGTGCTCTATTTCAAGCGCACCGGCAAGCGGGTCTTCCTGATGGCCCCGATCCACCACCATTTCGAGAAGAAGGGCTGGGGCGAGGCGCAGATCGTGATCCGTTTCTGGATCATCGCGCTGATCCTGGCGCTGATCGGGCTTGCCACGCTGAAACTGCGTTAAGTCTTCACCGTTTCACAAATACTCTCGGGGGGTCCGGGGGGCGAAGCGCCCCCGGCCCGCGACAGCGAAGGAAACAGCATGATCCCGGTCCAGGGCGTCCAGAACCAGACCATCGCCGTGCTCGGCCTCGGCCGCTCGGGCCGCGCCACCGCCGCCGCGCTTGCCGCCGGCGGCGCCCAGGTCGTCGCCTGGGATGACGGCGTCGACACGCGCGAACAGGCCGAGCAAGAGGACCTGCGTCTCCTCGACCTGACCCACGACCAGAACTGGGAGGGCATCTCGGCGCTGATCGCCAGCCCCGGCATCCCGCATCTCTACCCGAAGCCGCATCCGGTGATCGCCAAGGCCTACGCGCTCGGCGTGCCGGTGGACAACGATATCGGGCTGTTCTTCCGCAGCTTCGCCACCGCCGAATGGGAGCGCTTCGACACCATCCCGCGCGTGATCGCCGTCACCGGCTCGAACGGCAAGTCCACCACCACGGCGCTGATCCACCATATCCTCAGGGAAGCCGGCCGCCCGACGCAGATCGGCGGCAATATCGGCACCGGCGTGCTGTCGCTCGACCCCGCCCATGACGGCGAGGTGGTGGTGCTGGAGCTTTCCAGCTACCAGACCGACCTGGCCCGCGCCCTGACGCCGGACGTGGCGGTCTTCACCAATCTTTCGCCCGACCATCTCGACCGCCATGGCGGCCTCGGCGGCTATTTCGCCGCCAAGCGCCGGCTTTTCGCCGAGGGCGGGCCGGACCGGGCCGTGATCGGCGTGGACGAGGTCGAGGGCCGCTACCTTGCCGGCCAGCTCGGCATGGGTGCCGCCGACGACCGGGTGATCCGCATCTCCTCGGGGCAGAAGCTCGACCATTTCGGCTGGTCGGTCTTTGCCCGCAAGGGCTTCCTTTCGGAATACCGCAAGGGCCGCCAGGTCGCCTCGATCGACCTGCGCGCGGTGCGCGGCCTGCCGGGCGAGCACAACCACCAGAATGCCTGCGCCGCCTATGCCGCGACCCGCGCCGTCGGCCTCGCCCCGCGCGAGATCGAGCGCGCCTTCCACAGCTTCGAAGGGTTGCCGCATCGCAGTCAGACGGTCGCGGAGATCGGCGGCGTCGCCTGGGTCAATGACAGCAAGGCCACCAATGTCGATGCCGCCGCCAAGGCGCTGGCCGCCTTCCAGCGCATCCGCTGGATCGCCGGCGGCATGGGCAAGGATGGCGGCATCGAGGCGCTGGCGCCCTTCCTCGGTTCGGTGGTGAAAGCCTATCTGATCGGCCATTCCGCCCGCGACTTCGCGCTGCAGATCGGCCAGACCCCCTATGAGATCGCCGAAACCATGGAGCAGGCCGTGGCCCGCGCCGCGGCCGAGGCCCAGCCGGGCGAGACCGTGCTGCTCGCCCCCGCCGCCGCCAGCTTCGACCAATACCCGAATTTCGAAAAGCGCGGCGAGCATTTCACTGCCCTGGTCAAGGCGTTGCAAGCCTGATCTTCTTCGTTGTGCAAATACCCATGCGACGGTG
The DNA here is from genome assembly GCF_001447385.1 of Paracoccus sp. MKU1. Lineage (GTDB taxonomy): Bacteria > Pseudomonadota > Alphaproteobacteria > Rhodobacterales > Rhodobacteraceae > Paracoccus. The sequence continues at coordinate 150,254 of NZ_LLWQ01000193.1, read as the reverse complement.
CTCACCGGCGCAGTATCATGGGTATTTAAACAACGAAGAAGCTGCGAAAGGCACGCAGAAAAAAGCCCCGGCGCGAGCCGGGGCCTTCATCCTTCCGCCAATCCTCAGAAGGAATAGCCGATGCGGACCCCGATGCCCCAGGCGTCGCTGTCATCCATCCTGGCGACCTCCCGCTTGTTGCCGCTGGGCCCGACGCCCAGGGTGGCGTCGCCAAGCTTGGTGTAGTTGATGCCGGTGGTGATCTTGATGTTGTCCATGGTATAGACTGCGGCCAGCGTCACGCCCTTGCGGCCGTTCACCGGAGCCAGCGGCGACACAGTGTCGCCTTCGCTCGGCTCATACAGGAACGAGATCGAACCCGACCAGTTCTCGGTGAATTTGCGGCCGACGCCGATGGTGTAGGTGGTCGTGTCCTCGACCTCGACAAGCGGCACGTCGCCCAGCGGCGTAGGACGCGGGAAAATCAGGTTGTCCACCTTGAACTCGGACCACTTCACCCAGCGAATCGAGCCGAACAGCAGCGTGTCGGCAGCAATTCCCGTCTGGCCTTCCAACGTCCAGCTGCGCGGTGTCTTCACCTCATAATCGTCGGCCGCAATCTCTGTGCCGCTAAACCCTTCGTGCATCTTGAAGTCATGGGTGATCGGCGAATTGTAGGTCAGCGAAACCCGCGCGGCGATCTCTGGCATCTCATAAGCGACCCCCGCGACCCAGCCCATGCCCCACGCGCCGTCCAGGTCGAGATCGTATCCGCTTACGCCTGTCGGCGGGGCACCGCCATATCCCGTGCCGCGCAGCCGCACCTTACCGTCGGCGTGCGAACCACGAATGCCGCCATGCACCGAGAAGTTGTTCTCGAACTTGTAGCGCAGCAACGCGGTGTAGGTGGTCGAATTGACCTCGACCGCCGTGCCGTCCAGCACATCCATCAACGGCGATGGAGCAGCCAGCATAGGATAGCGGATGTCCGCGCCGAAGGGCTGCTCGACGATGATCGCGCCGGACAGGTTGTCGGTGAACTGGTGCTTGTAGGCCAGGCCGAAGAAGCCGTAGCCCTGCGCCACGTCACCCGTTCCAAAGCCCGCGGCATCCGTGCCCTGCACGGTGGGATTCACCCCGCCGAAGCTCAGCTCGGCATAATTCCCCTGCTCGAACAGCGGTGCCAGCGATTGCGGCGCGCGCTCGATCCCGCCGGCCAGAACGGGCGCGGCGCTTGCCAGCAGGGCGCCGATGCCGGTGACGATCCTTTTCATGGTTTTCCTCCCTCGCCAGGTTCGTGTGGAACCCCTTGGCTCAACCTGCGGCAGGCCGCCGGCTTGCGTCAATCGCCTGCGCTTGGTAACGCGGCGTTCTGACGCAACCGGCCGCTCTGGCGTGGCCCGTCGGCAACGCTATGACATGAAGGACAGGAGGTCCGTCATGCGTTTCGCCCCACGTCGCATCAATCCGCCCGGGCTCTGGCGCCGGGTTCCGCCCGCGATCTTTCCGCCGCTGCTCGGCGCGCTCGGCCTTGCCCTGGCCTGGCGCGCCGCGACGATGCACTTCGGCTTGCCGCCGGGACTTTCGGGGATGATGGTCGGCATGGCGGTCGCGGCCTGGGGCTTTGCGACCCTGGCCTATGGCGGCAAGCTGCTGCGCCGTCCCGCCGTACTGGTCGAGGAATTGCGCGTCCTGCCCGGCCGTGCCGGCTTGGGCGCCGCGCTGGTCGGGATCTATGTCGCGGCACAGCTGCTTGCGCCCTTTGCGCCGGCGCTGGCGCGGGCGGTGCTGATCGCCGGCATGGCGGCGCATCTGGCCTTCTGGGCGGTGGCGATCCCGGTCATGGCCCGCACCCCGGGGCAGGGGCGGGTGACGCCGGTCTGGCAACTGACCTTCGTCGGCCCCATCGTCGCCGCGCAGGCCGCCGCCGGCTTCGGCTGGACGGCGCTCGCCCAGGCGCTCTGGTGGCCCATGGCGGCGCTGGCCGGTTTCGTCTGGGCCGTCAGCCTGTATCAGGCCCTGACCGAGCGGTTGCCGGCGCCCTTGCGCCCGCTGCTGATGATCCACCTGGCGCCCATCGCCATGCTGGGCAATGTCGCTGCCGCGCTCGGCTGGCAGCTGGCGGCGCTGGGGCTGGCCTGGGCCTCGGCCGCGGCCGTCGCCTTGGCCGTTCTGCGCCTGCGCTGGCTGACCGAGGCGGGATTCTCGCCGCTCTGGGGTGCCTTCACCTTTCCGCTGGCGGCTACGGCGGGCCTGTGGACCGCGGTCTCGCGCCTTGCGCCGGGCTGGGCGCTGCCGGCCCAGATCCTGCTGGTGGCGGCAAGCCTGGTGGTGCTGCCGATCCTGTTTCGGGTCTGGCGCGCCTGGGCCAGCGGCGGGCTTGCCATGAAAACCAACGCGGCCATCGCCTGACAGGCTGGACATTCCCGGCCGCGCGTGAAATGGGAAACTGCCAAACGAACCCCTGACAAGGATGCTCCCATGCAGATTCGTGAGGCTTTGACCTTCGACGATGTTCTCCTCGTTCCTGCGGCGTCCTCGGTGATGCCCTCGACCGCCGACGTGACGACCTATGTCACCAAGCAGATCCGGATGAACATTCCGCTGCTCTCCAGCGCCATGGATACCGTCACCGAAAGCCGCATGGCCATCGCCATGGCCCAGGCCGGCGGCATCGGCGTGGTCCACCGCAACCTGACCGCCGAGCAGCAGGCCGACGAGGTCCGCCGCGTGAAGCGCTTCGAATCGGGCATCGTCTACGACCCGATCACCCTGACCCCCGACCAGACCATCGCCGATGCTAAGGCCCTGCAAGAGCGTTACAACGTTACCGGCTTTCCGGTGGTGGACGCGGCCGGCCGGGTGGTCGGCATCATCACCAACCGCGACATGCGTTTCGCCAACAGCGACGACATGCCGGTGCGGGCGGTGATGACCTCGGACAACCTCGCCATCCTGCGCGAGCCCGCCGACCGGGCCGAGGCCATCGACCTGATGAAGGCCCGGCGCATCGAGAAGCTGCTGGTGACCAATGGCGAGGGCAGGCTGACCGGCCTGTTGACGCTGAAGGATACCGAGAAATCGGTGCTGAACCCGCTGGCCTGCAAGGACGAGCTGGGCCGGCTGCGCGTCGCCGCCGCCTCGACCGTGGGCGACGAGGGCTATGAGCGCAGCCTGGCGCTGATCGAGGCGGGGGTGGACCTGGTGGTGATCGACACCGCGCATGGCCATTCCGAGGGCGTGGCCCGCGCCGTCAGCCGCATCAAGGCGCATTCGAACGAGGTGCAGGTGGTGGCCGGCAATGTCGCGACTGCCGAGGCGGCCCGTGCGCTGGTCGATGCCGGCGCGGATGCGATCAAGGTCGGCATCGGCCCGGGTTCGATCTGCACCACCCGCATCGTCGCGGGCGTGGGCGTGCCGCAATTGACCGCGATCATGGATGCGGTGCGCGGCGCTGGCGACGTTCCGGTGATCGCCGATGGCGGCATCAAGTTCTCGGGCGATTTCGCCAAGGCCATCGCGGCGGGGGCGTCCTGCGCCATGGTCGGCTCGGCCATCGCCGGCACCGATGAAAGCCCCGGCGAGGTGATCCTCTACCAGGGCCGCAGCTTCAAATCCTATCGCGGCATGGGCAGCCTTGGCGCCATGGCACGCGGCTCGGCCGACCGCTATTTCCAGAAGGACGCGGCCAGCGACAAGCTGGTGCCCGAGGGGATCGAGGGTCAGGTGCCCTACAAGGGCTCGGCCGCGGCGGTGATCCACCAGCTGGTCGGCGGGTTGCGCGCCGCCATGGGCTATACCGGCCACGCCACCGTGGCCGAGATGCGGGGCGGCTGCCAGTTCGTGCGCATCACCGGCGCCGGCTTGAAGGAAAGCCATGTGCATGACGTGCAGATCACGCGCGAAAGCCCGAACTATCGGCTGGGCTGACCCCCGGACCGCCGATCCGCAGCGCCGCCGGCGCAGGCCGATCTGACACAAGCCCTTCCAGGCATGGGCCTGGGAGGGTGCCGCCGTGATTTTTCCTGGCAGCGCAAGGCGGTTGCGCGATCTTTGCCGGCCGGGGCAAGATGGGGCCAACCGTTCCATGTCGCCCGGGTCCGCCATGTCCAAAGCCGAAACCTTCCGCTTGTTGCAGTATTTCGGCCGGCAGATGGGGCTTTATTCGCAGGTCGTGGTCGCCATCGCGCTGGTGATCTGCCTGTCGATGGCCACGCTTGGCTATTGGGTGAACGCCTATATCGGCGAGGTCGAGGTGGAAAGCGCCGCCGATGCCGATGCCGTCTATATGAACATCATCCTCGAGCCGCTGCTGCGCGGGGTGGAACGGCACGGCACCGTGCCGCCCGAGGTCGAGGCGCAGCTCGACCTGCTGCTGGACCGATATGCGCAGGATAGCGATATCGAGGCGGCGGCGATCTGGTGGCAGGACGGCACCGTGGCCTACAGCACCGACAAGCGGTTGATGGGGCGACGGATGTCCTCGGCCCAGCTCGATGCCGCCTTCGCCGGTCGGGTCGTCGCCGAGATGATGCAGAACCTGACCGACCACGGCAGCCGGCGGCAGGCGCGCATGGGCCAGCCCTTGCTGGAGGTCTATGTGCCGCTGCGGGCGGCCGAAACCGGCGCGGTCACCGCCGTCGGCGAATTCTATCGCAATGCCGCGGAACTCCAGGCGCAGATGCAGCGCGTGGCGGCGCGGATCTGGGGGGTGGTGGGACTGACCACCGCGCTGATGCTGGTGCTGCTGCTGCTGACGGCGACCCGGGCGCGGCGCATCGTCCGGGCACAGCAGGACGAGCTGCACCGGCGGCTGACGATTTCGCAGCAACTGGCCCGACAGAACGCCGATCTGCGGCAGGCGGCCGAAACCGCCAAGCTGGACGCCATCAAGGCCAACGAGGATCTGCTGAACCGCATCGGCGCCGATCTGCATGATGGTCCGCTGCAACTGCTGGGGCTGATCGTGCTGCGGCTCAGCGGGCTGTCGCCGGGACAGGCCGAGGATGCTGCCGCGGCGCGCGAGCGGGAAAAGACCGCCGAACTAGCCGCGCGCACCATGCAGGAACTGCGCCATCTCGCCTATGGGCTCAGCATCCCCGAGCTGGAGGGGCTGACGGTTCCCGAAGCCCTGTCGCTGGCGATTTCGCGGCATGAAAGCCAGACCGGCACCGCCGTCGCCCGGCAATGGGGCGACCTGCCCGAGCAATTGTCCGATCCCGCCAAGACCTGTCTGTATCGCATCGTGCAGGAATCGCTGAACAACGCCTTTCGGCATGCCGGCGGCAAGGGCCAGCGGGTGCGCGCCGCGATGCGGGACGGCGAGGTCGAGCTGACCATCGGCGATGCCGGCCCCGGCCTGCCGCCCGAATCCCGGCAAGGGGACAAGGGGGACAACGGCCAGCCGGGCCTGGGCCTGCCCGGGTTGGCGCGGCGGTTGCAGACCCTAGGCGGCAGGCTGGAGGTGGCCTCGCAGCCGGGGCAGGGGACCACCGTCACCGCCCGCCTGCCGGTCGAGGCCGAGGCGCGGCTATTGCATATAGGGGGCTGAGCCCGGCGGCTCCTGGGCTTCGGCTTGCAGCTTTTGCGCCGCCAGCACCACCTCGATGCGGTTGCGGGCATGCAGCTTCTGCATCAGGATCGACATGTAATGCTTGACGGTCTTTTCGCTGATCCGCAGCTGCTGGCCGATCTCCTTGTTGGTCCGGCCGCGCAGCAGCAGCCGCACGATCTGTTCCTCGCGCATGTTTAGCCGGATCGCCTGCAAGGCGCGCTTGCGCAGCGAGGCATTCTGCAAGGCCGCGATCACCTTGGAGGCGAAGGTATGGCTGACGAAGGTCTCGCCGCGCATCACGGTGCGGATCGCCTCGGCCAGATCGGTCGCGGTGCTGCCCTTGATGACATAGCCGTGCGCGCCGGCCTCCAGCACCTGCACGGCATGTTCGACCGCCATCGAGGCGGTAAAGATCAGCACCCGGACATCGGGCGCTTCCTCGCGGATTTTCTGGATCGCTTGCAGGATATTGCCCGGCATGTCCAGATCCAGAAGGATGACATCAGGCTTGCTTTTCAGCGTCAGGCTGACGGCGTCGGCGGCCGATACGCCTTTTCCGATAACCGTGAATTCCTGCGATTCGGCGAATATTCCTGCCAGGCCTTCAAGGAAAATGGGGTGGTCATCGAATATCGCCAATTCAACCCTGCGCATGTCCGACGACCTCCGTAAACACTCAACTGAACCGAATGTTTCAACGATAACAGAACGGTTTTTGCCTCGAAACTGTCGTTAAAGATATGTTTTCGCGTCCTTGGGGCGATTCCGGCATTCCGAGGATTTCCCTAATGCTACGAAATGCCGCGAGAGTCGAAACCCTTTCTGCCGGCATGATCGGGACCGATCGGAACCGAACGGCCGTCCAATTTTCTTTCTGCCGGCATTCGGACTTTGGTCCATGTTTTATCGGCCATTGGTCCGATCCGCGGTGCGACTTTCGGCCTTTTCCGATTCAGACCTCGGGCGCATGAAAAGGCCCGACTTTGTCCGGTTCATGCCCATCCCTCTCTGAGGCAGGATTCGAAACATATCGGCAGGCGTCCCGAAAGCCGGGCGCCGCATAGGCCCATTCGCCAATCGCGGCGAAAGGCGGCTGGCACAGGAGGGATTACGTCATGGTAACGCTGATCAGGCACGACCTGGAATTCATTCTCGAACAGATCAAGATCGCCGAGGCCCATGCGGCGGGCACGCCGCTGACCGAGCTGGTGGACAGTCCGCTGTTGCCCCATGGGCTGCGCACGGTCGATGGCAGCGACAACAATCTGGTGCCGGGTCGCGAAAGATGGGGCGCCTCGCACGAGGAATTCCTGCGCCTGACCGATCCGAACTGGCGCAACGAGGCCGATGACACGATGATGTTCGGCACGCCGGAAAACCCGGTCTGGCTGAACAACAACGATTATACGCCCGGCAGTCCGACCAGCCCCGGCTTTCAGCCCGGGACCGTGGTGGATGCCGATCCGCGGCTGATATCCAACCTGATCGTGGACCAGACGCTGGACAATCCGGCCGCCATCGCCGCCGCGCTGCGCCATGCCGGGGCCGAGGGGGCCGAGCTGACCACGGCGATGCAAGGCGTGGTGGATGCGCATTCGCTGGTCAAGGGGACCGTGCCGGGCAGCCCGGCCCATGCCGTCGCCCAGGCGCAGCTGGCCCAGTTGCTGGACCAGCATGGGATCGAGATGGACGGCCCGACCATCAAGCTGCCCAACGTGGCGCCGGACGAAGGGCTCTCGGCCTCGTACAACGCCTGGTTCACGCTGTTCGGCCAGTTCTTCGACCATGGGCTGGATCTGGTGAAGAAGGGCGGCCATGGCACGGTCTATATCCCGTTGCAGCCCGACGATCCGCTGTATGACCCGGCCACGCCGCACAGCAATTTCATGGCCATGACCCGCGCCACCACCGGCGAGGGTGCGGCCAACGTGACCACGCCCTGGGTGGACCAGAACCAGACCTATACCTCGCACCCCTCGCATCAGGTCTTCCTGCGGGAATACGAGGCGGGGCCGGAGGGGCCGCTGGCGACCGGCAGGCTGCTGGATGGCGCGCGGGGGCTGGCGACCTGGGGCGATGTCAAGGCGCAGGCCCGCGAGCTGCTGGGGATCGAGCTGACCGACATGGATGTCGGCGCGGTGCCGGTGCTGCTGACCGACCCCTATGGCGAGTTCATTCGCGGCCCCGGTGGCCTGCCGCAGATCCTGGCGGCCTTCGACGTGGAGGGGGTGCCGATCTGGGTCGAGGGCAATCTGTCCGATCCGGTCAATCCCTCCGCGATCCAGCTGCCGCCCGGCACGGTGCTGTTCGGCGGCAACGTGATCGAGCCGGGCGAGACGGTCTCGGCCGCCCGCACCGGCAATGCCTTCCTGGACGATATCGCCCATAATGCGGTGCCGGTGGTGGCGGGCGGCGCGCTGGTGCCCGATGGCGACGACGCCACCGGCTATTCCGGCGGCTTCGACGCGCGCGGCAACCGCGATTCCTATGACGACGAGATGCTGGATGCGCATTACATCACCGGCGACGGCCGCGGGAACGAGAATATCGGCCTGACCGCGGTGCATTTCGTCTTTCATGCCGAGCACAACCGGCTGGTCGAGCATGTCAAGCAGGTGATCCTGGCCACCGGCGACGCGGATTTCATCGCCGAATGGCGCGACGCCGAGGGCAACTGGGACGGCGAGCGGCTGTTCCAGGCCGCGCGCTTCAGCACCGAGATGCAGTATCAGCACCTGGTCTTCGAGGAATTCGCCCGCAAGGCGCAGCCGGACGTGGACGTCTTCATGGTGCAGCCGGATGTCGAGATCGACCCGGCGATCTTTGCCGAATTCGCCCATGTGGTCTATCGCTTCGGCCATTCCATGCTGAACGAGACGGTGGACCGGATCCATGCCGATGGCAGCGCCGATCACCTGGCGCTGTTCGACGCCTTCCTCAACCCGCTGGCCTTCGGCTCCGAGACGATGGATCACCACCAGGCGGCGGGCGCCATCCTGCGCGGCATGGCCGGACAGGTCGGCAACGAGATCGACGAGTTCGTCACCAATGTGCTGCGCAACCAGCTGGTGGGCATTCCGCTGGACCTGGCGGCGATCAACATCGCCCGCGGCCGCGACACCGGGATGCCGACGCTGAACGAGGCACGGCAGCAGTTCATGGAGATGGCCGGCGGCGACAGCCAGCTCAAGCCCTATGACAACTGGGTCGATTTCGCGGTCAACCTGAAGAATCCCGAATCCATCGTCAACTTCATCGCCGCCTATGGGACCCATGACCTGATTACCGGCGAGGAGACGGTGGCGGGCAAGCGCGCCGCCGCCATGGCCATCGTCTTCGGCACCGACCAGACCGTGTTCGAGGGCGGCGTGGCGCGGGTGATTTCCGCCCCGGCCGACCGGCTGGCCTTCCTGAACGCGGCCGGCGAATATGCGGACCGCAGGGGTGGGCTGGATGATGTCGATCTGTGGGTCGGTGGCCTGGCCGAGAAGAAGATGCCCTTTGGCGGCATGCTGGGCTCGACCTTCGCCTTCATCTTCGAATTGCAGATGGAGAACCTGCAACATGCCGACCGCTTCTATTACCTGTCGCGGGTGCAGGGGCTGAACCTGCTGACCGAGCTGGAGAACAACTCGCTGGCCTCGATCGTGATGCGCAATACCGACCTGGGCGAGACGGGCTTTGCCCTGCCCGGCGACGTCTTCTCGATCCCCGACCATGTGCTTTACGTCGATGCGGCCAAGCAGGCGCAGTTCGGGCATGTGGATCCGGTGCATGACAATCCGACGCTGGAGGCGCTGTCGAGCCTGGTCGAGCGCGCGCCGAACTTCATCCGCTACAACGGTGCCGATCACACCACCATCGCCGGGACCGAGGGCAATGACACCATCATCGCCGGCGGTGGCGACGATGCGGTGCGCGGCTTCGGCGGCGACGACCGGATCGAGGCCGGCTATGGCGTCGATATCGTCCATGGCGGCGATGGCGACGATGTCATCACCAATTCCGGGACCGATATCGGCGAAACCGATATGCTGCACGGCGATGCCGGCAATGACGTGATCCACGGCGGCTCGGGTATGGCGCTGATCTTTGGCGGCTCGGGCAAGGATTTCCTGATGACCGGCCCGGACGGTTCGGAGATCCGGGCGGGCACCGGCGACGACTTCCTGATGGGCGGCAACGGTTCCGACGTGCTGTTCGGCAACGAGGGCAACGATTGGGTCGAGGGCGATGGCCTGTTCGACTATATCGCCGGCGACAATGGCGACATCTTCTTCAACTCGTCGATCATCGGCCATGACGTGCTGAACGGCGGCAGCGGCGATACCGATTACGACGCCGATTCCGGCGACGACATCATGATCGCCGGCGAAGGCATCCAGAAGTTCATCGGCATGTGGGGCCATGACTGGGTGGCGTTCAAGGGCCAGGCGGTTCCGGCCGTGGCCGACATGAATTTCCCCGTCTTCGCCACCCTGCCGCTGGAGGTGCTGCGCGACCGCTTCAGCCAGGTCGAGGCGCTGTCGGGCTGGAGACATGACGACGTGCTGCGCGGCGACGACCGCAGCGACGAGGAGGGCGATGCCGGGCTGACCCCCGACCCGACGCCCGAGGGCAACTTCCTGCATAACGAGCTGGATCAGGCCGGGATCGACCGCATCGCCGGGCTGGACCAGATCGTCACGCTCGATCTGATGCGGCTGGGCGCATATTGGGCCGACGGCTCGGGCGCCGAGAAGATGATCTTCTCGGGCGGCAACATCCTGCTGGGCGGCGGCGGCAGCGACCTGATCGAGGGGCGCGGCGGCAATGACGTCATCGACGGCGATGCCTGGCTGAACGTGCGCATCAGCATCCGCGACGCCGGCGGCAACGAGATCGCCTCCGCCGAGGGCATGTCCACCGTGGTCACCGATCCGGCCGGCAATGTGCTGCATGGCGGCCGGACGCTGGACATGCTGATGCTGGAGCGGGTCTATAACCCCGGGCAACTGCATATCGCGCGCGAGATCCTGTGGGACGACAGCGGCACCGACACGGCCGTGTTCTGGGATCTGTTCGAGAATTACGACGTGTCGCGCAATACCGATGGCAGCATCCGCGTCGAGCACCTGGACCAGACCGTGGGCGTGATCGACCCGATCACCAACCGCAACCGCGTCTCGGACGGGATCGACACGCTGCGCAACATCGAGGTGCTGCAATTCGGCGATGTGACCGTCAACGTCTCGGACCTGTTCAACGCGGCCCCGACCGGGCAGCCGCTGCTCAGCGACGCCACCCCCACCCAGGGGCAGGCCCTGACCGCCGATCTCAGCGGCATCGCCGATGCCGACGGCATCGACATGGCGACGATGAGCGTGCAATGGCAAAACTTCATCGGTGGCGCCTGGGCCGATATCGCCGGGGCGACCGGCAGCTCGTTCACGCCGGGCCTTGCGCATGTGAACACCCAGCTGCGGGTGGTGGCGCGCTATACCGACGGCTTCGGCAAGGCCGAGGAGGTGGTTTCGGCGGCCAGCTCTCCGGTCGGGGCCCATCTGGTCGGCAACGGCCAGCCGAACCTGTTCGACGGCACCAGCGGCGCGGACCTGATCGAGGGGCTCGGCGGCACGGATACGCTGAACGGCGGCGCGGGCGACGATACCTTGCTGGGCGGCAATGGTGGCGACACGCTGAACGGCGGCAATGGCGACGACCTGCTGGATGGCGGCGCGGCGACCGATCAGCTGAACGGCGGCGCCGGCAATGACACGCTGATCGGCGGGGTGGCCCCGGACGTGGTGAACGGCGGCGACGGCGACGACCTGATCCGCTGGAACGCCGGCGACGGGCGCGATACCGTCAACGGCGGCGCCGGCACCGATACCATCCATCTGACCGGCGACGAAACCGCCGAGACCTATCACATCTGGACGCTGGCCGCATGGCGTGCCTTCAGCAATGCCAACAACAACCAGGTGCTGAACGGCAACGTCCCGGCCGGGACCGAGATCATCATCACCCGCAACGGCACCAACTATGCCTCGGCCGTGGCGGTGATGCAGGCGATCGAGGAAATCGTCATCAGCGGCATGGGCGGCGGCGACACCTTCCAGGTGCATGGCGACTTTGCCGGGACCAGCCTGTCCTACAGCACCATCACGCTCGAGGGCGGCGCGGGCGACGATGTGGTGGACATCTCGAACCTGACCTCGGCGCATCGGGTGCTGTTCCGGACCAATGGCGGGCAGGACACGATCCTGGGGCAGCTGCGCGAGCAGGACGTGGTCGAGATGCCCGAGGGCACGGCCCATGCCGTCTCGCAGAACCCCGACGGCACCACCACGCTGGCGGGCGAGGGCGGCACGGTCACCTTCACCGCCGCCGCCGGCCCGGCGGTGCAGGCGCCTGCGGACGATCCGGACGATGGCGAAGGCCCTTTGGACGATGAGGCCGGCGGCGACGGCGGAACCGTGGCCGGGCTGAGCCTGATCGGCGGCGACGGCGCGGATGTGCTGACCGGCGATGACGGCGCGGACATCATCCGCGGCGGTGCCGGCCATGACTTCCTCGACGGCAAGGGCGGCCGGGACGTCATGTTCGGCGGTGATGGCGCGGACGACATGTTCGGCGGCGCCGGGGCCGACATGATGTATGGCGACGGCGGCAACGACCGCATCTTCGGCGGCGATGGCGACGACATGATCACCGGCGGCGCCGGGGCCGACACCGCCTTCGGCGGGGCGGGCAACGACATGTTCATCGCCAGCCGGGGTGACGGCAACGACGTCTATTACGGCGAGGAGGGCGAGGACACGCTGGACATGTCCGCGATCTCGGCCAACGTCACCGCCGATCTGGGCACCGGCTTCATGGGCCGGGGCAGCGTGAGCAGCGCCGAGACCGGCACCGACACGCTCTGGAGCGTCGAGAACATCGTCACCGGCTCGGGCGACGACGTGATCACCGCCAGCCGGGCGGTCAATGTGATGGATGGCGGCGGCGGCAAGGACATCTTCCGTTTCCTGTCGGCGCAGGATGCGGATGGCGACACGATCACCGGCTTCCAGCCCGGCGACCGGGTCGATCTTTCCGGCATGGACGCCGATGCCGGGACGGCCGGCAAGCAATCCTTCACTCTCGTCACCGCCGAGACCTTTACCGCACGCGGCCAGGTGATGATCGTTCACGAGTCGAGGGAGGATGGCGACTATACGGTCGTGATCGGCAACACGACCGGCGATGACGGGGCCGATTTCCGCATCAGCATCAAGGGGTCGCATGCACTGACCGGGAACGATTTCAACCTCTAGGGCCGCAGCCCGCCGGCCGGTGCCCAGGAGACCGGCGGGCCCTTTTCCCCAAGACAAGTCAACAGGTGAACGCAGATGCGTGGCAGGGACATGACGAAGGCGGCGAAGCGCCGGGGCGCGGCGAATCTGATCCGGGGCTATCGCGCCGTTCTGGTCTTTCTGTTCGGAATATCGGGCATCATCAGCGTCCTGGCGCTGACCGGTGCCTTTTACATGTTGCAGATCTACGACCGGGCCCTGACCAGCGGCAGCGTGCCGACGCTGCTGGCGATCTCGGTCCTGGCCATCGGGCTGTATTTCTCGCAGGGGTTGTTCGACATCCTTCGCTCGCAGATCCTGGTGCGGATCGGGGCGCGGCTGGACCGCAGGCTGGCGCCGCTGGCGCATCAGGTGGCCATCGACATGCCGCGCTTCGGCTTTTCCACCTCCGAGGCGCTGGAGCGGGGGCGCGATGTCGATACGGTGCGCGGCTTTCTGGGCAGCCAGGGGCCGGTGGCGCTGTTCGACCTGCCCTGGGTGCCGCTGTTCGTGGCTTTCGTCTATGTGCTGCATCCCTGGCTGGGGGCGCTGACGCTGGGCGGCGCCTTCGTGCTGGCGGTGCTGACCATCGTGACCGAACTGATGACCCGGCGCCTGAACGAGGCGTCGCAAAAAGCGATGATCGCCCGCAACGCCATCGCCGATTCCAATGCCCGCAACGCCGAGATCGTCAAGGCCATGGGCTTTGGCGCCCGCGCCGTGATGCGCTTTGCCCGCGCCAATGACGAGCATCTGAGCTTGCAGACGCGGGCGAACGATGTCGGCGGCACCTTCGGCGCGATCTCGCGGGTGCTGCGGATGATCCTGCAATCGGCGGTGCTGGGGCTGGGCGCCTTCCTGACCATCCGGGGCGAGCTGTCGCCCGGCGCGATCATCGCCGCCTCGGTCGCCTCGGCCCGGGCGCTGGCGCCGATCGACATGGCCATCGCCAACTGGAAGGGCGTGGTGGTCGCGCGCGCCGCCTTCGGGCGGCTGCGCGACACGGTGGTCGCGCTGGCCGAGGCCGACGAGCCGATGCCCTTGCCCGCCCCCTGCCGCTCGCTGAAGGTCGAGAACGTCACCGTCGCCGCGCCCGATTCCGGCCGCGTGCTGCTGAGCGAGGTGAGCTTCGCCCTGTCGCCGGGCCAGGCGCTGGGGGTGATCGGTCCCAGCGGCGGCGGCAAGACCACGCTGGCGCGCGCCCTGACCGGGATCTGGCCGGCGCTGCGCGGCGGCGTCCGGCTGGACGATGCCGAACTGGCGCAATGGGACGACGAGACGCTGGGCCGCCATATCGGCTATCTGCCGCAAGAGGTGGCGCTGCTGGAGGGCGACATCCAGGAAAACATCGCCCGTCTCGAGGAAAACCCCGATCCGCGCCGCATCGTCGAGGCCGCCAAGGCCGCCGGCGTGCATGAGATGATCGTGCGCCTGCCCGACGGCTATCACACGGCGCTGGGTCCGATGGGTCTTGCGCTTTCGGGCGGCCAGCGCCAGCGCATCGGCCTGGCCCGCGCGCTTTACGGCGATCCTTTCGTCGTGGTGCTGGACGAGCCGAACTCGAATCTCGACGGCGAGGGCGAGGCGGCGCTGACCGCCGCCATCAACGCGGTCAAGGCGCGCGGCGGCATCGCGGTGGTGATCGCGCATCGCCCCAGCGCCTTGGCGGCGGTCGATCTGGTGGCGGTGATCCAGAACGGCCGGATGACCGCCTTCGGTCCCAAGGAGGACATCATCGCGCGCCCGGTGCGGGTCGAGCCCGAGGTCGCGCAAACCGACAGAAAGGAGCGTGCCCCGGCAACGGCGCGCGTCACGGCATGATCATCAACGTCAAGGGCATGCGGGCCGATGCGGCCGAAACGGTCCCCGCGGAACGCTATGCGGCCAAGGCCGGCGAACAGGAAACCCGCACCCCCTATGTGGTCGGTGCGGCCCTGATATGGCTGGGCCTGTATCTGAAATCCATCTTTCCGGCCTGGGGACAGGACAAGGCGCCATCCCCGCCCCGCGCGACCATAGAGGACTCGGCACCGCCCGACCTGGCGATGGCGGCCCCGGCCGCGCCCCGCGCGCCGGCCCGGCAGCCCGAGGGCGACGCGCCGGCACCGGAGCCGCCGCCGGTCGATACCGGTCCGTCGGGCTTCGCCCCCGGTCCCGCGGCTCCGGTGAAATCGGTGCAGGTCGAGGCGCCGAGCCTGTTGCTGCCTTGGGAGCAGGCCCTGCCGGTTTCCGCCAGCCGTATCGCCGCCAATGACAACCGCATTGCCGCCGCCGCGCCGGTCAGCCCGGCGCCGGGGATCGGCCAGGCCTCGCAGCCGGGCGACCGTCCTGCCGATCCGCCGGCGGAGCCCGACGAGGACAAGCCCGTCGCGCCGCTGCCCGAGGCGGGCAACCGCGCGCCGCGCCTTTCGGGTCCGGTCAATCTGGGCGAGTTGGCCTCTTGTGCGGTGCTGGCGATCGGGCTGGGCCAGTTGCTGCGCCATGCCGAGGATCCCGACGGCGATCTGCTGTCGGTGCAGGACGTCACCGCCTCGGCGGGCGAGGTGATCCGCACCGAAACCGGCTGGAGCTATATCCCCGATCCGGATTTCAGCGGCCCGGTCACGCTGAGCTATCAGATCGGCGACGGCGCGGCCTTCGTCACCCAGACCGCGCATCTTTCGGTCTTCGAGCGGCATTTCCTGCAAGGCAGCGATCAGGACGACAACCTGCTCGGCAGCCTGTGCGCCGACGATATCGACGGCCGCGACGGCGACGACAACATCGATGCGGGCGGCGGCAACGATGTCGTGCGCGGCGGGCGCGGCGACGATCATGTCCTGGCGGGCGCAGGCGACGACACGGTGCTGGGCGGCGCCGGCGACGATGTGATCTTCGGCGGCGCCGGCGACGATCACCTGTGGGGCGGGGCGGGAAACGACCGGCTTTTCGGCCAGGCCGGCGATGACATCCTGCATGGCGAGGCGGGCGACGATCTTCTGGAGGGCGGAGCCGGAGACGATCTTCTGGACGGCGGCAGCGGCCATGACAGCCTGTATGGCGGCGCCGGCGACGACGTGCTGGTCGGCGGTGCCGGCGACGATCTTCTGGAAGGCGGTGCGGGCGATGACGTGCTTGACGATGGCGCGGGCGTCGACGTGGTCCGCGGCGGGCGGGGCAACGACCATATCATCGCGGCGCTGGACGGTGCCGGCGACCATCTCGACGGCGGCGAGGGCAGGGATGTGCTGGACTATTCCGCTGCGAGCAAGAGCCTGCATATCGACCTTGAGGCCGGCCGTGCCAGCGGCGAGGAGATCGGCAACGACACGATCGCCGGCTTCGAGGCGGTGGTCGCCGGCTCGGGCGACGACCATGTGATCGCCGCGCTGGACGGGGCCGGCAGCAGCCTCGACGGCGGCGAGGGCACGGATGTGCTGGACTATTCCGCCGCCGAAGATTGCCTGCTCATCGACCTGGATGCCGGCCTTGCCGTCGGGGTCGAGATCGGCACCGATGTCATCACCGGCTTGGAGGCGGTGCGGGGCGGCTCGGGCGACGATCACTTCATCCTCGGCGATGCGCCGGCCTGCCTGGAAGGCGGCGGCGGAAACGATCTCTTTGAGTTCCTGCCGCCGGCGCCGCCGGAGCCCGGGACGGTGGTCGAGGCGCGCAGCTTCGAGATCCTGGATTTCAAGGTCGGCGACCGGCTGCGCATGTCGAAATACGACCTGTTCGAGCGGATCCTGGACAAGCAGGAGGACGAGTTCGAACGGATCTATGGCGAGGATTTCGACGATGACGACATCCGCATCCGCTTTCGCCACGAACGCGACGACGAGATCGACCGCACGGTGATCGAGGCCGATTTCAACCGCGACGACATTTACGAAACCACCATCACCCTGGAGGGCCGCCATCTTCTGGTGGTGGTCGAGCAGGTGGTGAGCTGACGAAGGCTGGGGGGAGGGCGAACCATGCGGACCAACAGGGGCAAGGGCGATGACGGCGGGTTCAGCCTGGGCCCGCGCGTGGCGGCGGGCTTCCTGCTCGGCCTGCTTCTGGTGCTGGGGGTCGGCGGCTGGGCGGTGACGGCGCGGCTGACCGGCGCGGTGATCGCCCAGGGCGAGGTGGCGGTGGACCAGAACCTCAAGCTGATCCAGCACCGCGACGGCGGCATCGTCAGCAGCATCGAGATCCGCGAGGGCGACCATGTGCAGGCGGGCCAGGTCATGGTCCGGCTTGACGATGCGCAGACCCGGGCGGAGCTGTCGATCATTCGCTCGCAACTGGTCGAGCTGGCGGCACGGCGGGCGCGGCTGGTCGCCGAGCGCGACGACCTGCGCGAGATCGCCTTTCCGGCCGATCTGGTTGCCGCCGCGCCGGGGGTGGCCAGCCTGATCGCCGGCGAGACGCGGCTTTTCGAAGGCAACCGGCTGAACCGGGAAAGCCGCAAGCAGCAGCTGGAGCTGGGCATCGAGCAGATCGGCGAGGAGATCGCCGGGCTGGAGGCGCAGCGCGCCGCCAAGCTGGAGGAGATCGAGCTGGTCGAGGCCGAGCATCAGCGCATCTCGACCCTGACCGAGGCCCGGTTGGTCGAAAGCTCGCGCATCTTCGCCATCGGCCGCGAGCGCACCCGGCTGCTGGGCGAGCGCGGCGAGATCGACGCCGCCATCGCCCGCGCCAAGACCCGCACCAGCGAGATCCGCCTGCAAGTCATCGCCATCGACGAAACCGCCCGCACCGAGGCGCAGCGCGAGTTGAGCCTGGTCGAGACGCGGATTTCGGAATTGCAGGACCGCCGGGCGGCGATCGAGGACCGGCTGACCCGCACCGATATCCGCGCGCCGATATCCGGGATCGTGAACGAGATGAAGATCCACACCGTCGGCGGCGTCATCACCCCGGCCGAGGTGCTGGCCACCATCGTCCCCGAGGAAGCCCGGCTGAAGATCGAGGTGAAATTCGCCCCCGCCAGCATCGACCAGATCGCCGTGGGCCAAACCGCGCGGCTGCGCTTCACCGCCTTCAACCAGCGCACCACCCCCGAGCTCGAGGGGATGATGACCTATCTGGCCGCGGCCACCACCCGCGTCGGCACCACCGGGGAAAGCTTCTATGCCGGCGATATCGAGGTCGCCCCGGCAGAGCTCGCCAAGCTGGCCGGGCTGCGGCTGATGCCCGGCATGCCGGTCGAGGTCTTCGTGACCACCGAGGAGCGCACCGCGATTTCCTATCTCGCCAAGCCGCTGACCGACCAGTTCAACCGCGCCTTCCGCGAGCGCTGAGGCCGGTCGGGGGGCGGCCGGATTGACTGCGGCTGCCCGCCCGGCCCGCGTTTGCCGGCAGGGTCCTGCGCCGGTCCGGGTCGCGCTCACCGAATATTAACGGGTTCGCCCTAGAACTGGCGGCAGATCCTCCGTGTGGCCGCCCATGTCCGGTTTTCCCTTTCTGTTTCGCCTTTTGCTTCTGGCGCTGATTCTGGTGCCCGGCCCGGCACCGGCCCTGCCTTCGGCCGAGGTCTGCGAATGGGCCGCGCAGCAGGCGGCCGAGGAAAACGGGGTTCCCGCCGAGATTCTGGGTGCGCTGACCCTGACGGAAACCGGGCGCCGGCTGGACGGGCTCGTGCGGCCCTGGGCGTGGAGTGCCAATGCCGAGGGCGAAGGCACCTGGTTCGACGATCCCGCCAGCGCCGTCGCCTTTGCCGAGGACCGCGTGGCCCTGGGTCGAACCAATATCGATATCGGCTGCTTTCAGCTGAACTATCGTTGGCACGGCGCGCATTTTGCCTCGGTCGCGCAGATGTTCGATCCGCTGGAAAACGCCCGCTATGCCGCCCGCTTCCTGCGCCAGCTTCATGCCGAGATGGGGGATTGGCGTCTGGCGGCGGGGGCATTCCACTCTCGCACCCCGGTCCATGCGCGGCGTTACCTGGCTCGTTTCGACACGCTGCACCAGATGCTGCGCGAGCGGGGGTTTGCCGGCATGACCGCCTCGCCCGAGACCTATAACAGCTTTGCCGCGATCGATTCTGGCCAGCGCAAGCGGGTGCGGGACAGGGTGATGCTGCTTGGCGCCCCCCTTGGCAGTCAGGTCACCGGTCGGCCCGGCTCTTTGGCGGTCTTGGCCTCGGGGCGCTCGCCGTTGGGGGCGAAGGGCGGCGGGCCGATGATCGGCGTGCGCCTGGCCGGGGCCGGAGAGGGCGGCGCCTCGCTCTGGCGGCCGGCCGTCCCACCCTGACGGGATTGACAAAGCCCGGCCGGCGCCTTTTCTGGGCGGGATCCGCCATCCGCCGCGCCTGGGACGCAGCCTGACATGACGCCCGCCGCCCGAGCCGACGCGGCCATCGCCATCCTCGACCGCATTCTCGACGGGCAGGCCGCCGAAGCGGCGCTGATCCGCTGGGCGCGGGCCAGCCGCTTTGCCGGTTCCGGAGACCGGGCGGCAGTGCGGGATCTGGTGTTCGATGCCCTGCGCCGGCTGCGCTCGCGCGCCGCCTTGGGCGGGGCGCTGTCCGGGCGCGGGCTGCTGCTGGGCATGTGCCGGGAGGAGGGGATCGACCCGGCGTCCCTGTTCACCGGCGAAGGGCATGCGCCGCCCCGGCTTTCCGAGGCCGAGCGTCAGGCCGGCCGCGTGCCCAGGCCGGACGAGGCGCTGGACTTACCGGATTGGCTTTTGCCGCTCTGGCGCGAGGCGCTGGGCCCCGATGCCGATCCGGTGGCGCTGGCCATGCGCGACCGTGCGCCGGTCTGGCTGCGGGTCAACCGCCGCCGCAGCGATCCCGTCCGCGCTGCCGCCATGCTGGCCGAGGAAGGCATCGCCACCGCCCCCCATCCCGAGCTGCCGACGGCGCTGCGCATTACCGAGGGCGCCCGGCGCCTGGCCGCCTGCCGCGCCTATCGCGAGGGGTTGGTCGAATTGCAGGATCTTTCGCCGCAGATGGCCTGTGCGGCTCTGCCGGCGCGCGGCAGCCTGCTGGATTTCTGCGCCGGAGGCGGCGGCAAGGCGCTGGCGCTTGCCGCGCAGGGCGTCGGGCCGGTAACCGCCCATGACATCGATGCGGGACGCATGGCCGATCTGCCGGCGCGCGCCGAAAGGGCCGGGCTGCGCATCCGCCTCGCGGCGCCCGGCAAGGTCGCGGGCCGGTTCGATACTGTCCTTGCCGATGTGCCTTGCTCGGGCAGCGGAACCTGGCGGCGCAGCCCGGATGCGAAATGGCGCCTGACGCGCGACGACCTGGAGCGACTTGCGGCCCAGCAGCGCCGGATTCTGGATCAGGCGGCGGGCTTCGTCGCCGATGACGGGCATCTGGCCTATATGACCTGCTCGGTCCTGACCGTTGAAAACGACGAGCAGGTGCAGGGGTTTCTGGCGCGGCATCAGGGATTTGAGCCGATCCTGACCCGGCGGTTTTTGCCGCTTACGGCTTCGGACGGATTTTATCTGGCCCTGATGCACCGCCGTTAACCCTTTGTTAGCACGTATGCGCTATGCAGCGGAAAAGGCTGGCGGCGAGGGGTCGGATGAATTCGGAACGCGCGGAAACCCTGCGTTCGGCACAGATCGTGCTGCCCTTCCTGACGCTGCCGGCGGTGATCGGCGCGCTTTGGTTGGCGCTGCGACCGCAGGATGCGGCGGGCGGCATCACCCTGCTGGCCGTGGGTGCGGCCGTAACCGCCTGGTATCTGCTGGGTGGGGTCATCTCGGCTCGCCATCTCTGGCGCGGGTTGGCGGTGCGGCGCGATCTCGACCGCATGCTGCCTGCCGTCCTGCACCATGATCGGCCGGCCTTTGCGGTCGGCCCGGACGGGGTGGTGCTGGCCCAGAACCAGGTCGGGCTGGACAGGATCGGCGATCTGGTCGGACGCCATATCCAGGACGCGCTGAGCCGGCGCCACGCCGATCCGATGACGCTCTGGAACGATCTGGGCCTCGGTCTGGCACGCCGCGGCAAGATGCGTGCCGATCTGGGCGAGGCCGGCGAATACCTGGTGACACGGCAGGCAGGCTCGAGCATCCAGCTTTGGCAGGCCGCCGCGCCGGAAGCTCCGGCCCAGCCTGCCGCCTTGCCCTCTCGGACCGAAGGGGATGATTTCGACCTGCTTCCGGTCTCGCTGCTGATCCTCGACCCGGCCGCCAATATCGTTCGCGCTAATACCGCCGCTTGCGAGCTGCTGGGTGGGGCGACCCTGGGCCAGAACCTGGCCGCGCTGCTGGATGGGCTTGGGCGTGACCTGTCGGGATGGGTTTCCGATGTCAGCGCCGGCCGGACGGTCGGCGGCAGCGAGGTGCTGCATGTCAAGGCCGAAGGGCCAGACCGTTTCGTGCAATTGTCGCTGACGCGCGGCCGGGACGAGCATGTCACCGCCGTGCTCTCCGACGCCAGCGCGCTCAAGACGCTTGAGGCGCAGTTCGTGCAAAGCCAGAAGATGCAGGCCATCGGCCAGCTTGCCGGCGGCATCGCTCATGATTTCAACAACCTGCTGACCGCGATCACCGGACATTGCGACCTGCTGATGCTGCGGCATGACAAGGCCGATCCCGATTATGCCGACCTCGACCAGATCAGCCAGAACGCCAACCGCGCCGCGGCGCTGGTGCGGCAATTGCTGGCGTTTTCGCGCAAGCAGACGCTCAAGCCGCAAATCATCGACCTGCGCGATACGCTTTCGGAACTGACGCATCTGCTCAACCGCCTGGTGGGGGAGCGGATCGCGTTGACCTTTGACCATGATCCTGCGTTGCGGATGATCCATGCCGATCGCCGCCAGCTCGAGCAGGTCATCATGAACCTGGTGGTGAATGCCCGCGATGCCATGCCCGAGGGCGGCGACATCGCCATCTGCACCGACAATGTCCGGCTGGAGACCCGGGCCGAATACGGGCGCGCCACGCTGCCGGCCGGGGACTACGTCCGGGTCCAGGTCCGCGACCAGGGCTGCGGCATCGCCCCCGACGATCTGGCCAAGATCTTCGAGCCCTTCTTCACCACCAAGCGCACCGGCGAGGGCACGGGCCTGGGCCTCTCGACCGCCTACGGGATCGTGAAGCAGACCGGAGGCTATATCTTTTGCGACAGCACGCCGGGCGAAGGCAGCTGCTTTTCGCTCTTTTTCCCGGCGCATGACCGCGGCATGGCCGAAGACGCCCATCGTCCGGCGCCGACCGGGCCGATGCGCGCCCGCCGCGATGTCGAGGCGACCGTGCTGCTGGTCGAGGACGAGGCCCCGGTCCGTGCTTTTGCCAGCCGCGCGCTGAAGTTGCAGGGGTTCGAGGTGCTCGAGGCGGCCTGTGCCGAGGATGCCCTGTCGCTGCTGGCCGACCAGAGGCTGGTGGTCGATGTCTTTGTTACCGATGTGGTGATGCCGGGGATGGACGGGCCGGCCTGGGTCCGCACCGCGTTGCGTGATCGGCCCGGGACCAAGGTGGTCTTCATGTCGGGCTATGCCGAGGACATCTTCTCGGAGGGGCGGCCCCCGGTGCCGGATGCGGCCTTCCTTGCCAAGCCGTTCTCGCTTTCGGAGCTGACCGCCCTGGTGGCGCGGCAACTGGAGGGTGATCGCTAGGGCGCCGGACGGCTGGCCGGCCCCGGGTCAGAGCGAATCGTAAAGCGCGAAGTCCCGCGCCATGACCTGGCGCAGCAGGGATTCCTGCTCGGAGGTCAGGCTGACATCGACGGCGGGAGGCACGTTGACGCGGGGCAGGCTGAGCGCGCAATCCAGCCGGTCTTCGAGGAAGTGGGTGAAGGCATCCATGTCCTCGTAGCGAAAGATGCAGTCGACGCGATCGGTTTCGGCGGTCAGGAAATCCGCCTGGGCGCCGACACGCGCGACGTCCGGTCCCTGCGGATTGGCATAGGCCTGCGCAAAATCCGCGAAGCTGAGGCCGATCATGGCATGGTTGGGATCTTCGTCATCGTCGCGCAGGCGAAAGCGATACCAACTGCGCAGCCAGCCGATCGGCTCGCGCATCAGGGCGATGGTGGTGAATTTCTCGCCGGTGACCGAGTGCAGCCATGGTTCGATATGGCGCCGATAGGTGCGCAGATCGGCATGTTTCAACTCGGCCGGGCGCTGGACGGCGACATTGGCCAGCGCCTCGAGCGCGGTTTCGACCGCCGTGGACCCGGCTTTCGGCGTCGCGAGGAAAACCAGGCGTCTTTCCCAAAAGATCAGCATTTCTGAAAGCTTCCTGCCATTGCGGCGTGTGCGCCGGGATAGCCACTCGCCCCGGGACTGTAAACCGTTTCTTAACCCTTTCCCGGCAGGCTGGGGGGCGGAAGATGCGCTGCATCTTCCGATTCGCGAACCAGGACTTGCATTTCGGCGCAATGAGGCGCAAATAGGAACAACCCGTGAACAAAATGGCGGGCGGGCGCTGATTGCCCCGGATGGCGGGGTATGAAATAAGCATGAGGACCGCATGGCAGGGGCAACACTTTTCGACATGAGCGACAAGCGATCCGCAGACAAGCAGAAGGCGCTGGACAGCGCATTGGCCCAGATCGAACGGCAGTTCGGCAAGGGCTCGATCATGAAACTGGGCGCCGACAATCCGGTGGCCGAGATCGAGGCCACGTCGACCGGTTCGCTGGGGCTCGACATCGCGCTGGGTATCGGCGGCCTGCCGAAGGGCCGGATCATCGAGATCTTCGGGCCGGAGAGCTCGGGCAAGACCACGCTGACGCTGCATGTCGTGGCCGAGGAGCAGAAGAAGGGCGGCGTCTGCGCCTTCGTCGATGCCGAACATGCGCTGGACCCGCAATATGCCAAGAAGCTGGGCGTCAATCTGGACGAGCTGCTGATCAGCCAGCCCGACACCGGCGAGCAGGCGCTGGAGATCGTGGATACGCTGGTGCGTTCGGGCGCGGTCAGCCTGGTGGTGGTCGATTCGGTCGCCGCGCTGACCCCCAAGTCCGAGATCGAGGGCGACATGGGCGACATGCAGATGGGCAGCCAGGCCCGGCTGATGAGCCAGGCGATGCGCAAGCTGACCGCCAGCATCGGGCGCTCGAACTGCATGGTGATCTTCATCAACCAGATCCGCATGAAGATCGGCGTGATATTCGGCAGTCCCGAGACGACGACCGGCGGCAACGCCTTGAAATTCTATGCCTCGGTGCGCCTGGACATTCGTCGCATCGGCTCGGTCAAGGACCGCGATGAAGTGACCGGCAACACCACTCGGGTCAAGGTGGTCAAGAACAAGGTCGCGCCGCCCTTCCGCCAGGTCGAATTCGACATCATGTATGGCGAGGGGATCTCGAAGGTCGGCGAATTGATCGATCTGGGCGTCAAGGCCGGCGTGGTCGAGAAATCGGGCTCGTGGTATTCCTATGGCGATGAGCGCATCGGTCAGGGCCGCGAGAATGCCAAGCAATATCTGCGCGATCGCCCCGATGTCGCCTATGCGATCGAGGACAAGATCCGTGCCAGCCACGGCTTGGATTTCGGCGTCTCGGATGAGGGCGACGAGGTGATGGCCGAGGATTAATCCCGGATCGGGACGGTTCGAAAGGGTGTGCGGAGTGAACCCGCACATTTCCTGTGTTCGGGGGGCTCTGCCCCCCCGCCTCCTGCGCCCCTCGACGGGGCGCAGGAGGCGCTCCCCCGGGATATTTGCACACGGAAGAAGCCGCCACAGCGTCAGGCCATGCGGGATTGCTGGACAGCCGCCATGGCTGGGGCTAGACCGGGCGGCAAACCGGTTCTGGCCGGGAAAACCGCTTTGCGATGAAGGCCCGATATGCCCAGCTTGAATGACATCCGCTCAACCTTCCTGAACTATTTCGAACGCAACGGCCATCGGGTCGTCGACTCGAGCCCGCTGGTGCCGAGGAACGATCCGACCCTGATGTTCACCAATTCGGGCATGGTGCAGTTCAAGAACCTGTTCACCGGGGTCGAGACGCGCGATTACAAGCGCGCCACCACTGCGCAGAAATGCGTGCGCGCCGGCGGCAAGCATAATGACCTCGACAATGTCGGCTATACCGCGCGGCACCATACCTTCTTCGAGATGCTGGGGAATTTCAGCTTCGGTGATTATTTCAAGGAAGGTGCCATCCCCTTTGCCTGGGAACTGCTGACCAAGGATTTCGGCATCCCCAAGGACAAGCTGCTGGTCACGATCTATCACACCGACGACGAGGCGGCGGAGATCTGGAAAAAGGTCGCGGGCCTTCCCGACGACCGCATCATCCGCATCCCGACCAGCGACAATTTCTGGCAGATGGGTCCGACCGGTCCCTGCGGCCCCTGCACCGAGATTTTCTACGATCATGGCGAACAGATCTGGGGCGGTCCGCCCGGCTCGGCCGAGGAGGATGGCGACCGTTTCATCGAGATCTGGAACCTCGTCTTCATGCAGAACGAGCAGTTCGAGGACGGCTCGATGCGCGCGCTCGACATGCAGTCGATCGACACCGGCATGGGGCTGGAGCGGATCGGCGCGCTCTTGCAGGGCAAGCATGACAATTACGACACCGACCTGATGCGCAGCCTGATCGAGGCCAGCGCCCATGCGACTTCGGCTGACCCGGACGGTCCCGGCAAGGTGCATCACCGCGTCATCGCCGACCACCTGCGCTCGACCAGCTTCCTGATCGCCGATGGGGTGATGCCCTCGAACGAGGGGCGCGGCTATGTGCTGCGCCGCATCATGCGCCGCGCCATGCGCCACGCCCATATGCTGGGCGCCAAGGACCCGATGATGCACCGCCTGGTGCCCTCGCTGGTGCGCGAGATGGGCGCGGCCTATCCCGAGCTCGGCCGTGCCCAGGCGCTGATCGAGGAGACGCTGAAGCTCGAGGAGACCCGCTTCAAGCAGACGCTGGACCGCGGGCTGCGGCTGCTGGACGACGAGTTGGCCAAGCTGCCCGAGGGCGCGGACCTGCCGGGCGAGGCGGCCTTCAAGCTCTACGACACCTATGGCTTCCCGCTGGACCTGACCCAGGACGCGCTGCGCGAAAAGGGCCGCGCGGTCGATACGGCCGGGTTCGATTCGGCGATGGCCGAGCAGAAGGCCAAGGCCCGTGCCGCCTGGGCCGGCTCGGGCGAAACCAAGGACGCTGCGATCTGGTTCGACATCGCCGAGGAGCATGGCGCGACCGAGTTCCTCGGCTATGATACCGAGATCAGCGAGGGCCAGATCCTGGCGCTGGTGCAGGATGGCGCAGCCGTCGAGGAGGCGGGCGAGGGCCAGGCGGTGCAGATCGTCGTCAACCAGACGCCTTTCTATGCCGAATCCGGCGGCCAGGTCGGCGATACCGGGCTGATCAAGACCGAAACCGGGGCGGCGCGTGTGACCGACACCAGGAAGTCGGGCGGCGTCTTCGTTCATATCGCCGAGGTGACGCTGGGCAGCATCCAGCGCGGCCAGGGCGCGCAGCTTTCGGTCGATCACGACCGCCGCAGCGCCATTCGCGCCAACCACTCGGCCACGCATCTGCTGCACGAGGCGCTGCGGCGGGCCTTGGGCGAACATGTCGCGCAGCGCGGCAGCTTGAATGCGCCGGATCGGCTGCGCTTCGACTTCAGCCATGTCAAGGCGATGACACCTGAGGAGCTGGCGCAGGTCGAGCGCGAGGTGAACGATTTCATCCGCCAGAACAGCCCGGTCGAGACCCGGATCATGACCCCCGACGACGCCCGCGCCCTGGGCGCCCAGGCGCTGTTTGGCGAGAAATATGGCGACGAAGTGCGCGTGGTCTCGATGGGCGAACTGCCGGGCTCGGGCAAGGGCACCGGCGGCCAGACCTATTCGCTGGAGCTTTGCGGCGGCACCCATGTCGCGCGCACCGGCGACATCGGCATGTTCGCGCTGACCTCGGAAACCGCCTCCGCCGCCGGCATCCGCCGCATCGAGGCGCTGACTGGCCAGGCGGCGATGGACGAGCTGCGCCGTGTGGATGGCGAGCTCAACGAAATCGCCGGCATCCTTAAGGCGCAGACCGGCGACGTGGTGAACAAGGTCCGCGCGCTGGCCGATGAGCGCAAGGCGCTGGCCAACGAGGTCGCGCAGCTCAAGCGCCAGCTGGCCATGGGCGGCAGCACCGAGGACAAGCCCCGTGAAATCAACGGCATCAAGCTGATCGCCCGCCGCGTCGAGGGCGTGAGCGGCAAGGAACTCGGCCCGCTGGTCGATGAGATGAAGTCGCGGCTCGGCTCGGGTGCCGTGGTGGTGCTGGCCGAGGCCGACGGCAAGGCGACGGTGGCGGCGGGCGTGACCCCCGACCTGACCGGCCGGATCAGCGCCGTCGAACTGGTGCAGACCGCGACGGCGGCGCTTGGCGGCAAGGGCGGCGGCGGCCGGCCCGACCGCGCCCAGGGCGGGGCGCCCAGCCTTGCCGCGGCCGACAGCGCCATCTCGGCAGTGGAAACCCTGATCGGAGAGAAAGCATGACCGCTTTGTGGATCGCCCATGTGACCGTGACCGACCCCGAGGCCTATGGCGAATATGCCCGGCTGGCAGGGCCGGCGATCGCCGCGCATGGCGGCACCTTCCTGGCCCGCGGTTCGCGCTATGTGCAACTCGAGGGCAAGGAGCGCGCCCGCAATGTCGTGGCGCGCTTCCCCAGCGTCGAGGATGCGGTGGCCTGCTATCGCTCGGCCGAGTATCAGGCGGCGCTGGACCATGCCCGGAATGCGGCAGAACGCGACCTTGTGATCGTTGAAGAGAACCCGGCCTAAGACTTTTTGGTGATTCGTCAGGCTTTTCGTGCTAGCCCTAGGAAAAAGCGCGGAAAGGGGCAGGGATAATGTGCCGCTGGGCAGCCTATGTCGGCAGTCCGATCTATCTTGAGGATGTCATCTGCCGGCCCGGCCATTCGCTGGTCCGGCAAAGCCACGGGGCGACGCGCTGTCATACCCCGGTCAATGCCGATGGGTTCGGCATCGCCTGGTATGGCGAGCGCGAGGAGCCCGGCCTCTACCGCGACATCATGCCGGCTTGGTCGGACAGCAACCTGCGCAGCCTGACCGCCACGGTCAAGTCGCATCTGTTCCTGGCGCATGTGCGGGCCTCGACCGGCACCGCGACCAGCCGCAACAATTGCCATCCCTTCGTCGTCGGCCGCTGGAGCTTCATGCATAACGGCCAGTTCGGCGGCTATGACAGCTATCGCCGCCATGCCGAGGTGCTGATTCCCGACGAGCTTTATGCCCATCGCAAGGGCGCCACCGACAGCGAGGCGCTGTTCCTGATGGCCCTGGGCGAGGGGCTGGAAGGCGACCCCGCCGGCGCCATGGCTCGCGCCACCGCGCAATTCGAGGCGCTGGCCCGGCAAAAGGGCGCGGCGCCGCATGTGCGGCTGACGGCCGCCTTCTCGGACGGCCGAAGGCTCTACGCCCTGCGCTATGCCAGCGACGAGCATGCGCCGACCCTGTTCCACCGCTGGTCCGACACCCGGGGCGGCCGCGCCGTGGTCTCGGAACCGCTGGAGAGCGACGAAACCGGCTGGCTGGAGGTGCCGGCGCAAAGCTTCTGCATCTTCGACGGCGCTGAGGTGACGATCACGCCCTTCCGTCCTGCGCCGCTGCGCGCCGTCGCCTGACCGCCCGCAGGTCTGGCAGGGCCGCCCACTGGCCCCTTTTCGCCAAAGCTGGCAGTCGCTGAGCGCACGGCTGTCGAAAGTCGATCGCTCCGCCGGTCTCACCGTCGCCCGGATGCTCGGCAACTGGCCGCGCAACCTGCGCGTCGGTGGCGATTTCGCCACGCCTGCGCCTTCTCCGTTGCCCAAATACCCAAAAGACGCTGCCATCGGCCCGGCGCCGGTCCGGTCAGATCGAATCGGCAAGCGCAAGCCCGCCGTCGCGCATCAGGAAGCCTATGATCTCGTCGATGCCCCGGCCATGCCGCAGCTCGGCCATGACAAAGGGCCGCGCGCCCCGCGCCGTCCGCGCGTCACTTTCCAGCAGCGCCAGATCGACACCGACATGCGGGGCGAGATCGGTCTTGTTCACCACCAGCAGGTCGGAGCGCGCCAGCCCCGGCCCACGTTTCCGCGGAATGTCCTGCCCGGCGGCGGTGTCGATGACATAGATCGTCAGATCGGCCAGCTCGGGCGAGAAGGTCGCGGCCAGGTTGTCGCCGCCCGATTCGATCAGGATCAGCTTAAGATCAGGAAAGGCGGCGCGCAGATCGGCCACGGCGGCCAGGTTGATGCTGGCATCCTCGCGGATGGCGGTATGCGGGCAGCCGCCGGTCTCGACGCCGCGGATGCGCTCGGCCGGCAGCACCTGGGCGCGCATCAGCGCCTCGGCATCCTCGCGGGTATAGATGTCGTTGGTGATGACCGCCATCGACAGGTGCGGCGCCAGCGCCCGGGCCAGTTGCTCGGTCAGGGTGGTCTTGCCGGCGCCGACGGGGCCGCCGATGCCGACGCGAAGAGGTCCGTTCATCATGTGCGGAAGATCCTTACCTCCAGGGTTTCATGCCGCATCGCCGCCAGATCGGCGCCGAAGCAGCAGCTTTCCAGCCGGTCGTGCCCGGCCGTCGCGGCCTCGGCCGCAAGCGCGGCGATCAGCGGATGCAGCCGGGCCAGCGCCGCCTGCGCCTCGGCCTGGCCCAGCGGCAGGAAGCGCGTCGCGGCCGAGATCAGGTTCGCGGCGAAGGCGTGCAGGTAATGCGCGACCACCTCTTCGGGCGGCAGGGCGAGGCGGCGCGCGGCCTCGCCCAAGGCGACGGGCAGGGGCCGCGCCGGTTGCGCCACATCCGACAGCGCCGAGACAGTCGCGGCAAAGGCGCGGCCCTGATCCATGGTCTCGGCCAGCCGCTCGGCCGAGCCGGCCAGGGCGCGGGCAAGATCCGCGATCTCCCCGGCATCCTCGCCGCGCAGCACCAGGGACAGCAGCACCGCATCGACCCAGCCGCCGCCATGGCGCAGCACATCCGCGACCCAGGCCGAGACCGCATCGGCGTCCCGCGCGCCATCCGCCATGGCCTGTTCCAGCCCATGCGAATAGGCAAAACCGCCGGTCGGAAAGGCCGGCGACAGCCATTGGATCAGCGACAGGCGGTCCAGCGCGGACATCGGCTAATGCGCATGGTCATGGCCCATGGTGCGGCCATGGCCATAGGCGCCACCCTCGGGGGCAAAGGGCGCCATGGTCGGGGTGACGCGGGCGCCCAGGCCGCGCAGCATGGCTTCCAGCACATGATCGGCGCGGATCAGCAGGTGGTCGGGCTCGATCTGGCAGGGAGTGTGGCGGTTGCCGATATGCCAGGCGAGGCGCGGCAATGGCCCCTCGATGCGCAGGCAGGGCTCCAGCGCGGCGGCGATGCCGACCAGCCGCCCGTCCTCGAGCCGCAGCGCGTCGCCGGGGTCCAGGCTGACCGTCTCGGGCAGGTCGACCAGAAAGGACAGCCCGCCGCGCGAGGTCAGGCGCTTGCGGCGCAGAAAGCGGCCCTCGTAGTCGAGGACCACCGTGTCGTCGGCCGCGTCATCGGCCGCGGCGGCGCGAAGCACAGCGGCGGCCCGCAATTGCAGGGGCGCGCTCATTGCCGCGCCCCCTTGCGGATCAGATGTAGAAACGGTCGCTGAAGACGTAATGCACGATCCGGTCGCGGGTGATGCCCATGCGGGCCAGTTCGGCGTCGGATTTCGCCTCCAGCGCCTCGATCTCGGCGCGGCGCGAATGCTTCTCGATATAGGCCTCGGTCCCGCGCGAGAGCCACTTGAGGAAAGTGTCGAACAGCGCCGGCAGGCGGGGCGAGAAGCGGTTGGTTGCGATGGTAGCCATGGGAAACCCTTTCGGTCTTGGCGAATGGTTTCCTCCCCTGGCGTCGAATGTAGGTCTGTTTCGCGATCATCACCATGGCTTCTTTTGCAATGCTGCATTGCAGCGGCGGCGTAAGCGGCTTTCAGAAAAGGAAATATCTCTGGGCCAGCGGCAGTTCTGTGGCGGGCTGGCAGGCCAGCAGCTCGCCATCGGTGCGCACCTCGTAGGTTTCGGGGTCCACCTCGATCAGGGGTGTCGCGTGGTTCAGCCGCATGTCGGCCTTGCCGATGCCGCGCGTGTCCCGCACCGCCACCGCCGTTTTCAGCATCCCCTCGGCGCAGCCGGCATCCAGCCCGGCCCGGCTGACGAAGGTCACGCCCGAGGCATGCCGCGCCCGGCCCATCGCGCCCCACATCGGCCGCATATACATGGGCTGCACCGGGATCGAGCCGTTCGGATCGCCCATCTGCGCCCAGGCGATCATGCCGCCGACCAGAACCATTTCCGGCTTGGCGCCGAACATGGCGGGGTCCCAGATCACCAGGTCGGCGCGCTTGCCGGGCTCGACGCTGCCGATCTCATGGCTGACGCCATGCGCGATGGCGGGGTTGATGGTGTATTTCGCCACGTAGCGCCGGGCGCGCAGGTTGTCGTTCTGGCCCGTCTCCTCCGCCAGCCGGCCGCGTTGCAGCTTCATCTTGTGCGCGGTCTGCCAGCTGCGTGTCACCACCTCGCCCACCCGGCCCATGGCCTGGCTGTCGGAGGAGATCACCGAAAAGGCGCCCATGTCGTGTAGGATGTCCTCGGCCGCGATGGTCTCGCGGCGGATGCGGCTTTCGGCGAAGGCCACGTCCTCGGGCACGCGCTTGTCGAGGTGATGGCAGACCATCAGCATGTCCAGATGCTCCTCGACCGTGTTGGCGGTAAAGGGCCGGGTCGGATTGGTGGAGCTGGGGATGACGTTCGGCGCACCGACCAGCCGGATGATGTCCGGCGCATGGCCGCCGCCCGCGCCCTCGGTGTGGAAGGCGTGGATGGTGCGGCCCTTGATCGCCGCCAGCGTGTGCTCGACGAAGCCGGATTCGTTCAGCGTGTCGGTGTGAATCGTCACCTGCACGTCCATCGCATCGGCGACGGTCAGGCAGCAGTCGATGGCGGCCGGGGTGGTGCCCCAGTCCTCGTGCAGCTTCAGCGTGGCGGCGCCGGCGCGGACCATCTCCTCCAGCGCCTCGGGGCGCGAGGCATTGCCCTTGCCCGAGATCAGCATGTTCACCGGCACCGAATCCATCGCCATCAGCATCCGCCGGATGTGCCAGGGCCCCGGCGTGCAGGTGGTGGCCAGCGTGCCATGCGCCGAGCCGGTGCCGCCGCCCAGCATGGTGGTGATGCCCGAGGCGATGGCGTCCTCGACCTGCTGCGGGCAGATGAAATGGATATGCGCATCCATGCCGCCGGCGGTGACGATGCGGCCCTCGGCGGCGATGATCTCGGTGCCGGGGCCGATCACCAGCGTCACGGCCGGCTGGGTATCGGGATTGCCGGCCTTGCCGATGCCGTGGATGCGCCCGTCGCGCAGGCCGATATCGGCCTTGTAGATGCCGGAATGGTCAAGGATCAGCGCATTGGTGATGACGGTGTCCATGGCCCCCTCAGCGTGGCTGGCCTGCGACTGGCCCATGCCGTCGCGGATCACCTTGCCGCCGCCGAACTTGACCTCTTCGCCATAGGTGGTCAGGTCGTGCTCGACCTCGATGATGATCTCGGTATCGCCCAGCCGCAGGCGGTCGCCGGTGGTCGGGCCATACATCTGCGCATAGTCGCGGCGGGAAATGGTCAGCGCCATGATCGTCTCCTCAATCCAGCGGGCCCATGACCGTGCCGTTGAAGCCGTATACCGCGCGCCGGCCGGCAAGCGGGATCAGCCGCACCTCGCGCCGCTGGCCCGGCTCGAAGCGGACGGCGGTGCCGGCGGCGATGTCCAGCCGCATGCCACGCGCGCGCGCCCGGTCGAAGTCGAGCCCCGGATTGGTTTCGGCGAAATGGTAATGGCTGCCGACCTGCACCGGCCGGTCGCCGGTATTGGCGACCATCAGCGTGACCGCCTCGCGCCCGGCGTTCAGGGTGATCTCGCCCTCGGCCGGAAAGAGCTCGCCGGGGATCACGGCAGCACCGCCAGCGCGACGCCCGCCGCCGCCGTCGCCGCGCCCAGCAGGCGGCCGGCACCCAGCCGGCCCAGCCCGATCCCGGCCAGATGCAGCGCCGCGGTCGCCAGCACGAAGCCCGCCGCATAGGCGGCAAGGCCCGAGGCCGGTCCCTCAGCGCCATGCGCATGGCCGTGCATCAGGCCGAAGACCGCCACCACCGGCAAGGCAAAGCCCAGCGAGGGCCGCAGCGCCAGCGCCACGGCAAGGCCGAGGATGACGGAAGAGGCCAGGATCATCGGCTCGACCGCCGGCAGGGGCAGGCCCGCCGCCCCCAGAGCGCCGCCGGCCAGCATGGCGGCGACAAAGCATAGCGGCAGCGCCCAGAGGCCGCGCCGGTCCGGCGCCGTCGCGGCCCATAGCCCCACCGCGACCATCGCCAGCACATGGTCCATGCCGCCCAGCGGATGCATCCAGCCCTCGGCGAAGGGCGCGGCATGGCCGGGATGGCCGGGATGGGCAAAGGCCGCCGTGGGCATCAGCAGCAGGGGAAGGATAGGTTTCATGGCAGCCTCTCAGCGGATGGGGTCGTGGACGGTGACCAGCTTGGTGCCGTCCGGAAAGGTGGCCTCGACCTGCACGGAGTGGATCATCTCGGGGATGCCCTCCATGCATTGCTCGCGGGTGATGACATGGGCGCCGGCCTCCATCAGATCGGCGACCGTGCGGCCGTCGCGCGCGCCCTCGACCACGAAGTCCGAGATCAGCGCGATGGCCTCGGGGTGGTTCAGCCTGACGCCGCGGGCCAGCCGGGCGCGCGCCACCATGGCGGCGACCGAGACGAGCAGCTTTTCCTTTTCGCGGGGGCTCAGGTTCATCTTGGGCTTCCTTCAGATTTGCCAGACGCGGGGCAGGGGGCCGGGCCGGATCGCCCGGATCAGCCGCATCAGCGCCTGCCGCAGGTCCCAGCCGTCGGCCGCCATCAGCCGTGCCACCAGCTTGCCGTCGAAGGCGCTGGCGGCGCCGTCCGCGCCAAGCGCATCCCGCGCCCGCCCCAGCCGGTCGGCGGCGTCGGGGGCCACCAGCACCAGCGTCGCAAAGGCGCGGCATCCGGCCAGCATCGCCGGTCCGCCTCCGACCAGCGCCGCGTCGGTCAGGCGCAGGTTCTCGACAAAGACCGGCCGGCCGTCGCGGCTGATGCGGCGGCGGTCGCTCAGGTCCAGACGGGTCACCACCTCGCTCATGGCGGCGCGGCCCAGCACCAGCACCTCGGCCCAGAGACAGCTGGCGGAACCCGCCAGCGCCACCTCCTGCTCGCGCGCGAGCGCGGCGCGGTCGAACAGGATCGTTTCCTGCGGCAGCAGGTCCAGATGCGCGCCGTCCGCCACGTCGTAACGCGCCCAGACCCGCGCCCGCCCGGTCACCGAGCGATAGGCGCGCTCGGCCGTCTGCGTGGTCACCACCAGCCGCGTGCCGGCCGCCTGCCCGACCGCGATCTCCATCCTGTCGCCGCCGGTCAGCCCGCCCGCGGTGTTCAGCAGCACCATTTCGCAGCCCTCTGCGGGCGGCAGCATGGCCTTGCCGCTGCCGGACTGGTGCAGCCGCGCCAGCCGGGTCGTGCCGCCGCGCAGCGCGAATCCGGCGCGGACACGCCCTTGGGCGCGGGGAAGCTGGCAGGGGATCGTCTGGTGCAGCATCGGGACCTCTTTGCCCGAAGCATCGGCAGAGCCGCGCCGCGACTGCAAGGCAAGGCACCAGATCCGCCGGCCCGATCCCCGATCTGCGCGAAATCGGGGCAGGCTGGACATTTCGCAGGCAGGGCGGAATGCGCTTCCCCCCAAGGGCTTCGGCCATTATACGGTTCGCGGCATTCATGACCGCAAGGGGAAGCACAATGGCCAATGTGGTGGTCGTCGGCGCGCAATGGGGCGACGAGGGCAAGGGCAAGATCGTCGACTGGCTGTCGGAACGCGCCGATGTGATCGCGCGCTTCCAGGGCGGCCACAACGCCGGCCACACGTTGGTCATCGGCAATCAAGTCTTCAAGCTGTCGCTCCTGCCCTCGGGCATCGTGCGCAAGGGCAAGATGGCGGTCATCGGCAATGGCGTGGTGCTGGACCCCTGGTCGCTGTTCGCCGAAATCGACAAGCTGAGCGCGCAGGGCGTCGAGATCAGCCCGGAAAACCTGATGATCGCAGAGAACACGCCGCTGATCCTGCCGCTGCACCAGGACCTCGACAAGCTGCGCGAGGAAGCCGCCGGCGCCAGCAAGATCGGCACTACCGGCCGCGGCATCGGCCCGGCCTATGAGGACAAGGTCGGCCGCCGCAGCATCCGCGTCGCCGACCTGGGCGACGAGGAGACGCTGGATTCCCGCCTGGACCGCCTGCTCGCCCATCACGACGCGCTGCGCCAGGGTCTGGGCGCCGCGCCCATCGACCGGGCGGAGCTGCGCGCCAGGCTGCTGGAGATCGCGCCGAAACTGCTGCAATACGCCCAGCCGGTCTGGAAGGTGATGAACGATGCCCGCAAATCCGGCAAGCGCATCCTGTTCGAGGGCGCGCAGGGCAGCCTGCTCGACATCGATTTCGGCACCTATCCCTATGTGACCTCATCGACCACCATGTCGGGCATGGCGGCCAGCGGCACCGGGCTCGGCCCCTCGGCCATCGGCTTCGTGCTGGGCATCGTCAAGGCCTATACCACCCGCGTCGGCGAAGGCCCGTTCCCGACCGAGCTCGACGATGCCGACGGCCAGCGCCTGGGCGAGCGCGGCCATGAATTCGGCACCGTCACCGGCCGCAAGCGCCGCTGCGGCTGGTTCGATGCGGTGCTGGTGCGCCAGACCTGCGCCATCTCGGGCGTGGACGGCATCGCGCTGACCAAGCTCGACGTGCTGGACGGCTTCCAGACGCTCAAGATCTGCACCGGCTACGAGGTGGACGGCCAGCATTACGACCATCTGCCCACCGCCGCCGCGCTTCAGGCCAAGGCAAAGCCGATCTACGAGGAAATGGAAGGCTGGCAGGAATCGACGCAAGGCGCGCGGTCCTGGGCCGACCTGCCGGCCAATGCGATCAAATACGTCCGCCGCATCGAGGAATTGATCCAATGCCCGGTGGCGCTGCTCTCGACCTCGCCCGAGCGTGACGATACCATCCTCGTGACCGATCCCTTCGCGGACTGATACGGGCTGACATGGACCTCAAGACGCGCAAACGCTGGTCGCTGGTGATCCTGCTGATCGGGCTGCCGCTCTATATCGTGGTGGCGGTGAGCCTGGTGAACTGGATGGACCGGACCTGGGGCCGCCAGCCGATCCTGATCGAGTTGGCGGTCTATGCCGCCTTGGGCATCCTCTGGGCGCTGCCCTTCCGCAAGGTCTTCACCGGCATCGGCAAGGGCGAATGAGGCTGACAAGCGCCCGCCCGGTCACGCTGATCGGCGGTGCGCCGGTCGGCCGCGCCGATCTGGAGCAGGCGCTGCGGCTCGCGCCGGTGGTGGCCGCCGCCGACAGCGGCGCCGATACCGCGCTGAGCCACGGGCTGATGCCGGCGGCGGTCTGGGGCGATTTCGACAGCATCTCTGCCCGCGCCCGGGCCGAGATCCCGGTCGAAAACCAGCACCCCATCGCCGAACAGGACAGCACCGATTTCGAGAAATGCCTGTCCAATCTCGACGCGCCCTTCGTCGTTGCGCTGGGTTTCTCCGGCGCGCGGCATGACCATTTCCTCTCGGTGCTCGGCGTGATCGCCCGCCGCATCGGCCCGCCCTGCCTGCTGATCGCCGGCGAGGACGTGATCACGCTCGCCCCACCCCGCCTCTTGCTGGACCTCGTGCCCGGCACGCGGGTCTCGCTTTTCCCGATGGGCCCGGCCACCGGCCGCTCGACGGGCCTGAAATGGCCCCTCGACGGCCTGGCCTTCGCGCCGGACGGCCGCAGCGGCACCTCGAACGAGGCGACCGGCCCGGTCACGCTGGAATGCGACGGCCCGATGCTGCTGATCCTGCCGCGCTCGGAACTCCCGACGCTGGCCCGCGCGCTCTGACCGCTTTCACCGTTTCCCAAATACTCATGCGACCGCGCCGCTCAGCGTCCCCGGATCCGCGGGTCCATGGCATCGCGCAACCCGTCGCCGATATAGTTCACCGACAGCACCGTCAGCGAGATCAGCAGCCCCGGCAACACCACCCGCCAGGGATACATCTGCATCTGGTCCACCGCGTCATAGAGCAGCCGCCCCCAGGTCGGGAAATCCGGCGGAAAGCCCAGTCCCAGAAAGGACAGCGCGCTTTCGGTGATGATCGCCGTGGCGATGCCCAGCGTCGCCGCCACCACGATGGGTGAGATCACGTTGGGCAGCACATGGCGCAGGATCATGCGCGGCGCCGGCGTGCCGATGGATTGCGCCGCCAGGATGAACTCGCGCTCCTTGAGCCCCAGCACCTCGCCGCGCAGGATGCGCGCCGTCTGCATCCAGGAGGTGATGCCGATGGCGCTGACGATCAGCAGGAAGGTGCCGCCCGCCGGTCCCATGGCGCGGCCCAGGGGTTCGCGGAACAGCGTCACCATCAGCAGCAGCAGGGGCAGCAGCGGCAGGGCCAGGAACAGTTCGGTCAGCCGCATCAGCGGCGCGTCGAGCCGGCGGAAATAGCCCGAGCCGATGCCGATCAGGCTGCCCAGCGTCAGCGCCACGGCCATGGCGGTTAGCCCGACCGCCAGCGAAACCTGACCCCCCGCCATCAGGCGCGCCAGCATGTCGCGGCCCAACTGGTCGGTGCCCAGGGGATGTGCCGCGCTGAAGCCTTGGTTGCGGGCGCGGATATCGACGAAGCCGGGATCGATGGTCCAGACCAGCGGCCCGATGCCGACGAACAGCAGGATCGCCACGAACAGCACCAGCGCCAGCATGGCGCCGCGATGGTTGCGGAACTGCCGCCAGATGTCGCGCGATTGGCTGCGGGCGTGCGTCTCGGGCGGCGGATCGGCGGGCGGCAGCGCCTCGGCCCCCGGTGCGGCGGCGTTCACCGCGCTCTCCTCGATCAGCAGCCGGTCAGTCATAGCGGATCCTCGGGTCCAGCACGCCATAGAGCAGGTCGGCGATCAGGGTGAAGCCGACGATCAGCACCGCGAAGATGAAGGTCAGTGTCATCACCATCGGCATGTCGTTGGCATGGATGGCCAGGATCAGCAGCTGTCCCAGCCCGTTCACCTTGAACACCTGCTCGGTGATGATGGCGCCGCCGAAGACCGCCGGCAGACCCAGCGCGATCACCGTGACCACCGGGATCAGCGAATTGCGCAGCACGTGCTTCAGCACCACGACGCGCTCGGACAGGCCCTTGGCCCGCGCGGTGCGCACGTAATCCTGCCGCAGGTTGTCCAGCATGGAGGCACGCATGAAGCGGCTGATCTGCGCCGCGTTATACAGCGCCAGCACCGCGACCGGCATCGCCATCTGCCGCAGCTGCACCAGGAAACTGTCCCAATCCGTCACCCGATGCGTGGTGTCGTAGATCGACGGGAACCATTGCAGCTTGATGCCGAAGACGATGATCAGCACCACCCCGGTAAAGAAGGTCGGCAGCGAGAAGCCGACCATCGAGATGAAGGTGCCGATCTGGTCGAACCAGGAATATTGCCGATAGGCCGAGATGATGCCGATCGGCAGCGCGATCATCACGCCGACCAGATAGGACATGCCGACGACGGTCAGCGTCTGCGGCAGCCGCTCGGCGATCACGTCGAAGACCGGGCTGCGGCTCTGGAAGCTGATGATGCGCTGCATGCCCTGGCTGAAGCCGGTGCCGAAGGCGCGGTCGAACCAATAGAGCGGCTCGACCCAGAAGAACTGCTTCAGCCACAGCACGTAGCGGATATACCAAGCCTGCCCGAGGCCGAGCGCCTCGCGCATCCGCTCCTTGACCTCGGGCGGCACGGTCAGCGGCACGTCGCCCAGCGGATCGCCGGGCGAAGCCTCGAGCAGCAGAAAGATCACCAGCGAGATGAACAGCAGCGTCGGCACCGCCAGCAGCAGCCGGCGCAGGGCAAAGCTCAGCATCGCCGCGTCACTTCGCGCGATGCCAATCCGCGACGTTCCACAATTCGCTGTCCCAGGCGTTCAGCGCCACGCCGCCCAGCGTGTTCGACACGGCCGAGGTGGTGCCGCGATAGACCAGCGGGATGATGGCGTTGCTGTCCTTGGTCAGCATCTCGTTCAGCCGCCGGCCCATGGCGCCGCGCTCGGCCGGATCGACGATCTGCGTCATCTCGGCGATCAGCCGGTCGTATTCCGGGTCGCAATAGCGGCTGGTATTCTCGCCCTGCCACTGGTTCTCGGGCCCCGGCGCCTTGTCGCAGGTCTGACGCGCCAGATAGGGCTCGGGGTTGGAACCCTCGAAGTTGTTGGCGTACATCTCGACATCGGCATAGAGCTTCTGGAACGTGTCGGGCGAGCCGGCATCGCCGCCGAAGAAAACCGAGGGGTCCACCACCTTCAACTCGGTCTCGACGCCGATCTCGGACCACCATTGCTTGATCAGCGCCTGGAAGTCCTGCCGCACCGCGTTGACCGAGGTCTGGAACAGCAGCGTGAGCCGCTTGCCGTCCTTTTCGCGCACGCCGCCCGCGCCGACGGTCCAGCCCGCCTCGTCCAGCAGCGCCTTGGCCGCCTCGATGTCCTGGGTCAGGCATTCGGTGTTCTCGGACGCCCAGGCGGCGGGCGCCGGCACCAGGTTGCAGGTCGGCTGCCCGGCCGGGCCATAGCCGATCTCGGTCAGCAATTGCCGGTCGATGGCCATGGACAGCGCCTTGCGCACCGCCGGGTCGGTCAGGATCGGATGCGGATGCTTGACCGTCGAGCGCTCGCCCTCGGGCAGGCTGGACGAGGGGTCGGTCAGGTTGACATGGATGCGCTCGACCAGACTGCCGAAGGCGGCGACGTTCTTGCCCTTGCCCGCCGCCTCCATGCCGGCGATCACGTCCGGCGAGAGCTGGGTGTTCCAGGCATAGTCGAACTCGCCCGTCTCCAGCACCGCGCGCGCCGCCGCTGCCGCATCGCCGCCGCCCTTCATCAGCAGCGTGGCGAAGGCGGGCTTGGCGGGGTCGCGATATTCGGGATTGGCGGCGAAGGAGATCACGTCGTTGGTGCGGAACTCCTTGACCACGAAGGGGCCGGTGCCGACGGGGTTGAAGTTCTGCTCGGTGCAGGTCGGCGCCGCCTCGCCCAGGCAGTTCTGGAACTGCGCCTTTTGCAGGATCGGCGATTGCGCGCCCACGAAGGCCGAGAAGGGATCGGGCCGGGGCGAGACGAAGGTGACCCGCACGGTCAGCTCATCGACCGCCTCGACCTTTTCGACGCCCTCGAACTTGGCAAGCTGGGCGCAGCCGCCTTGCGGGCTCATGCAATATTCCGCGGTAAAGGCCACGTCCCCGGCGGTGAAGGGCGTGCCGTCCGACCATTTGATGCCCGGCTGCAATTTCCAGGTGACCGTCCTCAGATCCTCGGAGATGCCGCCGTTTTCGACCGAGGGGATCTCGGCGGCCAGGCGCGGCACCACCTCGCCCTCGGGGGTGAAGCTGGCCAGCGGCTCCAGCGTGACGCTGCTGGCGATGATGTCCTTGGTGCCGGCCGACAGATAGGGGTTCATCGTCGAGGGCGCCTGCCACATGATGACATTGACCTGCCCGTCGCTGCCCCGCTCGGCGAATGCGGCCGGGGCCATGGCGGCGGCAAGGGCGGTCGCGGCCGCCGCGCCCAGCATCAGGGATTTCAGTTTCATCGCTCTCTCCTGTTGGTGGATCTGCGCGGGACTGCCGGGCTGCCGGTTCGGGTGGTGTTTTGTCTCTGCCTTGTCCCCGGCCTTGCTGTCCCTCGGATGCGGCGAGTTTCGGACAGGTCCCGGATAAAAAGCAAGAATCAAGTTCCGATCCGGGTTTGCGGTTGCAATGTGGCCTTGCCGTATTAGCCTGATTGCCGAAGCGATGGTCAGGGGGCACGGATGCTGGACGAAAAGCCGCTGGTCCGGGTCGAAGGGTTGCGGGTCGAGTTCCAGACCCATGACGGCCCGGTCACCGGTGTCGAGGACCTGTCCTTCGACATCCGGCCCGGCGAATGCCTCTGCGTGGTGGGCGAATCCGGCTCGGGCAAGTCGGTCAGTTCGCTGTCGCTGATGCGCCTGGTCGAATTCGGCGGCGGCACCATCGCCGGCGGCCGGCTGCTGTTCCAGCGCGAGCGGGGCGAAGTGGACCTCGCCAAGGCTCCGCCCGCCGCCATGCGCGACATCCGCGGCAACGAGAT
The DNA here is from genome assembly GCF_001447385.1 of Paracoccus sp. MKU1. Taxonomy (GTDB): domain Bacteria; phylum Pseudomonadota; class Alphaproteobacteria; order Rhodobacterales; family Rhodobacteraceae; genus Paracoccus. The sequence goes on along the minus strand of NZ_LLWQ01000193.1, from coordinate 109,265 downwards.
CGCGATGATCTTCCAGGAGCCGATGACGGCGCTGAACCCGGTCTTTACCGTGGGCGAACAGCTTGCCGAGGGGCTGGTCGTGCATCGCGGCCTGACGCGCGCCCAGGCCCGCGCCCGCGCGCTGGAGCTTCTGGCCGAGGTGCGCATCCCCGAGCCCGAGCGGCGGCTGCGGCAATATCCGCACGAGCTTTCGGGCGGGATGCGTCAGCGCGTCGTCATCGCCATGGCCATGGCCTGCCGCCCGCGCCTGCTGATCTGCGACGAGCCGACCACGGCGCTGGACGTGACCATCCAGGCCGAGATCTTGGCGCTGATCGACCGGCTGAAGCGCGAGACCGGCATGGCGGTGCTGTTCATCACCCATGACATGGCGGTGGTGGCGCAGATGGCCGACCGCGTCGTGGTCATGTTCCGCGGCAACAAGGTCGAGGAAGGCACGGTCCAGCAGATCTTCAAATCGCCGCGCGAGCCCTATACCCGGGCGCTGCTTGCCGCCGTGCCGCGGCTGGGCGAGATGACCGGGCGCGACGCGCCCGAGCCGATGCGGCTGATGCGCGAGGGGCAGGTGGCGCGGCCCGAGCCCGTGATCCCGCCTGCTCCCGAGCCGCTGCTGGTGGTCCGGAACCTTTGCACCCGCTTTGCGGTCAAGGGCGGCATCCTGCGCCGCACCGTGGCGCGGGTGCATGCGGTCGAAGACGTCTCCTTCACCGTCAATGCCGGCGAGACGCTGTCGCTGGTGGGCGAATCGGGCTGCGGCAAGTCCACCACCGGCCGCTCGATCCTGCGGCTGGTCGAGCCGACATCGGGGCAGGTCAGCCTTGCCGGGCGCGACATCCTGGCTCTGGGTCCATCTGATCTGCGCAAGGCGCGGCGCGACATGCAGATGATCTTCCAGGACCCTTTCGCCAGCCTCGATCCGCAGATGCGCCTGCTCGATCAGATCGAGGAGCCGATGCTGAACTACGGCATCGGCAACCGTGCCGAGCGCCGCGACCGCATCGCCCAGCTTTTCGACCGGGTGGAACTGCCGCGCGGCTTCATGCGCCGCTATCCGCATGAGCTGTCGGGCGGCCAGCGCCAGCGCATCGCCATCGCCCGGGCCCTGGCGTTGAACCCGAAGCTCATCATCGCCGACGAGGCGGTCTCGGCGCTGGACGTCTCGGTGCAGGCGCAGGTGCTGAACCTGCTGATGGAATTGCAGCGCGACCTGGGCATCTCGATGCTGTTCATCAGCCATGACATGGCGGTGGTCGAGCGCGTCAGCCATCATGTCGGCGTCATGTATCTGGGCCGCATCGTCGAAATCGGCACCCGCAGGCAGGTCTTCGAGAATCCCCAGCACGGCTATACCCGCCAGTTGATGGCCGCGGTGCCGGTCGCCGATCCGCGCCGCAGGAAGATCGGCGAGGAGCTGCGCTTCCGCCCCATCCCCTCGCCGATCCATCCCGTCGGCCATGCGCCTGCGCCCTCGGTCTATCGCGAGGTGGCGCCCGGCCATCTGGTGCTGGCCGAGCCGGCGACGCATGGATAAAGCGCGGGCCCCTGCGCCACGCAATGCCCTGCGCCCGGCTGCGCGGCCTTGCGGTGCGGTGCGAAAGGCGTAACCTGCCGGGCGAAGGAGATCGTCACATGCCCGTCAAGAACCGCTTTGCCGAATTGCTGCCCGAGATCACCGCCTGGCGCCGCGACTTCCACGAAAATCCCGAGCTTGACTATCAGGTCCACCGCACCGCCGGCCGGGTGGCCGAACTGCTGCGCGGCTTCGGCGTGGACGAGGTGACCGAGGGTGTCGGCCGCACCGGCGTGGTGGGCGTCATCAGGGGCCGCAGCAACAGCAGCGGCCGGGTGATCGGGCTGCGCGCCGACATGGACGCGCTGCCGATCCACGAGCGGACCGGGGCGGAATATGCCTCGAAGACGCCGGGGGTCATGCATGCCTGCGGCCATGACGGCCATACCGCCATGCTGCTGGGCGCGGCGAAATACCTGGCCGAGACGCGCAATTTCGACGGCACCGCCGTGGTGATCTTCCAGCCCGCCGAGGAGGGCGGCGCGGGCGGTCTCGCCATGGTCCGCGACGGGCTGGTCGAGCGCTGGGGCATCCAGGAATTCTATGGCATGCATAACATGCCCGGCTATCCGGTGGGCAGCTTCGCCATCCGCGAGGGCGCGATGATGGCCGCCGCCGACCAGTTCGACATCGTGGTGACCGGCAAGGGCGGCCATGCCGCCAAGCCGCATGAGGCGATCGACACCACGCTGGTCGCGGCGCAGATCATCGTGGCGCTGCAATCCATCGTCGCGCGCAATGTCGATCCGCTGAAAAGCGGCGTCGTCTCGGTCTGCGTGGTGCAGACCGATTCCACCGCGCATAACGTCATCCCGCAGGTGGTGAAGCTGAAGGGGACGGCCCGCAGCCTTGCCCCCGAGGTGCGCGACCAGCTGGAGGAGGGCATCAGGCGCGTCGCCACCCACACCGCCGCCGCCTTCGGCGCCGTGGCCGAGGTCACCTATGACCGCGGCTATCCGGTGACGATGAACCATTCCGAGGCTACGGGCTTCGCGGCGGAGGTCGCGCGGCAGGTGGCGGGCGATGTGGACATGGAGATGGAGCCGCTGATGGCGGGCGAGGATTTCAGTTATATGCTGAACGAACGTCCCGGCGCCTATATCTTCGTCGGCAATGGCGATACCGCCATGGTGCATCATCCGGCCTATGACTTCGACGACAATGCCATCCCGGCCGGCGCGAGCTGGTATGCCGGCATGGTCGAGGCGCGGATGCCGCTGCCGGCGTGACGGCCGGGCCGGGGGTTTCACACCCCCGGACCCCCGTGGGGTATTTGCGCAACAAAGAAGAGGGGCCGCGAGGCCCCTTTCGTCGTTCAGAAGTGGATGGCGCGGCCATAGGCCGAGAGCGTGGCCTCGTGCAGCATTTCCGACAGCGTCGGGTGCGGGAACACCGTCTCCATCAGCTCGGCCTCGGTGGTCTCCAGTGTGCGGCCGACGACATAGCCCTGGATCAGTTCGGTGACTTCCGCGCCGACCATGTGGGCGCCCAGGAGCTCGCCGGTCTTGGCGTCGAAGACGGTCTTGATCAGCCCCTCGGGCTCGCCGAGCGCGATGGCCTTGCCGTTGCCGATGAAGGGGAAGCGGCCGACCTTGACCTCGTAGCCGGCGGCCTTGGCCTTTTCCTCGGTCAGGCCGACCGAGGCGACCTGCGGATTGCAATAGGTGCAGCCGGGGATCGAGTTCGGCTTGATCGGATGCGGGTGCTGGCCGGCGATCAGTTCCGCGACCATGACGCCTTCGTGGCTGGCCTTGTGCGCCAGCCAGGGGGCGCCGGCCACGTCGCCGATGGCATAGAGCCCCTCGACGCCGGTGCGGCAATATTCGTCGGTGACGACATGGGTGCGGTCGATCTTGGCGCCCAGCTTTTCCAGGCCGAGGTTTTCCACGTTGCCGACGATGCCGACGGCCGAGATCACCGTGTCGAACTCATGCGTTTCGGTCTTGCCGCCGGTCTCGATATGGGCGGTGACCTTGCCTTTGGCGCGGTCGAGTTTCTTGACCGCCGCCTTTTCGAGGATCTTCATGCCTTGCTTGACGAATTGCTTCTTGGCCAGGGCCGAGATCTCGGCATCCTCGACCGGCAGGACGCGGTCCATGACCTCGACCACCGTGGTGTCGGCGCCCAGCGTGTTGAAGAAGCTGGCGAATTCGATGCCGATGGCGCCCGAGCCGATGACCAGCAGCTTTTTCGGCATGCGCGGCGGTTGCAGGGCGTGCTTGTAGTTCCAGACCAGATCGCCGTCCGGTTCCAGTCCCAGCAGTTCGCGGGCGCGGGCGCCGGTGGCGAGCACGATGGCCTTGCCCGTGACCTCCTCGCTGCCCTTGTCGGTCTTGACGCTGATCTTGCCGGGGGCGGTCAGGCTGGCCTCGCCCATGATGACGGTGACCTTGTTCTTTTTCAGCAGGTGGCCGACGCCGCCGGCGAGCTGCTTGGCCACGCCGCGCGAGCGTTGCACCACGGCGCCGAGGTCGTAGCCGATCTTGTCGGCCGAGAGGCCGAATTCCTTGGCGCGGTGCATGAGATGGAAGACCTCGGCCGAGCGCAGCAGCGCCTTGGTCGGGATGCAGCCCCAGTTCAGGCAGATGCCGCCCAGATGCTCGCGCTCGATGCAGGCCACCTTCAGCCCCAGCTGCGCGCCGCGGATGGCGCAGACATAGCCGCCAGGGCCGGAACCGATCACCACCATGTCAAAGCTCTGCGCCATGGATGTCCCCCTATCAGAAAAGATAGTTCAGCGTTAAACCAATTTTCAGACGTCAGCAAGCGACAGCTTGCCCGAGACCAGCGCACCATAGCCGCCGGCCTCCATGACGCGGATTTCCGCCGGCGTGGGCACGCGGTTCAGCGCCGCATTGCGCCAGGGGAAGCGGCCGAATTTGGCGATGGCGTCGCGGTGCAATTCGGCATGGCGCAGGTTCTCGCCGGGCATGAATTCGGCGAACAGGCTGACCGCGCGCTCCTGGTCGGCCAGGTCCTCGGAATGCTCGAAGGGCAGATAGACGAATTGCCGGGCGGGCGGTTCGATGCGCAGGTGAAGGCCGCTCTCGACGGCCTCGCGGGCGAGGCTGCGCGCCAGGGGGTCGGTGGCGAAGGCACGGGCATCCTCGCGGAACATGTTGCGGGGGAACTGGTCGGTGAGGATCAGCCCGGCCAGCATCCCCTCGGGCGTGGTGGCCCAGCCGGGCACCAGATCGGCGGCGCGCTCCCAACTGGGCTGGAAGCGCCGGCGGATGGTTTCGTCCACCGCATCCGAGCGGATATACCAGCCCTTCTCGCCGATCTCGTCGAGCCAGAAGCGGTTGATCTCCTCGGGTGTCGCGGCGTCGGTCATGGCTTTGTCCTCCGTTTTCCCGGATGGTTGCAGAGCCGGCCGCCAGCCGCAAGCCGTCAGGCGGGCTTGTCCTCGTCGTCGGAGCTGGCGGTCTCCAGCGCTGCCTCGACCGCGACCGGCGTGGCCGAGGGGGCGATGATGGCGAAGCTCTGGTCCAGAACCGGGGTCGGGCGGCGGGTGCGGCGCCAGCCGGCATAGAAGGCCAGCACCGCCAGCAGCAGGCCGATATAGACCCAGAACCCGTCCGGACCCAGCAGCGACATCAACCAGCCGGTGATGAGCGGCCCGGCCATGGCGCCGACGCCGTTGATGAACAAGAGCCCGGCCGAGGCGGCGGCCATGTCGCTGCTGTCCAGAAAGTCGTTGGTATAGGCCAAGAGCAGCGAATAGACCGGATTGGCCACGCCGCCGATCAGCGCCGCCGCCAGGATCAGGCCCCAGATGCCGGGTTGCAGCGTTACCGTGGCCAGGCTGACCACCGCGCCCAGCACCGACAACCCTAGCACGATGACGCGCCGGTCGCCATGGTCGGAAAGCCAGCCGATCGGATATTGCAGGAGCAGCCCGCCGGCATAGATCGCAGCGACGAAGGCCGAGATCTCGCGCACCGAGAGCCCCTTGGTCGAGCCCCAGACCGAGGCCATACCGAACAGCGCCGAGAATACCCCGCCCATCAGGAAGATGCCGATGCAGCCCAGCGGCGAGACGCGGAACAGGCTGCCGAAGCTCATGCGCTTCAGGGTGGAGAATTGCGGCGCGGGCTGGGTCGAGAGCAGGATCGGCAGGAAGGACAGGCTGACCAGGACCGAGGGAATCACGAACAGCAGGTAGCCGGCCGGGTCCGCCGTGTTGATCAGCAGCTGCGCCGAGATGATGCCCAGCATCTGCATGATCATATAGGCCGACATGGCCTGGCCGCGGGTCTCGTTGGTGGTGCCGGCGTTCAGCCAGCTTTCCGCGGTGATGTAGACGCCCGAGAAGCAGAAGCCGATCAGCAGCCGCATCAGTGACCAGGAGATCCAATGCGGCGCCGCCGCATAGAGGATCAGCACCGAGGAGATCAGCGATCCCAACGCGGCAAAGACCCGGACATGGCCGACCTTGCGGATCAGTTCCGGCACCACGCGCGAGCCCAGCAGGAAGCCGCCGAAATAGGCCGCCATCACCACCGACATCTGGCCGGTCGAAATATCCTCGATCTTGCCGCGGATGCCCAGAAGCGTGCCCTGCATGCCGTTCCCGACCATCAAGAGCAGAATGCCCAGAAGCAACGGCCAGGTGGTGCGCAGCACGGTCAGCATCACGGATCCTTCGGTATCAGCAGGGAGGCATCGCCATAGCTGAAGAAGCGATAGCCCGATTCCACCGCATGGCGATAGATGCTGCGGATGCGGTCCTGGCCCATCAGGGCGCTGACCAGCATCAGCAGAGTCGATTTCGGCAGGTGGAAATTGGTCATCAGGGCATCCGTCACGCGAAAGCGATAGCTCGGATAGATGAAGATCTCGGTAACGCCCTGGAAGGGATGCACGGTGCCGTCCTCGGCCGCCGCCGATTCGATCAGCCGCAGCGCCGTGGTGCCGACCGGGATCACCCGTCCGCCGGCGGCGCGGGTGGCGTTGATCGCTGCGGCGGCCTCGGGCGTGACCTCGCCCCATTCGCCGTGCATCTTGTGAGTGGTCACGTCCTGAACCTTGACCGGCAGGAAGGTGCCGGCGCCGACATGCAGGGTGACATGGGCGAAGCGCACGCCCCTGGCCGCCAGCCGCTCCAGCAGGGCGTCGTCGAAATGCAGGCTGGCGGTCGGGGCGGCGACGGCGCCCGAGCGCCGCGCCCAGACGGTCTGGTAGTCCTGGCGGTCGGCCTCGTCCGGGGCGCGCAGCGCGGCGATATAGGGCGGCAGCGGCATGGCGCCGACCTGCGCCAGCGCGGCGTCGAACGCCTCGCCCGTGGCGTCGAAGCGCAGGGTCAGCTCGCCCCCGGCGATCTCGGCCACCTCGGCGGACAGCGCCGTGCCGAAGCGGATCACCTCGCCCGGCTTCAGCTTGCGCAGCGGCTTGGCCAGCGCCTTCCAGCCATCGGCCACGGGCTCCAGCAGCGTAACCTCGACCTTCGCCACCGCCTCGCCCTGCGGGGTCTGGCGCGCGCGCGTGCCGTTCAGCCGCGCCGGGATGACCTTGGTGTCGTTCAGCACCAGCAGATCGCCCGACCCCAGCAGATCGGTCAGGTCGCGCACATGCAGGTCGCGAATCGAATCGCCCTGGGCCAGCAGCAGCCGCGCCGAGGAGCGCGGCCGTGCCGGGCGGGTCGCGATCAGCGTCTCGGGCAGGTGAAAGTCGAAATCGTCCAGCTTCATGGGCTTAGGTTGTGTCCGGGCTGCCGGGGGGCGTCAAGGCGGGCGGTCATCACAAAGTGAAAAACTCAGGCTTTACTTATCCGAGGAAATGGGTAAGTTTTGGCCAACCGAAGGTGAGTAAATGATCGTCTGCCACTGCACCCAGATCTCGGACTACGACATCAAGGCCGCCATTGACTGGATGCGTGCTGCGGACCCCGAGACGATCATCACCCCCGGCAAGATCTATCACGCACTCGGCAAACGCGCCGACTGCGGGGGCTGTATGCCTTTGTTTCTGGACACCATGCGCGGATGCGATAATCTGGCTGTGCCCCCCATCCTGCGGGGGCTGAAAGCCAACCGCACAGGGGTAAGCCATGAAGGGCGACGCAAAGGTCATCGAGTATCTCAACGCAGCGCTACGGTCTGAACTCACCGCGGTCAGCCAGTATTGGTTGCATTATCGCCTGCAAGAGGATTGGGGCTACGGCAAGATCGCCGACAAATCCCGCGGCGAATCCATTGAGGAAATGCATCACGCGGATCGGCTGATCCAGCGAATCATCTTCCTGGAGGGGCATCCGAACCTGCAAAAGCTGGATCCGCTGCGGATCGGCCAGAACCTCAAGGAAACGCTGGAATCCGACCTGGCGGCCGAATACGACGCCCGCACCCTTTACATCGAGGCGCGGGAATATTGCGACAAGGTCGGCGATTACGTCAGCAAGAACCTGTTCGATTCGCTGCTGACCGACGAGGAGGGGCATATCGACTTCCTCGAAACCCAGCTGGGCCTTTACGAAGAGATCGGGGCGCAGAATTACGGCCAGCTCAACGCCAAATCCGCCGACGAGGCCGAATAGGGCCGGACAAGCCTGTGGCAAACGCACGCATCAGGGGGCCCTTGGCGGCCCCCTTTAATTTTGGCCCAGCCGTTCAGGCCAGCCAGTCGGCGGCCAGTTCCGGCAGGTCGTCGAAATGCGCCAGCATCGCCTCGGGCGCAAGGCGGCGCAGCGCCTCGCCCTCGGGGCCGAAGGCTACCAGCGCGACCTTGACACCGGCCGCGGCGGCGGTCCTGCGGTCGGTCTCGGTATCGCCGACCAGGAAGGATTGCGCCACCTTGCCGCCCGCCGTTTCGACCGCGGCCTGATAGGGGCGGGGATCGGGCTTGCGCACCGGCAGCGTGTCGGCGCCGATCATGGCCGCGAACCGGTCGCGGATGCCCAGTTCGCGCAGCAGCGTCTCGGCCAGCGCGGCGGGCTTGTTGGTGCAGACCGCCAGCCGGTGGCCGGCCTCGGCCAGCCGGTCCAGCGCCGCCTGGGCCCCGGGATAGAGCCGGGTGTGGATGGCGATCGCCTCGCCGTAATGACCCAGCAGGCGCGGATAATCCTCGTCCTCGGCGCCGGGCGGCAGCAGCCTGTCGCCGGGCAGCCGCGCATAGCCCGCGCGCAGCATGGCGCGGCCGCCGTGAAAGGCGATCAGCGCGTCCTCGATGGGGTCCAGCAATGCGCCCAGGCCGCGGGCATGGAAGCAGGCATTGGCCGCCGCGATCAGGTCGCCGGATGTATCGGCCAGCGTGCCGTCCAGATCGAAGACCACCGTTCCCGCCATGCTGTAACCTTCCGTCAAGATGTTTGATCCGCCGGGGCCTTTCCCGACCGCCGCCCTCTAGGTAGAACGCCCGGCAAGGATAAGGAACAGGCAAGAGGGCAGAGATGACCGAGAAACCCGTCGCGCTGATCGTGCTGGCCGCCGGACAGGGCAGCCGCATGCAGTCGGACCTGCCCAAGGTGCTGCACCGGCTGGGCGGCGTGCCGCTGGTCGGGCACGCGCTGGCCACCGGCCGCCTGCTGGAACCCGAAGAGGTGATCGTGGTCGCCGGCCATGGCGCCGAGGCGGTAGCCAAGGCGGTGGCGAAGCTGGACCCCGAGGCGCGCCTCGCCCTGCAGGAAGAGCAGCTCGGCACCGCCCATGCCGTGCGCCAGGCCATGCCGCTGCTGAAAGGGTTCGAGGGTCGGGTGATCGTGCTTTACGGCGACACCCCCTTCATCGGCGAGGAGACGCTGGCCAATCTTGCCAGCCATGCCGCCGACGTGGTGGTGCTGGGCTTCGAGGCCGCCGATCCCGGCCGCTACGGCCGGCTGGTCACCGGCCCCGAGGGGCTGGAGCGCATCGTCGAATACAAGGACGCCGACGAGGCGACGCGCGCCATCCGCCTGGTCAATTCCGGCGTGCTGGCGGCGGATGCGGCGCTGTTGCGCGAATTTCTGCCCCGGATCGGCAACCGCAACGCGGCGGGCGAATACTACCTGACCGACATTCCCGAACTGGCCCGCGCCGCCGGCCACCGGGTCGAGGTGGTGACCTGCGACGAATCCGAGACGCTGGGCATCAACACCCGCGCCGAACTGGCGCAGGCCGAGGCCGCTTTCCAGGCCCGCGCCCGCGCCCGGGCGCTGGAGGACGGCGTGACGCTGAGCGATCCGGCGACGGTCTGGTTCGCGCTCGACACCTGCATCGGCCGCGACGCGGTGATCGGGCAGAACGTGGTCTTCGGCCCCGGCGTGACCGTCGAAAGCGGCGCCGAGATCCTGCCCTTCTGCCATCTGGAAGGTTGCCATGTCAGCGCCGGCGCCACGGTTGGCCCTTTCGCCCGGCTGCGTCCCGGCGCTGAGCTGGGCGGCGACGTGCATGTCGGCAATTTCGTCGAGATCAAGAACGCCGTGCTGGACGAGGGCGTCAAGGTCGGCCACCTGACCTATCTGGGCGACGCCCATATCGGCGAGGCCACGAATATCGGCGCCGGCACCATCACCTGCAATTACGACGGCGTCGGCAAGCACCGGACCGAGATCGGCGCCCATGCCTTCATCGGCTCGGACACCATGCTGGTCGCGCCGGTGCGGGTGGGGGCGCGGGCGATGACCGGCTCGGGCTCGGTCATCACCGAGGACGTGCCGGACGATGCGCTGGCGCTGGGACGCGCGCGCCAGGTCACCAAGCCCGGGCTTGCCACGCGGCTGATGCAGGCCCTGCGCCAGAAGAAGGGGAACTGACCCATGTGCGGCATCATCGGAATCCTCGGCAATCACGAGGTCTCGCCCCAGCTGGTCGAGGCGCTGAAGCGGCTGGAATATCGCGGCTATGACAGCGCCGGGGTGGCGACGGTGGATGCCTCGGGGCGTCTGGACCGCCGCCGCGCGGTGGGCAAGCTGGTGAACCTGTCCGACCGGCTGGTGCATGATCCGCTGACCGGCCATGCCGGCATCGGCCATACCCGCTGGGCCACCCACGGCGCGGCGACCGAGGCCAACGCGCATCCGCATCGCCGCGGGCCGGTTGCCGTCGTTCATAACGGCATCATCGAGAATTTTCGCGAATTGCGCGACGAGGTGGTGGCGCTGGGCTTGCAGCCGGAATCGCAGACCGATACCGAGACCGTGGCGCTGCTGGCCGCCTGGCACATGGGGCAGGGCATGGATCCGGTGACGGCGGCGCGGGCGGTGCTGGCGCGGCTGGACGGCGCCTTTGCGCTGGCCTTCCTGTTCGAGGGCGAGCCCGACCTGATGATCGCCGCCCGCAAGGGCAGCCCGCTGGCCGTGGGCCATGGCGAGGGCGAGATGTTCCTGGGTTCGGACGCCATCGCGCTGGCGCCCTTTACCGACCGGATCACCTATCTGGAGGATGGCGACCACGCCATCCTCCGCCGCGCGGGCGCCGAGATCTTCGACGCCGAGGGCCGCCCCGCCAATCGCGAGATCCAGCAAATCGACGTCGGCGCGACCCAGATCGACAAGGGCGGCTACCGGCATTTCATGGCCAAGGAAATCGCCGAGCAGCCGGTGGTGCTGGGCGATGCGCTGAACCATTACATCAAGGGCGACCGGATCGTGCTGCCCGAGGCGCTGGACTTCCGCGAGGTGGACCGGCTGACGCTGGTCGGCTGCGGCACCGCCTTTTATGCCGCGCATGTCGCGCGCTATTGGTTCGAATCGCTGGCGGGGCTGCCTTGCGACCTGGATGTGGCGTCCGAGTTCCGCTATCGCGAGCCGCCGCTCTCGCCGCAAAGCTGGGCGCTCTTCGTGAGCCAGTCGGGCGAGACGGCGGATACGCTGGCGGCGCTGCACTATGCCCGCAGCAAGGTGGCGCGCACGGTGGGGGTGGTGAACGTCGGCACCTCGGCCATCGCGCGCGACGCCGACATCGCCCTGCCGACGCTGGCCGGGATCGAGGTGGGCGTGGCCTCGTCCAAGGCCTTTACCTGCCAGCTTGCGGTGCTGGCGGTGCTGGCGCTGAAGGCGGCGCGGGATCGCGGCCGGCTGACGGATGCCGAACTGGCGGCGCATCTGGCCGATCTGCGCGCGCTGCCGGGGCTGCTGAACCAGGCGCTCGCGGTCAGCGACGAATGCCGCCGCCTGGCCGGCTGGCTTTCCGAGGCGCAGGACGTGCTGTATCTGGGCCGGGGTCCGCTTTATCCGGTGGCGCTGGAAGGCGCGCTGAAGCTCAAGGAACTCAGCTATATCCATGCCGAGGGCTATGCCTCGGGCGAGTTGAAGCACGGGCCCATCGCGCTAATCGACCGCAACGTGCCGGTGGTGGTGCTGGCGCCGCGCGACGCGCTGTTCGAAAAGACCGTCTCGAACATGCAGGAGGTCATGGCGCGGCATGGGCAGGTGCTGCTGATCTCGGATGCCGAGGGGCTGGAGGCCGGCGGCCACGGCATGCGCGCCGGGCTGGCCATGCCCTCGGGCGGCGGGCTGTTCCAGCCGATCCTTTACGCCGTGCCGATGCAGTATCTGGCCTATCACACGGCGGTCGCCAAGGGCACGGATGTGGACCAGCCGCGCAACCTGGCGAAATCGGTGACGGTGGAATAGGGCCTAGCCCTCGCGCCAGCAGGGTTGCAGGTCGCCCGGCCGCGGGCTTGCCGCATGGACGCCGCGCGCAATGGCGCGGGCCAGCGTGCAGGCCGCGGCATGGCCCAGTTGGAACGGTGTCAGCGCCGGATCGGGCAGGGGCTTCGCGCCGGTCGAGACGGCAAAGACCAGGTCGCCGTCGAAAGGCGTGTGGCTAGGCACGATGGCGCGGGCCATGCCGTCCTGCGCCGCCGTGGCCAGCCGGGTCAGCCCGGCCTTGTCCAGCGCCGCGTCGGTGGCGACGATGGCGATGGTCGTCGCTTCGCCCAGCCGCTTCATGGGACTCGGCTCATGCGCGGCGGGGTAGGGACCGGAGAGGCCCAGCCCGCCGAACTCGCCCCCAAGCTCCCACGGCGCGGCCCAGAACTGCCGGGTCTCGCCCGCCGTCACCGATCCCAGCGCATTCACCACCACCAGCGCGCCGACGGTGATGCCGCCCTCCAGCACCGCCGAGGCCGAGCCGAGTCCGCCCTTCCAGCGATGCGTCATCGCGCCGGTGCCCGCCCCTTCGCTGCCAAGTGCGAAATCGGCGCCGGCCGCCGCCAGCGCCGCCCGGCCGAGCGCGGGATAGGGGTTGGCGTCCCAATCCTTGTCACCGCCGTTCAGCAGGTCGAAGACGATGGCGCCGGGCACGATGGGCACGCGCACCGGGCCGATCTGGAAGCCCCGGCCCATGGCGCGCAGCCCGTCGGACACGCCGTCGCAGGCGGCAAGCCCGAAGGCCGAGCCGCCCGACAGCACCAGCGCATCGACTCCGCCGACCAGCTTGTCGGGGGCCAGCAGCTCGGTCTCGCGCGTGCCGGGCGCGCCGCCCATGACGTTGACGCCGCAGGCGAAGGGCGCCTCGCCCAGCAGCACCGTGCTGCCCGAGCGCAGCGCGTCGTCGCGGGCATTGCCGACCCGCAGGCCGGCGACATCGGTAATCAGGTTTCGCGGTCCGGGACGCATCGCGGCCTCCTGCAAGGGGGATCGGCCCGCAATCTGCACGACGCGCCCCGCCGGCTGCAACCCGCGCCCGCATTCCGGCGTTGCACGGTCGGGCCGCCGCGCCTACCTAATGCGGCAGGACATGCGAAAGGACGCGACCATGAGTGCCCCCATTCACAGGATTTTCGGCCGGCCGCTGGATGCCGAGATGCCGAAAGGCTACGATCAGGCGATCTTCGGCATGGGCTGTTACTGGGGCGTCGAGCGGCTGTTCTGGCAGCAGGAGGGCGTCTGGCTGACCGAGGTCGGCTTTGCCGGCGGTACGGTCGAGAATCCCAGCTACAAGCAGGTCTGCGCCGGCGGCACCGGCCATGCCGAGGTGGTGCGCGTGGTCTATGACAGTTCGCGCGTCAGCTATGAGCGGCTGTTGCAGATCTTCTGGGAAAACCACGACCCGACCCAGGGCAACCGGCAGGGCAATGATGTGGGCTCGCAATACCGCTCGCTCATCATGGTGTTCAACGACAGCCAGAAGGCGGCGGCGGAACTCAGCAAGGCCGACTACGGCAACCGGCTGGCGGTGCAGGGCTATCCCGACATCACCACGCAGATCATTCCCGCCGGGCCGTTCTGGCGGGCCGAGGACGACCACCAGCAATATCTCGACCGTTATCCCGATGGCTATTGCGGCTTGCGCGGCACGGGTGTCAAAGCCCCCCTGACCGATATAGCCGAGGGATATTGAATGCCGACCTGGACCGCACTGACCCATGCCAAAGGCCGCGAGGCGGCCGAGGCGCTTGCCGAGGCGGGCGAGGATCTGACCCCCGAGCCCGTCGGCAGCGGCGTTTTCGAGATCGAGGACGGCTCGGACCGCTGGGAGGTGGGGCTTTACTTCACCGAGGCCCCCGACGATGTGGGGCTGGCGCTGCTGGCCGCGGCCTGGGACGCACCGCCCTTCGCGGTCTCCGAACTGCCCGAGGTGGACTGGGTCGCCCATGTCCGGCGCGAGCTTTCGCCGGTCGAGGCCGGGCGCTTTTTCGTCCATGGCGGCCATGACGCCGACAAGGTGCCCGAGGGGGCCGAGGCGCTGCTGATCGAGGCGGCCATGGCCTTCGGCACCGGCCATCACGCCACGACCAAGGGCTGCCTGCTGGCGCTGGACCGCATGATCGCCGAGGGTGCCGAGCCGCAGCGCATCGTCGATATCGGCTGCGGCACGGCGGTTCTGGCCATGGCGGCGGCGCGGTCCTTCCCGGTGATCGTGCTGGCCGGCGATATCGACCCGCAGGCGGTGGACGTGGCCCGCGCCAATGTCATCGCCAACGGGCTGGACGGGCGCGTCGAATGCGTCGAGGCGGTGGGCTTCGACCATCCGCTGATCGAGAGCGCGGCGCCCTTCGACCTGGTTTTCGCCAATATCCTGAAGCAGCCGCTGATCGACCTGGTGCCGGACATGGCGCGCCAGCTTGCGCCGGGCGGCAGGGCGATCCTGTCGGGCATCCTCGTCACCCAGGCCGAGGAGGTGATCGCGGCCTATGCGGCGGGCGGGCTGGCGCTGGAGCGGCGCGACGATCTGGGCGAATGGTCCACCCTGGTCGTCAGGCGCGGCTGATCGCCGAAAATACTAAAGGCGGCCTTGCGAGGCCGCCTGTTCGTCTTGCCCATCCGGGCCGGAAAAGGTCTGTCGCGGTTTCCCTGCGCAGCCGTTTTCGCGTCTTCAACCGCTGCTTAGCGGGCGCGCGCAATCCGTTCGATATCGCCGCGGCACAGACCGATATCGTCCAGCTCGCGATCCGAAAGACGGCTCAGCGCGTTCTTCGTCACGCGCGCATCGTTCCAAGCGGACAGGGCCGCCCAGATTTTCGAGCCAATACCGAGAGAGCCCGCCCCGCTATGGATGCGGTTCGTGTCAATCGCCGACATAGTTTTCACCTTGAGATCATTGCCCGCTTATCGGGCGCTTCGTTGATGCATCAGCATATAGGCCGGGCAATTCACGAAAACCACGGACAAACCGGCATCTCTGCCATGCAGCGCGTGCATAAGGCGCCAGAATTCCTAACTTTTTGCGGAATGCGGCCGGAAATGATGCTGCATCGCAAAATTCTCTCGCCAAGGACCGGTTTTCTGCGGGAAGATTGCGCGATCCAGACCGAACCGTTCAGCGCCAGTCGCCCAGGCTGGCCTGCCACAGCGCCAGTGACGCCACGGCAGCCGTGTCGGCGCGCAGGATTCGCGGCCCGAGCGCGATGCGCGTGACGCAATCCATGGCCGAAAGCCGCTTGCGCTCCGATTCGGACCAGCCGCCCTCGGGGCCGATCAGAATCGCCCAGGGGCCGCGCGGCAGGCCGGAAAGCACCTGCGCCGGCCCGGCCAGCGCCTCGTCCGCCCAGAGGATGCGCCGGCCGGCATCCCAGCCGTCCAGCAGCCGCGGCAGCGGCACCAGCGCGCCGACCTCGGGGACGAAGGTGCCGCCGCATTGCTCGGCCGCTTCGACGGCATGGGCCTGCAAGCGGTCCTGGCGGATGCGCTCGGAATTGGTGTGGTCGGTCTGCACCGGCAGGATGCGGGCGGCGCCCATTTCGGCCGCCTTTTCCACGATGAAATCGGTGCGCGCCTTCTTGATCGGGGCAAAGACCAGCCACAGGTCGGGCGGGTTGAGTTGCGGTGCGGTCTGGCGCAGCGCCGCCAGCGCGCCGCCCCGCTTGGCGATGCGCTCGATCCGCGCCAGCCACTCGCCGTCGCGGCCGTTGAAGACCAGGATCTCGTCCCCGGCACCCTGCCGCATGACCGAGGAAAGGTAATGCGCCTGGTCGGGATTCAGCTCGATGCCTTGTCCCTCGGCCAGCGGGTGATCTATGAACAGTCTGATTTTCGCCATGATGGGGCGCAGCCTAATGCAGACCGACCGTCCGACGCCAGAGGGGCCGACGCCAGAGGGCCACAGCACCGTCGCCGATGCGCCGCCCGACAATTGGGTGGACCGCTACGCGCCATCCGACTGGAGGCCGTGGCTGCGCCTGTCCCGCGCCGACCGGCCGATCGGCACCTGGCTTCTGCTGCTGCCCTGCTGGTGGGGCATCGGGCTGGCGATGATCGCCGACCGGCCGGAATGGCGGGACCTGTGGATCGCGGTGGCCTGCGGCGTGGGTGCGGTGCTGATGCGCGGCGCCGGCTGCACCTGGAACGACATCACCGACCGCGACATCGACGACAAGGTGGCGCGCACCCGCTCGCGCCCCATCCCCTCGGGGCAGGTGACGGTCCGGGGGGCGCTGGTCTGGCTGGCGGCGCAGGCGCTGGCCGGTTTCGCCATCCTGCTGACGCTGGGCGGCGCGGCCATCGGGCTGGGCGTGGCCTCGCTGGCGCTGGTGGCGATCTATCCCTTTGCCAAGCGCTTCACCTGGTGGCCGCAGGTCTTCCTGGGCCTTGCCTTCAACTGGGGCGTGCTGCTGGCCTGGGCCGCGCATACCGGCAACCTGGCCCCGGCGCCGGTGCTGGCCTATCTCTCGGGCATCGCCTGGACGATCTTCTACGACACCATCTATGCCCACCAGGATGCCGAGGACGACGCGCTGATCGGCGTCAAGTCCACCGCCCGGCTGTTCGGCCGCGACACGCCGCGCTGGCTGGCGGGCTTCGGCACCACCTCGGTGCTGCTTCTGGGGCTGGCGGTGATGGCGGCGGCGCCGCAGGGGCTGGGCCTGACGCTGGGCCTGCTGGGCGTGGTGGGTTTCGCCGCGCACCTGGCCTGGCAATTGCGGCAATTCGACATGACGGACAGCGCCGGCTGCCTGCGGCTGTTTCGCAGCAACCGCGATGCCGGGCTGGTGGTTGCGCTGTTTCTTGCCTTGGCCGGGCTGGTCTGATTGCGAAAATCCGGCGCAGGCATTACATGCGGCGGGTCGGAAACAGCCCTAAGGTCCCCCTGATGGCCAATCCCCAGCGATCCGCACGCCGTGGTCCCGCCTTTGCCGCCAGCCTGATTGCCCTTGCGGCGGCGGCCGGCCTGTCCTTTCTGGGCGCGCGCGCGGCCGCGGATTTCATCGAGACCCGCTCGGCCCAGGATCTGCGCGCGGCGCTGGCCGATTACGATTGGGTGCAGGTCCGGACTGACGGCTTGCAGGTCCAGCTGGAGGGCATCGCCCCCGACGAGGTGCAGCGTTTCCGCGCCCGTGTCCGGGCCGAAACCGTGGTCGATTCGGGCCGGGTGATCGACAAGATGCAGGTCGCCGCCAGCGCCGAACTGGTCACCCCGGCCTTCGAGGTCGAGCTTTTGCGCAACGACCAGGGCATTTCGATCATCGGCCTGGTGCCCGCCGGCCTGGACCGCGCGGCGCTGGTCGAGCGGCTGAAGCGCCAGACCGGCGCCGCCCGGGTCTCGGACCTGATGGAGGGCGCCGATTACCCGGTTCCCGAAGGCTGGGAGGACGCCTTTGCCTTCGGCCTGAAGGCCGCGCAACTGGCCAGGCAGGCCAAGGTCTCGATCGCCGCGGGCGAGGTCTCGGTCCGCGCCATCGCCGGAAGCCCGCGCGAGAAACGCGATCTGGAAACCGCGCTGGAGCGCGCCAAACCGGCGGGGGTCACGCTGACGGCCGATATCACCGCGCCGCGGCCGGTGATCGCGCCCTTTACCCTGCGCTTCGTCAAGGATGCGACCGGCACCCGTTTCGATGCCTGCGCCGCCGATACCGAGAGCGCGCGCGACCGCATCCTGGAGGCCGGGCGCGCGGCCGGCGTGCCGGGCGAGCCGCAATGCACGCTGGGCCTCGGCGCGCCCTCGCCCCGCTGGGCCGATGCTGCCGTTCCGGCCATCCGCGCCGTCGAGGCGCTGGGGGCGGGGTCGGTGACGATCTCGGATACCGATGTGGCGCTGTTCGCGCCCGCCGATGTCGAGGCGGCGAGATTCGACGAGGCGGCGGGCCGGTTGGAAGCGGCACTGCCCCCGGCCTTCACGCTGGCCGCCCGGCATGAAAAGCCCGGCGAGGCCGAGGCGGGACCGGCCGAGTTCTCGGCCCTGGTCGATCCGGGCGGCGTCAGCCTGCGCGGCCGCATCACCGACGAGCGCATGCGCGACGCGGTGGAAAGCCTGGCGCGGGCGCGGTTCGGCCAGGTGGACAGCGCGCTGCGCAGCGATGCCTCGGTTCCCGAGGGCTGGACATTGCGCGCCATCGCCGCGCTGGAGGCGCTGGACGGGCTGGCGCGGGGCGAGGCCCGGGTGACGCGGGATCTGGTGCGGATCAGCGGCGTTTCGGGCAGCCAGACCGCCTCGGACGTGGCGGCGGCGCGGCTGGCGCAGCGGCTGGGCGCCGGGGCGCGCTATGAGCTGGCGATCCGCTACGACCGGCGCATGGACCCGCTTCTGGGCCTGCCCTCGGGCATCGAATGCGTGGACCGGCTGAACGCGGCGATGCAGGAATCCGAGATCGGCTTCGAGCCGAACAAATCCGTCATCGCCGGCGATCCGGGCCCGACGCTGGCCCGGCTGGCCGAGACGATGAAGCTGTGCGCGGATTTCCGCATCGAGATCGGCGGCCATACCGATTCGCAGGGCTCGGAAGGATTCAACGCCGAACTTTCGCGCGCCCGGGCGCAGGCGGTGCTGGCGGTGATGACGGCGGCCGGCATCGACACCGCCAATATGACCGCCAAGGGCTATGGCGAAAGCCGGCCCATCGCCGAGAACGATACCGATGCCGGGCGCGAGGCCAACCGCCGCATCGAGTTCCTGTTGCTGGCCGACGATCCGGTCGTGACCGAGGTGCCGGCCCCCGCCGAACTGGTCAAGGGCGTCACCGATAGCCCCGAAGCGGTGGCGGCACGGGTTGCCGCGGCGGCGCTGCATGCCGCGACCGCCGCCATTGGCCCGGCGCTCGGCGTGCCCACCGACCCAGAGGCGGCGCTGTCCGCCGCGACCGAGCCCGTCCGGCTGCTGCTGTCCGGGGTCGATCCCTCGCGCATGGCCAGCCGGCCGGCGCAAGAGGCGGCGTTGCCGGAACTGCCGGCGCTGTGGGCCGCGACCTTGCCGGCCGCGAGCCTGCTGCCGGAGGCCGCGGAAGTGGTCGAGCCCGCCGAGGCCGCCACCCGCCCGGTCCAGGAGGCGCTGGTCGGTGCCGCCATCGAGGCGGCGACCATCCCCGCCCGCGACGCGTTGCATGTGAACCGCCCGCTGCCGCGTCCCGAGCCGGCCTCGGCGCCGTGATCCGCAACCCCTTGCCCTGAAGCCCTTCGCATGAACCGCACCGAATTCATCATCGCCACCGCGATCATCCTGTTCGCCGCCTTCATGCTGGGCTGGTTCGCAAGCTGGCTGATCCACCGCCTGTCGCGCGTCACCCGCGCCGAGATGGGCGAGCTGGAAAGCATGGCCCAGCAGTTGCACGAGGCCGAGGAAGCCCGCGACCGTGCGGTGGACGAGCTGGAGACGCGCGAGGCCGATCTGGTCGCCCGGCTCTCGACCACCGAGGCCGAGCTGCGCGCCGCAGAGGGTCAGCTGCGCGAAAGCCTGACCGAGATCGAGGAATTGCGGGACTATATCGACCGCAAGCTGGGCCGGAAGGGCTGAGCGGGCGCCTGGCGGCGCTGCCGGACCGGGGCTCTGCCCCGGACCCCGGAGTATTTGGAAAACGGAGAAGGACGGGGCGTTCGGCGAGGGACCGGAAATGCGGAACCGCCGCGGCGGGGCGGCGGTTCCGGGTTCCGGGCGGTGGGGTCAGACCCCCGCCTCGATGATGGCGCGGGCCAGGATCGGGATGGTGTCCTGGTTCAGCCCGGCGATGTTGATGCGCGAATCGCCGACCATGTAGATGCCGAACTCGTCCTTGATGCGCTTGACCTGCTCGGGCGTGGCGCCGAGGCGCGAGAACATGCCGCGATGCTGGGCCACGAAGCCGAAGCGGTCCGAGCCGCTGAGGTCGCGGAGTTCTGCCGCCAGTTGCTCGCGCAGTTTGAGCATGCCGCCGCGCACCGCCTCCAGCTCGGCCATCCAGTCGGCGCGGAGGTCCGGCGTGGTCAGCACGGTCGAGACGATCCTGGCGCCGTGGAAGGGCGGGAAGGAATAGGTCTGGCGGTTCAGGAAGGCCATGGCGCCCTGTGCCAGTTCCCTGGTCGCGGCATCGGGGCAGAGCGCCAGCAGGATGCCGGTGCGCTCGCGGTAGATGCCGAAATTCTTGCTGCACGAGGCGGCGATCAGCACCTCGGGGATGCGCGCGGCGATCAGCCGGGTGCCGGCCGCATCCTCCTCCAGCCCGTCGCCGAAGCCCTGATAGGCCAGGTCGATCAGCGGCAGCGCGCCGGTCTTTTCCAGGATCGCGGCGACCTCGGCCCATTGCTCCAGCGTCAGGTTGGCGCCGGTCGGGTTGTGGCAGCAGCCATGCAGCAGCACCACGTCGCCTTTTTGCGCCGTGGCGATGTCGGCCTTCATGCCTTCGAAATCGACGCCGCGGGTCTCGGCGTCGAAATAGCGGTAGGTCTGCACCGGCAGGCCCATGAAATTCATGATCGAAACATGGTTCGGCCAGGTCGGGTCGGAGACGAAGACCCGCAGCTCCGGGTTCGCCATGCGCGCCAGTTCCAGCGCCTGGCGGATGGCGCCGGTGCCGCCGACCGTGGCCAGCGCCGCCGTGGTCTCGGGCTTGTGGGCGTCGCCCAGGATCAGCCCGGCCATGGCCTTGTGGAACTCGGGCTCGCCGGAGAGGCCGGCATAGGTCTTGGTGGTCTCGGTCTCGAGCATCCGCTGTTCGGCGGCGTGGACGGCGCGCATGATCGGGGTGTGGCCGGTGGCATCCTTGTAGACCCCGACGCCCAGGTCGATCTTGCCCTGGCGGGGATCGGCCTTGAATTCGCCCATCAGGGCCAGGATCTTGTCAGGGGCCTGCGGTTTCAGATTGCCCAGCATCACGCGTCTCCGGTTGCGATTTTAAGGTCGGGGAAGCTGCCCCATTCGGCCCAGCTTCCGTCATAAAGCGAATGGTCCCGGTGCCCGATCCGTTCGAGCGCCAGGAACAGCGAGGCCGCCGTCACCCCCGAGCCGCAGGTGGTGATGACGGGCTTCGACAGGTTTACCCCCGCCGCTTCGAACTCGGCGCGCAGCGCGTCGGGGGCCTTCAGCGTGCCGTCCGGGTGGTAGAGCTTGCCGAAGGGCAGGTTCTTCGAGCCGGGGATATGGCCCGAGCGCAGGCCGGGGCGCGGCTCGGCCGCCTCGCCGCGGAAGCGTTCGGCCGAGCGCGCATCGACGATCTCGTGATCGGCGAGCTTGCTGGCCGCCGCGACCTGGGTCACGTCGCGCACCAGCGCCGCCTGGCGCTGCACGGTGATGTGGCGGTCGCGCAGCATCGGCGGCATGTCCTCGGTCTCGCGACCCTCGGCCAGCCATTTGCCGAAACCGCCGTCCAGCACCGCCACGTCCTGCTTGCCCATCAGCCGGAAGGTCCACCAGACCCGCGCCGCCGAACGCACCGGCGAGTTGTCGTAGACCACGACCTGGTGGCCGTCGCCGATGCCCATGGCGCGCATGCGGCTGATGAACATCTCGGGCTGCGGTGCCATGTGCGGCAGCTCGCTGCGCTTGTCCGCGATCTCGTCGATGTCGAAGAAGCGGGCGCCGGGGATATGCGCGGCCATGTATTCGGCCCGTGCGTCGCGGCCGGGTTCCAGGAACCAGCTGGCGTCGATGATGCGCAGGTCGGGATCGTTCAGATGGGCCGCGAGCCAGCCGGTCGAGACCAGCACTTTCGGATCGTCGGAATCGGTGGACATCGGCCTTCCCCCCGCGCGCGCAGAAACGACACCGATGTAACCGCAGCCGCGCGGGGCGGCAAGGCTTAACCCTGCTTCAGCAAACGCTGTTTCTGCCGGTTCCAGTCGCGCTTGGCGGCGGTTTCGCGCTTGTCGGCGACCTTCTTGCCCTTGGCGACGCCGATCTTCAGCTTCACCATGCCGCGGTCGTTGAAATACATCACCAGTGGCACCAGCGTCATGCCCTCGCGCCCGACCGCCTGCCAGAGCCGGGACAGTTCCTTGCGCGAGACCAGCAGCTTGCGGCGCCGCCGTTCCTCGTGCCCGAAGACGCCGGCCTGCTTGTAGGCGGCGATGTAAGAGTTGATCAGCCACAGCTCGCCATCCTCGACCGAGGCATAGCTTTCGGCGATGTTGGACTGGCCGGTGCGCAGGCTTTTCACCTCGGAGCCGGTCAGCACGATGCCGACCTCGAGATCGCTTTCGATGAAATAGTCGAAGCGCGCCCGGCGGTTCTCGGCGATGATCTTGTAGTTCGGGTCGGATTTCGTGGCCATGATCGGGCAGAGATAGGGCGGGGCGCCGCGCCTGTAAAGGCCGGGCCTCAATCCTGCCGGACGATCAGCCGCAGCAGCGCCTGTGCCCCGGCGGTCACGTCGCGCCAGGTGGCGTCGAAACCCGCGGCCTCGCCGAAATAGGGATCGGCGACCGATTGCCCCGCGCGTCCCGGCACGTGGTCCAGCAGCAGCGACAGCCGTGCCCGCCCGTCCGGCGGCGCGATGCGGCGCAGATTGGCGAGGTTCTGCCGGTCCATGGCGACGATATGATCGAAGCGGCGGAAATCCTCGGCCGCGACCTGCCGGGCGCGCAGGTTCGATATGTCGATGCCGGCCAATGCCGCCACCGCCTGTGCCCGGTGATCGGGGGCATGGCCCAGATGCCAGTCGCCGGTCCCGGCCGAGTCGATCAGCAGCCGCGCGCCGGCGCGCTCGGCGGCGGCGCGCAGGGCGGCCTCGGCCAGCGGCGAACGGCAGATATTGCCCAGGCAGACGAAAAGGACCGATGGCAGCGGCATGATCGACCTCGATTGACCGGCACATCTTGCCAGTTCCGCGCAAGCTGGCCCAGACTGCCCGGAAAGAAAAGCAGGGAGGCGGCGGCGATGCGGCACGGTGGGCAAATTCTGGTCGATGCGTTGAAGGCGAACGGGGTCGGGCGGGTGTTCTCGGTTCCCGGCGAAAGCTTTCTGGCGGTGCTGGACGGGCTTTACGCCTCGGGCATCCAGAACGTCGTCTGCCGGCACGAGGGCGGCGCGGCGATGATGGCCGAGGCGCATGGCAAGCTGACCGGGCGGCCGGGCGTGGGCTTCGTCACCCGCGGCCCCGGCGCCACCAATGCCAGCGCCGGGGTGCATGTGGCTCGGCAGGATTGCACGCCGATGATCCTGTTCGTCGGCCAGATCGCCCGCGCCGACCGCGACCGCGAGGCGTTTCAGGAGGTCGATTACCGCGCCATGTTCGGCCCCTTGGCGAAATGGGTGGCCGAGATCGACCAGACCGAGCGCATCCCGGAATATGTCTCCCGCGCCTTCCATCTTGCCATGTCGGGCCGGCCCGGTCCCGTGGTGCTGGCGCTGCCCGAGGACATGCTTTCCGCCCGGGCCGAGGTGCCGGACCCGGCCCCTGCCGTGCCGCCGCTTTCCGCCGTCGCCGAGCAATCCGTCGCCGCCATCGCGCAGGCGCTGGCCGGGGCCGAGCGGCCGCTGGTCGTGCCGGGCGGCACGCTGTGGTCGCAGGCCGCCGCCGAGGATCTGGCGCGCTTCGCCGAAGGCTGGGGCCTGCCGGTCGCGGTGCCCTTCCGCCGCCAGGGCCATATGGACAACGCGCATCCGAACTATGTCGGCGATCTGAGCGTCAGCATGAACCCGGCGCTGGGGCAGGCGCTGTCGCAGGCGGATTGCCTGCTGTCACTCGGTTCGCGGCTGGGCGACACGCTGACGCGCGGCTATGAGTTGATGGACCCGGTGCGCCCGCATGCGCGGGTGATCCATGTCCACCCCTCGCCCGACGAGCTGGGGCATCTCTGGCGGCCCGATCCGGGACTGGTGGCGGACCCGCGCGCGGTGGTGGCGGCGCTGGCGGCGCTGCCCGCACCGAGGCGCTGGGACGGCTGGACCGCCGGGCTGCGCGCGGCATACGAGGCCTGGCAGCAGCCCCGGCCCACCCCCGGCGCGGTGCGGATGGAGGCGGTGGTGCGCTGGCTGTCCGACCACCTGCCGCCGGATGCGATCATCGCCAATGGCGCGGGGAACTATGCGGCCTTCATCCATCGCTATTACCGTTTCCGCCGCTTCGGCACGCAGCTGGCGCCGACCTCGGGCTCGATGGGCTACGGCCTGCCCGCCGCCATCGCCGCCAAGCTGGAGCATCCTGGCCGCACCGTGGTCTGCATGGCCGGCGACGGCTGCTTGCAGATGACGCTGAACGAGCTTTCCACCGCCGCCCAGCATGGCGCCTCGGTCATCGTCATCGTCGCCAATAACGGCCATTACGGCACCATCCGCATGCATCAGGAGCGCAGCTATCCCGGCCGCGTCTCGGGCACGGCGCTGGCCAATCCCGATTTCGCGGCGCTGGCCCGCGCCTATGGCGGCCATGGCGAGACGGTGACGCGGCAGGAGGACTTCGCCGATGCCTTCGCCCGCGCGCAGGAAGCGGGCAGGCTGGCGGTGCTGGAGCTGGTGCTGGATCCCGAGGCGCTGAGCACCGGCGCGACCCTTGCCGAAACCCGCGCGGCGGGCGAGGCGGGGCTGCGCCGGGCCTGACGGCGGCCGGTCCGGCTGCCACAGGGCCAAGGGTCCAAGGAATGTGGTGGGTCGCGTCGGCCCGTTTCGCATGGCGCCCGGGGATCGGCATCCCGGTCCTGATCTCGGTCGCGGCGGCCTTGCCGGTTCCCGGCGCCGGAACGGGCGGGCAGGCGTCCGGGTGCTGCTAGAACCCGCCGATCCAGACCAGCGCGGCGGCCAGACCGGCGGCGGCGGGCACCGTCACCAGCCAGGCGCCCAGGATCATCCGCATGTAGGAGCGGCGCACCAGATGCCGCCGCCGGCGCTCCTCGGCGGGCAGGGGGTCGTGCCCGGAGGCCAGCCGGCGGTCGCGCCATTCGCGATAGAAGCCGATCCCGAACACGCCGCCCACCGCGACATGGGTGGTCGAGACCGGCAGGCCCATCAGCGAGGCCCCCAGCACCGTCGTCGCCGTCGCCAGCGAGACGCAAAGCGCGCGCGACGAGTTCAGCCGGGTGATGCGGCTGCCGACCATATGCACCAGCCGCCGACCGAACAGCAGGATCCCCAGCGCGATGCCCAGGCCCCCCAGCAGCAGCACCAGCCGGGCGCGCAGGTCATCGTCGCCCCCCGCCGACAGGCTGTCGAGGATGATGGTCAGCGGCGCCGCCACGTTCGAGGTGTCGTTGGCGCCATGGGCAAAGCCCATGACCAGCGCCGCGGCGATCAGCGGCACCGCCAGAAGCTGCTTCATCGCCAGCCGCCCGCCGGCTTCGCCCCGCGACTGGCGGTCGATGCGCCGCCGGGTATAGACCCAGCCGAGCGCGCCGCAAACCAGCGCCAGAGCCGCGTTCACCGCCGGTCTCGAGCCGTGCCAGGCCAGTTCCGCCACCCCCGCCAGCATGGCCGAGGCCAGCCCGACCACCACCGGCATCCAGGTGCGGGCGGCGGCGATGCGGTCCTCGCGGTTCAGGACCAGGCCGCGCAGCAGCGCCATCAGCCCCGCCGCGATCAGGCCCGAGACCAGCGGCGAGACGATCCAGCCGAAGGCGATCATCGCCAGGGCCGGCCAGTTCACCGCCCCGAGGCCGTAGCTCGCCAGCCCGGCCCCGGCGATGGCGCCGACCACGGAATGCGTGGTGCTGACCGGCGCGTCGAGCCAGGTGGCAAGGCTGATCCAGCTGCCCGCCGCCAGCAGCGCCGCCAGCATCATCCGCGCCGTCGCCTCGCCCTCGCCCAGGGTGCTGCCGATCAGCCCTTCGGTCAGCGTGGCGGTGACGGCGCTGCCGGCGATGACCGCGCCCATGACCTCCATCACCGCGACCAGCACGAGGCCGGTGGTCATGCCGATGGCGCCGGCCCCCACTGCCGGCCCCAGCGCGTTCGCCACGTCGTTGCCGCCGATCGACAACGCCAGATAGGCCGCGACCGCCAGGCTGGCCGCCAGGATGCCGATCGCCGGCTGATCGGCCAGAAAGCCGGTGCCGACATAGCTGGCGGCGGCGATGAAGATCAGCGCCAGCCCCAGCCGCAACAGCGAGCGTCCCGAATGCAGCACCGCGCGCTCGGTATTGGTGACGCGGCGCAGATCCTTGTCGAGCGTGCGGTATTCGCGGGGTTCGCGCCTCATTCCGGGGGGGACCGGCGCTTGGCCGCGGGCAGGCCGCGCAGCAGCTGCTTCAACCCGGTCTCGGCCACCATGCGGGCGGCATCCTCGGGCGTGAACCAGCGGCGCTTGCGCTCATGCGCCTCGGGGAAGTCGCCTTCCAGCGCATCGACGTAAAGCGGAAAGACCCGCACCTCGACCGGGATGGCGAAGCCGCGGTCCTGGTCCTTGTCATAGTGATAGCGGCCGATCTCGGCCTGCCCGACCCGGCCCCTGACGCCGGCCTCCTCCCAGGCCTCCTGCCGGGCGGCATCGGCCAAGCTGCGGCCGGGCATGGGCCAGCCCTTGGGCACGATCCAGCGCCCGGTGCCGCGGCTGGTGACGAGCAGCACGTCGCCGGTCGCCTCGTTCAGGCACAGCGCCGCGACCTGCATGTCGGGCGGTCGCCGGCCGATCAGCCGCGCCAGCCTTTCGCGGAACTCGACGATCATGCCGGATCCTCCGCGTCGCGGATGCGGCCCCGCGCCGCCTTGACCTCGCCGCGCTGGGTCTTGGCGGCCAGCCGGCGGCGCTGGCTGCCCAGCGTCGGACGGGTCGGGATGCGCTTGCGCGGCGCGACCAGCGCCTGGCGGATCAGCTCGGCCAGCCGCTCGCGCGCCAGCTCGCGGTTGCGGGCCTGGCTGCGGGTTTCCTCGGCCCGGATCAGTACGGCGCCGTCCTGGGTCCAGCGCCGCCCGGCCAGCCGCTTCAGCCGTGCCTTGACCGGCGGGGCCAGATGCGGCGACCGCTCGGCCTCGAAGCGCAGCTCCACGGCGGTCTCGACCTTGTTCACGTTCTGCCCGCCCGGTCCCTGGGACCGGGTGAACTGTTCGGACAGCTCCCATTCCTGGATGGTGATCTGGTCGTTGATGCGCAGCATGGAGCGAATATGTCGCAAATCCCGGTTAAGAAAAGGTCAGGCGAATCACGAAACGCGCAAATTGCGTCAGTGCAACCGTATTGCCGCAGTCGCCGAGGCGCCATCCGCATCCACCACCGTCAACTCGGCAAAGCCCGGGCCGGGATTGGGCAGGCTGGCCATGGGTTGCGGCTGGGCGATGGCGGCGGGCGCGCCGTTCAGAAGAAAGGTCCAGGGCCCGCGCCCGCCGCGCGCCTTGGCGGTCAGCGGGCCCTGCGCGTCGATCTCGGCCCCGTCCGGCGGATAGGTCAGGCGCAGCGCATCGGGGCTGGCGGGGCGGGCCGCGATGGCGCTGGCCGCGCCCGCCGGGACAAAGCGGCGCAGGGGCAGGGGCAGGGCGCTGTTCGGCAGCGTCAGCGTCTGCGGCGGAGGCGGCGGCAGCGCGACGGGCGGGAGCGCGTCAAACAGGTCGAACAGCACCGGCGCCGCCAGCTCGCCGCCAAAGGCGCCGGGCACCGGCGTCCCGTCCGGCCGGCCCAGCCAGACCGCGCCGACCCGCGCGCCGTCGAACCCCACCGCCAGCGCGTCGCGATGCCCATAGGAGGTGCCGGTCTTGTAGGCCATCGGCCGCTGCCGCGCGCCATGCGGCGCGGGGTTCTGGCTCAGGATATGGCCGACCTGCCAGGCCGCGACCGGGCCGAACATCGCCGCCGCCCGTTCCCCGCCGCCGCCCGGCAACGGCGAGAGCGTGATCGACCGCCCGCCCCGCGCCAGCGCCGCATAACCCTCGGCCAGCCCCTCCAGCGTCACGCCCGCACCGCCCAACACGATCGCCAGCCCCGGCGCCTCGCCGGGCAGGCGCAGCTCGATTCCGCCCCGGCGCAGCGCCTGGGCGACGCGGTTCGGCCCCACCGCCTCGGCCAGCTTCACCACGGGGATGTTCAGCGACCAGATCAGCGCGTTTCGCAGGCTGACGGTGCCGCGGAAATGATGGTCGAAATTCTGCGGCTGCCAGCGGCCGAAGGCGGTGGGCCGGTCCTCGATCAGCGTCTCGGGATGCGCCAGCCCGTCGTCGAAGGCGAGGCCATAGACAAAGGGCTTCAGCGTTGATCCGGGGCTGCGCCAGGCACGCGCCATATCGACGAAGCCGCTCGATGCGCCATCCGTCCAGTCCGCGGCGCCGACCTCGGCCAGAATCTCGCCCGTCCGGTGATCGGCCAGCACCACCGCCGCCGACAGCCGCCGCCCGGCGCCGCGCACGGCGCGCGAGGCCAGTTCCTCGGCCCGGCGTTGCAGGCGCCGGTCGATGGTGGTCTCGATCCGCAGGGCCCCCGGATGCTCGCGCACCAGCCGCGCGGCCAGCAGCGGCGCCAGCGCCGGAAAGGCCCGCCGGACCCGCGGCACCGGCTCGGCCATCGCCGCCCGCGCATCGGCGCCGGAAATCAGCCCGGCCCGCGCTGCCCGGTCCAGCACCCGGTCGCGCGCGGCCCGGGCCCTCTCGGGGAAACGGTCCGGCCGCCGGGTCTCGGGCGATTGCGGCAGCGCGACCAGCAGCGCCGCCTGCGCCGGCGTCAGCCGCCGCGGCTCCTTGCCGAACCATTGCAGGCTGGCGGCGCGGATGCCCTCGACATTGGCGCCATAGGGGGCGAGGCGCAGGTAAAGCTCCAGGATCTCGCGCTTGCCCAACCGCCGTTCCAGGGCCAGGGCCAGCCGCATCTGCCGCGCCTTGCCGGCCCATTGCCCGGTCGGCCCGTCCTCGATCAGCCGGGCGACCTGCATGGTCAGGGTCGAGCCGCCCGAAACGACGCGGCCATGCCGCAGCGCCTGCCAGCCCGCGCGCAGCAGCGCCCTCGGATCGATGCCGGCATGGCGCGGAAACCGCCGGTCCTCCCACAGCATGAGCATGTCGAGAAACAGCGGATCGACCGGCCCCGCATCCAGCCGCCAGCGCCCGTCCGCGACCTGGAACGCCCGCAGAAGCGAGCCGTCCCGCGCGACGACCTCGACACCCACCGGCACCTCCAGCCGCGGCAGCACCGTCGCATCGACCCAAGCGTCAAGGCGATCCCGCGCCCCGGCCCCGATGCCCAGGACCAGAACGGCAGCCATCAGCGACAGGGCGAAGCGGCGCGATCTCATGCGCCATCAATACGCCAGACGCGGCCGGGAAAGAACCTCACCTTCTTTGTTCCCCAAATACTCATGCGACCGCGCCGCCACCCGGACGCCGCCTTTCACCGTTTCCCAAATACTCATGCGGCAGCGCAATCCGCGCCTACTTCGCCTCATCCTCGCCGAAGAGCCCCTTCAGCCCCCGCGCGATCAGGTTGCCGACCCGGGGCCGGGGCTGGTGGATGAAGGGCAGCGGCCGGCAGACCTCCATCGCCGCGATGCCGACCCGGGCGGTCAGCGCGCCGTTCACCACCCCCTCGCCGAAGCGTTTCGAGACCTTGGCAAGCAAGCCCCCGCCGGCGACGGTATGGATCAGGTCGTCGCCGGCCGCGACGGCGCCGGTGGCGATCAGATGCGTCATCACCGTGCGCGCCAGCCGCCAGCCGCCGACGGCGCCGGCGCGGCCGCCATAGATCTCGGCCATGCGGCGGATCATGCGCAGATTCGCGGCCAGCGCCGCGATCACATCGGCCAGCGCCAGCGGGATCAGCGCGGTGGCGGCGGCGACGGTGCGGGCGGCGGCCTCGATCTCGCGCCGGGCCTGCTGGTCCAGGGCCGCCAGCAATTCGGTCTCGGCCAGCGCGATCAGCGTTCCGGCATCATAGGCGTCGCCCTTGCGCTCGCGCAGCCGGGTCAGCCCCCATTCCAGCTCCGGCCGGGCGCGATACAGGCCCTCCAGCCGCCCGACCACATGCTGCGCCGCCTTCAGATCGCCCGAGGCCAGCGCCGCCCCGGCCTCGCGGTTGATGCCGTCGATGGCGGCAAAGCGTGACCAGGCGCGGTATTCGCGCCAGGCCATGCCCAGTGCCGCGATGCAGAACAGCGCCATCAACGCGATGCCGATCCAGCCGAGCAGCGGATAGCTGTTCAGCAGATCGGTCAGATAGCGCAGCGCCGCCACCGACAAAAGGAAGGTGAACAGCGCCACGCCGGTATTGATGAAGAACCGCGTCAGCCGCGACGGTCCGCGCCCGACCAGCCGCGCCACCAGCTGCATGGTGCGCGGCTGCGGCAGGGGCGTCAGCCCGTCGTCGATCATCGGCGCATCGGCGGGCGAGGGCGCCACCTCGCCCTCGCGCCACTCGGCCCGCGGCGCCTTGCGGTCGCGCTGGTCGGGGCGCGGCTCCGCCATGGGCTCGGCGCGCGGCGCATCCGGCTCCGCGCCCATCTCCATCAGCACCGGCCCGCGCCGTTTCGGAGGTTCAGCCATGGCGCTCTCCTATAGCCTGTCGCCGATCAGGAACTCGGCCGCGCGGTCCAGGCGGATATGCGGCGGCCCGTCGCCCGGCCGCAGCGTGCCGGGGGCGGGGGCGAAATCCATGATCGCATAATCGCCGTCCAGCCAGCGCGTCGCGCCCTGGCTTGCCGGCACCAGCAGCTCGGCCGGATTGGCCGGCAGCTCGCCCGGATAGAAGGCCGCCTGCCGCCCGTCCATCAGCGTGCCGCGCACGGCAGGGAGTTCCTCGCCGTCCTGCCGGATCATTTCCTCGGTGGTGGTGCGCAGCGAGGCGATGGACATGGCCTCGGTCCGCGCGCCCGAGAAATCGGCGCGGTCGCGGGCCTCGCGCAGCATGCCGGCGGTGATCGCGGTCAGGCGCGGATGCTGGATGTGGTGCAGGTGGTCGGCCTTGGTCGCGGCGAACAGGATCCGCCCCACCCGGCGCGAGCCCAGCAGCTGTGCCAGCCAGCCCGCGCGGCCGGGGCGGAAGGCGGTCAGGATGTCGGCCATGGCGCGGCGCATGTCCTCGACCGCCGGCGGGCCGGCATGGATGGCGCCCAGCACGTCCATCAGCACCACCTGCCGGTCGATGCGGGCGAAATGGTCGCGGAAGAACGGCTTCACCACCCGCGCCTTGTAGGCCCCGAAGCGGCGCGCGAATTCGCGCCCCAAGGGCGTCGCCCGCATCTCGTGCGGCAGGGGCGTGAAGGTCAGCGCCGGCGAGCCGTCCAGTTCGCCCGGCATCAGGAAACGGCCGGGGGTGCAGTCCGACCAGCCCGCCTCGCGCGCCAGATGCAGGTGCCGGGTATAGGCCGCGGCCAGCGCCTGCGCCGCGGTTTCGTCGAATTGCGCGGGATCGGTCGCGGCCAGCGCGGCACGGAAATCCCCGGCCCCCGGGCGGCCGGCCATGCGGTCCAGCACCTCCTGCGACCATTGGTCGAAATCCTTCTCCATCAGCCGCAAATCCAGAAGCCACTCGCCCGGATAGTCCACGATGTCCAGGTGCAGCACCTGCTGGCCGCGCCAGCCGGCGATCAGCCCGCGCGGCTGGATGCGCAGCGACAGGCGCAGCTGGCTGACATGGCGCGTGCCCTCGGGCCAATGCGGGTCGGGGCCGGTCATCGCGGCCAGATGCCGTTCATAGTCGAAGCGCGGCACGGTGTCGTCGGGCTGCGGCTGCAACCACGCCGCCTTCAGCGAACCGTCGGCCGCGGCCCGCAGCGCCGCCATGCGGCCGCGGTCCAGCAGATTCGCCACCAGCGAGGTGATGAACACGGTCTTGCCGGCCCGCGACAGCCCGGTCACCCCCAGCCGGATCACCGGGTCGGACATTCCCAGGCCCTGCATCAGATCGTCGGCGATACCCATTCCGTCCCTCGCTTTGGCCGGGTCAAGATAGGCAGGCCGGCGGCGGATGTGTAGGGGCCCCTCTTTTCGCCCCGACGGCGCTTTGCCATAAGGCGGCATGGACCTGCCCATCGACGCCGTATTGCCCGACCTGACCGCCGCGCTGGCCGCGCATGGCCGCGCCGTGCTGATGGCGCCGCCCGGGGCGGGCAAGACCACCCGCGTGCCCCTGGCGCTGCTGCCCGCCATCCCCGGCCGCATCACCATGCTGGAGCCGCGCCGCCTCGCCGCCCGCGCCGCGGCCGAGCGCATGGCCGAGACGCTGGGCGAGCCGCTGGGCCGCACCGTCGGCTATCGCATCCGCGGCGAGGCGGTGCCGGGCGCCCGCATCGAGGTGGTGACCGAGGGCATCCTGACCCGGATGATCCAGTCCGACCCCGAGCTTTCGGGTGTCGGCTGCGTGATCTTCGACGAATTCCACGAGCGCAGCCTGAACGCCGACCTTGGCCTGGCCCTGACATGGGAGGCGCGGCAGGCGCTGCGGCCCGACCTGGCGCTGCTGGTGATGTCGGCGACGCTGGATGCCGAGCCTGTCGCGGCGCTGATGGAGGGCGCGCCGGTCATCCGCTCGGAAGGCAGGGCCTTTCCGGTCGAGACGCGCTGGCTGGACCGCCCCTTGCCTGCGGGCACCCGGCTGGTGCCCGAGGCGGCGCGGCTGATTGCCCAGGCCGAGGCGGCGACGCGCGACACCGGCGGCACCATCCTGGCCTTCCTGCCCGGCGAGGGCGAGATCCGCCGCGTCCAGGCCATGCTGGACGTCGATGCCGAGGTGCTGCCGCTTTACGGCGCCATGGACTTCAAGGCGCAGCGCGCCGCCCTGCAACCCCCGTGCGGGCGGCGGCGGATCGTGCTGGCGACCGCGATCGCGGAAACCTCGCTGACCATTCCCGAGGTTCGGGTGGTGGTCGATGCCGGCCGGGCGCGGCGGGCGCGCTTCGATCCCGGCTCGGGCATGTCGCGGCTGGTGACCGAACGCGTCAGCCGCGCCGAGGCCGAGCAGCGCCGGGGCCGCGCCGGCCGCGTCGCGCCGGGCATCTGCTATCGCATGTGGGCGCGGGCCGAAGAAGGCGCGCTGCCCGGTTTCGCTCCGCCCGAGATCGCGGTGGCCGACCTGGCCGGGCTGGCGCTGGAACTGGCGATCTGGGGCTCGGACGGGCGCGGCCTCGCCTTCCTCACCCCGCCGCCACAGGCGGCGCTGGCCGAGGCGCGGGCGCTGCTTCGCGACCTCGGCGCGCTGGACGGGGACAACCGCATCACCCCGCATGGCCGGCGTCTGGCGCCGCTGCCGCTGCATCCGCGGCTGGCGCATATGCTGGTCAGGGCGGGGCGCGAGGCCGCCGACCTGGCGGCGCTGATGGCCGAGCGCGACCCGCTGACCGGCGCCCCCGCCGACCTGACCTTGCGGCTGGCGGCGATCCGCGACCTGCGCACCTATCAGGACCGGCACCCTTGGCCGGTCAATCCCGGCACCCTGCACCGCATCCGCGACGAGGCGAAACGCCTGCGCCGCATGGCGGGCGAGGGCGCCGGCCTCTCGCCCGGTGCGATGGCCGCGCTGGCCTATCCCGACCGCATCGGCTTGCGCCGCAAGGGGGACCAGCCGCGCTATGTGCTGTCGGGCGGCAAGGGCGCAATCCTGCCCGAAGGCGACGCGCTGGCCGCGCAGCGCCTGATCGTCGCGACCGACCTCGACGGCGATGCGCGAGAGGCCCGCATCCGCATGGCGGTGGCGGTGGATGAGGACGAGATCCGCGCCCTGTTCCCCGACCGCATCGAGACCGTCGAGGTGGTGGAATGGTCCCGCCGCGACAACCGCATCCTCGCCCGCCGGCAGGAGCGGTTCGGCGCGCTGGTGCTGGCCGACCGGGCACTGGACGATCCCGACCCGCAGGCGCTGGCCCGCGCCGCTGTCGAGGGGCTGCGGGCCAACGGGCTGAGCTGGACGCCCGGCGCCGCGCGGCTGCGGGTGCGGATCGCGCTGATTCCGGAGTTCGGCCCGGTCGATGACGAAAGCCTGCTGGCCGATCCCGACTGGCTGCGGCCTTATCTGGGCAAGGTGCGGACGCTCTCCGACCTGCGCGGGCTCGACCTGACCGAGGCGCTGAAGGCGCGCATCGGCTGGGACGGCCAGCACCGGCTGGACCAGGCGGCGCCGGCGCATTTCGTCACGCCGCTCGGCCGCAAGGTGCCCATCGACTACGACCACGAGACGCCCTCGGTCGAGCTGAAGCTGCAAGAGCTGTTCGGCCTGGCCCGGCATCCGGTCGCCGGCAACCGGCCGCTGCGCATCACCATGCTGTCGCCCGGCGGCAAGCCCATCGCGGTGACGACCGACCTGCCGGGTTTCTGGGCCGGCGGCTACGCCGAGGTCCGAAAGGACATGCGCGGCCGCTATCCGCGCCATCCCTGGCCGGAAAACCCGCTGGAGGCCGACCCGACCACCCGCGCCAAGCCGCGTGGCACCTGACCATTTCTTCGTTGCCCAAATACCCCTGCGGCCGGGCAACCTAGGTCGACTTCAGCCCCCTGAGCCGCAGGGCCAGCACGATCATCACCACGCCGATCAGCAGCGCGAACAGGCCGATCAGCCAGGCGATGCTGAGCAGACCCGCCGCCGGCACCAGCGCCAGCAGCACGCCCCAGGCCATCAGCAGAAGCCCGCTGAGCCCCAGCGCCCATTCGCCCTCGATCTCGTCCCGCAGCCGGATCGCGGCGATGATGCGGAAGACGCCGGCGACCACGCCCCAGGCGGCCATCCAGATGATGAAGGCCAGCGCCGTCGCCTCGGGCCAGAACAGCGCCATCAGGCCGATGAGGAGCGACAGCGCACCGTCCAGCGCCCAGGCCCACCAGCGGTCGTCCGAGGATTTGCGCCGGAAGGCCGTGACGATCGCCATCGCCCCGTCGAAGATCGCATAGGCGCCAAAGACCAGCAGCAGGGCATAGACGGTCAGCCCCGGCCAGATCAGCGCCAGCAGGCCGAACAGGATCGCCGCGATGCCGCGCAGCAGCGGCACCCACCAATGATCGGCCATCACACGGATCAGGTTTTCCATGATAGTCGTTTCCCTTTTCAGGATCGCCGGATCGAAAAGCCTCGAATCCGGTCTGACAGGGAAAGATTAACATGGGGTTGAACGGAACGGCCTGCGCGCCCGGCGACAACCGAAAGTTGTGGCGAATTTGCTACAATGCCGTCAATCGAGCCGGGCCATCACTCGATCCGCCCGGGCAGGGTCATGCCGCGCAGGATCTCGGCCGCGGGCATCGGGCGCTTGCCCTCGCGCTGCGCCTCCAGCACCTCGATGGCGCCCTCGCCGCAGGCGATGGTGAAGCCGGAGAGCACATGACCGGCCTGGCCCGAGCCGGCGGCGAGGCGCGAGCGCAAGAGCTTCACCCGTTCGTCCCCGATCAGGCACCAGGCGCCGGGAAAGGGCGAGAGGCCGCGGATCTGCCGGTCGATCTGCGCCGCCGGCCTGGTCCAGTCGATCCGCGCCTCGGCCTTGTCGATCTTTTGCGCATAGGTCACGCCCTCGGCCGGCTGCGCCCGGGCGGGCAGGGGCAGGCGGTGCAGCGTCTCGACGATCAGCGCCGCGCCCATTTCGGCCAGCCGGTCGTGCAGGTCGGCGGTGGTGTCCTCGGGGCCGATGAGGGTGCGCGCCTCGGCCAGCACCGGGCCGGTATCCAGCCCCGCCTCCATCTGCATGATGGCGACGCCGGTCTCGGCATCGCCGGCCATGATCGCCCGATGGATCGGCGCCGCCCCCCGCCAGCGCGGCAGCAGCGAGGCGTGGATGTTCAGGCAGCCCAGCCGCGGCGCCTCCAGCACCGGCGGCGGCAGGATCAGCCCGTAGGCCACCACCACCGCCACATCGGCGGCAAGCGCGGCGAAATCCGCCTGGTCCTGCGGCGCTTTCAGCCGCTCGGGCGTGCGGACCGGCAGGCCCAGTTCCTCGGCGGCGCGATGCACGGGCGAGGGGCGGGGCTTCTGTCCGCGCCCGGCGGCGCGGGGCGGCTGGGAATAGACCGCGACGACCTGATGCCGCGCGGCGATGGCCCGCAGCGCCGGGACCGAGAAATCGGGTGTGCCCATGAAGACGACGCGCATCTCTGCCCTCCTTGTGTCGGGACCTCATATCCCGGGCGCGGGCGCGGCAAAACCCTGCATGAAGGCGCGGATGTCGCGGGTGGCGCGCGCCCGCGCCCGCGCGTCGAATTCCAGCGGCGAGAGCGACGAGCGTTCGCGCTGGTCGAAGCCGTGATTGATGCCGGGATAGGTGATGACGGCCAGATGCGCGCCCTGGGCGACCAGATCCTCGCCCATCCTCTGGCAATCGGCTGAATCGATGATCGAATCCAGCTCGGCCAGCAGCATCAGCCCCCGCACATGGCCGGGCCAGGGGCCCTTTGCGGCGCCGTTCAAGAGGCCGCAATAGGGGTAAAGCAGCACCACCGGGCCAAGCTGTGCGGCCAGGCTGTCGCGCGGGATGGGCCATGCGGTCAGGCCGGGCGGCGGCTCGTCCTCGCCGAGAGCGCGCAGGAGTTCCATCGCCGTCCAGCCGCCATGCGAGGCGCCGAGCAGCGCCACGTCCGAGGCGTCGATGTCCGGCATCCGCCGCAGCGCCGCCAGCGCCACGGCCAAGTCTCCGGCGCGTTCGGCCCCCGGCAGCACCTGCCCGGCGCAGAGCGCGCGCCAGGCCTGCGCCTTGTCCAGCAGCCGCGGCGCATGGCTGTCGAGGATCAGCGCCGCCCGGCCCATCGCCACGAATTGCCGCGCCCAATAATCCATGTTGTCATGCACCCCGTCGCAGCCCGACAGCAGCACCGCGGCGGGGTGCGGGCCGGGACCCTCGGGCCGCAGGATGCGCCAATGCGGCTCAAGCCGGGCCAGCCGCTCGGCCGGGGTCTCGGTCGCGGGCTGCCAGCCGGCATAGTTGCGCGCCGTGTTCAGCCCCAGCGCCAGCGCCACCAGCCCCAGCATCGCCAGCGCGAGGATCAGCCGTTTGCGCATCCGAGCCTTCCGTCCCGGCCGCAGATCGCCTTGAGCCTTTCGGTATCGGCTGCCGTCCAGCCCTCGGGCGCGGTGACGGCGATCCAGCCGTCGATATAGTCGCGGGCGTGATAGGTATGGCCGAAGCCCGGCGGCGCCGAGGTCGAGACCAGCATGTCCACCGCCAGCTGCAGCTGCGTCACCACCGGGGTGAAGCGCAGCCGGGGCGAGATATCGGGCGCCGGCGCCTCGCGCATCCATTCCGGTGCCCGCCACAGCGAGGCCGGATCGTAGAACACGATCGGATCGCTGGCATATTGCAGGAACAGGATGCGCAGCCGCCCCCAGGGCCGGCCCGAACGGTCGGGCGGCGCGTATTGGCTGGCATAGCGGATGACCTCGCCCTCATCCAGTTCGGGCAGGACGAAGCGGCTGCCGGGCTGGCGCGCGCCGTTGGCCTGCCGCCACAGCGTCGAGGGGAAGGGCGGCCCGACCCAGAAGGCGCCGGCGACCGGCTCGTTCATCATCTGGAACGGGTTGAAGGCATACATGGACGACCAG
The DNA here is from genome assembly GCF_001447385.1 of Paracoccus sp. MKU1. Lineage (GTDB taxonomy): Bacteria > Pseudomonadota > Alphaproteobacteria > Rhodobacterales > Rhodobacteraceae > Paracoccus. Next base: position 71,803 of record NZ_LLWQ01000193.1, on the reverse strand, counting down.
GCGCCCAGCGATATGCCGTGCAGATACAGGCGCGGCCGGCGGTCCGCCGGCAGGTGGCGCCAATGTTCATAGACCGCGCGCATCAATGCCGTGGTCTGGTCGAGCCCGGCCTCGGTCTCGAAGATCAGGGCCAGCGGGCTTTGCAGATAGGAATATTGCACCGCCACCGTCGCCACGTCGCCGCCATGCATGTATTCCAGCGCGTCATAGCTGGCCGGGTCCATCCAGCCGGTGCCCGTGGGGCTGGCCAGCACCAGCACCTTGCGGTCGAAGGCGCCCACGCGCAGCATCTCGTCCAGCGCCGCCTTGGCGCGGGTGTCGGGGTCCTTGTCCTGCGCCAGCCCGACATAGATGCGCAGCGGCTCCCTGGCCGGCCGGCCGGTGAAGCCCGAGATGGCGCGGGCGCGCGGCCCGCCCAGCACGAAGTCGCGCCCCGGCTTGCCCATCAGCTCCCAGTCGATGCCGGAGGCGACCGAGCCGGCCTGCCACGGCTCGGCGGGCGGAGGGACATTCGGGTCGGTCAGGTGCTGGGCCGCGGCATAGGAGCTGTCGGCGATGCGCATCGCCCCGTTCACCACCCCGTCGCGGGTCAGCGTCACCACGATCAGCGCCGCCAGCAGCAGGCCCAGCACATTGGCGCTGCGCACCGGGATATAGCGCGCCAGCCGCAGCCGCAGCAGGTCAAACAGCGCCTGGATCGCCTTGCCGATCACGAACAGCGCCAGGAACACCGCCAGCGCCAGGGCCAGCATCTTGGCGGTGTTGTTGACCTCCAGGTCGGGCATGCCCATGCGGGCGCGGATGCTGTTCTGCCACTCGCCCGACAGGATCACCCCGCGGCCCAGCAGCACCAGCACCGGCACGGCCAGAACGGCATGGGCGATGCGCGCGGGCCGGCCCTTCATCACCGGCAGCTCCAGCGCGCGCCACAGCGCCAGCAGGAACTGGGTCATCACATAGCCCGCCGCCATCGAGACCCCGGCCAGCACCCCCTGCATCAGCCAGTCGCGCGGGATCAGCGAGGGCGTGAGCGAGGCCGCGAAGAACAGCAGGCCGGCAAGAAGGGGGAACACGGAAAACATCTCTGGCCTACCGTTCGGGCTATGCCCGCATGACAGGCGGACAGGTTTCAGCGGGAACGGGGCACCGGCCGCGGAATGCGGAGGGGCGGGGATTGCCGGAAGGCCCGTTCCCCTGCCGCCCGTTCGCGGCCGAGGTTAAGGGGGTGTCGCGGCAAAGAAAAGCGGTTCCCTTCGCGCTTCGCTGCGTCGCTCCCCCGTCTGGCCCCGGATATCGCCCGGCGCCGGCCATCTGCGGCCCGAACCCGGCCCCCGCCCGCAAGGCGCCTTCACCGTTTTCCAAATACTCATGCGGCCTTGCATCCGCCCCGGCGCTTGGAAAGGGGGCGCATGCCTTTGTGGCAGAGCCGGCCGCGGCCCGCGCGGAAGCGGCGGTGCCGCCCTGGCCCAGCCGGCGCCCGCACCCGCCCGGCGGGCGGGCGCCCGAAATCCCGGGTCAGCGGCGTGTCAGCTTGGCCGATTTCGCCACCAGCATCTTGCGGCGCAGGGGCGAGAGGTGATCGACATAGAGCCGGCCGTTCAGATGGTCGATCTGGTGCTGCACCGAGGTCGCCCAGAGCCCGACGAAATCCCGCTCCTCGATCTCGCCATCGGTGTTCAGGAAGCGCACGGTGACGGCGCGCGGCCGCTCGATCCGGGCCGAGACGCCGGGCAGGTTCGGGCTCGCCTCTTCATGGGCGCGCAGTTGCACGCTGGCATGCAGCACCTCGGGATTGGCCATGCGCACCGCCTGGCCGCGCTTTTCCGAGGCGTCCACCACCGCCAGCCGCTGCATGATGCCGATCTGCGGCGCGGCCAGGCCGACGCCCGGCATCGCCTCCATGGTGTCGATCATGTCGTCCCAGATCATCCGCACGGTCTCGGTGATCGCGGGGACCGGCTCGGCCGGCATATGCAGCCGGCGGTCGGCATAGGGCAGGAAGGGGCGGACGGTCATCGGGCGGCCTTGTCAGGAATGCCCGCCGGCTATCATGGCGGCGAATGAAGGTAAATCCGGCCCGGGCTGTCCGCCCGCCGCGAATCGCGCCGGATATGGATGCCGGTGCCCTGGCCATAGGCCAGCCAGGCGTCGCCGAAGCCCTCGCGCCGGCATTCGCGGACAGGCACCCGCCGACGGCCGAACCAGAGTCCGGCGAGAAAGCAGAGAATTTCAGGCAACAGGGCCAAGCGTCGACTCCGGCGGCAGCATCTCTGCCCCGGTCTAGCACCGAACCCCTAAGACTGGCTTAACGCGCGCCGGAATCGGCCGCGCCGTCCCGCGCATCGAGGATCAGCCGGCCGTCGAGATGGTCCGCCTCGTGCTGGGCGATGCGCGCCTCGATCCCGGCCAGGGTCAGGAGTTGCAGCGCCCCCGTCATGTCGAAGCAGCGCATCGAGACCGTGACCGGACGCGTCACCGCAACCGGCCGGCCGGGGATCGACAGGCAGGCTTCCTCCATGGTCTCGACCTCGCCGCCCAAGGGCGCGATCTCGGGGTCCATGACCACGCGGGGCAGGGGGGTGCCGTCCTTCCAGCCGTGATCCATGACGAAGATGCGCCAGCTTTCGCCGATCTGCGGCGCGGCAAGCCCGCGGCCGCCGGCATGATACATGGTCGCCAGCAGGTCGGCGGCCAATTGCGAGACCCGGTCCCAGCCCAGCCGCCCGACCGGTTCGCAGACCCGGCGCAGTGCCGGGTCGGGATGGATCAGGATCGGGCGGATGCGCCCCTGCGCGGCAAGCCCGGCGGGGTCGGGACCGCGCGGCGCCTGCGCGCCATCCTCGCCGGACAGCGGCTCAGGCACGGTTGCGCTCGCGCTTCAGCTTGACCATCTTGCGGGTGATCATCTGCCGCTTGATCGGGCCGAGATAGTCGATGAACAGCTTGCCGTCGAGGTGGTCGATCTCATGCTGGGCGCAGGTGGCCCAGAGCCCCTCGAACGCGCGCTCATGCGTCTTGCCGTCCAGGCCCAGCCAGCGCACCTTGACCTGGGCCGGCCGGGTCACGTCGGCATATTGGTCGGGGATCGACAGGCAACCCTCCTCATAGGTGTTCAGCGCCTCGGAGGTCCAGGTCACCTCGGGATTGACCATGACGACGGGGTTGCGCGGTGCCTCGGGATCCTTTTCGCAATCCATGACATAGAGCCGCGACAGCACGCCGACCTGCGGCGCGGCCAGGCCCACGCCCGGCGCGTCGTACATGGTGGCCAGCATGTCGGCGGCCAGGGTCTCGATCTCGGGGGTGATGCGGGCCACGGGCTCGCAAACCTTCTTCAGCCGCGGATCGGGATGGAGGATGATGCTGCGCAATGTCATGCCCGTGATCTAGGGCAAGCCTTGGCCTTGCGCAACAAGCCGCTATGCTGCGCCCGAACGGAAAACGAGGGGAAGCATGGCCCAGCCCGACTTCGACGAGATCATCGACCGCACCGGCACCGCCTGTTCCAAATGGGACGACATGCAGGCGATCTACGGCGTCTCGCCCCAGGACGGGATCGCGATGTGGGTCGCGGACATGGATTTCCGCCCGCCGGCCCCGGTGCAGCGCGCGGTCGAGCGGATCGCGGCGCATGGCGTCTATGGCTACCCTGGCGCCAACCCGGCCTATGTCGATTCGATCCGCTGGTGGATGGAAAACCGCCACGGCTGGCAGATCGAGCCGGACTGGATCCTGTCGGCGCATGGGCTGGTCAACGGCACGGCGATCTGCGTCGATGCCTTCACCCGGCCGGGCGACCGGGTGATCGTCATGACCCCGGTCTATCACGCCTTCGCCCGCGTTATCCGCGCGTCAGACCGCGAGGTGGCCGAGTTCCCGCTGGCCATCCGGGACGGGCAGTATCGCATGGACTGGGAGGGCTGGCAGAAGCTGCTGACCGGGCGCGAGCGGATGCTGATCCTGTGCTCGCCCCACAATCCCGGCGGAAGGGTCTGGAGCGCCGAGGAATTGCGGCAGGTCGCCGATTTCTGCGCTGCCCATGACCTGATCCTGGTCTCGGACGAGATCCACCACGACCTGGTCATGCCCGGCAGCCCGCGCCATTCCGTGCTGGCGACGGTGGCGCCCGAGGCCGCGCCGCGGCTGGTGACGCTGACCGCCGCCACCAAGACCTTCAACATCGCCGGCGCCCATATCGGTAACCTGATCGTGGCCGACGACGGGTTGCGCAAGCGCCTGCAAACCCGGCTGCTGGCCCTGGGCATCTCGCCCGGGCTGTTCGGGCCGGGCATGGTCGCCGCCGCCTATTCGCCCGAGGGCGCGGCCTGGGTCGATGCGCTGGTGGCCTATCTGGACGGCAACCGGCGGCTGTTCGACGAGGGCGTGAACGCGATTCCCGGGATCCGCTCGATGCCCCTGCAGGCGACCTACCTGGCCTGGGTCGATTTCTCGGGTACCGGGATGGAGCGGCAGGAGTTCACCGCGCGGGTCGAGCGCAGCGCCCGCATCGCCGCCAACCATGGCGGCACCTTCGGCAGCGGCGGCGAGGACTTCCTGCGCTTCAACATCGCCACGCCCCGCGCCCGGGTGGTTGAGGCCGTGGCGCGGCTGCAAGAGGCGTTCCGCGACCTGCAATGAAGCGGCTGGGCGGGATCTTCTCGGTGCTGTGCCTTGCGGCGGTGCTCTGGGGGCTGTGGCTGCTCTGGGCGCCGCAGCCCGCGCCCGTCCCGGTGCCGCAGCCGCCGGCGGCGGGCTGGCACTGGCCGCGCCTGCCCGAATTCCGGCTGCCGCGCATCACCCTGCCGCCGATCTTCCAGCGCCCGCCCATGCGTCCGCAAGCCCCCATCGCCTCGCCGGTCCAGCGCATCCTGGTCGAGAAATCCGCCCGCCGCATGACCGTCTGGCAGGAAAGCGGCCCGCCCCGGACCTTTCGCATCGCCCTGGGTTTCGCGCCCGAGGGCGACAAGAGCCGCGAGGGCGACGGCCGCACCCCCGAGGGCCTCTTCCGCATCGACCGGCTGAACCGGCAGAGCGCCTATCACCTGTCGCTGGGCATCGACTATCCGCAGCAGCGCCACCGCGAGGCGGCGCGCCGGCTGGGCCTCAGCCCCGGCGGCGACATCATGATCCACGGCCAGCCGAACCAGGTGCCCGACGGCTACCGGGTCAAGGGCGACTGGACCGCCGGCTGCATCGCCGTCGACAATGCCGAGATCGAGGAAATCTTCGCCCATGCCCGCATCGGCACCGAGGTCGAGATCCGGCCCTGAATCGCGGCCTTATCGCGGCCTTTCGGCCACACTTGCCGCGGCCTGTGCCCAAGGATAAGGCAGGGCCATGACGTTCAACCGCTATCCCCCCCATCTGCGCGCGACGCTCGCGCTCGGACTGCCGCTCGTGGGCAGCCATCTGGCGCGCATGGCCATCCATGTCGCGGATACCGTCATGGTCGGCTGGTATGGGGTCGAGGAACTGGCGGCGCTGGTCATCGCGGTGTCCTTTTTCAACATCCTGTTCTTTCTGGGCATGGGCTTCGGCATCGGCGTGATGGGGCTGATCGCCACCGCCATCGCCCGCGGCGACGAGGTCGAGGTGCGCCGCTCGGCCCGGATGGCGCTGTGGCTGTCGCTGGCCTTCGCCGTGGCGGTGATCCCGGCCATGTGGCATTCCGAGCCGATCCTGCTGGCCATCGGCCAGGAGCCGGTGGTGGCGCGGCTGGCGCAGGACTACCTGCGCATTGCCGGCTTCGGCCTGATCGCGATGCTGTGCCAGCTGACGCTCAACAGCTATCTGGCGGCGATGGAGCGGCCGCAGGTCGTGCTGTGGATCACCCTGGCCGGGCTGCCACTGGTGATCTTCCTGAACTGGATGCTGATCTTCGGCAATCTGGGCGCGCCGGCGCTGGGGGTGCGGGGCGCCGCCATCGCTGCCATCGCGGTGCAGTTCAGCCAGTTGCTGGCGATCGCCGGCTATGCGGCCTGGCTGCCCGCCGCGCGCAAATATCACCTGTTCCAGCGTTTCTGGCGCCCCGACTGGCCCGGGATGCGGGCGGTCTTCCTGCTGGGCCTGCCCATCGGCCTGACCATGGTGGCCGAGGGCGGGCTGTTCGTCGGCTCGAACGTGATGATGGGCTGGATCGGCACGCGCGAGCTGGCGGCGCATGGCATCGCGCTGCAACTCGCCTCGATCACCTTCATGCTGCATCTGGGCATGTCGAACGCCGCCACCGTGCGGGTCGGCCAGGCCAAGGGCCGGGGCGACGGCGCCTGGATGCGCGATGCCGGCGCGACGGTGACGGCGGTCTCGGTGGTCATCGCGGCGCTGGCCATGGCGGCTTTCGAGCTGTTCCCGCGCCAGCTGGTCGGGCTCTACCTGGATGCCGGGCATCCCGAGACCCCGGCCATCATCGGAATCGCGGCGGGGCTGCTGTTCTATGCCGGGCTGTTCCAGCTCATGGATGCGATGCAGGTGATCGGGCTGGGGCTGCTGCGCGGGGTGCAGGATACGCGCGTGCCGATGGTGATCGCGGCGGTCAGCTATTGGCTGGTCGGCATTCCGGTGGCCTACGGCCTGGCCTTCGTGGCCGGGATCGGCCCGGCCGGGCTGTGGCTGGGGCTGGTCGCGGGGCTGACCTGCGCCGCGGTGCTCTTGATGCGCCGCTTCTGGCGCGGGTTAGCGCGCGGGGACTGGACCCGCGAGGCGCCGGCGGTCTAGTTTGGCGGCGCAGAAGTCAGGAGGCCCGTCATGCGCCCGGTTTTCGTCCAGTTCCGTTGCTCGCCCGGCAAGACCTACGAGGTCGCCGACGCCATCTATGACCGCGAGATCGTCAGCGAGCTTTACTCGACCTCGGGCGATTACGACCTGCTGGCCAAGATCTATGTGCCCGAGGACCAGGATGTCGGGCATTACCTTTCCGAAAAGCTGTTCGACATCCCGCATATCGTGCGGACGCTGACGACGATCACCTTCAAGGCGTTCTAGGGGGCGCCGCGCCTGCGGCGCCCTGGGGCTTCGCCCCGCTCGTCGCTGAAAAAGGTCCACCGGACCTTTTTCCGGGCGCTCCTCACCCCCCAGGATATTTGTCCACGGAAGAAACCCTGGAAGCGGGCGCCCTTGCGCGCGCAGCGGCTTTGCGGTTTCTGTGGCGGCATGACTCGCTTTCGTTTCGCTCCCATCGTTGCCGCGCTGCCAGCGACGGTTCCCTTTACCGGCCCCGAGACGCTGGAGCGGCGGCGCGGCGCGCCGTTTCGCGCCCGGCTGGGCGCCAATGAGAACGGCTTCGGCCCCTCGCCCCGGGCGGTCGAGGCCATGGCGCGGGCGGCGACCGAGATCTGGAAATACGGCGATCCGGACAGCCACGACCTGCGCCATGCGCTGGCCGGGCATCATGGGGTGGCGCCGGAGAATGTCATTGTCGGCGAGGGGATCGACGGGCTGCTGGGCCTGCTGGTGCGGCTGATGCTGGCGCCGGGCGAGGTGGTGGTGACCTCGGACGGGGCCTATCCGACCTTCAACTATCATGTCGCGGGTTTCGGCGGCCGGCTGGTGAAGGTGCCCTATCGCGACGATGCCGAGGATCCGGAGGCGCTGGCCGCAGCCGCGCATCGCCATGGCGCGCGGCTGGTCTATCTGGCGAACCCGGACAACCCGATGGGCAGCTGGCATCCCGGCCGCCGCATCGAGGCCATGCTCGAGGATCTGCCGCAGGGCAGCCTGCTGGTCCTGGACGAAGCCTATGCCGAATTCGCCCCCGCCGAGGCGATCCCGGCGATCGATCCCGAGGATATGCGGGTGATCCGCTTCCGCACCTTCTCCAAGGCCCATGCCATGGCCGGCGCCCGGGTCGGCTATGCCATCGGCCCGGCCGAGCTGATCGCCGGTTTCGACCGCATCCGCAACCATTTCGGCATGAACCGCACGGCGCAGATCGGCGCGCTGGCCGCGCTCGAGGATGCGGACTGGCTGGCCCATATCCGCAGCGAGGTCGCCACTGCGCGCGACCGCATCAGTGCCATCGCCCGCTCCAACGGTCTGACCGCCCTGCCTTCGGCGACGAATTTCGTCGCCCTCGACACGCATCGCGACGGCGCCTTCGCCCATGCCCTGTTGCAGGCGCTGGCCGGGCAGGGCGTTTTCGTGCGCATGCCCGGTGTGGCGCCGCTGGATCGCTGCATCCGCGTCTCCTGCGCGCCCGAGCCGGAGCTCGCTGTCCTGGCCGAGGCGCTGCCCCGCGCACTCAAGGCGTTGGCCTGACCGCTTCTTCGTTGTCCAAATACCCATGCGGCAGCGCCGCGGGCGCAGGTCAGTCCAGCGGGAGCGCTGTGGTCGCCTTCAGCTCCTCCATCGACAGGAGCGCGGTGACGTTGTGGATCTTCACCTCCGAGATCAGCGCCTGATAGAAGCGGTCATAGGCCCGCGCGTTGCGCACCCGCACCTTGAGGATATAGTCGATGTCGCCGGCCAGCCGGTGCGCTTCGATCACCTCGGGCCGGGCGCGCACGGCGTTGAGGAACTTGCGCGCCCATTCCGGATCGTGCTCGCTGGTGCGGATCAGCACGAAGAAGCAGGCGTCGAGCCCCAGGGCATCGGGGTCCAGCAAGGCCACCTGGCCACGGATCACTCCCGCCTCGCGCAGCTTGCGAATCCGGTTCCAGACCGGGGTCTTGGAGGCGCCGACTCGGGCCGCGATGTCGTCCAGTGACAGGGTGGCGTCCTCTTGCAGCAGGGACAGGATTTTGCGGTCAGTGTCGTCCAGCCGGATGGGTGTTTGTCGGTCGTCGCTCATTCTGAAATCTCGTCCTGCTTGCTTACCCTGTTTGCAGGACATGTTTCTTATTTTTCCGCCCCACTCGTCAATATGGGGGATTTTTTTCTATAAAGGGGCCAGAGAAAACGAAAGGCAAGGCCATGTCCAAAGGCTTCACCCCATCCCCCGCGACCCCCGCCGTCATCACCGCGAATGACCTGCGCATGGGCCATTGCGTGTGGATGCGCGACGGCGGCTGGACGGCCGACCCGCGAGAGGCCGAGCTGTTCGAGGACGAGGCTATCGCCGAACTGGCCCTGCTCGACGCCATCGCCCAGGCCAATGTCGTCGTCGGTCCCTATCTGGCCGAGGCCCGCCGTGGCCCCGACGGCCGCCCGGAGCCCACGCATTTCCGCGAGGCGTTCCGCCGCCGCGGCCCCTCCAACTACTTCCATGGCAAGCAAGCCGAATTCGCCCAGTCCGAAGTCGAGGCCAGCAATGTTTGACGCGCGTCCCCAGCATAACGAATATCTCCGCCACCGCGCCCAGCAGTTCCGCCAGCAGGTCGAGCGCCGGCTGGACGGCAGCCTGACCGAGGACGAGTTCCGGCCGCTGCGGCTGATGAACGGCGTATACCTGCAATTGCATGCCTATATGCTGCGGGTGGCCATTCCCTATGGCACCATCAGCCCCGACCAGATGCGCACCCTGGCGCTTCTGGCCGAGAAATGGGACAAGGGCTATGGCCATTGGACCACGCGGCAGAACATCCAGTACAACTGGCCGAAGCTGGTCGATATCCCGGACATGCTGGACGCCCTGGCCGATGTCGGCCTGCACGCCATCCAGACCTCGGGCAACACGATCCGCAACGTGACCACCGACGCCTTCGCCGGCGCCGCCGCCGACGAGGTCGCCGATCCGCGCCCCTATGCCGAGCTGCTGCGGCAATGGTCCACCGACCATGCCGAGTTCCAGTTCCTGCCGCGCAAGTTCAAGATCGCCGTCTCGGGCGGCAAGAAGGACCGTGCCGTCATCGCCGCGCATGACATCGGCTTGCGGCTGGTCAGCAACGACAGGGGCGAGCTGGGCTATCAGGTCTGGATCGGTGGCGGCCTGGGCCGCACGCCGCTGCTGGGCAAGGTGGTGCGCGAGTATCTGCCCGAGGCCGATCTGCTGCCCTATATCGAGGCGATCATCGCCGCCTACAACCTCTCCGGCCGCCGCGACAACAAGTACAAGGCCCGCATCAAGATCACCGTGGCCGAGCGCGGCCTCGACGTGATGCGCGAGGAGATCGAGGCCGAGTTCCAGCGCCGCCGCCAGGCCTTCACCGGTGCCGACCAGGACCTGCTGGCGGCGCTGAAAAGCCTCTATGCCCCGCCGGCCTTCCGCAACGAGCCCGAAGGGGACTACGAAGAGCGCCGCGCCGCGAATCCCGCCTTCCGCAGCTGGACCGACACCAACCTGTCGGCCCACAAGCAGGAGGGCTATGCCAGCGTCACCGTGACCTTCAAGGCGCCGGGCCAGACGCCGGGCGATGCCTCGGCTGAACAGATGCGCCTGCTGGCGGACCTGGCCGAGCGTTTCGGCCATCACGACCTGCGCATCAGCCACGAGCAGAACGTGGTGCTGCCGCATGTCCACAAGTCCGACCTGTTCGCGGTCTATCAGGAGCTGAAGGCCGCCGGCCTCGCCACCGCCAATGCGGGCCTGATCAGCGATATCGTCGCTTGCCCGGGCATGGACTACTGCACGCTGGCCACCGCCCGCTCGATCCCGATCGCCCAGGACATCGCGGCGCATTTCCGCGCCCGCGGCCTCGAGGAAGAAATCGGCAAGTTCAACATCCGCATCTCGGGCTGCATCAACGCCTGCGGCCACCACCACCTGGGCCATATCGGCATCCTGGGCCTGGACCGCGCGGGGGTCGAGAACTACCAGATCACGCTGGGCGGCGACGGCTACGACATCCCGGCCATCGGCCAGCGCGCCGGCGCGGGTTTCCCGGCCGAAGAGGTGGTGCCGGCCATCGACCGGCTGATCGACGCCTATCTGGAACTGCGCGAGTCCCCCGAGGAGCGCTTCATCGACGCCTATCGCCGTCTGGGAGTGGCTCCGTTCAAGGCGGCGCTGTATCCGGCCGATGCTTGACCAGACGCTGGATGCCCGCGCGGCGCGGCTGAACGACCGCTATCGCCACCACGCCGCGACCGAGGTGCTGCGGCGCGCGTTGCGCGATCCCGACCTGGGCTCGACCACGCTGGTCTCGAGCTTCGGGGCGGAATCGGTGGTGCTTCTGCACATGGTTTCGGTGGTGGCTCCGGGGACGCCGGTGCTGTTCATCGACACGATGATGCTGTTCCAGGAGACGCTGGACTACCAGCTGGAAGTGACCCAGAAGCTGGGGCTGACCGACGTGCGGGTGATCCGCGCCACCGGACGCGAGGTGGCGCTGAACGACCCGGACGGCACGCTGCACCAGTTCAACACCGATGCCTGCTGCGATTTCCGCAAGACCATCCCCCTGGAGCGCGAGCTGTCGAAGTTCGACGCCTGGATCACCGGGCGCAAACGCTTCCAGGGCGGCGAGCGCCAGCAGCTGGAATTCTTCGAATCCGAGCCGCCTTCGCGGCTGCGCATCAATCCGCTGGCGCATTGGCGCCCCCAGGATGTCCAGGACTACATGGCCGAGAACAACCTGCCGCGCCATCCGCTGGTCGCCAAGGGCTATGCCTCGATCGGCTGCGCCCCCTGCACCTCGCCCATCAAGCCGGGCGAGGATCCGCGCGCCGGCCGCTGGCGGGGCAGCCAGAAGACCGAATGCGGCATCCATTTCATCGGCGGGCGCATGGTCCGCACAGGAGCGTAGGCATGAGCGATTTCTTCCTTGTCCGCGATGACGGTTTCCATCCCGATGACGGGGCCGAGCCGGTGACCTTGGCGCCGGATACCGATCCGGCGATCCTGGGCGACTATCTGGACCATGAGCTGATCGCCATCGAGTTCCCGGCGATGACGGACGGGCGCGGCTTTTCGCTGGCCCGCATCCTGCGCGAAAAGGGCTACAAGGGCCGGCTGCGCGCCGTGGGCGGGCTGATCTCGGACCAATATGCCATGGCCCGCCGCGTCGGCTTCGACGAGGTGCGCATCCCGGCCGCGCTGGCCGCCCGCCAGCCGCAGGAGCAATGGCTCTATCGCGCCGACTGGCAGGACTGGGACCATCGGTCGCGGCTTGCCGGCTGAAACCCGGGGTTTCGCCCCGCCTTCCCATGCATTAGATAAACCGGGACCCCGAATATGACACTGGATCTTTCCGTGGACCTTGCCGCCAAACCCGCCAAGACCTTGCCCGACGCCCAGACCGTGACCTCGGTCAGGCATTGGACGGATCGGCTGTTCTCGTTCCGCGTCACGCGCCCGGCCAGCCTGCGCTTCCGCTCGGGCGAGTTCGTGATGATCGGCCTGCCGGACGACAACGGCAAGCCGATCCTGCGCGCCTATTCCATCGCCTCGCCCAATTGGGACGAGGAGCTGGAATTCTATTCGATCAAGGTGCCGGACGGGCCGCTGACCTCGCGGTTGCAGAACATCCAGCCGGGCGACCAGATCATCCTGCGGCCCAAGCCGGTCGGCACGCTGGTGCTGGACGCGCTCCTGCCCGGCAAGCGCATGTGGTTCCTGGCCACTGGCACCGGCATCGCGCCCTTCGCTTCGCTCATGCGCGACCCCGAGACCTATGAGCGCTACGAGCAGGTCATCATGATGCATACCTGCCGCACCGCCGACGAGCTGGCCTATGGCCGCGAACTGGTCGAGAACCTGCGGCACGACCCGCTGCTGGGCGAGCTCTATGGCGAGGAATTCGCCAACCGGCTGCTGTATTATCCCACGACCACGCGGGAAGAGACGCAATACATGGGCCGCATCACCGACAACCTGACCTCGGGCAAGGTGTTCGCCGACCTGAACCTGCCGCCGATGGATGCGGCAAATGACCGCGCCATGATCTGCGGCAGCCTGGCCTTCAACACCGATGTGAAGGCGGTGCTGGAAGGGTTCGGCCTGCGCGAGGGTGCCAACAGCGATCCCAAGGAATTCGTGGTCGAGAAGGCCTTCGTCGGCGACGGCATTTGAACGTGGCGCGGGGGGCTCTGCCCCCCACGCCTTGCGCGCCCCTGGATGGGGCACGCAAGGCGTTCCCCCCGGGATATTTGGACACGAAAGAAGCCCGGCGTTGACAGTTCGCCGGGCGATGCCCATGTTCCGGCGCCGAATCAAGCGAAGGAATCTTCATGCCCGTCGTCGTCGTTGAATCACCGGCCAAGGCCAAAACGATCAACAAATACCTGGGCGACGACTATACGGTTCTGGCCTCGTTCGGGCATGTGCGCGACCTGCCGCCCAAGGACGGCAGCGTCGATCCCGAGGCGGATTTCGCCATGAAATGGGAAGTCGCCTCGGAATCGAAAAAGCACGTCAAGGCGATCAAGGACGCGTTGGCCTCGGACCCGAACCTGATCCTGGCCACCGACCCCGACCGCGAGGGCGAGGCGATTTCCTGGCACCTGCTGGAAACCCTGGCGCCGGCGCTGAAGAAGGGCGCCGAGGTCAGCCGCGTCACCTTCAACGCCATCACCAAGGCGGCGGTGACCGAGGCCATGGCCAATCCGCGCCAGATCGACCAGCCGCTGGTCGACGCCTATCTGGCGCGCCGGGCGCTGGACTATCTGGTCGGCTTCAACCTGTCGCCGGTCCTGTGGCGCAAGCTGCCCGGCGCCAAGTCCGCCGGCCGGGTGCAATCGGTCGCCCTGCGCGTCATCGTCGATCGCGAGATGGAGATCGAGGCCTTCAAGGCCCGCGAATACTGGTCGGTCCATGCCCGGCTGGCGACGCCGCGCGGCGACGAATACGACGCGACCATGACCGTCTTCGGCGGCAAGAAGCTGGAACGCTTCGACATCGCCGACGAGGAAGCTGCGAAGCTGGCCGTGGCGGCGATCGCCTCGCGCGAGTTGAAGGTCGCCAGCGTCGCTGCCAAGCCCGCCAGCCGCAATCCCTGGCCGCCCTTCATGACCTCGACCCTTCAGCAGGAGGCCAGCCGCAAGCTGGGCCTGGGCGCGCGGGCCTGCATGTCGGCGGCGCAGCGGCTCTACGAGGCGGGCCACATCACCTATATGCGCACCGACGGCATCGACATGGCGCCCGAGGCGGTGATGGCGGCGCGCGACGCGATCAAGGCGCGCTTCGGAGCGGAATACCTGCCGAAATCGCCGCGCATGTACAAGAACAAGGCCAAGAACGCGCAAGAGGCGCATGAATGCATCCGGCCGACCGACATGATGCTGTCGCCCGACCGGCTGCCGGTCTCGGACAAGGACCAGAAGGCGCTTTACGACCTGATCTGGAAGCGCACCATCGCCAGCCAGATGGAATCGGCGCGGATGGAGCGCACCACGGTCGAGATCGCCAGCCCCGACGGCCAGGTCGGCCTGCGCGCCAACGGGCAGGTGATGCTGTTCGACGGCTTCCTGCGGGTCTATGACCAGGGCCGCGACGACGAGGAGGACGAGGACAGCCGGCGCCTGCCGCTGATTCACGAGGGCGAGGCGGCCGAGAAGCGCGCCGTCACGCCCGAGCAGCATTTCACCCAGGCGCCGCCACGCTATACCGAGGCGACGCTGGTCAAGCGCATGGAAGAGCTGGGGATCGGCCGGCCCTCGACCTATGCCAGCATCGTGACCACCATTCAGGACCGCGACTATGTCCGCAAGGAGCAGAACCGCCTGATCCCAGAGGACAAGGGCCGGCTGGTCACGATCTTCCTGCTGAAATATTTCCCGCGTTATGTCAGCTACGACTTCACCGCCAACCTGGAGGGGGAACTTGACGACATCTCCTCGGGCGAGCGCGCCTATCGCGAGGTGCTGCGCCGTTTCTGGCGGGACTTCACCGCGGCGCTGGAGGGCACCTCCGAGCTGCGCATCGGCGAGGTGCTGGAGGCGATCGACGAGACCCTGGCGCCGCATCTCTACCCGCCGCGGCCCGACGGTTCGGATCCGCGCGAATGCCCGCTCTGCCACAAGGGCCGGCTGCATCTGAAGACGGCGCGTTCGGGCGGAGCCTTCATCGGCTGCTCGAACTACCCCGATTGCCGCTTTACCCGGCCGATTTCCTCGCCCGATGCCGAGGTGGTGGGCGATGCCGTGCTGGGCGTGGACAATGGCGATGAGATCAGCCTGAAGAACGGTCGCTTCGGCCCTTACGTGCAGCGCGGCGAGGCGACGGCGGAGAAACCGAAGCCGCCTCGCGCCTCGATCCCCAAGGGCTGGGACCTGGCCTCTGTGGACCTGGAGCGGGCGCTGGCCCTGCTGGCCCTGCCGCGCGAGATCGGCCCGCATCCCGAGGACGGCGTCCCGGTCGAGGCCGGCATCGGCCGCTATGGCCCCTATGTGAAGCATGGCGCGAAATACGCCAACCTGCCGGAGGTCGACGAGGTCTTCACCATCGGCATGAACCGCGCCGTCGAGGTGCTGGCCCAGAAGGTCACCCGCGGCAGGGCCGCCGCCGCGCCGCTGGCGGAACTGGGCGAGCATCCCGAGGGCGGGCCGGTGCAGGTGATGAGCGGCCGCTACGGGCCGTATGTCAAATGGGGCAAGGTCAATGCGACGCTGCCACGCGACCTGGAGCCGGACTCGGTCACGCTGGAGCGTGCGCTGGAACTGATCGCCGAGAAGGCCGCGAAATCGGGCAAGAAGCCGGCGAAGAAGGCGGCTGCGAAAAAGCCGGCCGAAAAGAAGGCCGCCGCAAAGAAGCCGGCGGCTGCCAAGGCGAAGAAGGCTGGGTAAAGCGCCCGGCTTCGCCGCCGGATTCTGAGTATTTGGAAAACGGTGAAACATGCGGTTGCGCTGAAAATCAGGTGCTGCATGTTTCACCGTTTCACAAATACTCATGACGCGGCCTGGACGCTGGCGCATCGTCGCGGGTTTCGCTTTTTGATCCGAGCCGTTCTGCTGCTAGGCTCGACCCGCAAGGGTTGAGCGGAGGATGCCATGAAGGATCGAATCGTCGGGATGGGCCGTGCGGCGGCCATGGTGGTGGCGGGCTGCATCGGGCTGCCGGCGGCGGCGCAGGACGCCGCGATCTTCGACGTGATGGACCGGATCCACCCGGTCTGGGCGGAAAACGGCATGGTTTCGGCGCAGGAGCGCCTGGCTGCCGAAATCGGCCGCGACATCATGGCCAAGGGCGGCAACGCGGTCGATGCCGGCGTGGCGGTGGCCTTTGCCCTGGCCGTTACCCTGCCGCGCGCCGGCAATATCGGCGGCGGCGGCTTCATGCTGGTGCATGATGCCGGGACTGGCCAGACCCATGCCATCGATTATCGCGAAATGGCGCCGCAGGCCGCCTCGCGCGACATGTTCCTGGACGCGGCGGGCGAGGCCAACAGCGAGAAGTCGCTTTACAGCGGTGCGGCCTCGGGCGTGCCGGGGACGGTGGCCGGGATGAAGCTGGCGCTGGACAGATACGGCAGCATAGGCTGGGCGGAGGTCATCGCCCCCGCGATCCGGCTGGCCGAGGAGGGGATCACCGTCACCCCGGAACTCGCCGACAGCATCGAGGCCGAGCGCGAGCATCTGGAGAAGTTTCCCGCCAGCGCGAAGATCTTCTTCAAGGAGGGTGGCGCGGCCTATCGGCCCGGCGACCGGCTGGTGCAGGCCGACCTGGCGGCGACGCTGAAGAAGATCGCCGCCGACGGGCCGGACGGCTTCTACAAGGGCGAGGTGGCCGAGGCCATCGCCCGCTCGGTGCAGGAGGCGGGCGGGCTGATCACCGTCGAGGACATGGCCGCCTACAAGCCCGTCGAACGCGAGCCGGTGCGCGGCAGCTATCGCGGCCACGAGGTCGTGTCGATGCCGCCACCCTCCTCGGGCGGGGTGCACCTGATCCAGATCCTGAACGCGCTGGAGGGCTATCCGGTCGGGGCGCTGGGGCAGAACTCCGGCGAGACGATCCACCTGATGGCCGAGGCGATGAAGCTGGCCTATGCCGACCGCTCGGAATATCTGGGCGACCCGGATTTCGTCGATGTGCCGGTCGCGGCGCTGACCGGCAAGGATTACGCGGCCGAGATGCGCCGCAGGATCAGCGCCGATTTCGCCACGCCCTCGGTGATGATCAAGCCGGCCGACCTCGCGCCTTACGAATCCGACCAGACCACGCATTTCTCGGTGGTGGACAAGGAGGGCAATGCGGTCTCGAACACCTATACCATCAACCTGAACTATGGCTCGGGCCTGGTGGCCGAGGGCACGGGTGTCTTGATGAACAACGAGATGGACGATTTCTCGGCCAAGCCCGGCGTGCCCAACGCCTTCGGCCTGGTCGGCGGCGACGCCAATGCGGTCGAGCCGGGCAAGCGGCCGCTCTCGTCGATGACCCCGACCATGGTGCTCAAGGACGGCAAGGTCTGGCTGGTCACCGGCTCGCCCGGCGGGGCGCGGATCATCACCACGGTCCTGCAGGTGGTGATGAACATGATCGACCACGGCATGAACGTGGCCGAGGCCTCGACCGCGCCGCGCATCCATCACCAATGGCTGCCCGACGAGCTGCGCGTGGAGGAGGGCATCAGCCTCGACACCATCCGCATTCTCCAGGCCAAGGGCCATACCGTCGCGGTCAAGGAGGCGATGGGCTCGACCCAGTCGATCATGCGCGATCCGGCGACGGGGACGCTCTACGGCGCCTCGGACCCGCGCCGGCCGGATGCGGCGACGCTGGGCTACTGAGCCAGGTAGTCGCGCAGGGCGACGGCATTGTTGTGCTCGGTGTCCCTGGCGCCATAGAGCAGCGTGACCGGGCCCTTGCGGATCAACGCGCGCAATTCGCGCAAGGCTTCGGGATTGGCGTCCAGTTCCGCCGCATAGCGCCGGCGGAACTCGGGCCATTTCTGGGGATCGTGGTCGAACCAGTGCCGCAATTCGTCCGAGGGCGCGATCTCTTTCAGCCAGAGATCCGCCCCCAACGTCTCGCGGCTGATTCCGCGCGGCCAGATGCGGTCCACCAGCACCTTGCAGCCCTCTTGCGGCAGGGGCGGATCATAGGCGCGTCGAAGGGAAATGTCGGTCATGACAAGCCTCTTTCACAGGGAAATTCCCGGGCGGGTCGTCGGGTTCCCTTCGCCTTGCCACGGATTTTCGAGACGGGCGAAACCGCGTCGGTTCACATGGGAAAGCGGAGAGCCCGATCCAGCGCGGATGCCGCCATCAGTGACCATCGCCAGCCATTGCGGCGCCGATGCGTTCGGCTTGGGCAGGGTTTCAAGCCTGCGGTGACCGAGCGGCCGCAAGGCGTCAGCGAGGACGAACGGCGGCCGCAACCGAAGCGGCCCTCATCGACTGAGAGGGAAATGCCGCAACGGCGATCCGGCCGAGGCTCCGCCCCAAGCCGCTTCCGATGCTGGAAGGGGGCAAGATCGCGCGGGATCTCGATGTGGCGGATATTGCGATCCTGCCCTCGACCGGCCCGAGGTCGTCCTTGCCAACGTGGCCGCGGACGCTGCCAGTCTGCCCTGACGACCCGCAGCAATCCGATGCAGGCGCTGAGCCTGCATCGCCCGTCCCCGGGGCGCTTTCCTCCGCCCCCGGCGCGGGCTATGGTCGCGCCATGACGCAGACCGCCCTGACCCCCGAAACCATCGCCGAGCTGTTCACCCGCGACGGGCGCTATCTTTGCGCGCGCTGGGGACGGCCGGTGGCACCGGTGATCTTCGGCCTGGCCGATGAAAGCATGCCGGTGTTTCGCGACGCCATCCGGGCGGTGCTGGCCGATGCCCGCCATCCGATCGCCGAGACCGATCCCGAGATGGGGGCGAACCTGATGACCTTTTTCCTGCGTGGCTGGCAGGAGTTGCAGGATCTGCCCGATCTCGACCGGCTGACCGGCCAGCCCGGCCTGGCGGCGCGGTTGCAGGGCAGCGATGCCGAGCAGTATCGGCTGTTGCGTTTCGACGCCGGCGGCGCCATCCGGGCCTGCATCGGGTTTGTGAACATGGGCGGGGCCCTGGCCGAGGCCCATCCCGCCCAGCTGGCCGAGACCGTGGCCATGCGCGCCATGCTGAGCTTTGCCCGCGATGTCACGCCGACGCGGGAACTGGCGGCGCTGATCCGCGCCGCCTATGACCCGGTGATGCCGGCCGTGGCGACCGATCCCTCGCATGCCTTGCGGCTCGCCGCGCGCCTGCGGCAATGACCGTTTGCATGTCTTCCGTGTCCAAATATCCTCCGGGGGAGTCGCCGCAGGCGACGGGGGTGGAAAACCCCCTTTCTTCCTTGCCGGCCGGGACCGCCATGCACCGTTTCGCGATCCGCATCTATTACGAGGACACCGATCTCGCCGGGATCGTCTATTATGCGAATTACCTGAAGTTCATCGAGCGCGCCCGCTCGGAATGGCTGCGCGAACTCGGCGTGGACCAGGCGGCCTTGCAGCGCGCCGGACTGGTCTTCGCCGTGCGCCGGGTCGAGGCCGACTACCTGTCGCCGGCCCGTTTCGAGGATCTCGTGGCGGTCGAATCGCGGCTCCACGCGCTCAGCCCGGCGCGGATCGTGCTGGACCAGGCCGTCATCCGCGACGGCCGGACGCTGTTCCAGGCCCGCGTCACCCTGGCCTGCCTGGCCGCATCCGGCCGGCCGGCACGCATCCCCGCCGAGGTGGCGGCGCGGCTCGGGGCCGGCGGTCTCGCGGGCAATTGACGCAGAATTGACGCGGCCCGGGGTTGCTCCGTTGGGCGGTTCTGCTAACTGGCCTTTCAGCAGAAGCCGCATCTTTAGCGGCCCAAAGGACAGGCCGAATTCCATGGAACAACTCGCCGGAGCCGGGCAGCCGGTCGATTTCTCGCTCATCGCGCTGTTCGCGCGCGCCTCGCTGACCGTCCAGATCGTCATGGTGATCCTGATCCTGGCCTCGTTCTGGGCCTGGGCGATCATCATCCAGAAGTTCATTGCCTTCAACGCCGCCCGGCGCGAGGCGGACCGCTTCGACCGCGCCTTCTGGTCGGGCCAGCCGCTGGACGATCTTTACGACCGCATCGGCGAGACGCCCTCGGGCCCGGCCGAGCGGATCTTTTCCTCGGGCATGGCCGAATGGCGGCGCAGCCATCGCGACGACGGCAACCTGATCGCCGGGGTGACCGCGCGCATCGACCGCGCCATGAACGTCACCATCAACCGCGAGAACGACCGCCTGACCCGCGGCCTGCCCTTCCTGGCCACGGTGGGCTCGACCGCGCCCTTCATCGGCCTGTTCGGCACCGTCTGGGGCATCAAGACCGCCTTCGAGGAGATCGCGATCTCGCAGAACACCTCGCTGGCCGTGGTGGCGCCGGGCATCGCCGAGGCGCTGGTGGCGACGGCGCTTGGCCTGCTGGCGGCGATTCCGGCGGTGATCTTCTACAACAAGCTCAGCTCGGACGCCGACCGCATCACCGGGGGATACGAGACCTTCGCCGACGAGTTCTCGACCATCCTCTCGCGCCAGCTGGACGACGAATAAGATGGGTGCCGGGGTCGTCAAACGCAGCCGCAACGGCAAGGGTCGCACCCGCAGCCAGCCGATGGCGGAAATCAACGTCACGCCTTTCGTGGACGTGATGCTGGTGCTGCTGATCATCTTCATGGTGGCGGCGCCGCTTCTGACCGGGGGCGTGCCGCTGGAACTGCCCAAGACCGCCGCCCAGGCCGTGCCCGCCGAGCCCGAGGAGCCGCTGAGCGTCTCGGTCACCCCCGAGGGGCCGATCCTGGTCATGACCAGCGAGGTGCCCGAGGATGAGCTGGTCACCCGGCTGCGCGCCGTCGCCGCCGAACGGCAGAGCGACAAGATCTACCTGCGCGCCGACGGCTCGATCCCCTATGCCCGGATCATGCAGGTCATGGGGGCGCTGAACGCGGCCGGCTTCAACAATATCGTCCTGGTGACCGAGGCCGGCGGGCCGCGGATGGACGCGGGCGCGGATGGCTGAAGCCATGGATCGGGCGGAACGCATCGGCTTCTGGATCTCGGGCATCGGTCACGCCGGGCTGCTGGGCGCGGCCCTGGTCGGCGGCGCGCTGTTCCGGCCGCAGCCGCTGGAGGCGGTGCGCATGGCCGAGGTCGCGACCATGTCCGAGGCCGAGTTCCAGTCGCTGGCCGCCGCCGCTGCCGGGCGCGGCCCGGTCTCCGATGCGGCCGCGACCACGCCGGCCCAACCGCGCCCGCCTGCCGACGAAAACCGGCTGGGCGAGGTCGAGGCGGTGAGCCCGCCCGCCCCCGATGCGCAGGCGGCGGAATTGACCACGCCCCCGTCCCGGCCCGAGGCGCGGCCGGACCTGTCGGATTTCCAGACCCCGAACCGGCCCGTCGCCGTGGCGACCGATGCGCCGCGTCCCGCCGAGCCCGAGAACACCGTCGAGTTGGCGGCGTTGCCGCAGAACTCCGACCGCCCCGATCCGGCGCGCAACCCCGCGCAGCCGCAGTCGCCGGCGCCGATCCCGCAGCGTTCGGCGCTGGCCCCGGTCGAATCGGCCCGTCCGCGCGGCCGCCCCGAAGGGCTGGCCGAGGCCGTGCAGGCCCGCCGCCAGGCGGCGGAGGCGGCACGCCAGCGCGAGCAATTGCTGGCCCGGCAAGAGGCCGAGGCCGCCGCCGAGCGTGCCGCCGCCGCCCAGGCCGAGGAAGCTGCCGCCCGCCGCGCCGCCGAGGAGCGCGCACGGGACGAGCGCCGCGAGGCCGAGCGCAGGCAGGCCGAGACCGAGGCGGCCCGCAAGGCCGAGGAGGTTGCCGAGCGCGCTCGCCGCCTTGCCGCTGCCGAAGCCGCCGAGAGGGCCGCCGCCGACGAAGCCGCCGCCGAGAAACGCGCTGCCGAGCGCAGGGCCGAGGCCGAGCGCCGCGCCGCTGCCGAAAAGGCGGCCGCCGAGAAGGCTGCGGCCGAGAAGGCCGAGGCCGAGAGGAAGGCCGCCGAGGCCCAGGCCCGCAAGGAAGCCGAGGAAAAGGCCGCCGCCGAACGCGCTGCCGCCGAGAAGAAGGCGGCCGAGAAGGCAGCCGCGGAGGCCAAGGCCCGCGAACAGGCCGAGGCAGAGCGCAAGGCCGCCGAGGCCGCCAAGCAGGCCGCGCTGGCCGAGGCGATGCAGGACCAGGGCTCGGGCGGTTCGGGTGGCGGCGGGGCCGCGGCGAACGGGCCGCCGCTGAGCCAGGGCGAAAAGGACGGCTTCCGCGTCGCGGTCGAGCAATGCTGGAACCGCGGCTCGCTGTCGACCGAGGCCAGCCGGACCACGGTTTCGGTGCAATTCGCGATGGCGCCGGACGGCACGGTGGAAAAGGGCTCGCTGCGCATGATCGGCCATGACGGCGGCTCGGACGCGGCGGCGAAGCAAGCCTACGAGGCGGCGCGCCGGGCGATCCTGATGTGCGAAAAGGGCGGCTACAAGCTGCCGCCGGAAAAATACAACCGCTGGAAGGACGTCATCATCGACTTCAACGCCAGCGGCGGCGCGCGGGTGAAGTGATATGGCATCCCACATGGCATCCCGCTGCGCGACACTCTATCCTGCAACCAAGACCTCCAGAGGGCGATTCATGTTGCGAAAATTCTTGCTGACTTCCGTCATGGCCCTTGCCGGCTTCGGTCTTGCCGCGCCGGTGTTGGCGCAGGACGGCCCCCTGCGGATCGAGATCACCGACGGGGTGATCGAGCCGATGCCCTTTGCCATCGCCCGCTTTCACGACGAGGGCGGGGCGGGCGAATACCTGGCGCAGGTGCAGAACCTGATCGCCGCCGACCTGACCGGCACCGGGCTGTTCCGCGAGATCCCGGCCAGCGCCCATATCGCGCGTCCCGAAAGCTTCGAGGCGCCGGTCTCCTACGAGGACTGGAAGGCGATCAACGCCCAGGCGCTGATCACCGGTTCGGTCAAGGTCGAGGGCGGCAAGGTCGTCGTCAAGTTCCGGCTGTTCGACGTCTTCGCCGGCCAGCCGCTGGGCGACGGCATGCAGTTCGACGCCGCGACCGGCAACTGGCGCCGGGCCGCGCACAAGGCCGCCGACCAGGTCTATTCGCGGCTGACCGGCGAGGGGCCCTATTTCGACAGCCGCGTCGCCTTCGTGCAGGAGACCGGCCCCAAGGACGCCCGCCGCAAGCGCATCGGCATCATGGATTACGACGGCGCCAACGTGAAATGGCTGACCGACGATGCGACGCTGGTGCTGAAGCCGCGCTTCTCGCCCGACGGCTCGCGCCTGCTTTACACCAGCTATGCCACGGGCTTCCCGCAAGCGATGATGATGGACGTGAACTCGCTGGCCACCCGCCAGCTTGGCGCGGGCCAGCAGGGCACGATGAGCTTTTCGCCCCGCTTTTCGCCGGACGGGCGCTGGATTCTCTATTCGCTGGAGAAGAACGGCAATACCGACATCTACCAGATGGATGCCGCGACCGGGGCGCAGCGGGCGCTGACCAACGCGCCCTCGATCGAGACCTCGCCCAGCTACAGCCCCGACGGCAAGCAGATCGTGTTCGAGAGCGACCGCTCGGGCACGCCGCAGCTTTACATCATGGGGGCGAATGGCGGCGAGCCCAGGCGGATCAGCTTTGGCGAGGGGCGCTATGGCACGCCGGTCTGGTCGCCGCGCGGCGACATGATCGCCTTTACCCGGCAGGTTGGCGGCAAGTTCCACATCGGCGTCATGCGCACCGATGGCTCGGAAGAGAAAATGCTGACGGAATCGTTCCTTGACGAGGGCCCGACTTGGGCCCCCAATGGCCGCGTCGTGATGTTCACGCGGGTGACCCCGGGCGGCGACGGCCAGCCGCGCCTGCATTCGGTGGATATCACGGGGCGCAACATGCGCCCGGTCAAGATCAACGGCGCGGCTTCGGACCCCGACTGGGGCCCGTTGCTGCCCTGAAGTGCGTGAAATGGACAGGATTATGAAAACTTTCATGAAAATTGCCGCGGTCGGCGCCATTCTCGCGCTGGCGGCCTGCGCCCGGCCGGCGCAGGACATGCAGATTCAGGACCCCTATGCCGGGGCGGGCGGCGCGTCGGGCGTCGGCTCGGCCGTGCTGCCGGGCAGCGCCGAATATTTCAAGGCCAGCGTCGGCGACACGGTCCTGTTCCCGCTGGACCAGTCCACGCTGACCCCCGAGGCGCGGGTGATCCTGGCCAACCAGGCTGGCTGGCTGAACCAGAATGCCGGTTTCGCCGCCGTGATCGAGGGCCATGCCGATGAGCAGGGCACCCGCGAATACAACCTCGCGCTGGGTGCGCGCCGTGCCAATTCGGTGCAGGAATACCTGATCTCGCAGGGCATCGCGCCGGGCCGGTTGCGCACCGTCAGCTATGGCAAGGAACGTCCGCTGGCGATCTGCTCGACCGAGGAATGCTTCACCAAGAACCGCCGTGCCGTGACGGTGGTCAGCCCAGGGGCGGGCATGTGATGGCCGGCCGGGGCTTCAGGGGGCTGCTTCTCGCGGCCGGGTTCGCGCTGGCGGCGCTGCCGGTGGCGGCGCAGGACGCGCAGACCCTGGCCGATATCCGCGCCGAGCTGAACCAGCTTTCAGCCGACCTGCAAAGCCTGCGCGCGCAGCTTGTCGCCTCGGGCCCGGCGGGCTTCGCGGCGGCGGGCGGCGACAGCGCCATCGACCGCATGAACGCCATGGAGGCGCGGCTGGCGCAGCTGACCGGCCAGACCGAGCAGTTGCAGAACCGCATCGACCGCATCGTCCGGGACGGCACCACCCGCATCGGCGATATCGAGTTCCGCCTTTGCGAGATGGAGGAGGGCTGCGACCTGGGCAGCCTGACCACGCCGACGCTGGGCGAGCAGGGCGGATCGGTGCCCCTGCCGCCCTCGGACCAGCAGGGCGCGCTGACGCAACCCAAGACCCCTTCGTCCGGGGCTGCCGCGACCGCGGCGGAAAAGGCGGATTTCGACCGGGCCCGGGAGGTGCTCGGTCAGGGTGACTTTCGTCGTGCTGCGGAGCTCTTCGCGGCCATCGCCGAAACCCATGTTGGCGGTCCGCTGACCGCCGAGGCGCTGTTCCTGCGCGGGACGGCGCTGGATTCCGCCGGCGATCTGGAAGGCGCGGGCGTGGCCTGGCTGGAAAGCTTTGCCGCCAACCCGAACGGGCCGCAGGCGGCGGATGCGCTGCTGGGCCTGTCGCGGGCCATGTCCGCCAAGGCCGGCCCGCAAGAGGGCTGCTTCTACCTTCAGGAAATCGTCGCCCGCTTCCCCGACGCGCCGCAGGCCGCCGAGGCCGAGCGGCGCATCGCCGATACCGGCTGCGATGCGCCCGTCGAGGGCTCGGCCGAGGATCTGGACCCCGAGGCGGCGGCGGATCTCGCGGATGAGGGCTGAGCCGGTCGAGGCGCGGGTCCATGCCGCGCTCGACCGTCTGGCCGCTGGCCGCCCCGCGCTCGGCATCGCCTTGTCGGGGGGCGGCGATTCCACCGCATTGCTGCATCTGGCCCATGGCTGGGGCCATGCGCGCCTGCTGGCGGCGACGGTCGATCACGGGCTGCGCCCCGGCTCGGCCGAGGAGGCGCGTCAGGCCGGGCTGACGGCGGGCGCCCTGGGCATCCCGCATGAAATCCTGCGCTGGACGCGGCGGGGTGGCGGCAACCTGATGGCCGCCGCGCGCGAGGCCCGGTTGCGCCTGCTGGCCGATTGGGCGCAGCGGCACGGGCTGTCCGCCGTGCTTCTGGGCCATACGCTGGACGATCAGGCCGAGACGCTGCTGATGCGCCTGAACCGGGGTGCGGGGGTGGACGGGCTGTCGGCCATGGCGCCGGCGCGCGAGGCTTTCGGGATGACCTGGCTGCGCCCTTTGCTGGAGGTGACCCGTGCCGATCTGCGGCGCTGGCTGGCAACGCGCGGGCTGGATTGGACCGACGATCCCTCGAACGAGAACCAGGATTTCGAGCGGGTGCGGGTGCGCAAGGCCATTGCCACGCTGGACCTGCCGATCGGGCAACTGGCGCAATCGGCTGCCAATCTTGCCATGGCGCGGGATGCGCTGCGCGAGTTCGCCGCGCGGCTGGCCGAAGGCGCGCAGAGCCGCGCCGGTTCACTGGCGCTGCCGCTGGCCGCCTTTCGCCAGGCGCCGCTGGAGATCCGGCGGCGTCTGCTCGTCGCCGGGCTGCGCTTTGTCGGCGGCGGCGATTACCCGCCCCGGCGTGCGCCGCTGCTGCATGCGCTGGCGGCGCTGGAAGGCGAGGCCAGGCTGACGCTGGACGGCGTGATCGTCGAGCCGCGCCAAGGCCTGCTGTGGCTGATCCGCGAACCCGTCGCCGCCCTGCGCAGCCCCGCTGCCGAGGGGGCCGAGGCGATCTGGGACCGGCGCTGGCGGGTCGAGGGCGTGCGGCCCGGCGAGCAGGTGCGGGCCGTGGGGCATGAGCCGCTGCCGGGGCTGGACTGGCGCGGAGCGGGGCTGATGCGGGACGAGGCCGCGGCCAGTCCCGGCATCTGGACGGGCGACCGGCTGATCGCCGCGCCGGTGCTGCGGCCGGCCCCGGGCTACGGCGCAAAGCCGCTGCGCGGGATGCAGGAATTCCGCGCCTTGCTGTATACGCATTGAACCTGACGCCGGAATCCCTATTTTCAAGCGAAAGCCTGTTTACCCGCGGAGGACATGCCTTTGGGCAACGCGCGCAATATCGCCTTTTGGGTGGTCCTGTTTCTGATGATCCTGGCGCTGTTCAACCTGTTCAGCGACGGATCGACCCAGATGAACAGCCGCCAGATCAGCTATTCCGATTTCATCCAGCGGGTGGAAAAGGATGAGATCACCGCCGTCACCATCGATGGCGAGAATGTCGGCATCACCGACAAGGACGGCAAGCAATTCGCCACCGTCCGGCCGCAGGGCGAGGAACTGGCAAACCGCCTGATCGACCGCGGCGTGGATGTCCGGGTCGAGCGTCAGCAGCAATCGGGCTTCATGTCGCTCCTGGGCGTCTGGCTACCCTTCATCCTGCTGATCGGCGTCTGGATCTTCTTCATGAACCGCATGCAGGGCGGCGGCAAGGGCGGGGCCATGGGCTTCGGCAAGTCGCGCGCCAAGCTGCTGACCGAAAAGCACGGCCGCGTGACCTTCGACGACGTGGCCGGCATCGACGAGGCCAAGGAGGAACTGGAGGAGATCGTCGAATTCCTGCGCAACCCGCAGAAATTCAGCCGCCTCGGCGGCAAGATCCCGAAAGGCGCGCTGCTGGTCGGCCCGCCCGGCACCGGCAAGACGCTGCTCGCCCGCGCCATCGCCGGCGAGGCGGGCGTGCCGTTCTTCACCATCTCGGGCTCTGATTTCGTCGAGATGTTCGTGGGCGTAGGCGCCTCGCGCGTGCGCGACATGTTCGAACAGGCCAAGAAATCCGCCCCCTGCATCGTCTTCATCGACGAGATCGACGCGGTGGGCCGTGCCCGCGGCGTCGGCATCGGCGGCGGCAATGACGAGCGCGAGCAGACCCTGAACCAGCTGCTGGTCGAGATGGACGGCTTCGACGCGAACGAAGGCGTCATCATCATCGCCGCCACCAACCGCAAGGACGTGCTGGACCCGGCGCTGCTGCGCCCCGGCCGCTTCGACCGCCAGATCTACGTGCCGAATCCCGACATCAAGGGGCGTGAAAAGATCCTTGGCGTGCATAGCCGCAAGGTGCCGGTCGGTCCCGACGTGGACCTGCGCATCATCGCCCGCGGCACGCCGGGCTTTTCCGGCGCCGACCTGATGAACCTGGTGAACGAGGCCGCGCTGATGGCCGCGCGCATCGGCCGCCGCTTCGTCACCATGGAGGACTTCGAGAACGCCAAGGACAAGGTGATGCTGGGCGTCGAGCGCCGCAGCATGGTCCTGACCCCCGAGCAGAAGGAAAAGACCGCCTATCACGAGGCCGGCCACGCCATCGTCGGCCTGAGCCTGCCGAAATGCGATCCGGTCTACAAGGCGACGATCATCCCGCGCGGCGGCGCGCTCGGCATGGTGGTGTCGCTGCCCGAGATGGACCGGCTGAACTATCACAAGGACGAGGCCAAGCAGAAGCTGGCGATGACCATGGCCGGCAAGGCGGCCGAGATCATCAAATACGGCGAGGAGGGCGTCTCGAACGGCCCGGCCGGCGACATCCAGCAGGCCAGCCAGCTGGCCCGTGCCATGGTGATGCGCTGGGGCATGTCCGACAAGGTCGGCAACATCGACTATGCCGAGGCGCATGAGGGCTATTCCGGCAATACCGGCGGTTTCTCGGTCTCGGCGGCGACCAAGGAACTGATCGAGAAAGAGGTCCATGACCTCATCGAAGAGGGTTATCGCGAAGCCTACCGCATCCTGACCGAGAAGGAGGAGGAATTCGAGCGTCTCGCCAAGGGGCTCCTCGAATACGAGACCCTCACCGGCGAGGATATCGGCCGGGTGATCCGGGGCGAGCCGCTGGGCGGCGACGACGATGCGCCCGGCTCTACGATCCCGTCGGTCAGCGCCATTCCGCGGGCAGGGGCGGCCAAGCCCGCGCCCGACGCGGCGCCGCAGCCGCAGGGCTGAGCCGACGAGCGAGACAGGAAAAACCCCCGGACTTCGTCCGGGGGTTTTGTCATTGGCGGAAGGGTCTGGCGCGGAGCGGATGGTGGCGGTCAGAGCAGCAGAAGCGCGACGGCGCCAAGCGCGAGACCCAGGCCGAAGCCCACATTGATGACAAAGCTGGCTGCCTTCATCTCATGACCTTTCAAGAACAAAGCAAGGAGCCATGCCCCTGTGTCAGTTGAGGTCAAAACGGCGATTCTCGCCATGTCGTTCCGGTTTCGGCGGAAATCCGCCGATCCACTGCGGCAATTCGGCCACAGCCGGGGCTTGCACCGGACGGCCGGGCAGGGCATGGGACGGGTATGAGCCGTCCTGAACCCGAATTGCCGCCGAATTCCGCCATGCCTGCATTGCGCGCCCGCATCGACGCGCTGGACGCGCGGCTGGTGGCGCTTCTGGCCGAGCGCTCGGCGCTGATCGACGAGGCGGCCCGGATCAAGGCCCGCGAGAACCTGCCGGCCCGGATCGACAGCCGCGTCGAGGAGGTTGCCGCCAATGCCCGGCGGCTGGCAAGCGCGCACGGGCTGGATCCCGATCTGGCCGAGCAGCTCTGGCGCGTGATGATGGAGCATTTCATCGCCCAGGAAGACCGGGTGCTTTCCGCCCCCAGGCAGGCTTAGCGGCAAGCGTGTCGGGGGCTTTGCCCCCGCGCGTTCCGCGCTCCCCCAGGATATTTTTCCACGGAAGAAAGTGGGACGAAACCGCGCTGATTTCTTTCGTGTCCAAATATCCTGCGGGGGTCCGGGGGCGCAATGCCCCCGGCCGCGACGCCGGTCAGGCTGGACAAGGGCGCAAGGTCAGACCGGGATCATCGTGCCCTGAAGCATGGCGACATGCTTGCGCGTCTCGCCCGTTTCGGCCCAGACATCGGCGGCGACCACCATGATGCGGCGGCCGGGGCGGATCACCCGGCCCTCGGCCACCAGCCGGTCGCCGGTCGCGGGGGACATCAGGTTGATCTTCATCTCGACCGTCATGACCTCGGCCGCCTCGGGCATCAGGGTCAGCGCGGCATAGCCCGCGGCCGAATCGCCGATGCTGAAGGTCAGGCCGGCATGGCCCGCGCCCTGCTGTTGCAGCGATGTCGGCAGGATCGGCGCGGTGATGGCGATGCGCCCGGGTTCGATCAGGGCAAGTCGCGCGCCCAGCGTGCGCATCATGCTCTGGCGGTCGAAACTGGTGCGGATGCGGCTTTCCAGGTCATTCATCGAACAGGCTTTCCTGATTGCGGGGGGCGTCGAGACCCAGGTGGCGCCAGCCCAGCCGCGCCAGCATGCGGCCGCGCGGGGTGCGGCTGACCAAGCCCTGCTGCATCAGATAGGGCTCGATCACTTCCTCGATGGAATCGCGGCTTTCCGACAGCGCGGCCGAAAGCGTCTCGACCCCGACCGGGCCGCCGCCGTAATGCTCGGCCATCAGCGCCAGATAGCGGCGGTCGGCCATGTCGAGCCCCAGATGATCCACGCCAAGCCGGGTCAGGGCCGAATCGGCGATCTTGCGGGTCAGCCGGCCGTCGCCCTCGACCAGCGCGAAGTCGATCACCCGGCGCAGCAGGCGGCCGGCGATGCGCGGCGTGCCGCGGGCGCGGCGGGCGATCTCGCGCGTGCCCTCGGGTTCCGAGGGGATGCCCATCAGCCGGGCGCCGCGGGTCACGATCAGGTCGAGTTCCTCGATGGTATAGAATTGCAGCCGGGTCGGGATGCCGAAGCGGTCGCGCAAGGGGGTGGTCAGCAGGCCGAGCCGGGTGGTGGCGCCGACCAGGGTAAAGGGTTGCAGCTCGATCCGCACGGTGCGGGCGGCGGGGCCCTCGCCGATCACCAGGTCCAGCTCGAAATCCTCCATCGCCGGATAGAGGATCTCCTCGACCGCCGGGTTCATGCGGTGGATCTCGTCGATAAACAGCACGTCGCGGGCTTCCAGATTGGTCAGGATCGCGGCCAGGTCACCCGCCCGCGCCAGCACCGGGCCGGAGGTCATCTTGAAGTTCACCCCCAGCTCGCGCGCCATGATCTGCGCCAGCGTGGTCTTGCCGAGGCCGGGGGGGCCGTGGAACAGCGTGTGGTCCATGGCCTTGCCGCGCATCCGCGCGCTTTCGATAAACACGCGCAGGTTCGCCCGCGCCTCGGCCTGGCCGACGAAATCCTCGAGCCGCTGCGGGCGCAGCGCGCGATCCTCGCCGTCGCTTTCCAGCGGTTCGGGGCGCAGCATGGGATCGGGCTGGCTCATCGGCCACCCCAGGGGCCGGTGCCCGCGCCCGAGGCCATGGCTTGCAGCCGGGCGATGCGCTCCTCGGTCGGCGGGTGGGTGGCGAACAGCCGGTCCATGCGCAGCGCGTGCAGCGGGTTCACGATGAACAGGCTGGCCGAGGCGGGGTTCTTTTCGGCCGGGATGTTCACAACCTGGCCCGCCGCGCGCGAGATCTTGGCCAGCGCACCGGCCAGCGCCATCGGCCGGCCGCAGATCTCGGCGCCCATGCGGTCGGCCTCGTATTCGCGGGTGCGCGAGATCGCCATCTGCACCAGCCCCGCCGCGAGCGGCGCGAAGACCATGGCGAGGATCGCCGCCAGCCCGCCGCCGCGATTGTCGTCGCGCCCGCCGAACATGGACGAAAACATCAGCATGTTGCCCAGCATGGCGATGGCGCCGGCCATGGTGGCGGTGACGGTCATGGTCAGCGTGTCGCGATGCTTGATATGCGCCAGTTCATGCGCGATCACCCCGGCCAGTTCGTCGCGGTTCAGCACCCGCATGATGCCCTGCGTCACCGCGACGGCGGCGTTTTCCGGGTTGCGGCCGGTGGCGAAGGCGTTGGGCTGTTCGGTTTCCAGCACATAGACCTTGGGCATCGGCAGGTTTGCCCGCTGCGCCAGCGCCGCCACCATATCGACCAGTTCCGGCGCCTGCTGGCGGGTGACCGGATGCGCGCCCTGCTGGCGCAGCACCATCTTGTCGCTGTTCCACCAGGCGAAGAGATTGCCCGCCCCGGCGATCACCAGCGCGATCACCGCGCCGCCCTGGCCGCCGATCAGCCCGCCCATGCCCATGACCAGCGCGGTCAAGGCGGCCATCAGGATGAAGGTGCGCAGGTTTCCGGTCATCGTCTTACTCCTTGGGCGCCAGCAGCCGCAGGGCCGCGCGGATCAACGCCGCGGTCGGTGCGGCGGGTTCCCGCGCCGCGGCCTCAGCCACGGCCGAGGCGGCCTCGGACGGAGCATAGCCCAGATTGCCCAAGGCCGAGAGCGCATCCGCCGTCGCCTGCGCCGAAGAAGGCGCCGCCTTGGCCGGAGCCGGCGCGGGGGCATTGGCCTCGACCGGCTTGACCTCGGACAGCGGACCGGGATCGACGGTCAGCGCTCCACCAAGCGCCATGATGGCCGGGGCCTTGTCCTTCAACTCCATCACCACGCGCTGTGCCAGTTTCGGACCGACGCCGGGGGCTTTGCGCAGCGCCGACCAGTCGCCGAGCGCCAGCGCGCGCGACAGCCCGTCCGGCCCCAGCGTGCCCAGAACCGCCAGCGCCACCTTGGCACCGACGCCCTGCACCGAGGTCAGAAGCCGGTGCCATTCCTTTTCCAGAAGCGTCGGAAAGCCGAAAAGCTGCAACAGGTCCTCGCGCACCAGCAATTCGGTATAAAGCGCCGTCGCCTGCCCGGCGGCGGGCAGGTTGGCGGCGGTGCGTTCGCTGACATGGACGATATAGCCCACGCCGCGCACGTCGATCAGCACATGGTCCTGCGCCCGATGCAGGATCACCCCGGCGATGCGTCCGATCATGGCCCGACCCTCATGCGCTTGCCTTGATGCGCAGGGCGCGACCCTGCAGGTGATGGGCGTGACAAATCGCCACGGCCAGCGCATCCGCCGCGTCCGGCCCGGCGAACTCGACCCCGGGCAGCATGAAGCGGACCATGTGCTGGATCTGCTCCTTGGCGGCATGGCCGACGCCGACCACGGTCTTCTTGACCGCGTTCGGGGCGTATTCGCCGATTTCCAGCCCCGCCTCGGCCGGGGCCAGCAGGGCGATGCCGCGCGCCTGCCCCAGCTTCAGCGTGCCGAGCGCGTCCTTGTTCACGAAGGTCTGCTCGACCGCGGCGGCATCGGGGGCGTGCCGGGCGATCACCGCGCAAAGCCCGCGATAAAGCGCGGCGAGGCGCGGTCCCAGATCGCCCGCCTCGGAATGGACGATGCCGTTGTCCAGATGCCGCAGGCGCGGCCCCTCGACCGCGATCACCCCCCAGCCCATGTTCCGCAGGCCGGGGTCTATGCCGATGATCTTCATGCCTGTTCCCTTGTTTTGCTCCAGCGTTAGCACGAAAGGCGAACATCGCCTAGTTGCTTTGTCATCTGCTTGACATCGCTGGCCTCCATCGCGAACAGAGGGGCGGCAAGAAGGACGAGGGACAATGTCGCCAGCACTGATCGCCGTGCTTCCGTTCATCGGGGCGCTGTTGCCCGGACTGCTGATCCGCTCGGGGCGCGATATCGCGGCGATCTCCAGCGCCACTGCGACCTTCGTCGCGCTTCTGGGGCTTTGCCTGCATATTCCGGCGATCATGGCGGGCGAGGTGGTGACGGCACGCTTCGACTGG
The DNA here is from genome assembly GCF_001447385.1 of Paracoccus sp. MKU1. Classification (GTDB taxonomy): domain Bacteria; phylum Pseudomonadota; class Alphaproteobacteria; order Rhodobacterales; family Rhodobacteraceae; genus Paracoccus. The sequence continues at coordinate 38,859 of NZ_LLWQ01000193.1, read as the reverse complement.
CTGCCCTCGCTGGGGCTGAACGCGAATTTCCGCATCGACGGGCTGGGCCTGCTGTTCGGCATCCTGATCCTGGGCATCGGCCTGCTGATCATCGCCTATGCGCGCTATTACCTGTCGCGCGAGGATCCGGCGGGTGTGTTCTATACCTATTTGATGCTGTTCCAGGGTGCGATGCTGGGCATCGTGCTGTCGGACAACATCCTGCTGCTGTTGATCTTCTGGGAGCTGACCTCGCTGTCCTCCTTCCTGCTGATCGGCTATTGGAAGCACCTGCCCGAGGGGCGGCAGGGCGCCCGCATGGCGCTGACCGTGACCGGCATGGGCGGGCTTGCCATGATCGCGGGCATGCTGATCCTGGGCAATATCGCCGGCAGCTTCGACATTACCGACATCCTGGCGTCGCGCGAGGCGATCCAGACCAGCCCCTATTACCTGCCGGCGCTGCTGCTGATCCTGCTGGGCGCCTTTACCAAATCGGCGCAGTTCCCGTTCCATTTCTGGCTGCCGCATGCCATGGCGGCGCCCACCCCGGTCTCGGCCTATCTGCATTCGGCGACCATGGTGAAGGCCGGGCTGTTCCTGATGGCGCGGCTGTGGCCGGTGCTGTCGGGCACGCCGGAATGGTTCTACATCGTCGCGACGACCGGGCTCATCACCATGGTGCTGGCGGCCTGGATCGCCATCTTCCGCGACGATCTGAAATCGCTGCTGGCCTTTTCCACCGTGTCGCATCTGGGGCTGATCACCATGCTCTTGGGCTTCGGCACCGAGGCGGCGGCGGTGGCGGCCATGTTCCACATCGTCAACCATGCCACCTTCAAGGCGGCGCTGTTCATGACCGCGGGCATCATTGACCATGAGGCCGGCACCCGCTCGATCGCCCGGCTGGGCGGCTTGCGGCGGCTGATGCCGGTGACCTTCGTCATCGGCACCGTGGCCGCGCTCTCCATGGCCGGCATCCCGCCGCTGAACGGCTTTCTGTCCAAGGAAGCGATGCTGGAACAGGCGACCCATGCCGTCTGGCAGGGCAACCCGTGGCTGGTGGCTGCGATGGCGACGCTGGGGGCGCTGTTCTCGGTCTGCTATTCGCTGCGCTTCGTCTGGCAGGTGTTCTTCGGACCCGAGCGTAACGACTATCCGCACAAGCCGCATGATCCGGGCTTCGGCCTGTGGTCCGCTCCGGCGCTCTTGGCGGTGCTGGTGGTGCTGATCGGGCTGTTTCCGGGCAGCATGGCGGACTGGCTGGTCGAGGCCTCGGCCAGCGCCGTCACCGGCTCGGCCCAGCATCCGCATCTGGCGCTGTGGCATGGGCTGAACCTGCCGCTGGCGCTGTCGGCCGTTGCCCTGGCCGGCGGGGTGGGGCTGCTGGCGTTGAACCGCCCGCTGCTGGCGGCGCGCGCTGCCATCGCCTGGCCCGACGCCAAGGCCATCTTCGACGCCATCACCCGTGCCGCGACCTGTGCCGCGGGCTTCTTCACCGACCGGCTGACCAACGGCTCGATGTCGCGTGCCCTGGCCGCCTTTGCGCTGACCGTGGTGCTGTGCGGGCTCTGGGCCTTCTCGACCGGAGGCTATCAGGGCGCGACCCGGCCGATGCTGCCGGTCCAGCCGGTGCCGCTGGTCGGCTGGGCGGCGCTGATGGTGGCGACCTGCTGCATGGTCGCCTTTCACCGCCGCCGCATCCTGGCGCTGGTGCTGGTGGGGATCATCGGGCTGATGGTCTCGGTCAGCTTCATCTACCTGTCCGCCCCGGACCTGGCGCTGACGCAGATCTCGGTCGAGGTGGTCACGGTGGTTCTGCTGCTTCTGGCGCTGAACTTCCTGCCCAAGTTCACCGTGATCGAAAGCCGCGACCGCAAGCGCGGCGTGGACGCCTTCATCGCCACGCTGACCGGGCTGGGCTTCGGGGCGCTGGCCTATGCCATCATGCGCAGCGATTTCGCCTTTTCCCCGATCTCGGAATACATGCTGGCCAACAGCTACAAGCTGGGCGGCGGCGACAACGTGGTCAACGTGATCCTGGTGGATTTCCGCGGCTACGATACCTTCGGCGAGATCACCGTGCTGGGCATCGCCGCGCTGACCATCTTCGCCCTGACCGAGACGCTGCTGGCCGGCGCCAGCGGCCGGCGGCTGCGCAACTGGGTCCATGGCAGCCGCCGCGCCGGCGACCGGCATCCGCTGATGCTGGTGGTGGTGACGCGGCTGATCCTGCCGGTTTCGCTGGTGGTGGGGCTGTATATCTTCCTGCGCGGCCACAACATGCCGGGTGGCGGCTTCGTCGCCGGGCTGGTGGTCTCGGTGGCGCTGGTGTCGCAATACATGGCCTCGGGCTTTGCCTGGGCGCAGGAGCGGCAAAAGATCAACTATCACGCGCTGATCGGCGCCGGCGTCATCGCCGCCGGGCTGACCGGCATCGGCGCCTGGTTCGCCGGGCTGCCCTTCCTCAGCTCGACCTATGGCTATGTGAAGCTGCCGGGGCTCGAGGAGTTCGAGCTGGCCTCGGCCATGGGCTTCGACCTGGGCGTGTTCCTGTGCGTGATGGGGGCGGTGATGCTGGCGCTGAACTCGCTGTCGCGGATCGCGCGGCAGGCGGGCGAGACGGTGAACCTGGACCCGATGGACATCGACCCCAGCAGGGAGGCGCGGCGCTGATGGAACTTCTGCTGTCGAGCGCGATCGGGATGCTGACCGCGGCCGGGGTCTATCTGATCCTGCGGCGGCGCAGCTTTGCCGTGGTCCTGGGCATGACCATGCTCAGCTATGCCATCAACCTGTTCCTGTTCTCGACCGGGCGGCTGGTTGTGAACGCGCCGCCGATCCTTCGGGACGGGGCGACGGCCTATACCGACCCGCTGCCGCAGGCGCTGGTGCTGACCGCCATCGTCATCAGCTTCGGCATGACGGCGGTGGTGGTGATGATGGCGCTGGGGGCCTTCCTGGAAGGCGGCGACGACCGCGTGGACATGCCCCGCGCCGACCGCCTGCCCGCCGATTCCCTCTCAGGCAATCGCATGTCCGGGGACGGTGACGCATGAGCCACCTGATCATCGCCCCCGTGGTCCTGCCCGCCGTCATCGGGCCGCTCATCATCCTGTGGATGCGCAACGACCTGCTGTTGCAGCGGGTGTTCTCGATTGCCGGCACGGCGCTGCTGGCCGGGGTGGCGCTTTACCTGAACGTGCTGGCCGCGGGCGGAGAGGTGCAGGTCTATCGCCTGGGCAACTGGGCCGCGCCCTTCGGCATCGTGCTGATGCTGGACCGGCTGGCGGCGCTGATGCTGCTGCTGACCGCGGTGCTGGCGCTGGCGGTGCAGCTTTATGCGATGGGCTCGGGCTGGGACCGCAAGGGCCGGCATTTCCATGCGCTCTGGCAGTTCCAGCTGATGGGCATCTGCGGCGCTTTCCTGACCGGGGACGCCTTCAACCTGTTCGTGTTCTTCGAGATCCTGCTGATCGCCAGCTACGGCCTGATGATCCACGGCGGCGGCGAGATGCGGCTGCGCGCCGGGGTGCAGTATATCGCCTATAACCTCGCCGGCTCGACGCTGTTCCTGGCGGCGCTGGGGGTGCTCTATTCCGTCACCGGCACGCTGAACATGGCCGACATGGCGCTGCGCGTGGCGGCGATGCCGGCCGAGGACACGGCGCTCTTGCGCGTGGGTGCGGTGCTGCTGATGCTGGTCTTTGCCGTCAAGGCGGCGCTGGTGCCGCTGCATTTCTGGCTGCCCTCGACCTATGCCAATGCGCCGGGGCCGGTGGCGGCGCTGTTCGCCATCATGACCAAGGTCGGGGTCTATGGCATCATCCGCTTCTTCACGCTGGTCTTTCCGCAGGACACAGTGATCGAAAGCGTGGTGGCCGACCTGCTGCTGCCCGCCGCGCTGTTCACGCTGGCCATCGGCCAGATCGGCATTCTGGGCACTCGCCATCTGGGCCGGCTGGCCGGTTTCGCCGCCATCGGCTCGATCGGCACGCTGATGATTGCGGTGGCGCAGTTCACGCCGCAGGGCACCTCGGCCGCGGTCTATTACCTGATCCACTCGACGCTGGCGGCGGGAGCGCTGTTCCTGATCGTGGACATGATCGGCGCGCGCCGAGGCGATCTGTGGCTGCGGCTGGACCGGGCGATGCCGGGGCAGGGGCTGATCGCCGCGCTGTATTTCACCGCGGCCATCGCCGTGGTCGGCATGCCGCCGTTTTCCGGCTTCATCGGCAAGCTCTTGGTGATGCAGGCCACCGGCGCGGCCCCGGCGATGGTCTGGATCTGGGCGACGATCCTGATCACCTCGCTGATCGCGATCTATGCCCTGTCGCGCGCCGGCTCGATCATCTTCTGGAAAAGCTTCGAGGTCGAAGGGCAGGAACTGCCCTCCGCACTCGAGCTTGCGCCCGCGACGGTGCGGGGGCCGATCCCACCCAAGCTGGAGCCGGACGAGCCGATCCAGGACCTCGGCGATGCGCCGGCGAACTGGCTGGCGGTCGCCTCGGTGGCGCTGCTTCTGTCGGGCATCGTCGCGCTGACCGCCTTTGCCGGCCCGGCCATGCGGCTGGCCGAGGCGACGGCGGCGCAACTCCACAACCCCGATGCCTATGTCTCGGCGGTGCTGGAAGGGCAGGAGGGCACGAAATGATCCGCCGCCTGTTCCCGCATCCCTGGCTGTCGGTCACGCTGGTCCTGGTCTGGATGCTGCTGGTCAACCGCTGGGCGGTCGGCTCGCTGGTCTTTGCCACGATCATCGGCGTGGTGGTGCCGCTGATCACCGCGCCCTATTGGCCAGGCCCGCATGGCTACAGCAAGCCGCACAAGATCCCCGCCTATCTCGCCGTGGTGCTCTGGGACATTGCCAAGGCGAATTTCACCGTGGCGCGGATCGTGCTGTTCATGCCGCGCCGGGCGCTTCAGCCCGCCTGGATCGCGGTGCCGCTGGACCTGCGCCGCCCCGAGGCGATCACCGCCCTGGCCGCGACCATCACCCTGACCCCCGGCACCGTCAGCTGCGACCTGTCCGAGGACGGACGCGCCCTGCTGGTCCACGCCATGCACGCCCCCGAGCCGGAGGCGGTGCTGGACGAGATCAAGACCCGCTACGAGGCCCGGCTGAAGGAGATCTTCGAATGATCGCTTACGCGCTTCTCTTCGCCTATGGCTGCTTCGGGCTGGCGCTCTTGTTCTGCCTTTATCGCGTGGTCTTCGCGCCCGGCCTGTCGGATCGGGTGCTGGCGCTGGACACCATGGCGATCAACATGATCGCGCTCTTGACGCTGTTTGGCATCGACAAGGGCACGGGGATGTATTTCGAGGCCTCGCTGCTGTTCGCCATGGTCGGCTTCATCTCGACCGTGGCCTATGCGAAATTCGTCCTGCGCGGCGACATCATCGAGTAGGGGGCGGGCATGATCGCGGAAATCGTCGTCTCGGTTCTGCTGGTGCTGGGCGGGTTCTTCGGCCTCGTCGGCTCCTATGGGCTGGTCAAGCTGCCCGATCCGATGACGCGCCTGCACGCGCCGACGAAATCGGCGACGCTGGGCGTGGGGGCGGTGCTGATCGCCTCGCTGATCTGGTTCCCGGCTCGGCATGGGGTGCTGACTTGGCACGAACTGCTGATCACGCTGTTTCTGTTCCTGACCGCGCCGGTCACCGGTTATTTCATCGCCAAGGCGCATATGCATCTGGGCTGGAGCCGCGACGAACTGCCCCGCCCGGCGCCGGGCAAGGACTGGGCGACCTTCTGCGATCCGGACAAGGCCAGTCTGGTCGACCGACGGGCCGGTGATTAGCGAGGCGGCGCGGCTATTTGGGGGCTTCGCCCCCGCGCGTTCCGCGCTCCCCCAGGATATTTGGACACGCAAGAAGTTGGAGGCCGGGTGCAGGGGGGCTCCGCTTCTTTCGTGGATAAATATCCTGGGGGTCCGGGGGCAAAGCCCCCGGCTGCGGCTGTCCGGTCGAGCCCGGAGATGAAAAAAGGGGCGGAAAAACCCCCGCCCCTCTCGACCGGCCGGAGGCGCGGTTCAGATCAGCCCGGCATGGACCATGGCTGCGTCGATGCGGGCCTTGGTGGCCTCGGTCAACTCGACCAGCGGCAGGCGCACCCGGTCGCTGATGAGGCCCAGCCGCGACATGGCGTATTTCGCCCCGGCGACGCCCGGCTCGATGAAGATCGCCTCGTGCAGCGGCATCAGCTTGTCCTGGTAGTCCAGCGCCTTGGCGTAGTCGCCGGCCAGCGTCGCCTCCTGGAAGTCGGCGCAGAGCTTCGGCGCGACATTCGCCGTGACCGAGATGCAGCCCGTGCCGCCATGGGCGTTGAAGCCGAGCGCGGTCGCGTCCTCGCCCGAAAGCTGCACGAAATCCTTGCCGCAGGCGGCGCGCTGCATAGAGACGCGCTCCAACTTTCCGGTCGCGTCCTTGACGCCGATGATGCGCGGCAGCTTCGCCAACTGGCCCATGGTCTCGGGCAGCATGTCGATGACCGAGCGGCCGGGGATGTTGTAGATGATGATCGGCAGGTCGCTGGCATCGTGCAGCGCGGTGTAATGCGCGATCAGCCCGGCCTGGGTCGGCTTGTTGTAATAGGGCGTCACCACCAGCGCCGCATCGGCGCCGGCGGCCTGCGCGTGCTGGACCAGCCCGATCCCCTCATGCGTGGCGTTCGAGCCGGCGCCGGCGATGACGGGCACGCGGCCGGCGGCCATGCGCACCACTTCCTCGATGACCTTGCGGTGTTCCTCATGGCTCAGCGTCGGGCTTTCGCCGGTGGTGCCGACGGGCACCAGCCCATGGCTTCCCTGCTCGACATGCCACTCGACAAGCTTTTCCAGCGCGGGGAGATCCAGCTCCCCATCCGGGGTGAATGGCGTGACCAGCGCGGGCATCGAGCCTCTGAACATGTGGGTATCCTGAATTTGCCTCTGATCGCGGCTTACATCCGGGCGCGCGGATTGCCAAGGATGTGAGTTGCGCCGCCCGGCGGAACCTCGCAGAAAGGGGGGCATGATGTATCCTTTCCGTGACAGGATCCTGGGGCCGCTGCTGGCCCTTGCCGTAAGTCTTGCCCTGCCGGCCCGGGCCGAGGATGCCGGCCCCCTGTCGCGTGCCCTGGCGGCGGCGGCGATGCGCGACTGGACCACCGCCGCGGCCGAGGCCGAAGCCTCGGGTCCCATCGCCCGCGACCTGATCCAGTGGCAGCGGCTGCGGGCCGGGCAGGGCAGCTGGCCGGAATATCGCGACTTTGCCGCCCGCAACCGCGACTGGCCCGGCATGGCGCTGTTCTGGAAGCGCGGCGATGCGGTGCTGCGCGCCGGCCTGCCGCCGGCCGAGGTGATCCAGTGGTTCGGCACCCGCCGTCCCGATACGCTGAACGGTGCCATGGCGCTGATCGCCGCCTTGCAAGCGAGCGATCCGCCGGCCGCCAAGGCCGAGATCGCGCGCTTCTGGACCGAGCAGGCGCTGACCAAGGCCGAATCCGACGCCTTTCTCGCCGCGCATGGCGCCGAGGTCGCCGGACTGCACGATGCGCGGCTGATGCGGCTTCTGGACCTGGGCGAATGGCAGGCGGCGCAGGTGGTGCTGCCCATGGCCTCGGCCCCCGCGCAGGCCCTGGGCAAGGCGCGGCTGGCGCTGCAATCGGGGCAGGCGGGGGTGGATGCTCTGATCCTGGCCCTGCCCGACGCGCAGCGGGACGATGCGGGCCTTGCGCTCGACCGGTTCCGCTGGCGGGTCTGGGCCAAGATGCCGGAACTGGCGCGCGATCTGATGCTGGAGCGCTCGACCAGCGCAGAGGCGCTGCGGGACCCCGCCGCCTGGGCCGGCAAGCGCGCCGATTACGCGCGGCTGGCGTTGCGGCAGGGCGACTGGGCCCTGGCCGAGAGACTGGCGGCCGGGCATTTCCTGCCGCCGGGCAGCGATGCTTATTCGGATCTGGAATGGCTCGCCGGCTATGCGGCGCTGCGCGGCGGCGCACCCGACCGGGCGCTTGGGCATTTCCGGGCGCTGGAAAGGGCGGTGGCGAGCCCGATCTCGCTGTCCCGCGCGCATTACTGGCAGGGCCGGGCGCTGGAGGCCGGGGGCGACCAGGCCGGCGCCGATGCGGCCTATGCCGGTGCCGCGGAATACCAATCCGCCTGGTATGGCCAGCTCGCCGCGGAAAGGCTGGGCCTGCCGATGTTGCCCGAGCTGGCCGTCGCCGGGCGCAGCGAGGCCAGTCTGCCCGACTGGCGCGGCTCGGCCTTGCGCGACAATCCGGTCTGGCAGGCCGGCACCTGGCTGCTCGCGGCGGGTGAGCCGGATCAGGGCGCGCGCTTCTTCCTGCACCTGGCCGAGACTGCCGCGCCAGAAGATATCGGCCGCATGGCCCGGATGATGCTGGAGATGCGGCTGCCCTGGCACGCGCTGCGGCTGGCCAAGGCCGCCGCCGCCAAGGGCGCGGTCTATCCGGCCGCCTATTTCCCGCTGACCGGGCTGGAGAGCAGCCCGCTTGGCCTGCCGCCCGAGCTGGTCATGGCCATCGCCCGGCGGGAAAGCGAGTTCAACCATACCGTGTCCTCGCATGCCGGGGCGCTGGGGCTGATGCAGGTGATGCCCGATACCGCGCGATCCATGGCGCGCAAGGTGGGCGAGCCCTTCGACCAGGCGCGGCTGACCCGCGACGCCGCCTATAATGCCCGGTTGGGCGCGGCCTATCTGGCCGGGCTGCGCGAACGCTTCGGCCCCTCGATCGCGCTGGTCGCGGCGGGCTACAATGCCGGGCCGGGGCGCTCGGCCCGCTGGCTGGGCGAGTTCGGCGATCTGCGCGGCGAGGTCGATCCGGTCGATTGGGTCGAGATGATCCCCTTCGACGAGACCCGCAACTATGTCATGCGCGTGGCCGAGGCGCTGCCGATCTATCGCGCCCGCATCAAGGGCGCGCCGGTGCCGCTGGTGCCGAGCTGGGATCTGACCGGGGGCGGCGTGAAGCCCCCGCCGGCACCGCCGCCGATCCGGCTGGCACATTCCGCCCGGCCGCTGATGCCGATGCGCACGCTGGCCGGCTATGCCGCCGGCGGGGTTCTGGCCGAGGTGCTGGGCCCGGCCCCGGTCCAGGCCGCCAGCGCCGCGCCGCTCAACTCAGCCCGGCCCGCTCGCGCTGGCGAGCGCGCCACCAGGTGAACAGGCCGGCGCCGACGACGATGAGCCCGCCGATGGCGACGTTCGGCGCCAGCGTCTCGCCAAAGATCACCACGCCGAAGATGCTGACCCAGACCAGCTGCGTATAGGAGAACGGCTGCAAGGCCGAGGCTTCGGCCAGCTCATAGGCCTTGATCAGCATGAAATGCGCCACCACCGCCGTCAGGCACAGCAGCAGAAGCCAGGGAATGTCGCGCCCGGCGATGGGCTCCCAGTGCCAGACGCCGACCAGGGTGATGGCGACGGCCCCGGCGATGCCGGTCCAGAAAAAGCTGACCATGGCCGGATCGTCGCGCCCGACCAGCCGGGTCAGCAGGCCATAGACCGCGAACATGGCCGCGCCGACGAAGGGCAGCACCGCATCGGCGCTGAAGACGCCGCTGCCGGGCTTCAGCACGATCAGGATGCCGGTGAAGCCCACCGCGACCGCGGCCCAGCGGCGCCAGCCGACCTTTTCGCCCAGGAACGGCCCCGACAGCGCCGAGATCAGCAGCGGATAGCAGGAAAAGATCGCATGGGTGTTGATCAGGCCCAGCCGCACGAAGGCCTCGACCGTGACCACCACCTCGGCCACCAGAAGCACGCCGCGGAAGATCTGCGTCCAGGGACGTTTCGAGCGCACGGCGCGGGCCAGGCCGCCCGGCGCCCGGGCGCAAAGCAGGATGACGAAGGCCGCGAAGAACCAGAAGCGCAGCATGATCACGAAGATCGGCGAATAGGCGGCGCCCAGATAGCGCGAGATGCCGTCCTGCGCGGCAAAGATCAGCGCCGAGGCGCAGATCATCAGGACGGCCGTGCCCTGGCGGTCGCTGCGCGGCGCAGCAAGCGGCGGGGGAACGGCAGGCGGACGGGCTGCCGGGGCCATCAGCGGCCCCGTCTGGCGGTTGTTAGGCATGGCGCGAATCCCGGTCTTGAGACTCGCCCATGCCCTTGCCGGCGGCAAAGGTCAAGCCGGGCTCAGTCGCGCTGACGCACTATTCCTGCGAACTCGTCGAAAAGCTGCGGGTTGGCCGCGACGATCGAGCCCGATTCGACCGGGCTTTCCTCGGAACGGATCGATTCGACGAAGCCGCCGGCCTCTTTCACCAGCAGGATGCCGGCGGCCACGTCCCAGGACTTGATGCCGCGCTCCCAATAGCCCTCGTAGCGGCCGGCCGCGACATAGGCCAGGTCCAGCGAGGCCGCGCCCCAGCGCCGCACGCCGGCGGTCAGCGGCATCAGCCGGCCGAGGTCGCGCAGCGTGGCGGGCAGGGTGCCGCGCCCGGCAAAGGGCACGCCGGTCGCAAAGATCGATTCGATCATCTGGCGGCGGCCCGAGACGCGGATGCGGCGGTCGTTCAGGAAGGCGCCGTCGCCGCGCTCGGCCGTGAACAGCTCGTCCTTGGCGGCGTCGAAGACCACGGCGGCGACGATCTCGCCCTTGTGCTCCAGCGCGATGCTGACCGCCCAATGCGGCAGGCCGTGCAGAAAGTTGGTGGTGCCGTCCAGCGGATCGACGATCCAGCGCCGGGTCGGGTCTTCGCCAGCTTCCTCGCCGGTTTCCTCGCCGATCCAGCCATAGTTCGGCCGCGCGGTGCGCAGTTCCTCCTTGATGATGCGCTCGGCCTCACGGTCGGCGCGGCTGACGAAATCGCCGGCGCCCTTGACCGAGACCTGAAGGTTTTCGACCTCGCGGAAGTCCTTGACGAGGCTGCGGCCCGCCTTGCGCGCGGCCTTGATCATGATGTTGAGATTGGCGCTGGCCATGGCTTTTCCTTTTTGGGATTGGCCGCCGTCCTAGACGAAGGACCGCGCAAAGTGAAGCCGGCGCGGCGGTCAGTGCGTTGCGATCATGGTATAGCCGGGATGAAAGGCCACCCGGACCGAGGTGATGGCGCCCAGATCGTTGAAGGTGGTGCGTTGCAGGATCAGAAGCGCGCTGCCCTGCCGGGTCTCCAGCAGCCGGGCGTCGCGGGCGCTGGCGTTCTCGGCCGAGAACGCCATGTCGGCATGCAGCCAGGGAAAGTTCCTGACCAGCCATTCGTTGGCGGTGATGCGCTGGAAATCCACGGCCTCGGCGCCGGGCGCGGCGCCGGGATTGATCCAGCGGTCCTCGACCTGGAACGGCCTGTCGCCGCCGTAATGCACCGTGCGCAGGTGGATCAGCTCGCGCCCCTCGGGCAGCGCCATGCGGGCGGCGATCTCGGCCGGCAGCGGGCTGCGGCGCTGCGCGATGACCCGGTGGCTGTACTCCATCCCCGCCTGCTCGATCTGTTCGCGCACGATGGGGATGGTCAGCGTCGCCTTGCGCGCCGGGTTCACCGTCACATGGGTGCCGGCCCGGCGCTTGCGGTCCAGCAGCCCCTCCTCGGCCAGCAGTTGCAGCGCCTTGTTCACCGTGGCGCGGGCGACGCCGAACTCGACGGCCAGCTCGGCCTCGTCCGGGATGCGGTCGCCCTGCCGCCATTCGCGGTCCACGATGCGGCGGCGCACCTCGCTGACGATGGCCTGGGCCTTGGAGGAGCTTCTTTCGGTCACATGCGGTCCTGGAGTCGGGTGATGGTCGCCAGATAATCGGCGATGATGCGGTCGCGGTCCATATGCCTGCCTTCGGTCACGACATGGCGGCCCGCCGACCAGACGTCGCGGACCAGCCCGTCATGGCCGGCAAAGACCAGGCTGTCGAGCATCTGGTCGCCCTTGCGGCCGGCCATGACCGGATTGTCCAGGCCCACCGCGACCAGATCGGCCCAGAGGCCCGGCCGGATCGCCCCGGTCTCGCGCCCCGCCGCCGTGGCGCCGCCGTCGAGCCCCGCCTCGTAGATCACCCGCCCGGTCGAGCGCCCCGGCTCGGCCAGGATCGCCCGGCCGCGGTCGCGCAGGCGCTGGCTGTATTCCAGCGTCCGCAACTCCTCGACCAGCGAGATGCGGATGTTGCTGTCCGAGCCGAAGCCGATGCGGCCGCTTTCCTCGGCCCAGATCGTGCCGTTGAAGATGCCGTCGCCCAAGGACGATTCGGTGATCGGGCACAGCCCCGCCACGGCCCCGGTGGCGGCAAGGCGGCGGGTTTCGTCCTCGGTCATGTGGGTCAGGTGGATCAGGGTCCAGCGCCGGTCGGGCTGGTGGTTGTCCAGCAGCCATTCGACCGGGCGGCGGCCATAGGCGGCGCTGATTTCCTCGATCTCGGGCAGCTGCTCGGCCAGGTGCATGTGCAGCGGCCGGCCGGGGCGCAGTGCGACGCAGGCTTGCAGGCCCTCGGGGCTGACCGCGCGCAGCGAATGCGGGGCGACGCCGATGCCGGCGTCCGGGGGCAGGGCGCGCAGCGCGGCCTCGCAACCGTCCAGCAGGCGCTGGAACTCCTCGGGCGTGGTGCCGAAGCGGTTCTGGCCGGGGGCGAGCGGCCGGCGGTCCACGCCGCCGAACTGGTAATGCACGGGCAGCAGGGTCAGGCCGATGCCGGTGCGGCCGGCCGCGGCGGCGATGCGCTCGCCCATCTCGGCGATATTGTCGTAATGCCCAGCCCCGGGGCGGTGGTGCAGGTAGTGGAATTCGACATTGGTGGTATAGCCGGCCTCCAGCATCTCCATCTGCACCAGTGCGGCGATCGCCTCGACATCCTCGGGCGTCAGGTGGTCGAGGAAGCGATACATGATCTGCCGCCAGGTCCAGAAGGTATCGCGCGGCTCGGGGCCCTTGGCCTCGGACAGCCCGGCCATGGCGCGCTGGAAGGCGTGGCTGTGCAGGTTCGCCAGGGCCGGCAGAAGCAGGCCGGTACGATGGCCCTGCGGCGCCGCGTCCTTTTCCACCGCGGCGACTCGGCCCTGATCGACCGTCACGCGAACATTTTCTGCCCATCCATCGGGCAACAAGGCCCGTTCCGCCCAGATAACCGTCATCCCGTCGCCCTTCTTTGCGCCAAAATAAGTTTAGACATAGAGATGAATTAAGTTTAGACATAGAACAACCGAGAAATCAATCCGGGATGCGATCCGATGCAGCTTCTTCACAACGCCCAGCTTGTCACGATGGACGAAGAATCAGGTGGTTACGGCTTGATCGAGCAGGGGGCGCTGGTGATCGAGGCAGAGCGAATCAGCTGGATCGGCGCCGAATCGGACCTGCCTGCGCACTATGTCGATGCGACGCGCCGCGACCTGGGCGGACGGCTGGTGACGCCGGGGTTGATCGATTGCCACACCCATATCGTCTTTGGCGGCGACCGTGCCCGCGAGTTCGAGATGCGGCTGGAAGGCGCCTCCTACGAGGAGATCGCGCGGGCCGGCGGCGGCATCCTGTCCAGCGTCCGCGCCACGCGCGAGGCGGATGAGGATGCGCTGCTGGCCGCCGCCCTGCCGCGTGTCGATACGCTGCTGGCCGAGGGCGTGACGACGCTGGAGATCAAGTCGGGCTACGGGCTGGACATCGACAGCGAGCTGAAGATGTTGCGCGTCGCCCGCCGCATCGGGCAGCTGCGCAAGGTGACGGTGCGCACCACCTGGCTGGCCGCCCATGCCCTGCCGCCGGAATATAAGGACGACCGCGCCGGATACATCCGCGAGGTGGTGGTCGCCGGGATGCGGCGCGGCCAGGCCGAGGGGCTGATCGACGCGGTGGACGGGTTCTGCGAGGGCATCGCGTTTACGCGCGAGGAAATGGCCGGCATCTTCGACCATGCGGCCAAGCTGGGTCTGCCGGTCAAGCTGCATGCCGAGCAGCTTTCCGACCTGGGCGGCGCGGCCATGGCGGCGCAGCATGGCGCGCTGTCGGCGGACCATCTGGAATATCTGGGCCAGGACGGTATCGAGGCCATGGCGGCCCATGGCACCGTGGCGGTGCTGCTGCCCGGCGCCTTCTATACCCTGCGCGAGACGCAATATCCGCCGATGGGCGCCTTGCGCGATGCCGGCGTGCCGATCGCGCTGGCCACGGATTGCAACCCCGGCACCTCGCCGCTGACCTCGCTGCTCTTGACCATGAACATGGGCGCGACGCTGTTCCGCATGACCCCGGCCGAATGCCTGGCCGGCGTCACCCGCCACGCCGCCCGCGCGCTGGGTCTCAAGGATCGCGGCCGGCTGGCGCCCGGCATGCGCGCCGACCTGGCGGTCTGGGACATCCGGCATCCGGCCGAACTGACCTATCGCATCGGCTTCAACCCCCTTCATGCCCGCATCGTCGGAGGCGAACTTGTCTGAACTGATCCTTATCCCCGGTGAAACCACGCTCGCGCAGCTTGAGCGCGTCTGGCGCGAGGGGCTGGCCGTGCGCCTGGCCGACAGCGCCCGCCCCGGCATCGCCGAATCCGCCGCGCGCATCGAGGCTGCCGCGAACGGCGAGGCGCCGGTCTATGGCGTGAACACCGGCTTCGGCAAGCTCGCCTCGATCAAGATCGCGGCCAAGGACACGGCGACGCTGCAACGCAACCTGATCCTGTCGCATTGCTGCGGCGTGGGTGAGCCGGTCGAGCCGGAAACCGTGCGTCTCATCATGGTGCTGAAACTCTTGTCGCTGGGCCGCGGCGCCTCGGGCGTGCGTCCCGAGGTGATCCAGCTGATCGAGGACATGCTGGCGCGCGGCGTGCTGCCGGTGATCCCGTCGCAGGGCTCGGTCGGCGCCTCGGGCGATCTGGCGCCGCTGGCGCATATGGCCGCCGCCATGCTGGGCGAGGGCCGTGCGGTTTATCAGGGCCGCGAGATGCCGAGCGCCGAGGCGCTGGCCGCCGCCGGCCTCGCGCCCGTGGTGCTGGCCGCCAAGGAGGGGCTGGCGCTGATCAACGGTACGCAGGTCTCGACCGCTTTCGCGCTGGCGGGGCTGTTCGAGGCCTTTGCTTCGGCCCGCGCGGCGCTGGTCACGTCCTCGCTTTCGACCGATGCGATCATGGGCTCGACCGCGCCGTTCCTGGATGAGATCCACACCCTGCGCGGCCATCGCGGCCAGATCGTCGCGGCGCGGACCATCCGCGCGCTGATGGACGGCTCGGAGATCCGCGAAAGCCACCGCGAGGGCGATACCCGCGTGCAGGACCCCTATTGCATCCGCTGCCAGCCGCAGGTGACGGGCGCCTGCATCGATCTGCTCTGGCAGGCCGCCCGCACGCTGGAGATCGAATCGAACGCCGCGACCGACAACCCGCTGGTGCTGGTCGGCGCCGACCGCATCGTCTCGGGCGGCAACTTCCATGCCGAGCCGGTGGCCTTTGCCGCCGACCAGATCGCGCTGGCCATCGCCGAGATCGGCGCCATTTCCCAGCGCCGCATCGCGCTGATGGTCGATCCGGCGCTGAGCCATGACCTGCCGCCCTTCCTGACCCCCGATCCGGGCCTGAACTCCGGGCTGATGATCGCGGAAGTAACCTCGGCGGCGCTGATGAGCGAGAACAAGCACCTGGCGACGCCGTGCAGCACCGACTCGACGCCGACCTCGGCGAACCAGGAGGATCACGTGTCCATGGCCGCGCATGGCGCGCGTCGGCTGAAACGCATGAACGCGAACCTCGCACAGATCCTGGGCATCGAGGCGCTTTGCGCCAGCGCCGGCGTCGAGTTCCGCGCGCCGCTGGCGACCTCGGCGCCCTTGCAGGCGGTGATCGCCGCGCTGCGCCAGACGGTGCCGGCGCTGGAGCAGGACCGCTATCTTGCCCCCGACCTGGCCGAATCCGCCCGGCTGGTGCGCGAGGGCGTGCTGGTCGGCGCCGTCCCCGGCCACCTGCTGGACGAGGTGCGGCCGTGAATCCCGTCGAAGTGGTCCGCGGCGACAGCCCGGTCATCCTCGGCCTGCCGCATACCGGGACATGGCTGCCCGACGAGATCCGTGCCCGGCTGAACGTGCGCGGGCAGGTGCTGGCCGATACCGACTGGCATATCGAGCGGCTGTATGACGGGCTCCTGCCCGGCGCGACCACGGTGCGCGCAACCTTCCACCGCTATGTCATCGACGCCAATCGCGGGCCGGACGATGCGAGCCTCTATCCCGGCCAGAACACCACCGGCCTTGTGCCGCTGACCGATTTCGACGGCGAGCCGATCTGGACCGAGGAGCCGACGGCCGAGGAGATCGCGGACCGCAAGGCCCGTTTCCACGCCCCCTATCACGCGGCGCTGGCGGCCGAGATCGAGCGGGTGCGGGCGCGTCACGGCGTGGCGATCCTTTACGACTGTCACTCGATCCGCTCGGTGATCCCCTTCCTGTTCGAGGGCGTGCTGCCGGATTTCAACATCGGCACCAACAGCGGCGCCGCTTGCGACAAGCGCATCGAGACGGCTGTGTTCGAGGCTTGCGCCGCCACCGGCCGCAGCCATGTGCTGAACGGCCGCTTCAAGGGTGGCTGGACGACGCGGCATTACGGTCAGCCGGGGCAGGGCGTACATGCGATCCAGATGGAGCTGGCGCAGGCGACGCATCTGGCGACCGAGACCCCGCCCTTTGCCTATGACGAAGGGAAGGCCGAAACCCTGCGGGTGACGCTGAAGGCGATCCTTGAACGCCTGGCCGCGCTGGCGCCGGAGATCCGGACATGAAGCCGCTGCAAGGCATCAGGGTGCTGGACCTATCCCGCGTGCTGGCCGGGCCCTATTGCACCGCGCTTCTGGCCGATCTGGGTGCCGAGGTCATCAAGCTGGAGCCCCCGCAAGGCGACGACTATCGCCACATCGGCCCGTTCAAGGACGGCGAAAGCGCGCTCTTCACGCTGAACAACCGCGGCAAGCAGAGCCTTGTCCTGGACCTGAAAGATCCCGGGGATCTGGCGCTGGCCAAGGCCGTCGCCGCCCGCGTCGACGTGGTGGTGGAAAACTTCCGCCCCGGCGTCGCGGCCCGGCTGGGCCTTGGGGCCGAGGCGCTGCGGGCGGAAAACCCGCGGCTGGTCTATTGCTCGATCTCGGGCTTCGGCCAGCAGGGGCCGTTCCGCGACCTGCCGGCCTATGACCTGGTGGTGCAGGCCATGTCCGGGCTGATGGCCGGCACCGGTGAGGAAGGCGGCGCGCCGCTCAAGACCGGCGAAAGCGTCGCCGACCTGATCGCCGGCCTGTTCGGAAGCTGGGCGATCATGGCGGCGCTGGTCAATCGCAACGCCACCGGGCAGGGCGCCACGCTGGACGTTGCCATGTATGACGCGCTGTTTTCCATGCTGACCACCAGCCATGCGCTGCATTTCTATGCCGGCCAGTTGCCGCAGCGGGTGGGGAACCGCCATCCCCTCTCCACCCCCTTCGGCTGCTTTGCGACGCGGGACGGGCAGGTGGTGATCGCGGTGCTGAACGGCAAGCAATTCGCGGCGCTGGCCACGCTGATCGGTGCGCCCGAGGCCGCGGACGATCCGCGCTTTGCCAGCGACGAAAGCCGCACCGCGCATGAGCCCGAGCTCAAGCGCCTGATCGAAAGCTGGTCGTGCCACCGCACGACCGAGGAAGCCGTCGCCGCGCTGGCCGGTGTCGGCCTGCCCGCCGCGCCGATCTGGGACATCGCCCAGGCGGCAAGCAACGAGCACGCCCTGACGCGCGGGCTGGTCAGCCGCCTGCCGCATCCGGTGTTGGGGCTGGCGCCGACCATCGGCCAGCCGGTGCGCTTCGACGGAGAGAAACCCGTGGCCGAGACCTCGGCCCCGCGCCTTGGCGGCGACCGCGCCGCCATCCTGCGCGAATTCGGATTGGAGGAGACCGCATGAGCGACGACTGGCACATGCTGGCCGAGGAGGAACGGCTGTTCTGCGACGTGCTGGAGCGGATCTGCGCCGAGCGGATCGCGCCCAAGGCGGCGGAAACCGACGAAACCTCGGGTTTCGTCCATGACCAGCTTGCCGTGCTGGGCGAGGCGGGGATGATGGGCGCCAACCTGCCGGAGGAATACGGCGGCTCGGGCATCTCGGCGCCGGCGCTGCTGCGGGCGGTGGCGATCGTGGCGGGGGCCTGTGGGTCCACGGCCTCGGCGCTGACGGCGCATTACCTCGCCACCGACTCGATCCTGATCGGGGGGACCGAGGCGCAGAAGCAGGAATGGCTGCAAAAGGCCGCGACGGGCGAGGTGCTGGGCGCCTTTGCCCTGACCGAGCCGACCGCCGGCTCGGACCCCGCCGACATGAAGACCCGCGCCCGCCGGACCGAGAGCGGCTGGCACCTGAAGGGCACGAAATGCTTCATCTCGAACGGCGGCGTAGCGGATTTCATCGTCGTCTATGCCGTGACCGACCCGGACAAGGCGCATCGCGGCATTTCCGCCTTCATCCTGCCGAAAGGCACGCCGGGGCTGGAGCCGGGCGCACCGGAAAAGACCATGGGGCTGAAGGGCGGGCATGTGTTCACCCTGAACCTCGACTGCCAGCTGCCCGAGGACGCGCTTCTGGGCGAGGAGGGCCGGGGCTTCCGCACCGCCATGCAGGTCCTGGACAACGGCCGCATCGAGGTCGCGGCGCAATGCCTGGGGCTGGCGAAAGCGGCGATGGACGCCGCCATCGCCTATGCCAAGGACCGCGTGATCGGCGGCGAGCGGCTCACCGACCGGCAGGGCATCCGCTGGATGATCGCCGACATGGGCGTGGCCTATCGCCAGGCGCTGCTGCTGTCGCAGGACGCGGCGCGGCAGCGTCAGGCGGCGCACCATGGCGGCGGGCGCTTCTCGCTGGCCTCGAGCATGGCGAAACTGGCCGCCAGCGAGGCGGCGGGCAGGATCGCCGACACCGCGCTGCAACTGCATGGCGGCTATGGCTACACCCGCGACTTCCCCATCGAGAGGATCGCCCGCGACCTGCGCATCATGCGCATCTACGAGGGCTCCTCGGAAATCCAACGCATCATCATTTCCGGCAACATGCTGGCCTGAACGGAGAGCATAATGGACAATCCCCGTCACAATACCCGCGACATTTTCCCGCCCACCGGCACCGAGATCACCGCGAAAAGCTGGCTGACCGAGGCGCCGATGCGGATGCTGATGAACAACCTGCATCCCGACGTGGCCGAGAACCCGCATGAGCTGGTGGTCTATGGCGGCATCGGCCGCGCCGCCCGCACCTGGAAGGATTTCGACCTGATCGTCGACAGCCTGAAGAAGCTGGAAACCGACGAGACCCTGCTGGTGCAATCCGGCAAGCCGGTCGGTGTGTTCAAGACCCACAAGGACGCGCCCCGGGTGCTGATCGCCAACTCGAACCTGGTGCCGCATTGGGCGAACTGGGACCATTTCAACGAGCTGGATAAGAAGGGCCTGGCCATGTACGGCCAGATGACCGCCGGCTCGTGGATCTATATCGGCAGCCAGGGCATCGTCCAGGGCACCTACGAAACCTTTGTCGAGGCCGGGCGCCAGCATTACGGCGGCAACCTGAAGGGCAAGTGGATCCTGACCGCCGGGCTTGGCGGCATGGGTGGCGCCCAGCCTCTGGCCGCCGTCATGGCCGGGGCCTGCTGCCTTGCGGTGGAATGCGACGAGACCCGCGCCGACTTCCGCCTGCGCACCCGCTATGTCGATGAAAAGACCCACAGCCTCGACGAGGCGCTGGAGATGATCGATCGCTGGACCAAGGCCGGCGAGGCGAAGTCCGTGGCGCTGATCGGCAATGCCGCCGATGTGTTCCCGGAACTGGTCAAGCGCGGCGTGCGTCCCGACATCGTGACCGACCAGACCTCGGCCCACGACCCGGTGCATGGCTATCTGCCGCTGGGCTGGACCGTCGCCGAATGGCGTGCCCGGCAGGAGACCGATCCCAAGGCCGTCGAACGCGCCGCCCGCGCCAGCATGCGCACGCAGGTCGAGGCCATGGTGGCCTTCAGCGACCAGGGCATCCCGACCGTCGATTACGGCAACAACATCCGCCAGATGGCGCTGGAGGAGGGCTTCGAGCGCGCCTTCGCCTTCCCGGGCTTTGTGCCGGCCTATATCCGGCCGCTGTTCTGCAAGGGCATCGGGCCGTTCCGCTGGGCGGCGCTGTCGGGCGACCCCGAGGACATCTACAAGACCGACCAGAAGGTCAAGGAACTGGTCGACGACCCGCATCTGCACAACTGGCTGGACATGGCGCGCGAGCGCATCAGCTTCCAGGGCCTGCCGGCGCGGATCTGCTGGGTCGGCCTTGGCATCCGCCACAAGCTGGGCCTCGCCTTCAACGAGATGGTGCGCAACGGCGAGCTGAAGGCGCCCATCGTCATCGGCCGCGACCATCTCGATTCGGGCTCGGTCGCCTCGCCCAACCGGGAAACCGAAGCGATGCAGGACGGCTCGGACGCGGTGTCCGACTGGCCGCTGCTGAACGCGCTGCTGAATACCGCTTCGGGCGCGACCTGGGTGTCGCTGCACCATGGCGGCGGCGTCGGCATGGGCTTTTCGCAGCATTCCGGCATGGTGATCTGCTGCGACGGCAGCGAGGACGCCGATGCGCGGCTGGCCCGGGTGCTGTGGAACGACCCGGCCACCGGCGTCATGCGGCACGCCGACGCGGGCTATCAGATCGCGCTGGACTGCGCGCGGGAGCACGGGTTGAATCTGCCCGCCATTCTCTGATCCATAGGCGCGGCGCCGCAACGCACCGGGGCCGCGCCCCTTACCGTCCAACTAGGAGACAGACATGACCTTCCACACCAGCATCAAGGCTGCCCTGTTCGGCCTGACCGCGCTTGCGCTTGGCACCGCCGCGCAGGCCGACCAGCTTGCCGACATCAAGGCCGCCGGCAAGATCGTCACCGCCACCGACATGCACTATGCCCCCTTCGACATGCTGAACAACGGCCAGTATGAGGGCATGACCAAGGACCTGTTCGACGAGGTGTCGAAAGAGATCGGCGTCGAGCCGGTCTATCAGGACATCCCCTGGACCGCCGAGCTGCCGGGCCTCGAGGTCAAGAAGTTCGACATCGTCATCGCGCCCGTCACCATCACCCCCGAGCGGCTGGAGCGTTACACCTTCACCCTGCCGATCGCCGATGCCACCGTCTCGCTGGTCAAGGCCGCCTCGAACACCGAGCTGACCAAGCCCGAGGACATCAAGGGCAAAACCGTGGGCGTCCAGCAGGGCACCGCGCAGTTCCGCCAGCTTCAGGCCTATGGCGAAAGCCTGGGCGGCGTGAACGTCAAGGAATACGGCACCACGGACGAAGCCTATGCCGACCTTGCCGCCGGCCGCCTGGACGCGGTGGCGGGCTCGCTGCCGAACCTGACCTATCTGGTGAAGAACCGCCCCGAGACCTTTGCGCTGTTCGAGCCGGCCCAGTTCGGCCAGCCGAGCTATTTCGCCTGGGTGCTGCGCAAGGGCGATGACAGCGCCAGCTTTGCCCAGGCGATCAATGACGCGCTGCTGAAGATGACCGATGACGGCCGCGTCAAGGCGATCCAGGAGAAATGGCTGGGCAGCTATACCGAACTGCCCCGCGAGGTCCCGACCAACTAAATCGCTGGCGGGCGGGGCCGACCCCGCCCGTTCCCCAAGGGCCAAGGCGAGGCGCGCATGTTCTCCATCCCGGTCTTTCTTCAAAGTTTCGAACCGCTCATCTGGGCGGCGCGCTACACGCTGCTGATCTCGGGGCTCGGCATCGCGCTGGGGCTGGTGATCGGCACGCTGGTCTGCGCCGCGCGGCTGTCGCCCTATGCATCCCTGCGCGGCTTTGCCGCGATCTGGGTCAGCTTCCTGCGCGGCGTGCCGCTGCTGGTGCAGCTGCTGGTGTTCTATTACACGCTGCCGGTGATCGGCATCGACGTGCCCGCCATCTTCGCAGCCGTGGTGACCGTCGGCATCTGCGCCAGCGCCTATATCTCTGAAATCTGGCGCGGCGCCATCGCGGCGTTGCCCAAGGGCCAGGCCGAGGCCGCCGTGGCCATCGGCATGACGCCGCGTGACGTCTGGACCCGGGTGATCCTGCCGCAGGCCTTCACCATGTCGCTGCCGGCGCTGGTCAACGAATTGATCCTGCTGGTCAAGGCCAGCTCGCTGGTCTCGGTCGTGGGCATCCTCGAGCTGACCCGCGCCAGCCAGGCGCAGGCCGCGACCACCTTCCGCCCGCTGGAGGTCTATATCGCTGCCGCCTGCATCTACCTGGCGATCAACCTCTGCCTTGCCGCGCTGGGACGCTATCTCGAACACAGGACGGCCGTCTGATGGAATGGAGCATCCTTGAACAATACGGCCCCGCCCTGCTGAGGGGCTTTGGCGTCACCGTGCTGTGCTGGGTCCTCGGCACGATCTTCGGCATGGCGCTGGGGCTGGTGATCGCACTGCTGCAACGCTATGGGCCGCGCTGGCTGGGCTGGATCATCCAGGCCTATATCGAGGTGATCCGCGGCACGCCCTTCCTGGTGCAGCTTTTCGTGCTCTATTACGGCGGGCCGCTGGTCGGGCTGCGGCTCGATGCGCTGCCGGCGGGTCTGCTGGGCCTGACCATCTATGGCAGCCCCTATTTCGCCGAGATCTTCCGCTCGGGCTTCCGCGCCGTGCCGCATGGCCAGATCGAGGCCGCCCGCGCCATCGGCATGGCCGAGCCGACTATCGTGCGGCGCATCCTGCTGCCCTTGGGGCTGGTCTCGTCGCTGCCGGCGCTGGTCAATTTCTCGATCATCCTGACCAAGGAGACGGTGATCCTGTCGATCATCACCGTGCCCGAGCTGATGTATCAGGTCAGCCGCATGTCCACCGAGACCTTCCGCTACCTGGAGGCGAACCTGGTGCTGGCGCTGTTCTTCTGGGCGCTGGTCGAGACCATCTCGCGCGTCGGCCGCCGGTTCGAGGCGCGCATCACCAAACACCTGATCGAAAGGACCTGAGCCGATGCAGGCATCCGCCGTCGAGATCCGCAAGGTCAACAAATATTACGGGCCGTTCCACGCGCTGAAGGACGTGGACCTGTCCATCCCGCCGGGCAAGGTGACCTGCCTGATCGGGCCCTCGGGCTCGGGCAAGTCCACGCTGCTGCGCTGCATCAACTTCCTCGAGGAATACGATTCGGGCGAGATCCGCATCGACGGCCAGCTGATCGGCTACGAGTCGCCGGGCCGGAAGATGTCGGGGCGCAAGCTGCGCGAGATGCGCCGCTCCATCGGCATGGTGTTCCAGCAGTTCAACCTTTGGCCGCACATGACCGCCAAGGAGAACGTGGCCGAGGGGCTGATCCGCGTGCGCGGCCTGTCGAAAGCCGAGGCCGAGACCCGCGCCGCCGAGGCGCTGACCAAGGTCGGGCTGGCCGACAAGATGGGCAACCATCCCTCGCGCCTGTCGGGCGGCCAGCAGCAGCGCGTCGCCATCGCCCGGGCCATCGCCATGGAGCCGCGGCTGATGCTGTTCGACGAGCCGACCTCGGCGCTTGACCCCGAACTGGTGGGCGAGGTGCTGAACGTGATGAAGACGCTGGCCAGCGAGGGTATGACCATGGTGGTGGTCACGCATGAGATGGGCTTTGCCGCCCATGTCGCCGACCAGGTCGCCTTCATGGAAAAGGGCGAACTGGTCGGCGTGGACAGCCCCGACCGCATCCTGCATCACCCCGAGGATCCGCGCATCCAGGGCTTTCTGCGCACCTATCACGAGCGCAACAGCTTCTGAGCGGAAGGAAAGGGGGCTCTGCCCCCACGCCGGGATATTTGGACACGAAAGAAGCGCGCAGGCAGGGGTTGCGGGCGCGCTCGGGCGGTTTATCTGGAGCGGGTAACAGCCAGGACCCTGCCATGCGCCAACCGAAGCTTTTCGAGCCGATCGCCATTGGCGGTCAGACCCTTGCCAACCGGATCGTCATCGCGCCGATGTGCATGTATTCGGCCGAGGACGGGCGGATGACCGACTGGCACCTGATGCATCTGGGCGCGCTGTCGCATTCCGGCGCGGCGATCCTGACCATCGAGGCCACCGCCGTCCTGCCCGAGGGGCGCATCTCCTATGCCGATGTCGGGCTGTGGGACGACGCGACCGAGGCGGCCATGGCCCGGGTGCTGAAGGGCGTGCGGGCCTGGTCGGACATGCCCATCGCCATCCAGTTGGCCCATGCCGGGCGCAAGGGATCGACGGCGAAACCCTGGGAGAGCGAGGCGCAGATCGCCCCGGATGCGGCGCATGGCTGGCAGACGGTATCGGCATCGAGCCTGCCTTTCGCCGAGGGCGACAATCCCCCGCTGGCGCTGGACCGCGCCGGGCTGGCGCGGGTGCGCGACGGTTTTGCCGCGGCCGCGCGCCGTTCGGTGCGGCTGGGGATCGACGCGATCCAGATCCATGCCGCGCATGGTTATCTGCTGCACCAGTTCCTGTCGCCGCTGTCGAACCGGCGCGAGGACGAATATGGCGGCAGCCTGGAAAACCGCATGCGCTTTCCTCTGGAGGTCTTCGAGGCGGTGCGGGACGCGGTGCCGGCGGGCTATCCGGTCACCATGCGCATCTCGGGCACCGATTGGGTCGAGGGCGGCTGGGACATCGCGGGCAGCATCGCCCTGTCGCAGGCGCTGGAGGCGCGGGGCTGCGCCGCCATTCATGTCAGCAGCGGCGGGCTGGACCGGCGCCAGCAGATCCCGGTCGGTCCCGGCTATCAGGTGCCGCTGGCGCGGGCAGTCAAGCAGGCGGTCGGCATTCCGGTCATCGCCGTGGGCCTGATCACCGAGCCCGAGCAGGCCGAGGCCATCGTCGCCACCGGCGATGCCGACATGATCGCGCTGGCGAGGACGGTGCTTTACGATCCGCGCTGGCCCTGGCATGCGGGGGCAAAGCTGGGTGCCAGCGTTTCGGCGCCGCCGCAATTCCGGCGCAGCGCGCCCGCGCGCTTCCGGGGCCTGTTTCGCAAGTGACCGAGGCGCGGGAGCCGGCCTTGGGGGTCAGACCGCCTGCGCCTCTGGCCGGTGCGGGTCGTTCATGTCGAAGATCATCAGCCCGTCCTCGGGCACCTGCCGGTTGGTCCAGCGCGGATCGGCGAGCGAGCGTTCCGCGTCGTGCAGCCCGTCCTGCCAATGGTCCAGCATCGACAGGCGCGAGAATTCGTAATCCTTGGATGCGCTTTCATAATCGGCGTGACGATAGATCAGGTGCATCAGGCTGACCGGATGGGCGGGGCCGGCCTCGATCAGCATGGCCAGGTCCGGGTCGTCGCGGAATTCGGCCGGCAAACGGGCGTGCAGCCGGCGCGCGGCGCTGGCCAGCGCATGGCGGATGCGGAACTCGTCGGTGTTCAGCCGGGTGCGGCTGGAAAAGCGGATCTCGCGCTCGCGCTGTTCGACCTGGGCCATGGTGCGGGGCAGGATGTCGCGGGACGGGTAGAGATCGACCTGATAGATGCAGAGCGGCCGGTCGCAGGGCTTGGCCAGCACGAATTGCAGCGGCGAGTTCGAGACCAGCCCGCCGTCCCAATATTGCCGCCCGTCGATCTCGACTGCGGGAAAGCCCGGCGGCAGCGCGCCCGAGGCCATGATGTGATCGACGGTGATCCGCGTTTCGCGGCTGTCGAAACAGGTGAAATTGCCGGTTTCGACATCCACGGCGCCGACGGACAGCCGCGGGCCCTTGGCATTGAGATAGTCGAAGTCGATCAGCGCCAGCAGCGTATCGCGCAGCGGCGAGGTGTCATACCAGCTGGTCTGCCGCATCAGCCCGGGCAGGAACGAGAACAGGTCCGGGACGCGCGGGCGAAAGAAGCCCGGGGCGCCCAGGATGCTGGTCATGGTGGCGCGGCTTTCGTTGCAGACCGCGCGCATCTGTTCGTAAAGCGGCCCGCCTTCGAAGCAGGAGCCCAGCAGCCAGGGCGCGCCCGTCACGCCTTCCCAGAACTGGCGCAGCGCATCCAGCCGCTTGCCGGGGCGGTTACCGGCGATGAGCGCGCCGTTGATCGAGCCGATCGAGATGCCGGACAGCCATTCCGGTTCCTGCCCGGCGCGGCAAAGTGCCTCATAGGCGCCGGCCTGAAACGCCCCCAGGGCTCCGCCACCCTGAAGGACGAGCACGATCTTTTCGGGTGTTTCCCCGGTTCGGTCCTTCATCTGTTTCCCAAATCGCTTGGTGTGATTCTTGTCACGCTATGCGCAGGGAAGGAAAGTTTCCATAACGGCTAATCATACGAAAGAAAAAATCTTCGTTCATCCGGGACGGTGCGGCAAGTGACGTTGCGTCCGGGGCGTTTTCCGCCTCGGCGATTGCCACGGCGGCCCCAGCCGATATATTGGGGCATGACACAGCCGGAGCCAGCCGCCGACGAGCGCATGACCGACGACCTTTCCGACAGGCGCAGCCTGCTGCGCCAAGCTGTCTTCCGGTATCCCCCTGACCCGAGCGAGCCCCTTTGATGTGGATCGAAGTCCTTGTCGTCCTTGTCCTGACCCTGTTGAACGGGCTTCTGGCCATGTCGGAGCTGGCCATCGTCTCGGCCCGTCCGGCACGGCTGAAGGTGCTGGCCGAACGCGGCGACCGGGGCGCCGCCACCGCCTTGCAGCTGGGCGAGGAGCCGGGGCGGTTCCTGTCCTCGGTGCAGATCGGCATCACGCTGGTCGGCATCCTGTCGGGCGCCTTTTCCGGTGCGACGCTGGGCGCGCGGCTGGCGGCGGCGCTGCCGGGCTGGGGCGTGCCGGCCTCGTTGGCGCAACCGCTGGGCATGGGGGGCGTGGTCGTCGCCATCACCTATCTGTCGCTGATCGTGGGCGAGCTGGTGCCCAAGCAGCTGGCGCTGAAGGCGCCCGAGCGGGTCGCGGCCCGCGTGGCGCCGTTGATGCGGGCCATTTCGCGCGGGGCGGCGCCGCTGGTCTGGCTGCTCGACCGTTCGGGCAAGCTGGTGCTGGCCGCGCTGGGGCAGGCGGGCGAGGACCGGCAGACCATCAGCGACGAGGAGATCAAGCTGGTGATCTCGGAGGCCGAGACGGCCGGCGTCATGCACCGCGCCGAGACCGAGATGATCGCCGGCGTCATGCGCATCGCCGACCGCAGCGCGCGCGGGCTGATGACGCCGCGGCGCGAGATCGAAGCGGTCGATGTCGGCGACAGCTGGGAGGAGATGGCGCGCAAGTTCCGCGACAGCCGCCGCACCCGCCTGCCGGTCAGCGACGGCGATCCGAACAACCTGATCGGCGTGATCGCCAGCGTCGATCTGATGTCGCAGAGCCGGGCCGAGGCGGTGGATCTGCGCGAGGTCATGCAATCCGCGCCGATCATCCCCGAGACCATGGATGCGCCCGAGGTCATCAGCCGGCTGCGCGCCGCGCCGGGGCAGATGCTGCTGGTCTATGACGAATACGGCCATTTCGAGGGCGTGGTGACGCCGATGGACGTGCTCGAGGCGATCACCGGCGAGTTCGCCGGCTTCTCGGACGACGAGCCGAAGCTGGTCGAGCGCGAGGATGGCAGTCTGCTGGTCGCCGGCTGGATGCCGGTCGATGAGTTCGCCGACCGGCTGTCGGTGCCGGTGGACGAGGATCGCGACTATTCCACCGTCGCCGGGCTGGTGCTGGATCTGGCCGGCCGGCTGCCGCAGGCGGGCGACCGCGTGGACTGGCAGGGCTGGCGCATCGAGGTCGTGGACATGGACGACCGCCGCATCGACAAGCTGCTGGTGCAGCGCCTGCCGGCCTGACCAGCGGGTCGGCCCTGCGGCCAATACGCGCTAGGCAAGAATGGACGCTTGTGGTTTTTGCAGGACTCGATAACCTGCGGTTATGAATTTCACCCTGCGCCAGATCACCTACTTCCTGGCCGTGGCCCGGCTTGGCAATTTCGGCCGCGCCGCCGAGGCGGTGCATGTCTCGCAACCGGGCCTGTCCAGCCAGATCGCGCAGCTCGAAGCGCGGTTGGGCGGCGCGCTGTTCGAGCGCGGCGCCGGGGCTGCGCCGGTGCGGCTGACCGCACTGGGAGAGCGGCTGTTGCCGGTGGCGCAGGAGCTGATGGACACCGCCAAGCGCCTGGACGCGCTGGCTCGGGCCGGGCGCTCGCCGTTGTCGGGGCGGCTGCGGCTGGCCATCATTCCGACCGTGGCGCCCTATCTGATCCCGCATCTGGTGCCGACGCTGCGCGACCGCCATCCCGCGCTGGATCTGGAGCTGCACGAGGTCGTCACGGACGAACTGGTCTCGGGCGTGCTGAGCCACCGCTTCGATGCCGGGATCATGGCCCTGCCGGTGGGCGAGGCCGGGATCGAGGCCGAGCCGGTGCTGCGCGATGCCTTTCTGATCGCGCTGTCGGGCAATGACACCACCTTCCTCTCCGGCCCCGCCCGCCCCGAGAGCATCGAGGCCGAGCGGCTGCTGCTGCTGGCCGACGGCCATTGCCTGCGGGATCAGGCGCTGGAGGTCTGCGGCATGCGCAGCCCGCGCCGCAAGCTGAACCTGGAGGCGGCCTCGATGGCGACGCTGATGCGAATGGTGGCCAGCGGCATGGGCATGACGCTGATCCCGCGGCTGGCGCTGGCCGACGAGAACCGCGACGGGAGGCTGCGCATCGTGCCCTTTGCCGAGCGCGAGCCCTCGCGCGATCTGGCCGTGGTCTGGCGCCGCAACGCCGAGGCGGGGGCGGATGCGCGGGCCCTGGCCGAGGTGGTGCGCGACCTGGCCCCGGTGCTGGGGGTCGAGCCGCTGTCCCGCCCCGCGCCGGACGGGCCGACGGATGCGCCGGCCCGCAGAAGGATCAGCGCAGCACGATCTTGACCGGCAGCACCAGCGCGGTGGTCTTGCCCGTGGGTGGCGCCGGCAGGCGCGGCATGCGCGAGGCCTGGCGGTTCAAGGCCGAATCGATGTTGGCGTCTCCGGTCGAACTGGCCAGCGATGCCCCGGCCACGCGGCCGCTGGGATCGACGCTGAAGCGCACGGTGACGGTCATGGTGCCGCCGCGCCCGCTGAAGCGGGTGCGCTGCATGTGGCGGGCCACCGCGGCCTGCACCTTGGACTGCCAGCTGGCCACCTGCCGCGGGCTGGGCGTGCCGGCCTGGGCCTGCGGCGCTGCGGTGCGGGTGGATTGCGGCGCCTGGACCCGGGTGGTGGCCTGGCGGGCCGGCTGCTCCTCGGGGGCCTTTTCCTTTTTCTCGCGCTTTTTCGGCTCGGGCTGCTTTTCGACGACCTTGGGTTCGGGTTCCGGCTCGCGTTCGGGTCGTTCCGGGGGGCGCTCGGATTTTTGCAGCACCACCGCATCGGGTGGCGGCGGGAACAGCGAATTCATGTCGGCCAGCGGCTCCAGCTCCTGAAGCGGCGGCATGGCAAGCTCGGGTTCGGGCTCCGGTTCCGGTTCAGGCTCGGGTTCGGCCTCGGTCATTTCGGGGGTCTCGGCCTCGTCCGGCGGGGCTGCCGCCTCGGGCATCGGTGCCAGTTCGACATAGACCGGCTCGGGCAGGCCGGGAGGGGCGGCGGCTTCGGCGCGCTGCAAGATCCACAGCGCCCCACCCATATGCGCCGCCAGGGCCACCGCCGCGGCGGTGCCCCATAAGGCGCTTTCGCGCAGGGCCGGGGCAGGCTTCCAACTCATGGCGTGGGTGCTCCTCCGCGGGTCGGGGTCGAGGCGGTCTGGGCCGGCGCCGGGGCGGCGGGTGCGGTCGCGCCCGGCTCGGCATCGGCAAGCGCCGCGCCTGCGCCGGTGGTCTCGAGGCCGACCAGCGCGATCTTGAGATAGCCGGTCTCGCGCAGGGTGTTCATGACGCCCATCAGGTCGCCATAGGACACGTCCTTGTCGGCACGCAGGAAGATGCGCTCCTCGCGGTTGTTCTCGGTGGCGGTGGCCAGGGCCGTGGCCAGGCCGCCGGCGGGCACGTCCTCATTGCCGATGGCCAGGGTCAGGTCGGGCTTGACGGTGATATAGACCGGCTGGTCGGGGCGCTGCGCCGGGGTCGCGTTCGAGATCGGCAGGTCCACGTTCACATCCACCGTGGCCAGCGGTGCCGCCACCATGAAGATGATCAGCAGCACCAGCATCACGTCGATGAAGGGCGTGACGTTGATCTCGTGGTTCTCGACCAGATCGTCGCCTTGGGTCTCGCGGATGCCGCCGGCCATGGCTCAGGCCTCCGTGCGCGAGATGGGGCCGCGGAAGTCGAGATCGCGGCTGACGAGGCGCTTGATCCCGGCGGCGGCATTGGCGAGCCGCAGGCGGTAGCCGGTGATGGCGCGGGCGAAGACGTTGTAGATCACCACCGCCGGGATGGCGGCGACCAGGCCGATGGCGGTGGCCAGCAGCGCCTCGGCGATGCCGGGTGCCACGACGGCAAGGTTGGTGGTCTGCGCCTGGGAAATGCCGATGAAGCTGTTCATTATGCCCCAGACGGTGCCGAACAGGCCGACGAAGGGCGCGGTCGAGCCGATGGTGGCCAGCACGCCGGTGCCCCGGCTCATGCGGCGGCCGGCGATGGCCTCGATGCGGTCCAGATGCGAATCGACGCGCTCCTTGATGCCCGAGTCGCCGGCCTGGTCCAGCGCCGGGGCCGAGCGGTCGTATTCGGCGGCCGCGGCGCGGATCATGCGCGAGACCGGATCGCGGCGATTGCCGGCCGCGGCAAGGGCGGCGGGCAGGCTTGCCGCGTCCTCGATGCGGCGGATGCCGGATTGTGCGCGGTTCGTGGCGCCCATCAGCTCCAGCACCTTGGCGACCAGCACCGTCCAGGTCACGACCGAGGCGAAGGCCAGGCCGATCATCACCGCCTTGACCACCCAGTCGGCGGCCAGGAACATGCCCCAGGGGGACAGGTCATGCGGCAGGTTCGGGTCGCGTGCCGGCGGGTTCAGCATCGGGGCCAGCGCGTCCTGGACCGCCTGCGGCAGGATGCTTGAGCCGGCGGGCTCGGCCGCTTCCGGGGTCGCCGGGGCGAGCGTCTCGGGTGTCGTGGGGGTTGGGGCGGCCGGGGCTTCGGCGGGTGGCGCCGGAGCCGGGGTCGCTTCCGGTGCGGCCGCTGACGGGGCGGCCGTTTCGGGCGCTTGGGCCGGCGATGCGGTCGGGGTCGCCGGTGCCGCGGTTTCGGGCGTTGCCGCTTCGGGCGCGGCCGCTGGCGGCGTGCCGGTTTCCGCGCCCGGGCTTGCCGGCTGGACCTGGGTCTCGGGCGCCGGGCCGGGCTGGCTGCCGGTTGTGCTTTCCTGCGCCGAGAGCGGTGCGGCAAGCAGCAGACAGGTCAAGGCGACGGCGGTCCCCGCGCGGTAGCGCGGCAGCGACAGGTGGGTCATGGCGATCCTTGTAGTTCCGGCATTCGGTCCGTCCGCATCTTGCTGGGGTGCGGCACATGCCGGATGGCAGGCCGTCGACCCTTTGGCCGCGGTTTGAGGCCCATATCGATCACCAAGGTAAAATTGTCAACTATTCCGCGGTCAGCCTGCCGGGCTTTGTGCCGACCAATAGGCCGCCAGATGGCTGCGCGCCTTGTCATGGCGCAGCCCTTCCAGCGCCAGCGCGCGGATCGCGGCGATGTCGGATTTCTCGGTCGCCATCCACAGATAGCTGTCGGGC
Source organism: Paracoccus sp. MKU1 (assembly GCF_001447385.1). Lineage (GTDB taxonomy): Bacteria > Pseudomonadota > Alphaproteobacteria > Rhodobacterales > Rhodobacteraceae > Paracoccus. Next base: position 7,376 of record NZ_LLWQ01000193.1, on the reverse strand, counting down.
GGCGGTGGCTCGGCACGCAGCAGCGCGCAAAGCGCCGCCGCCCCGCCGGGCAGGTGGCGAAGGCGGAAGCCGGCTGGCCGGGGCAGCGGATAATCGGCCCGGGTGCCGAGCAGCATGACCTCGCCCTCTGCCGCGCCAGCACGCGATTCGAGGATGCGCGCGATGGCGGGATAGGCGGTCTCGTCCCCGGCAAGCGTCAGGCGCGCGGCCTGCGGGATGCCGCCGCCGCTGGGGCCGAGCAGGCCGATCCGCTGGCCCGGCGGGGCCATGCGCGCCCAGCGTGCCGCCTGCCCGCCGGCATGGTCGAAGATGTCCAGATCAAGCCAGCCCGCCGCGGCGTCGATCCGGCGCACGGTATAGACCGGGCGGTGCAGCGCCTTGTCGCCCCTGGGCCAGACGATCTGGCCATGCGCACCCAGATGCGGCCATTCCGGCGCCGCGTCGCCGGGCCGGGGCAGCACCAGCCGGAAATGGATCGAATCCTCGCTGGCGAGCCGGTGCAGGTCGGGCGCGGCCAGCCGCACGCGCAGGAAATCCGGGCAGAGCGGTTCGACGCCGACGACCTGGGCAAGGCTGAAATGCGCTGGCGGCTTGCCGGCATCCTCGGTCGAGGGCCAGCGCAGCGCCGCTGCCGCGGGCAGGTGCCGCGCGAGATGCTCGGAGATCGCCTGCTGCATGGCGGCCAGCCATTCGGCGCGGTGCGCGCGGGCAAAGACCAGCACGCCGTCGCCGCGCCGCTTGGCCCCGAACTCGCCCATCTCGACCTGGCACCAGATCGAGCGGCCATGGCCGGTGTGCAGGTCCAGCCCGTGCTCCCGGGCCTCGTCGCGGATCAGCCGCTCGATGGGCGCGAAATCCTGGCCGGGCAGCAGGGCCTCGGACTGGAACTCGGGCAGGGGGGTGATGCGCATCGGTCGCCTCTCGTGCCTTCGGGGCAAAGGTCGGGTGTCCGGCCCGGCGCTTCAAGGGCTCAGGCGAGCCGTGCGATCTCGGCCGCCGCCGCTTCCAGCGCGCCCCGGCCGTGCGGGATCGCCAGCGCCGTCATCCCGGCCTCGACCGCTGCCAGCACCCCCAGAAGCTGATGGGCGTTGGCGTGGCCCATATGGGCGATGCGCAGCGCGTTGTCGGGATCGGGCGCGCCAAGGCCGATGCCCAGCGTCACCCCGGCCTTGGTCGCGGTCCAGTCGCGCAGGGCGCCGGCCTGCGGCAGCCGGGCCGCGGTGACCGAGCGGGCGCGGCCGGCGGGATCGGCGATCAGCGGCCCGATGCCGGGATGGTCGGCGCCCCAGTACTCCAGCGCCGCCCAGGTGGCCCGCGCCAGCCCCTCGTGCCGCGCCCAGGCGACGGGCAGGGTTTCTTCGTCCAGCAGCATGCGCAGCGCCTCGTTCATGCCGAAGATGTGCTGGACCGGCGGCGTGCCGCCCCAAAACTGCCACAGCTCCTGCGCCTCGGCGCGCGGGGTCCAGTCCCAATAGGGCGTGGCAAGGCCGCTGCGTCCCCGCGCCTTGACCCGGTCCGAGAACCAGACGAAGGCCAGCCCCGGCGGCACCATCAGCCCCTTCTGGCTGGCCGCGACCAGCAGGTCGACGCCCCATTCGTCCATCCGCATCGGCTCGCAGCCCAGCGAGGCGATGGCATCGACGGCCAGGAAGGCGGGATGGCCGCCCATGGCGGCGCGCAGGGCGGGAATCTCGGCGCGGGCCGAGCTTGCGGTATCGACCTGGCAGACCAGCACCGCGCGGATCCGCCCCTCGCGGTCCTGCGCCAGCCGGTCGGCCAGGCGCTGCGGATCGGGGGCCGCGAGGCCGAAATCCAGCTCCTCGACCTCGATCCCCAGCGCGCGGGCCGAGGCGGCCCAGGAACGGCCGAAATGGCCCGAGACCAGCGCCAGGGCCCGCTCGCCCCGGTCGAGCAGGTTGACATTGGCCGCCTCCCAGCCGGCATGGCCGTTGCCGATATAGGGCACGACATGACCCGCGGTTCCGGCCAGCCGTTTCAGCCCGGCGATCATGGCCTGGTTCTCGGCCGCCAGGTCCGGGCCGTAGATGTCGGGCGAGGCGCGGTGCATGGCGCGCAGCACGCGGTCGGGAACGGGCGAGGGGCCGGGAATGGCAAGGACGGCGCGGCCCTGGGCGAAGCTCATGGGAAATGCCTTTCGACTGATGCGCCATCGGTAGGACGACCCATGCGCAAGGTCAACGGGCGCGGCGTGGCGGCAAACCGGCGGCCTGGCGCCGGTTGCACGGTTGGGCGGGAGTATTTGGGAAACGGTGAAGCGCAGGGCGGTCGCAGGCGGCCTGGGCGCCCGGGGGCGGCGCCGGGTGGGGGCGGCCGGCGGTGGCGGGTTGCCCCGGCGCGGCTTGCGGCTTATCCCTTGGGGCCGAACCGAATTCCGGGGATGCGATGGCGGACAGACTTCACAGGACGGCCAATCTGTTCGCCCGCATGTGGCGCGACTATCTGCGGCCCTATTGGGCGCGCATCCTGCTGGCGCTGCTGTTCCTGGTCATCGAGGGCTCGACCCTGGGCCTGCTCAGCTGGATGCTGAAGCCGCTGTTCGACCGGGTCTTCGTCGGCGGCGATACCGATGCGATCTGGTGGGTCGGGGGTGCGATCTTTGGCCTGTTCCTGATCCGTGCCACGACCTTCGTCATCAACCGCAGTCTGATGACCTCGGTCTCGCTGGCGGTCTCGACCACGATGCAGACCGACCTGCTGCGCCATATCATGGTGCTGGACGGCAGCTTCTTCCAGCAGAACCCCCCCGGCGCGCTGATCGAGCGGGTGCAGGGCGATACCATGGCCGTGCAGGGGGTCTGGACCACCTTCATCTCGGGCGCGGGGCGGGACATGGTCTCGCTGGTGTCGCTGTTCGCGGTGGCACTGGCGGTCGATCCCTGGTGGACCATGGCGGCGCTGGTGGGGGCGCCGCTTCTGATCCTGCCGACGCTGGTGGTGCAGCGCTATATCCGCCGCAAGATGCGGCAGAACCGCGTCAACGCCAGCCAGCGCGCCACCCGGCTGGACGAGGTGCTGCACGGCATCAACGCCGTCAAGCTGAACCGGATGGAGGATTACCAGACCGGCCGCTTTGCCCAGATCGTCGCCCGCATCCGCCAGGCCGAGGTCAAGATGTCGGGCATCGGCGCCACGGTGCCGGCGCTGGTCGATGTCGTCACCGGGCTGGGCTTCATCGGCGTTCTGGCGCTCGGCGGGGCCGAGGTGACGCGGGGCGAGCGCACGGTCGGCGATTTCATGTCCTTCTTTACCGCCATGGCGCTGGCCTTCCAGCCGCTGCGCCGGCTGGGGGCGCTGACCGGCACCTGGCAGATCGCCGCTGCGAGCCTGGAGCGCATCTATGCCGTGCTGGACATGCGGCCCACGATCACCTCGGGGCCGAGCCGCGAGCCGCCGCCAGACACCACCATCCGCTTTCAGGACGTGCACCTGTCCTATGACAACCATCGGGTGCTGAACGGGCTGAGCTTCACCGCCGAGGCGGGCAAGACCACGGCGCTGGTCGGGCCGTCGGGGGCGGGGAAATCCACGGTCTTCAACCTGCTCACGCGGCTCATCGATCCCGAATCGGGGCAGATCACCCTGGGCGGCGTGCCCTTGCGCGAGTTTGACCTGGGGGTGCTGCGCGACCAGTTCTCGACCGTCAGCCAGGATGCGGCGCTGTTCGACGAGACGTTGCGCGAGAACATCCTGCTGGGCCGCGAACAGGAGGACGAGGCGCTGCGCCGCGCCGTGGTCGCCGCCCATGTCGCGGATTTCACCGATGCGCTGCCCATGGGCCTGGACACGCCGGCCGGCCCGCGCGGCTCGGCCCTGTCGGGGGGGCAGCGCCAGCGCGTCGCCATCGCCCGCGCCGTGCTGCGCAATGCGCCGATCCTGCTTCTGGACGAGGCGACCAGCGCGCTGGACGCGCAAAGCGAGCGGGTGGTGCAGCAGGCGCTGGACGAATTGTCGGCCGGGCGCACCACGCTGGTCATCGCGCACAGGCTCTCGACCGTGCGGCAGGCCGACAAGATCGTGGTGGTGGAGGCCGGCCGGGTTGTCGAAGAGGGCAATCACGACCAACTCATGGCGCAGGGCGGTGCCTATGCCGCGCTGGTCAGATTGCAATTCGGAGAAGAGTGATGCGGCGGATTCTGGCGGTGTCGGGCGAAGATCGGGTCGAGTTCCTGCAAGGGCTGGTGACCAACAAGGTCGGCCCTGCGCCTTGCTGGGCGGCGCTCTTGACGCCGCAGGGCAAGTATCTGGCCGATTTCCTCGTCGTGCCCGATGGCGAGCGGCTGCTGATCGACGTGGATGCGCGGCTGGAGGGCGACCTGATGCGGCGGCTGTCCATGTATCGGCTGCGCTCGAAGGTCACGCTGGAGCCGACCGATCTGACCGTGGCGCGCGGCACTGGGCCGGCGCCCGAGGGCGCGATCAAGGACCCCCGGCACGAGGCGCTCGGCTGGCGGCTTTACGGCGGCGCGGGGGATGACGGCACCGATTGGGACGCGATCCGGGTCGCGCATTGCATCCCCGAAACCCTGGTCGAGCTGATCCCGAACGAGAGCTTCATCCTGGAAGCCGGGTTCGAGCGCCTGCATGGCGTCGATTTCCGCAAGGGCTGCTATGTCGGGCAAGAGGTCACGGCGCGGATGAAGCACAAGACCGAATTGCGCAAGGGGCTGGTGACGGTGGGGATCGAGGGCGCGGCCCCCGTCGGCACGCCGATCCTGATGGCCGACGGGCGCGAGGCGGGCACGCTTTTCACCCAGTCCGGGGACCGCGCCATCGCCCATATGCGCTTCGACCGCATGGGAGAGGGGCTTTCGGCGGGGGATGCCCGCATCCTGCCATGACCGCCGGTCCGGCCGAGCGCATAAGGCGAATCGTGCATGTGGACATGGACGCCTTCTATGCCTCGGTCGAGCAGCGCGACAATCCCGAGCTGCGCGGGCGTCCGGTCGCCGTGGGCGGCATCCAGCGCGGCGTGGTCGCCGCGGCCAGCTATGAGGCGCGGCGCTATGGCGTGCGCTCGGCCATGCCCTCGATGCGGGCGATGCGGCTTTGCCCCGACCTGATCTTCGTGAAGCCGCGCTTCGACGTCTATCGCGCCGTCAGCCAGCAGGTCCGCGCGATCTTTGCCGAATACACCCCTCTGGTCGAGCCGCTGTCGCTGGACGAGGCCTATCTGGACCTGACCGACCATCTCGACGGCCGCACCGCCACCCGCATCGCGCAAGAGATCCGGGCGCGCATCCGGCAGGCGACCGGGCTGACCGCCTCGGCCGGGGTCAGCTACAACAAGTTCCTGGCCAAGCTGGCCTCGGACCAGCGCAAGCCGGACGGGCTGTTCGTGATCCCGCCCGAGGCGGGGGCGGAGTTCGTGCAGGGCCTGCCCATCGGCCGCTTTCACGGCATCGGTCCAGCCACGGCGGCGCGGATGGAGGCGCATGGCATCCTGACCGGCGCCGACCTGGCCCGGCAGAGCCTGGAGTTCCTGACCGCCCGCTTTGGCAAGTCGGGCAGCTATTACTGGAACATCGCCCGCGGCATCGACACGCGCGAGGTCAAGCCCAACCGCATCCGCAAGAGCATCGGCGCCGAGAACACCTATTTCGAGGATCTGCGCGACCTGGCGGCGGCGCATGAGGCGCTGGCCGTGCTGGCCGACAAGGTCTGGCGCCACGCAGCTGCGGCTGCGCGCCGCGGGCGGACGGTGACGTTGAAGGTGAAATACGGCGATTTCCGCCAGATCACCCGCGCGCGGTCCCAGCCGCGCCCGGTCGAAAGCCGCGACGAGATGCTGGAGATGGCCTGCGAATTGCTGGCGCCGGTCTTTGCCGATCCGCATGGCGTGCGGCTGCTGGGCATCACGCTCTCGGGGCTGGAGGAGGCGCGGCAGGACGAGCCGCCGCGCCAGCTGGGCCTGTTCGATCAGGCGTAGAGGTTGATGACGCCGACCTTCTGGTGGATGCCGTTCACCGTTTCCTTGTCGAGCCCCAGGCCTTCGGCAAGCGTGTGCAGATATTCGGCCTCCTTGCGGTTGTCGAACTCGATCGCCATCAGCGACATCAGATAGACCTGCGGGCCGAAGCCCTGCGGCACCTCGCGCGCCAGCGCGGCGGCATCGACCGGGGCGGCCATCTGCTCGCGGATGAAGGCGCGCTCCTCGTCGTCCAGCTCGCCGAACTCGGCCATCAGCTTGGCCTTTTCGCTCTCGTCGATCTCGCCGTCGGATTTCGCGGCCTGGATCATCGCCTTCAGCATCAGCCCGGCCAGGGCATTCTGCTCCGGGGTGGGGGCGGTCGTGGGCTCGTCGCCGCTGGCCAGCGCCTCGTTGAACAATTCGCCGAAGCTGGCGTCGTTCTGCGGCTGGGCGCCCTTTTGCGCCAGGCCGCCGGTGCCTTGCTGCGGTTGTCCGGGTGCCTGCTGCGCCTGCGCGCCGCGCCCGCCCAGCAGATCGCCCAGCATGCCGCCGAGGCCGCCTGCCGCCGCGCCGCCCAGGACTCCGCCCAGCCCGCCGGACCCCGAACCGCCGCGCGAGCCGGTCAGCTGGTCGAGCAGCCCGCCCAGCCCGCCTTGCGCCGCGCCGGTATGGCGGGGCGAGTTCGGGCCACCATAGGCCGTGCCACCGCCCGAGCGGCCGCCCAGCACCTGGCCAAGCATGTCGCCCAGGCCGCCCGAGCCGGTCGAGCGATTGCCGGTGCCGCCGGTATTGTTGCCGAACAGCTCGTCCAGCAGCCCGCCTGATCCCCGTCCGCCGCTGGATTGTGGCCGGTTCTGGGCGTTCTTCATCATGGTTCCGATCCCCTTGGCCAGCATGACGCCGGCCGCGACGCGGGCGAGGGATTTCATCAGGCTCATCTCGTTCCTCCGAAAGCGTTGCGGGGCCGCCGGGCCGGGCAGCCTTCTTTGCACAATTCCAACGTATTCCTCCGGTTCCGGTTCCACCGCCACAGGCCCCGCGGCAAAGGCCCGCGTGCCCTTGATTTTTCCCCGGCACGATTATAAGTCGCGGCGGATGTTTCACGACGGGGGCTGTCGCGCGGGTGGCCCCCCCGATAGGAGGCCATGATGGCAAAGGCAAAGTTTGAACGGACGAAACCGCACGTCAACATCGGGACGATCGGTCACGTTGACCACGGCAAGACGACGCTGACGGCTGCGATCACGAAGTATTTCGGTGAATTCAAGGCCTATGACCAGATTGACGGCGCCCCCGAGGAGCGTGCGCGGGGCATCACCATCTCGACCGCGCATGTGGAATACGAGTCGGAGAACCGTCACTACGCGCACGTGGACTGCCCCGGCCACGCCGACTACGTGAAGAACATGATCACCGGCGCGGCGCAGATGGACGGGGCGATCCTGGT
>NZ_LLWQ01000192.1 GCF_001447385.1 Paracoccus sp. MKU1 | reverse complement strand
TTCGCGTCCCGCGACTTCACCACCTGGATGGCGTTGCCGGCATAGATCGGCCGCTCGAAGGTCTCGGCGTCGAGGATGGCCGAGACATCCGACAGCACCATCACGTCGAGCAGCGCCGCGACGCGGGGCATGACGTTCTTGGCATCGGTGGTCGCAGGCGCGGCGATGTGGTCGTAATCGCCGGCCAGGCCCACGATCAGCGCCGCGGTCGGCTCGGCCAGGCGGTGGCCGTAGAGCGGGGCCTCGGCCACCAGCACCTTCGCGACGCCGGCGATCTTCGCGGCCTCCTCGGCGGCGGCCTTGGCCTGCGCGCCGGCGCAGAGCACCGTGACATCGCCCAAGGCCTTGACCGCCTGCACCGCCTTCGCCGTCGCGTCGCGGTTCAGCGCCCCGTTCGTGACTTCCCCAAGCAGCAGAACAGCCATCAGATCACCCCCGCTTCTTTCAGCTTGCCCACCAGCTCGTCCACCGAGCCSACCTTGATGCCGGCCTTGCGGCCCTCGGGCTCGCGCACCGAGACCACCTCGAGCCGCGGCGCGACGTCGACGCCGTAATCGGCGGCGGTCTTTTCATCGAGCGGCTTCTTCTTGGCCTTCATGATGTTCGGCAGCGAGGCGTAGCGCGGCTCGTTGAGCCGCAGGTCGGCGGTGACCACCGCCGGCAGCGCGACCGCGATGGTCTGGAGGCCGCCGTCGACCTCGCGGGTGACTTTCGCTTTGCCGCCCTCGATCTCGACCTTGCTGGCGAAGGTGGCCTGCGCCCAGCCGAGCAGCGCCGCCAGCATCTGGCCGGTGGCGTTCATGTCGTTGTCGATGGCCTGCTTGCCGGCGATGATGAGCTCGGTGCCTTCCGCCTTGGCCACGGCGGCGAGGATCTTCACCACCGCCAGCGGCTCGATGTCGGTCTGCACGTCATCGGCGGCGACCACCAGGATCGCCCGGTCGGCGCCCATGGCGAGCGCGGTGCGCAGCGTCTCCTGGGCCTGCCTGACGCCGATGGAAACGGCGATGACCTCGGAGGCCACGCCCTTCTCCTTCAGCCGGATCGCCTCCTCGACCGCGATCTCGTCGAACGGGTTCATCGACATCTTCACATTCGCAAGATCGACGCCGGACCCGTCACCCTTCACACGGGCCTTCACGTTGTAGTCGATCACGCGCTTCACTGGCACGAGGACTTTCATGGTTGCTCCTGTTGTTTCATGGGCTGCTGCTCCCTGTGGTCGGCGGCTTCATCCGTGGAACCGCAGGCCAGCATACGCGTCTACTAGGATGACCCGATGGCAATCATCTCGGCGCTTCCTGGCAGTTCATAGAGTTCAGGCCTCAGGAGGTCACACCACGCGCTCCAGATCGTCGCGGCATCCACCTCGGCCAGCATGCAAACGATCTTTGCTCCCCTGTCGGAAAGGGCAAAGGCCGACATTCCTATAGCAGTGCGGTTTTGAGAATCTTTCCCGACGGGGCAATGGGCAGCGCATCCATGAAGGTCACGATGCGCGGTACCTTGTATTCGGCGATCCGCCCTGAGCAGTACGAGAGAACATCTTCTACCGAAAGCGAGGGATCCTCCTTCACGATCACCGCCTTCACTACCTGTCCATAAACTGGATCAGGGCTACCTACAACGGCCGCAGCAGCAATGCCGGGATGAGTCAGCAAAGCGTCCTCGACCTCGATGGGTGCGATCTTGGCACCACCACAAATGATCTGGTCCCGGGTCCGGCCAACAATGAAATAATAACCCTCAGCATCGCGCGATACCAGGTCGCCGGTACGGAACCACCCGTCGACGACCGAGTCGGAGGTGCGTTGAGGATCCCGGTAATATGCGCCGGAGAAGCTCGGGCCGCGAACCCAGAGTTCGCCCACTTCGTCGACGCCGGCATCCTGGCCCGTCTCGGTGACCACTCGGACTTGGGTCGGTGCAATCAGCCGACCGACTGAGCCTGCCGGCGGCTCGCCCTCCACACGCAAATCGAAGGAAAAGATCGGACGCACTTCAGTCATGGCATAGTAGGGCCGAACGACGAGGCCCAGCCGGTCGCGGCAATCGGCAATCACCTGTTCGTTCAGCGCGGCGCCCGAGGACGCGGCGAGCCGAAGAGAGGACATATCGTATCTACGCGCGTCCTTGAGTGCGACATCGGCCATCATGGCATACATGGTAGGCACGCCGAGAAAGACGGTCGGGCGCATCGTCTCAATAGCTTCAAGCGCGAGGCGTGGATGGAACTTGGCGGCCAGGAGAACCGTCGCACCGCTGAGCAGCGCCACATAGGTCGCAGCATGGAACCCGTAGCTGAACGACAGCGGCAATGTCACAAGCACTCTATCCTGTGGATTGATGCCCATCATGCCGCCATAGGCCAAGGCCGAGGCCAGTTCGTTTGCATGGCTTGCGGCGACCCCCTTGGGCGTCGAGGTCGTGCCGGAAGTATAGCACAGCAGCGCCAAATCATTGCCCGAGGCGGCTAACGGCGCCGTATGAACAGGAGCGCCTGCCGCCCTTGCGAGCAGGGCTTCGAGATCCTCTACCGGCAGCGGCGTTCGAAGCCCCTTATGCGCTTCGGTGACGGTCTCGGCAAGCTCGCCCGCCCGAATAATGGCGCGCGCTTCGCTGTGCTCCAAGATATAGCGGATCTCATGCGGCGCGAACTCCGCGTTTACCGGTACGATGGCCGCTCCGATCATTGCAAGCCCGAGATAGATCGAAAAGAACTCAGGCCGGTTCGGCGACAGAAGGGCTACACAGTCGCCTTTGGCGATCCCGGCATCGCTCAGAACCGAGGCAAGCCTACACCCCTGATCGACGAGTTCGCCATAGGTAACGATCCGATCCCCGAAAATGAAAGCAGGATGGTCGGGGTCTCGGGCGGCGTGCTGGAGAACCGGAGTAACAACATCGGTAAAACTCATTTCAATCTCCTCCGACTACATAAGCCCGAGCCGATCCGGCCCATCCGCTTTGATCATCTCTCGCGCGATGATGATGCGCTGTATCTCATTCGTGCCTTCGGTCAGGACATATATGGGCGCCTCGCGGTAAAGCCTTTCGATTGGAAATTCGGCGACATAACCATATCCGCCCAAGACCCGCATCGCCTCTTGCGTGATGGTCATCGTTGCCTCGGTCGCGAACAGCTTGGCCATCGAGGACAGCATGTCGGCGCGGCCATACTGCGCCTTGTGCCGCAGGGCTTCGCGGATCATCGCGCGGGCAGCGACAAGCTGCGTCGCCATATTCGCCAAATGGATCTGGACTGCCTGGTGATTGCAGATCGGCTGGCCAAAGGTTTCCCGGTCCTTGGAGTATTGCAGGGCGACCGCCAGCGCGTTGCGCGCCATTCCTACTGCGGTCCCCGCCATCGCCAGCCGACCTGTTTCCAAGATGGACAGAACCTGTGGCAGCCCCTGCCCCGCTAAGCCACCCAAAAGCGCCAACCGGTCCAGTTTCACCCCGTCAAAACGCAATTCGGCGGTATCGACATGCTTGAAACCCATCTTGTGGATCAGACGCGACACCTCGAAGCCCGGCGTTTCGGATTCCACGATAAACAGGCTGATCGGACCCTTACCGTCGGGTGCAGGCTGCCGAGCCAGAACCATGTGCAGCCTCGCACGCTGCCCGTTGGTAATAAATATCTTTTGCCCATTCAGCACGAAGCCGCCATCCTCCTGCGGCACGGCTTGTGTGCGTATCTGTTTCAGGTCCGATCCCGTCGAGGGTTCGGTCAGCACGATCGCACCCCGGCGCGATCCGTCGGCAAGTTCGGGCAGATAACGCTGTTTTTGTTCGTCGGTGCCATAAAGCGAGATCAGCCGCGCCACGGTGCAATGGCTGTTGAGAAAACTCGGCATGGCCGACCAACCCGCCCCCAGTTCTTCCATGATCGCGACATAATCCTCCAACGGCAGGTCAAGACCGCCATAGGCTTGGGGAACGACCATTCCGAACAGGCCAAGCTCAGCCATGGCATCGACAACATGTTGCGGGAAGTCGTCCTGTTCCTCCAGGCGCTGGACATTGGGCACGATCTCCCGCCGAACGAAATGGCGGACACCTTCGACGATTGCGGAAACTTCGGATTCGGACATGACTGATCTTCCTACATTGTCAGGTAAGCGCGGCACACCGCCTCATTGGCGGACAGTTCGGCCATGGTGCCTTCGAAGACGATATGGCCGCGATCAAGCACATAGGCACGGTCGGCCAAGGCAGCGGCAAAGGACAGGTTCTGCTCGGACAACAGAATCGTAAGACCCTTTGCCTTAAGTTCGAGGATCAGCTTTGCCAACCGCTCGACGATGACCGGCGCGACCCCTTCGGAAGGCTCGTCCAGAAGCACGAGATAGGGATTTCCCATCAGCGTACGGGCGATGGTCAGCATCTGTTGTTCGCCCCCGCTCATGTCCGAACCGGGCCGGTTCGGCATGGCCGCCAGATTGGGAAAGACATCAAGCAGCGTCTCCACCGTCCATTCGGCGGCGCCTTCGCGCGGCGGTTGCCGACCCAGATCCAGGTTCTCCAACACGGTCAGGTCGGAAAAGATGCGCCGGTCCTCGGGAACGAAACCCAGACCCCGACGCGCAATCTGATAGACCGGCAACTTTTCGATCGATTCGCCACGGAGCTTGACGGAGCCGGAACGGTTTTTCAGATGCCCCATCAGTGCCTTGAAAGTGGTAGATTTTCCGGCGCCGTTGCGGCCCATGATCGCCACCACCTCGTTCGGGCGGACCTGCAGGTTCATATCGAACAGGATTTGCGCCTGACCATAGGCTGCATTCAGCCCGGTCACTTCCAAAAGCGGGATGGTCATTGTGCGATCTCCGAGCTTTCCAGGAATGCGCCAGTGCCCAGATAAACCTCTTGCACCAACGGATTATCACGAATTTCCAAAGGCTTACCTTTGGCGATCAGCTTGCCGCGCGACATGACGACCACGACATCGGCATGTTCGAACACGACATCCACGCTATGTTCGGTAAACAGCACAGAAAGCCCGCGTTCCCGGACCAGGCTTGCGGTCAGGCGCATCAAGGAATTGCGCTCCTTGGGTGCCATGCCGGCCGTCGGTTCGTCCATCAGCAACAGTTTCGGGCGATTGGCCAGCGCCATGGCCAATTCCAGGCGCTTCACGTCGCCATAAGCCAGAAAGCAGCAGGCCCGTTCCGCCTGATCCTGCATTCCCACGGCCCCAAGCAGCGCGTCCGCCTCCGCTCTGTAGCTGCGCACCAGAGGAGTCCACAGCCCGGACAGACGGTCATGCACGGAATGGAGCACCATCTGCACATTCTCACGTACGGTCATCGAACCGAACGTCTGGGCGATCTGGAAGGTCCGCCCGACGCCCCGCCGCCAGATCTGGTTCGGCTTTTCGCGCGTGATGTCGTAGCCATCGAACACCACTGACCCGCTATCGGCACGAAGCTGGCCGTTCAGCATATTGAAGCAGGTGGACTTGCCCGCCCCGTTCGGGCCGATCAGCGCAACGATCTCTCCGGGTCCGACCGTGAAGGAAACATCCTGCACTGCCTTGACGGCAAAGAATGACTTGCTGATAGAATTGACTGCCAGTGTGCTCATTTCTCACCCTTTCCAAAGCGGTGCATGAACGCGCCCACGATCCCCTGCGGCATCCCCAGCACGAAAGCGATGATGAAAAGGCCCAGGATCAGGCGCCAGTAATCTGCAAGGTTTCGGATCAACTCGACCGCGACGATGTGATAGGCGAATGCCCCGATCAACGGACCGCTGATCGACTGAACGCCTCCCACCAACACCATCACCAAGGCATCAACTGTGGTTGAAACACCGAAATCATTCGGAAAAACCGACCCACGGTGATATGCCATCAGTGCACCAGCAAGTCCCGCAAACGCGCCCGAGACAATGAAAGCAGCCCATTGAATTCGCGCCACATTCATACCGATGGCGGCCGAACGCGGTGCAGAATCGCGACCTGCGCGAAAAGCAAATCCGAAAGGCGAATACAGTGCACGCCGCATGAGCCATGTGGAAACCGTCACCGCAAGAAGCGAAAGATAATAATACCCCGTGTGAGAATTCAGCCAGGCAGGCCGGCTGAGCCCGACGATGCCGTTATCGCCACCGGTAAAGGACACCATCTGGATCGAGAGCGTGAACAGGATCTGTGCAAAGGCCAGTGTCAGCATCGCAAGATATACCCCCTTCAGCCGTGTACAGAACCAACCGAAAAGCAGCCCGCCTGCCGCTCCGCTAAGAATTGCGGCCAGAATGCCTACACCCATCGGCAATCCCAGGCGGGTGGCCACCAGCGCGGCGGCATAGGAACCCAGGCCGAAATAGGCGGCATGCCCGAATGAGACGATGCCGCCCACAGACAGAAGGAAGTGCAGGCTGCCCGCAAAGATGGCGAGGATGAATACCTCGCTCATCACGACCTCGAGATAGGACGAGGCAACCATCGGCAGCAGCATAAGGACTGCGATCACAATCAGCGTGGCAAGTTTCATTCTCTTGCTGGGCAGGCGGAATGGCTGGTCGATCGACAGATCGCCCGGGCGTTGTGGGATGATCCGCCCGCCCATAAGGCCGTTGGGACGAAAGATCAGAACCAGAACCATAACGATAAAGATCAGGACCGAAACAGCCTGCGGAAAGAACAGCACGCCAAAGGCATTGATGACGCCAACCAGAACCGCGGCGAGGAACGCGCCCAGAATCGAGCCCATCCCGCCGATCACGACGATTACGAAGGCTTCGACAACGATATTGATATCCATCTGGAGATTAGCGGATTCCTTGGGGATTTGCAGTGCGCCCGCCAGCCCTGCAAGGAATGTTCCCAGAAAGAACACGACGGTGAACAAGGTCTTCTGGTTCACCCCCAGCGACGCAACCATCTCGCGATCCTGCGTCGCGGCTCGGATCAGCCGTCCCCAGCGTGTCCGATGCGTCAGCCACCACAGCAGGCCCAAGAAGATCGGTCCGACAAAGATCAGCGCCAGGCTGTATTGCGGGATGCGCTCACCAAATATCGACGCCGCGCCCTTCAAACCCGGCACCCTCGGCGCCAGAACCTCGTCTGGCCCCCAGAATTCATAAATGAGGTTCTGAAAAACCAGCACCAGCCCAAAGGTGACGAGGATCTGAAAGACCTCAGGCGCGCTATAGATACGGCGCAGGACTGTCATTTCGATCAGACAGCCGATCAGGCCGACGATCAGCGCAGACAGCAATACCCCACCCCAAAATCCCCAGGAGGTTGACGGCATTGCGCTGGTGATTGTCAACGCGACATAGGCACCCAGCATATAGAATGAACCGTGCGCAAAGTTAACGATCTTTGAAACGCCAAAGATCAGGGCAAGGCCGGATGCAACCAGAAAAAGAGTAGACGCATAGGATAAACCATTCAGAAGCTGTGCAAACAGCGTGGATATGTCATACATGACCTTGAATTCCCTGGGCTGTTATGGGCGCCATGCGTATCGGGCCACACTGGCCGCAATGATCGCAATTCCCGTCATTGTCCTACATGTTTGGCGAATTAGGCTTCCCACCCCGTCGGGAGTGGGGAGACACACATTCACTTCGTAGCTTCTTCGCTGCGAAGGGTCTTCACCACGTCGTCTGGCAGCTGGTAATCGGCTCCATTGTAGGCTTTCCAGTCGACCATCTTGCCCACACCGTCCTCCACCTTCAGCTTGCCGATGAAGAATGCAAAGGTTGACTGGTGATCCTGCCGGCGAAAGGTCAGCGTCCCCACGGGAGAGCCAAACTGGACGTTACGCGCGGCCGCAATCAACGCCTCGGTATCGGTACTGCCCGCCTTTTCGATGATGGCCTTGATCGCAAGCATTTCGGTATAGCCAATCAGAGATCCAACCTTCGGCAATTCGCCATAAGCATCCATATATGCCTCGCGAAAAGCGACATGTTCCGGCGTTTCGATCTGCTCAACGGGATAGCCGGTAACCGTCCAGCCCTCTGGCGCTTCATCGGCCAGCGGCTCGAGGTATTCGGGCAGACCGGTTAGGACCGAATACACCTCGCGGTCTTCGAACAGCCCGCGCATGTTTCCTTCTCGAGCGAATTTTGCCAGATCGGGGCCAAAGGTCGCGTTGAAGATGGCGTCCGGACGGGCGGCAATCATGGCTTGAACGGTCGCCCCGCCTTCGAGCTTGCCGAGCGTTGGCCATTGCTCGTTCACGAACTCGACATCAGGGCGCAGGCGCTGCAATTCTTCGCGAAAACCCGCTACGGCGGACTGCCCGAATTCATAGTTGGGAGCAATAGTTGCCCAACGCTTCGCCGGAAGCTCGGACGCCAGTTGCGCCAAGGCAATCACCTGAGAGCGATTGCTGTTGAACAGGCGAAAGGTATAGCGATTGCCCTTTTCCCAGACCAGCGTGTCGCTTTGCGGTTGACCAACAAGGAAGAATACCTTGTTGGCCTTGGCAAAATCGGCGACAGCTACCGCGACATGCGACAAATAGGTTCCGGTCAGCAACACGACGCCTTCGTTTGTGACCAGCTCCTGCGCGGCGCGCAGCGCCGCGTCTGGCTTGCCGGTATCATCGCGCGAAATCACTTCCAGCGGTTTTCCCAACACCCCGCCCTCATCGTTGATCTCCTTCACCGCCAGTTGCCAACCATTCCGGTAGGCATCGGTCGATTGCGGGTTGGTGGAATAGGAAGACATCTCGCCGATCTTGATGCTGTCGGCGGCGGCAAGACCACCGGACAGCCATGTCATGGCGGCGACGGCCAGCGCCTTTCTCAATCCGTGTTTCATCTTTGACCTCCTGATGGGGTGAGTTTAGTTCTGCGTCTTCCGGTTCTTTTGCCGGTTCTATTACTGCGTGAAGGCCGCGAAGCCGTCCTTCAGGACCGGACGGTCGTTTGCCATCATGTCAAAGGCAAAGCCCTCGGTCAGCGGCGCGGCCCGCAAGGTCAACAGATCGCCGGGTAGGACCGGCGCGCTAAGCTTGGCGGTAGCCTTGGCAAGATCAGCAGGATGGCGACCGAAGGTCGGTCCCAACATGCGCAATGCGATCCCCAAGGTGCAAAGCCCATGCAGGATGGGTCGGTCGAAGCCATAACCCTTGGCCACAGCTGGATCGACATGAACTGGGTGCAGATCCCCGGTCAACCGGTAAAGCACGGCCTGTTCTGGGCTGGTCTGATATTGTCCGACAGCGGCCAGTCCAGGGATGTCGCCTGCTTTTGCGGCAGCGGCCGGCGGGCCGCCCCAGTTCCCGATTCCGGGCAGGAAGATCGAATAGCTCGCGTCGAAGACAGGGCTGCTAACTGCGATCTCGACAATCGTCGCCTTTCCCTTGTCCGTTACGGATTTCACCAACCCATGTGTGCGAACGGCCGCACTGCGGGCGACCGGCGCGTGAACGACCACCTCTTGCGTGACATGCAGCGATTTCTTGCGGTCATAGACTCCAAGGTCGCCGCAGCGTTCCACGGCCCACAGCCCAAGTGCCGCGAACATTCCAGGCAGCGGACGCAGGTCGCGCTCGTAGACCAAGTCCAAGTCATCCGCCTTGGCACCACAAGCCAGCGCGTAAAGGATCGCATCGCGTTCAGTCCAGCGAACCTCAAATTCGCCAAGGTCATAGCCGATCAGTTGGTGAAAATCGGTCGGTCGAGTCATGTCTTTGGTTTCCTTGCAAGTCGCAGGGCGGTGCGGCGTTCGTCGGATGTCAGCAGTTCGGTCCTGCGGGCCTGCCAGTCCTCCGCAGCGAAATCCGGACGATGAAATGCCTTGACGAACGCCTTGCTGGTCCTTTGGGCCAGAGGCGGCAGCCTGGCCGCTCGCGAAGCCAGATCGGTAGCCATGGTCAATGCTTGACCGCTTTGCGCCGGATGGGTCGCGACTCCAGCGGCCAGGGCCTCGGTCTGATCCAGCTTGTCGGCCAGCAGCAGCAAACGCATCGCCGCCGCATGGCTAAACTTGGGCAGGATCTGAGCCAAACGTTGCGGGTTATACAGGATGCCCATCTTGACCGCCGGCAAAGCAAAAACTGCATCCGACGCGGCGACGCGAAAATCACAGGCCAGCGCAAGATCAAGCCCCGCCCCAATGCAGGCTCCCTGCACCGCAGCAACTGAAATCAGAGGGCTTTCCTCAAGCGCCCCCGTCAAGCGCGACATTTCGTCGTCGTAGTCCTGATCCGAACCGTCGCCCTCCAAGCCGCTGAAATCCGCGCCCGCCGAAAAGCTCGGCCCTTCACCGGCAACGACCAATGCGCGGATGCCATCCGTCTCGGCCTGTTGGATAGCGTGACACAGTTCGCTTATCAGGCTGCGTGACAGCGCATTGCGTCTCGCGGATCGTGCCATGGTCAGGACCCGCACCTCCGGCGTTGGCGTTTGCATGACCAACTCAGACATCGCCAGTCCTTTCCCGGTTCGCCTGCGCGTTGATGGTGGCGCGGAAATTCAGCGCCTCCTCAATCTCCTGGGACAGATCCAGAAGGGCCGCGTCCTGGCCAAATGCCGCGACGAGCTGCGCTGAAACCGGGCGACCTTCCGCAAGCCCACAAGGCAACGCGGCCGCTGGCGTTCCCGCCACGTTAAAGGGCGAGGTAAAGGGGAAAGCCCCCCATAGGCGCCCGACCGGCTGACCGTCGATTTCTTCGGGCCGTTCGCCGATGGGGAAGGCAGGCGAAGCAGTGGTGGGCAGCAGCAACATGTCGAACCGTTCGAACAAGGACGCGATGCGAGCCTGATACCGCCCATGCTGGGCGCGGGCCCGGTCTACCTGTTCAGGCACGAGCTTTCCTGCGGCCACGAGGCTTGCTACCTCGTAATCCGTCAGCTCCTCGCAGCAATAGTCCAGTAGATGGCCCCGTTCGCGCCATTCTTCGGCAAGGACCAATGGCCCGAATGCCTCATCCCAGCCTTTCAGATCCAGCCTGATCTCTTCCACCTCGTGGCCCAGTTCGACCAGCAGCCGCGCAACATGCGCTACCGCCGCGCTGATGCCTGGATGCACCGGACGATCATCGGTCGTGGGACAATAGCCAATCCGGTAGATGCGTCGCTTTGCAGCCCGGGCAAAGTCCCGTTCCGCCAGGACCGAGAGAAACAGGCGTGCGTCGGCGACATCGTTGGTCAGGGGGCCCGCGCAGCAAAAATCGCTCATCCCGCGAAAGCCGCCCTCGTCACGGCAAAGACCATAGGAGGGCTTGAAGCCGAACACCCCGCTCATTGCGGCAGGGATACGGATCGAGCCGCCCCCATCCGCCCCGAGGGCCAGCGGCACATAGCCCGCCGCCACCGTCACCGCCGCACCGCCGCTGGAGCCGCCGGGCGTGGTGGCCGTGTCCCAAGGGTTACGGGTAACCAGGGAAAGCCGGTTTTCGCTGGTCGCAGACTGACCGAACTCGGCAGTATTCGTCTTGCCGATGAACACCGCGCCGGCGGCACGCAGCCGCCGCACCACCCCGCTGTCCTCAAGAGCAAGGTTGCGACCGAACACGCGCGAGCCACGCGTGGTCACGCTGCCGGCAATGTCAAAGGTATCCTTGATCGATACCGGCACACCGGCCAAGGGCCGAGCCTCTCCGTCGCGCCAGTTCTCATCGGCTGTACGGGCCTGTTCGCGCGCCAATGCGTCCAAGGTCAACACCATGGCACCCAGCGTTTCGTCACAATCCTGCACACGGTCCAGCGCGGTCTTGACTACCTCCGACGGGGACAGCCTGCGGCTACGAAAATCAGCGATCAGGCTTGTTGCCGAGGCAAAAGCCTGAACCAGCGGCTGGGGGCGATCAAGCATGCGGATGCACTCCGCCGCTGACCCCATAAACCTCTCCGGTCACATAGCCGGCCTTTTCGCTGACCAAGAAGGAAACCAAGTGGGCGACATCTTCGGGCTGGCCAAGACGGTCGAGGAACGCCTTCTTCGCCAGGTAGCCGTCAAAGAAATCGTCCGGGTAAATGCGCCGCAGGAAGTCGTTATAGATCAGGCCGGGTGCGATTGCGTTGACGCGGATGCCGTGCTTGCCGTTTTCTGCCGCCGCGACACGGGTCAGCGCCATGACCCCCGCCTTGGCTGCCGAATAGGCCGCGCCGTGTTCGGTCGTCATTTCCCAGCCCGAGATGGAAGAGATATTGACGATCGACCCGGAATTGGCCGCGATCATGTGCGGCAGGGCATGACGGATGCAGCTGAACGTGCCGGTCAAGTCGATGTCGATGCATTTCTGCCAGGTCTCTAGCGACATTTCGGCCACCGGCTCGATCTTGGACCAACCGGCATTGTTAACCAGAACATCGATGCGTCCATAGCGGCCGGCGACCTGATTGAACACATCCTCAACTGCAGCGTGATCGCTGACATCCAGCCGATACCAGGGGCATTCCGTTCCTACGACCCGCGACAGCTCCTCCGACAGCTTGACCATCCGCCCTTCATGCAGGTCGGTGATGATGACACGCATGCCGTCGGCAGCCAGTTGTCGTGCGATGGCCGCTCCGATCCCTGCACCAGCAGCAGCAGTCACGATGGCGGTTTTAATGTCACTCATTCTGTTTCTCCCGAAAAACTAAGAGTGGTCAATGTGCTGTTGATTTCCAAAGCAAGAAGATCGGGCTGATCCACCGCCAGCAGATGGCCCGCTCCCGGAATTTCTGCATAGGATGCTTGCGGCATCGCCTCCCGCAGGATGTCCGCAGCCTTCTGCGGACAGAACACGTCTTCAACGCCATGGATGATATGAACCGGCACACGGATATCGGACAGCCGATCTGTCAGCGGATCATCGGCCAAGGCCACCATGGCCTTTGCCGCATTCACATAGCCCGCTCCATCGCCCACCGCCGCGATGCGCCGCGCGGCGATTCCGGCAATTCCGTCGCGTTTATGGAAAATCTGCGCGGCGGTATCGGCGGCCAGCCCTTCATGGAACGCAGCAGGATCGGACTGAAGTTGCGAAATGCGTTCCTTGAAGAAGGACGCAGCAGCCCTGCCAACCTTACTGGAGGTCCCGATCACGACGGCCTTGCGAACCAGATCTGGTCGCTGCAACGCGGCCGCGAGGACGATCACACCGCCCAGCGAAAAACCCACGCAAATGGCCGGGCCCGTGATCGCATCCAGAAATGCAGTCAGATCCGAAGCGAGCTGCGCGGTGGTGCCAACTCCCTCTCCTGCCGTCGTTCCACCGTGCCCACGGAGATCGGGAACGAAAGCCGCAAGCCCAGGGGGGAGGCGAGCGATGATCTCGTCCCAACTCCTCCCGTCCTCTGCCAAACCGTGAACGAAGACGACGGCCGGGCCGGTTCCTGCGTGGCGAAACGCGACCTCGATATCGCCCAGCAATACTTTCTCTTTCCCGGAAGGCGCTTGCGCAGCCCCCCTGGCAATCTGTGGTGCCATGGACATCATCCCTGCAGTTGACTGTTCCGCTATGGGCGGTTGTTCTTTTGATACTGGTTGAGTATGATCGGAACCAAGAAAAAAGCAATAGTGATGTCACTTTTTTTAAAGTGGCGAAAGGTGTTGATAATGCTGAGTAATGCACCAGAACCGAAGCTGCCCAGCCCAACGACCGCTAAGGGAAAGGCGACGTTGGCGCGCATTCTTGAGGCAGGCCGCGCCGTATTCGGCGAATCGGGATATGTCTCGATGAGGATGAGCGATCTTGCTGACAGGGCCGGCCTGTCAATGGGCGCGCTTTACCGCTACTTCGACAACAAGGATGACGTTTTCCTTGCGATCATCCACGGCATTCATAACCAGCTTTACGCCGCAAGCCGATCTGCTGGGCCGGGAACCTTCAAAGCTGATCCCTATGGTGCAATACTGGCATCAAACGTCGGCTACCTCGCGCATTATGCCGAGCACCGGAAGGTCATGCGCGCGTTTATCGAAGCCACGATGGTTGACGAACGCTACACCGCCATGTGGTGGTACATGCGCGAGCGCCATATTGTTCGCGTAACAACAGCATTGCAGCGCGACCATGGTCGAGCGGAAAGCAGCGGACTACCCGTGCGTCTTACGCTGGAGGCGCTTGCCTCGATGACCGAACAATCGGCCTATGTCTGGTATGCACATCCAAAGGCTTCGGAGCCGATTCTGCCTGTAGCCGATGCAGCCCGGATAGTCAGCGACATCTGGCATCGGACGCTCTTTTCTACTTGATCTGCAATCAGGACGTTAGCACCCTCCCGACATTACTGTGTCAGTCTCGTGGACGAAGGGCAGTCTAATTCAACCATAATGAGATCGTGCGGCTGAAGAACATCGGTAACTTATCCAGCGGGCGCCGCAGTCAGGGCCGCGGCCAAGCGGCTCGGCGAAGCTCGAAGGCTTCCAATTCCACGACAGTAGGGCCCGGCACCTTGGATGTGGGCTTCCGGCAGCCGGCCAAGATATCGCCAGCTATGATTGAAGATCGACAACGTCCATCTTGGCGGTAACGATCAGGGAATACATGAAGGCAGCGTTGTCGTTGCCCGCAAGGAACCGGCGAAGAGCCGGGATTTCCGATCAAGAGCTACACGCCGAAGGTGCTATTCGGCTGCATCGTTTGTCAAGCAAATGCTGCCGCCGCAAATGCTGCCGCCGTCGAAGAGCCAGAAGGCGATCCGGTGTTCCGCCTTGGGCATGTCGCCGCTCGCCTTGGCGACCGGATTGTCCTTCGACACTCGCTCGCGCTCAGGGCGTATCAGTCGCGCAATGCCTCGACCGGAGGTTGGGACAACTGGTGCCTGGCCACCTCTCGTTCGGCAGCTGTCCATTGATGCCGTGCTCAATGTCGAAGACCGCGTCGATCCGGGCTGGAGAATATTTCTTCAGGATAATAATAAATCCCCACCCGCCTTGAGATCACCCCTTCGGCATGTCACCTTAACCGAAATGGAAACCGCAGGTGGACAGAACAGTGGCAGAGCGACGCAAGCCGGGACGCCCTCGCGAAGGGATGGATTTGCGGGATCAGATACTCGATAGCGCAGAGCTCCACTTTGCCGAACATGGATTCTCGGGCGCGTCGTTGCGCGACATGGCCGCCGACGCGGGGGTCAACCAGGCCCTGATCCGCTATTACTTCGGCAGCAAGGAGGCCTTGTTCCAAGAGGTGTTCCGCCGCCGTGGCGGGGCGCTGTCGGGCCGCCGGCATGTGCTGCTGGACCAGCTTCTGGAGAAGGACGAAAACCCGACGGTTCCCGAAATCGTCCGGGCTTATCTAACGCCGCAATGGGACATGAAATACTCGGATCCCAATGGTGCAGCCTTCGTCCGCCTGCAAGCCCGCCTTCACGCAGAGCCCGAGGAATATGCCCTGCAGCTGCGACGCGAGGTCTATGACGCCTCGCTCAAGCGCTACATTCAGGCGCTGGAACAGGCGCTGCCCGCCATCCCGCGCGAGGTGATCTCGATCCGCATGGCCTTCCTCGTCGGCACCTATCTGTTCATGCTGAACGACCTGGGACGGCTGGGCGACATGACCGACGGCCAGCTTTACGACATGGGCAAGGTGCCGATGCTGGACCATCTGGTCGCCTTCCTGAGCGCCGGGCTGGAGGCACCGATCCCCTGATCATCGACAAAAATTCTACGACTGAATAATTCTTGTTGAATTATTCAGTCGTAGAATTATGCTGCGGCTCGACCCCTTCCCAACCGGAGCAGACCCATGACCCCCATCCGCATCGGCCAGATCGTTCCAAGTTCGAACATCACCATGGAGACCGAGATTCCGGCGCTTCTGAAAGCACGCGAGATGATCGCGCCCGAGCGTTTCACCTTTCATTCCTCGCGCATGCGGATGAAGCATGTGACGAAGGACGAGCTGTCGCGCATGGACGCCGACAGCGACCGCTGCGCGCTAGAGCTTTCGGACGCCAAGGTCGACGTGATGGGCTATGCCTGTCTGGTCGCGATCATGTCGATGGGCCTGGGCTATCACGCCGCCTCGCAGGAGCGGCTGACCAAGGTCGTGCGCGACAATGGCAGCGACGGCGCCGTGGTGAACTCGGCCGGGGCGCTGATCGCGGGGCTGAAGGCGCTTGGCGCCAAGAAGGTCGCGGTCGTCACCCCCTACATGAAACCCCTGACCGAGCTGGTCGTCGATTACATCCGCAACGAGGGCTTCGAGGTCGTCGATTACCGCGCGCTGGAGATTCAGGACAACCTGGCCGTCGCCGCGCATGACCCGATGAATCTGCCCGGCATCGTCGCCGGCATGGATACCGCCGATGCGGACGTGATCGTGCTTTCGGCCTGCGTGCAGATGCCCTCGCTGCCCGCCGTTTCCGTGGTCGAGGCGCAGGCGGGCAGGCCGGTGCTGACCGCCGCCATCGCCACCACCTGGTCGATGCTGCGCGCTCTGGACCTGCCGACCCGGGTGCCGGGCGGCGGTGCGCTGCTCTCGGGCGCTTACTGAGGAGGCTGCCATGACCCATGGCTACAACGTCCACGCCAACGGCATCCGCCATCACCTCCTGCACTACCCGGGGCCGGGGCCCGACCTGCTGCTGATCCCCGGCATCACCTCGCCCGCGATCACCTGGGGGTTTGTCGCCGAGCGTCTGGCCGAGCGTTACAATGTCCACGTCCTCGACGTGCGGGGCAGGGGACTCAGCGAGGCTGGCGACCTAGATTACTCGCTGGACGCGATGGCCGACGACGCCATCGCGCTGGTCGCGGCCTGCGGGCTGAACAAGCCGATCCTGATGGGCCATTCCATGGGCGCCCGCACTGCGATCCGCGCAGCGCGCAAGAACCCGGCCCCCTTCGCGGGTCTGATCCTGCTGGACCCGCCGGTCAGCGGGCCGGGACGGCGCGCCTATCCCAGCGCCTGGCCGTGGTATGGCGATTCGATCCGCATGGCGCAATGGGGCTGCTCGCCCGAGGATATGCGCCGGTTCTGCCCGACCTGGACCGACGAGCAGGTCGCGCTGCGCGCCGAATGGCTGCACACCTGCCAGTATACGGCGATCAAGACCGCCTATGACGGCTTTCACACCGACGACATCCACGCCGACCTGCCACATCTGAAGCTGCCAGTGCGGCTGGTCAAGGCCGGCGCCGCCCCGGTGATCGGCCCCGAGGACCTGGCCGAGTTCCAGGCGCTGGTGCCGCATCTGGAAACCCGCATCGTCGAGGGTGCGGGCCACATGATCCCCTGGGACGACCTCGAGGGTTTCCTCGCCGCCACCATGGATTTCCAGGCATAACCCCCAACAGGAAGACTGACATGGACCATACGAGTTTCACCGAGATCTGCCTGCATCAGTTGAAGATGTCGGGCGTGCGCAAGGACGAGCGCCTGATCGTTCTGACGCAGGGCACCGAGCGGCTGGACTATGCCGACGCCTTCATGGCCGCCGGCCAGCGTCTGGGTGCCAACATGTATCACATGCGCCTGCCCGCGCCGCTGCCGACAGATGGCTGGGCGGTGGGCCAGACCGGCCTTGCCGCCATGCCCGAGGCGGTCGAGGCGCTGAAGAATTGCGACATGCTGATCGACTGCATCTTTTTGCTGTTCAGCCCCGAGCAATTCGCCATCCAGGCCGCCGGCACCCGCATCCTGACCGCCGTTGAGCCGCCCGAGCTGCTGGCGCGGATGCTGCCCTATCCCGAACTGCGCGAGAAGGTCGAGATCGCGGCCGGCATCCTCGACCGCGCCAAGGTGATGCGCATCACCTCGGCCCATGGCACGGATGTGACCTACAAGCTGAACACCTATCCGACCGTGCCGGAATATGCCTGCACCGACACGCCCGGCCGCTGGGACCATTGGCCCTCGGGCTTCGTGTTCACGGGCGGTGACGACGACGGGGTCGATGGCACCATTGTCGTGGCGCCGGGCGACATCCTGCTGCCGCAGAACCTGATGGTGCGCGAACCGATCACTTATACCATCGAGAAGGGTTGGATCACCGACATCCGCGGCGGGCTCGAGGCGCAGATCGTCAAGTCCTACATGGAAAGCTTCAACGACAAGCGCGGCTACGGCATGAGCCATGTCGGCTGGGGGATGAATCCGAATGCGAAATGGCACAACTTCGTGCCCGGCACCTTCGAGGGCGGCATGGGCATGGAGCCGCGCAGCTTCTATGGCAACGTCATGTTCTCTACCGGCCCGAACAACGAACTGGGCGGACCGAACGACACGAATTGCCACCTAGACATCCCGATGCGCGACTGCTCGCTGTTTCTCGACGACGAGGCGATCGTGATCGACGGCGACATCGCCGTGAAGGATATCCAGCTGAACCGCGCTTGATCCGGTCGTGGGCAGCCTGGTCATGGGCTGCCCCTTTCTCTCTTTCCAAGGAACAGAACATGTCTCAGCAACAGGTCTATGAGGCCGCCGGTTTCGGCGGCGCGATCGAGCGGGGCACCCGCCCGGCCATTGTCGTGGTGGATTTCACCTATGGCTTCACCGATCCGCAATATCCGACGGCGGCCGACATGTCGGCCGAGATCGCGGCGACCCGCAAGCTGACCGACCTGGCCCGCGCCAAGGGGTTTCCGGTCATCTATACGGCTATAGCCTATACGCCCGGCCAACTGGACAAGACACCCTGGCTGAAAAAGGCCACGGGCATGTCGGCCTTCATGGCGGGCAGCCGGCTGGTTCAGATCGACGAGGCGACGGGCAAGCAGCCGGATGACGCGCTGGTGGTCAAGAAGGGCGCCTCGGCCTTCTTCGGCAGCGCGCTTGGCGGGCTCCTGGTGGGGGCGCGGACCGACACGGTGGTAGTCTGCGGCACGACCACCTCGGGCTGCGTCCGCGCGACGGTGGTCGATGCCGTGCAGTCCGGATTCAACGTGCTGGTGCCGCGCGACTGCTGCGCCGACCGCGCCGCAGCTCCGCACGAGGCGAACCTTTACGACATGCAGCAGAAATACGCCGATGTGACTGACAGCGACGATATCATGCGCTGGCTGGAGACGCTGTAGCCCGAGCATCACGCAAGAAAATGTAAGCGGCGGGGGTGAAAGCCCTCGCCGTTTTCATGCGGGCATCCCGCGAGACCCCGGCCGGCGCGAACGGAAAACGGGGCCGACCGCCGTCGCCCCCGTTACGCTTTGCCGGATCCTGCCGGGTCAGGTCATTTCACTGGGACCGCGACCGAGGTAGCGGTCCCGATCACGCCGGCGCGGCCGCGTTCGCGGACCCAGAGCGCGCCTAGGCCGGACAGAACCAGCGGCACGGCAAAGACCATCATCAGCACGGGCGTTTCCAACCCCATGCCGATCAGGATGCCGCCCGCCAGCGGCCCGGCGACCGCGCCAAGCCGACCGACACCCATGGCCCAACCGATCCCTGTCGAGCGGATCTCGACCGGATAGAGCACCGCCGACAGGCCATAGAAGCCGTTGAAGCCGCCATTGGTCAGGAATCCGGCGCAAAAGGCCAGCACCAGCGTCAGTACCAGCGAGGTGTTGACCCATCCGAAGACGGCAACCACAACCGCTCCCATGCACAGCGCCAGGAAGGTGACCTTCTGCAAGCCATAGCGCAGCCCGAGAAAGCCGATGGAAAGCGTGCCGAAAAAGCCGCCCAGATTGAACACGGCCCCGGCATAGATCGCGCTTTCCAGCGGCAGGCCGGCCTGGACGGACAGCTGCGTGATCCAGGACACCAGGAAATAGAAGGTCATGAAGACCAGAATGATCGAGGTCCAGAGCGCAAGCGTCGGGATGGTGCGCCCTTGGGCCAGCAGCGCAGCGACCGAGGCCCTTTCGGTCTTTTGCGGCTTGGGCGGCAGAGCCTTCAGTACAGGCTCGCCGAGGCGTTGCAGGATCCGGTTCAGCCGGGGCAGCGCGTCGCGGGGCTGGGCCGATTTGAGGAAGTCGATGGACTCGGGCAGCACCAGCAGCACGATCGGAAAGGCGATGGCCGAGACGATGCTCGCGCCGATCAGCATCCCGTGCCAGCCGTAAAGATGCATGAAATGCGCAGAGCTAAGACCGGTCATGACCGCGCCGAAAGGATAGCCCGACACGGCGATGGCGACGAACAATGCCTTCTTGCCCGCCGGCGCGAAATCGGCGGCGATGGCGGCCACGCAGGCCAGGAACGCGCCGACCGAGACGCCGATGACGCCGCGCAGAATGGCCAGTTCGGTTATGTTGCGAGCCTGACTTGACGCCAGCATCGACAGCGTGATGACGGCCAGCACGCACAGGATGACCGGCCGGCGGCCCAGTCGGTCGGCCAGGGGGGCGACCAGCAGCCCCCCGGCCGCCATTCCCGCCAGCGAGGCGCTGAAGACGACCCCCAGCGCCTCGGGGCTGAGTTGCCATTCCTGGCGCAACACCGGGGCGATATAGGACATGATCACGATGTCCATGCCGTCGATGGCATTGAGAAGAAAGCAGACCATGATTACGGCAACGCGCAACGGCGTCATGCGCCAGGGCGTCTGCGGGTCGGCGTTGTCGCCTGTCATTGGGTGGTGGTGGGACATTTTCATGCCTCCCTGTTGGAAATCAACTCTGTCGGGCGGGCGCAGGCAAGGGTTTTCCAAGGAAACCGCCGCCTCCGGGCGTCGGACCTCTGCCGGGTCCGCTTCTTGCTTTGGGGGATCGCGCGCAGGGCCCGCCCTGTCGGGCGGTCATCCGGGCGGATCGGTCAGGCGGCTCCGGCGCTGCGCCGGGGCCGGTCACAGGTCCAGTTCGATCGGCCCTTTCGGGCGCGAGCAGCAGAGCAGGATCTGGCCCGGGGGCAGCGGGTCGAGCGGTTCTTCGTCATATTCGACCTCGCCGTTCAGCAATCCGCATTGGCAACTGCCGCAAACCCCCGCCCGGCAACTGAAATCGGGCGAAAGGCCCTGCGCCTCGGCGAATTCCAGCAGATTCGCCGCACCATTCCAGGTCGAATCCAGTCCTGTGCGGCCGAAGCGCACCTCGACGCCCGACTGCTCTGCTGTCGGCCGGACCTGCGCCGAGTTGGCAGGCAGCGGACTGCCGAAAGATTCCTGCCGGATGTCGCTGTCCGCCAATCCAAGCCCGGTCAGGGCTGCGCGCATCGCGTCCATGAACCCGCCAGGACCGCACATGTAGACCCGGTAATCGTCCAAGGGCAGCCAGCCGCGCAGCATGTCACGATCCAGAATGCCGAGGTGTTGGCAGTTCCCGTGGGCGAGGTCATCCGCGCTTCCGGCGGCATAGGCGGTCAGGATGCGGATCCAGGGCCGCCCGCGGGCGATCCCGGCCACTTCCTGCTGGAAGTTGTGCTCGCTGGCATCGCTGCAGGCATGGATGAAATAGACCGGCCGGGGGGCGCCCTGCGCCAATTCATGCAGCATCGATAGCGCCGGGGTGATGCCGATGCCGCCACTCAGAAGGATGACGGGGCGGTTGTCCTCGGCCAGGACGAAGCTGCCCCGCGGCGCCAAGGCGCGCAACCTTGTGCCGACCTGCGCCTTGCTATGGAAATAGTCCGATCCTCCCTGGCCCTGTGGCTCGTGCTTCACGCTGATGCGATAGCGGCCGCGGTCCCGGGGTGAGGACGAGATCGTATAGGTCGCGACCGACCGCTGCGGAAGGCCCAGCCGGAAGGCCAGGTGCTGCCCCGCGCGGAAAGGCACGAAGCCCGTCGGATCGGTCGGCCTCAGGGTCAGCGAGACGACGTTCCGGCTTTGCTGCACCCGCTCGACGACCTCCAGCTCGATCTCGGCCGAGCGGGCGGCGCTTGCGGCCAGGCTTTCATAAGACATAGGTATTCCTCCCTGATCGGGCTTGCTGGCTGGCGCCTTTCCGGCCGGGCACGGGGCCGCCGGAAAGGCCGGGAAGACGGTCAAAGGATGTCAGTCGTGATAGACATAGGCGCCGTTCCCGGCCGCCGAGACATCATGGGTGCGTTCGCGTTCCAGCATTTCGGCAACGCGCTTGCGATAGACCATCGGGCCACGATCGATGGCGATACGGATCGGCCGCCGCCGCTGCGGACGGTTTTCCTCGGCGTGAACCGCCTCGAGGATGTCCTTGTCCTCGCCAAAGGCGATCTGGAACATCTGGTCGATCCTCTCCGAGGCCTCCTCGGTTTCGATGGCGGTGTTGCGCAGGTGCATCCAGCGGTCGATGGTATAGTTCTCGTTGACAGGGGTCATGAAATGCAGGGCAAAGACCCGATTGCCACGGTCACGCTCCTCCTCGGGGATCTGCATCTCGGCCGGAGCCGAGCCGAAGTCGATCACCGCTGTGCAGGGGGTGTAAAGATAATAATAGTGCCAGCGGTCCACGTTGCCGGTGAAGCCGCCGAAAGCCTTGAAGAAGCCAATGGGCTCGGCATCGCGAATCCAGCGCCACGCGACAATGGCCTCGCCTTCGGTCGCGACATGGACCGGCACGTTCTCGGATGCCGAATTGCCGAGCGTGGTCGGATGGACAAAGCTGACATGCGCCGGATCGACCAGGTTTTCGGCGACGTTCAGATAGTTCGAGCGGATGTGCAGCGCGCCGCCCTGATGGGCGTGCCAGGACGGGTCGTCGAATTGCGGCAGGGTGAAGATGGTAGCGGGGTCGGCGCGATCCGCATCGCCCATCCAGATCCAGACGATATCGTTGCGCTCCTCGACCGGATAGGCATCGACGAAGGCTGAAGGGGGGATCTTGTCCTGCCCAGGAACCCGGGTGCATTTGCCATCCGGCCCAAAGCGCAGCCCGTGATAGCCGCATTGCACTTCGTCCCCGATGCGCTTGCCTTTGGACAACGGCAGCAGGCGGTGGGGACAGCGATCATGCAGCGCGGCGATCTCGCCGTCTGTCCGCCGATACAGCAATACCGGCTCTCCCAGGATCTCGAAGCGGCGAAGCTTGTCGTCGATCTCGCTCGACCAGGCGGCGACATACCACGCGTTGCGGACCAGAGTCGTCATGCCATTCTCCCTTTGGCTTGCCCTGTGCTGGCAGATTGTTTGTAGACGAATTATTTTTGCATTCCGCCGCATCCGTCAAGAGAATTTTGACTACGAAGCTTTTTTGCGTCCCTTGGCCAGACTTTGGTCGGGCATCTCAGTCGTCTGCTGTCAGAATCTTGCGCAGCAAGGCCAGGAATTGACGGCGTTCATCCTCGGTCAGCGGAGCGAGAAGTGATTCGCCCGCGTTGATCGAGACCGGGATATGCGTGCGGGCGCAGGTTTCGCCGCATTCGGTCAGACAGATCACGCTGACGCGCTGGTCGGTCTCGCTGGTGGTCTTGATCACCAGCCCGTCCTTGACCAGCTTGCGCACGACGACGGTCATGGTCGCCGGGTCTATCGAGGTCAGCCGGCCAAGCTGGCTCAACATCATCGGGCCGTGCTTCAGCAGGGTGACCAGCGCCACGAACTGCGGCACCGACAGGTTACGTACTTGCACCGCCTGCGTGAACAGCTGTGCCGCCCGCTGGTGTACGCGGCGCACAAGTTGGGCCGGATGCGCGGCCGGATCATAGGCCTTGATGGCCGAAGGGTCGGGAGTCTTCATGCCGACGCCGCGTCAGGTGATCCTGGACAGCAGGCGGAGCAGTTCGCCGGCTTCATCGGCGGACAGGGGCGCCAACGTCTCCTGGGTGATGCGCTTCATCCGCGGCATCAGGCGCGTCACCAGCGCGCGGCCGGCCGGGGTAATCTCGATCAGATAGCGACGGCGGTCCACCTCGTCCTTGCGCATCGACACCAGTTCGCGCTGCAAAAGACGCGTGATGACGCCTTTGGTTGTGGCCGCATCCATCGCCACCATGCGCCCCAGTGCATTTTGCGAGATCGGGGCATCCTGTTCCAGCAGCCGGAACAGGATAGAGAACTGGGTCGCAGTCAGATCCTCTCCGATCAGCTCGAAAAATATCTGCGAATGCCGCTGATAGGCCTTGCGCAATACGAAGCCGATCTGGCGATCGAGATCATAGCCCTGCTCTGCAAGCGTGAGGCGCGCCTCATCCATGCCATGCCTTCCTTTCCTGCTCTCGATATTCCGGCTTCATCCCGGAACGTCAAGCAGCTGGCACCGCGCGGCCGGCTGCGGCGGCCAGCATAGGCAAGTTCGATCTTGTTTGCATACATCTAACTTTGGGTCGGGCGGCGGCAACGGTGCCACCGCCCAGGGAATCGCTAGCCCAGCGAGGCCGTGGTGGCGTCATAGGCATAGACCCAGGCCGGATCCTCGGGCTGCTTCAGCCAGGTATTGGCGTTCGAGATGGTCTGCACCCTGGTCGCCCGGTCGCGCCGCGTTGTCTCGTAAAGCTTGAAGGCGTCGCGATAGCTTTCCCGCCCCATCTCGGAAAGGCAGCGCGCCAGCACGGCCGCATCCTCGATCGCCATGCAGGCCCCCTGCGCCATGTGGGGGCGCATCGGATGGCAGGCGTCGCCCAACAAGACCATGCGGCCCTGGCTCCAGAGGTTCAGCGGATCGCGGTTCCAGAACGGCCATTTCGTGACCGTCTCGGTCGCATCGATCAGCGCATTGACGACCGGATGCGAGCTTCCAAAGATCGCGTCCATCTCTTCGCGCGAACTGTCGACAAAGCCGGCTTCATGCTCCCAGCTGTCAACCGGGACGCCGGTGACATAGTAATATTCGGTGGCATTGGCCTTGGTCGCATAGGCCATGATATGGCGCGACTGCTCCCACCACCACTTGACGCAAAGCTCGAATTCCAACCCCGAGGCGCGCAGCTTGTCCATGTTCAGCAGCGCCCGGTGCCCGATCCAACCGCTGTAGCGCGGCTTCTCCGGACCAAGCAATTTTTCCCGGATCAGCGAGTTCACGCCATCTGCGCCGATGACCAACCGTGTCCGAACCGTCGCGCCATTGGCAAATTGCATGACGACATGGTCTTCCTCCTCGCGAATGTCGGTCAGGCGGTGGTCGTAATGCAGCCGGTCCTGTGGCAGGGCGCGGATCTGTTCGGCGTGAAGGTCGCCGCGATGAATGGTGATATAAGGCGCGCCGTACTCCCTGACCGCATATTCACCCAGCGGAATCCGCGACAGATAGGCACCCGTCTTGCCGTCGCGCGAGAACCAGTGGTCAGGGTGAGCGCCGATGCCGCTCAGCCGATCCTCGAGGCCGATCCGGCGAAAGATCTTCATCACATTGGGGCCGATATGGATGCCTGCCCCGAGCCGGGTGAAGGCTGGCGCCTGTTCAAAGACGTGGACGGTAAAGCCCGCGTCCTCTAACAGCGCCGCTGCCGCCGCACCTCCAAGCCCCGCACCGATTACGGCGATATCCAGAACGTCGTCAACAGTCATCAGGTTCACTCCATATTTGTTAGTGTACAAATAAAAGTGGCACCCGAGGTCAGTCAAGAAAAATTGCTTGTGTGCATATGATTTTTCGAGATCTGCGGCAGAGGTTGATCACATCCTCTTGTTTGCCCGAGCACAGCGAATGCTCGGATCCCTCTGGGAGGACCACAAGCTGGCACCAGTCGGTGCCTATTGCTCGGACTATCAACACCGGCGAGGCAAGCCTGGTAATCGCTGACAGGTCGAATCGGCGCCTGCACACCTACGGCTGGCGCTTCTTAAGCCGGCGGAGTCCGCGGCCTGAGGCCCTGACTCGATACCGCAGATCGGGCACAGATCATTCCGACGACAGCAGCATCAGGGGCGAAGCGTGGAATGCAACGGCGCTGGCCAAGTTCAAGCCGTTGGTCTCAACGGCACCTTCACGGTGGCGAAATACCACACGGACGAATGATACCGCGACTTGGCCTGAACTGAATGGATCTCCATGTGTTCAAGCCGAAAAGGGCCTTACCGCGGTACGCCAATCGGGGATTACCGGTGACGACCCGCGCATGGCCCGAGCAGCGGCACCCTTGCGTTTGACCATCCTTTGGATCAGTCGGTCGCAGATCACCAACAGGGCGGTGCTGCAAATGGCATTGAAAAAGGCTGCAACCAAAGAGATGTCGACTTTGTATCAATGAAAGATCATGCATTCGCCTGTACGCTTAGGCGCAACCCCATCGTGCTTCCTTCGATCATGAGCGCGCCTTCTCGGACTTCGTCAACACCTACCTTGACGCGACGATACTGCCCGGGCGCCAAACCCATCGCCAACAATCAAAAATAAACACACCAAAGGAAGGAAGAGCAGAGTCATTATTCTTTATCAATCCACAGGAACTGGCGAGATACTCAGCTGCCGGCGGGAAGCAAGATGAAGCAGCATACTACTCGCCTGCATCCGGCTTGGGAAGGGCCGCTTCGGCAACCAGGATCTCATGTGCCGCCTTGAACGCGTCAAGGCCGGCCGGGATGCCGCAATAGGCCGTGGCGTGCAGCAACGTTGCGCGGATCTCGTCCACGGTGACGCCGTTGTTCAGCGCACCCCGCACATGCAACTTTATCTCAGGGGTGCGGCCAAGCGCGGTCAGCATAGCGAGGTTCAGCAGGCTGCGCGTCTTGCGGTCCAGGGTCGGATCGCCCCAGGCCCAGCCCCAGGCCCAAGCCGTGGTCGCCCGCTGAAACGACATCATGAAGTCGTCCGCCCGCTGCATCGAACTGTCGACATAGTCCGCGCCCAACACCTCGCGCCGGATCGGCAGGCCCTTGTCGAACAGTTCCTGATCTTCGGCCATCGCGCTATCCCTTCTCACTTGGTCATTCACCGGCTTCCAAGCCAACCCGCATCAGGACGACGGGTCTGAAGCGCCTTCCACGATCACGACATGCGCTTCGCATGCGCCATCGCGGCAAGCACGTGCTTCCTGATATTCCCGAGAGTAAAAGCAGTCGCGGGCACGGGCCAGATCGGGAAACCGGATCACGACATGGCGCTGGAGGACGGGACCTTCCAAGGTCTCGGATGCGCCGCCTCGGACCAGGAACTCTGCACCGAACTTCGCGAAAGCCGCAGGCGCCAGCGCCTGATACCCGGCATAGGCCGCCGGATCGTGAACAGTCACATGGGCGATCCAATATGCGCTCATTGCCCCGTCCTTCGAGCGCCCTCATTGGCCGCATGCAGCAGCTTGCTTGCGATTTCCGCGGCTTCGGTCAGGTGTTCGCGCACGGCTTCGCTTGCCCGGTCCGGATCTTGCGCGAAAATGGCCTCGGCAATGCGCTGCATCCGGGCCTGCCCCGATACATGCCGGTCGGTCGAGGCCAGTGTCAGCGCCCGAAGTCGAGAAATGCGGCCGTTGAGGCGCTGGACGATCTCCCAGGCGATGTGATGCCCGGCGGTGACGAAGATGACCTCGTAAAACCGCGTCGTCGCATCATAGAGCACCTGAGGATCGTCGGATAGAAAGGCTTCCTTGAGGCGCTGAAGCGCGGCCTGCAGATCGGCACGGGCAGACGCGTCGAGAAGCCTGGCGCAATCCGCCGCCGCCGCCGCCTCCAGCCGCAGGCGGATGTCATAGATCTGCCGGGCCTTGTCCCAGTCGAGGGTAGCAACGATCGGCCCTTGTCGGGGCTGGATCTCGACTAGGCCCTCGGCCTCCAGATAGCGGATCGCCTCGCGGATGACGGATCGCGAGACGCCCAGTTGATCGACCAGCGTCCGTTCGACGAGCCGGTAACCGGACGGAAAGCGCCCAGACATGATCGCGGCGCGCAAGCGCTCCACCGCAAGCTCGCGAAGCGTCTGGGGCACATGCTCGATGCGCAGGCTGGCGGGTTGTTCCTTTGTCATGGTGCGAGACTAGCGCAGCTGGAATGCCAATACAATCTCATATTGACATATGGCATGTTGGTATACCATCTTCCGATCATCGAATCGCTCTGGGGGCTGCCATGACAGCGGAAATCCGCAAGACCTTGCTGAATATCGAGACCACGCTGATCGAAGGCGGTCGCGCCGCGCCGCAGCCTTTGAAGCTGATCACTGCCGCCGCCGTGCTGAAGAACCCTTGGGCGGGGCGCGGTTATGTCGACGACCTCAAGCCGGAAATCCACGCCGTCGCCCCCATCCTCGGCGAGTTGCTGACCGATATGGTGATCGAGGCCGCCGGCGGCGGCGGCAAGGTCGAAGCCTATGGCAAGGCCGCCGTGGTCGGCCTCGATGGCGAGGTCGAGCATGCCAGCGCGCTGATCCACACGCTGCGCTTCGGCAACCATTACCGCAGCGCGGTGGGGGCGAAATCCTATCTCGCCTTCACCAACACCCGCGGCCCGGCGAACGCCCCGATCATGATCCCGCTGATGGACAAGAACGACGAGGGCCGCCGCTCGCATTATCTGACGATCCAGTTCGCGATCCCGGATGCCCCGGCCGCCGACGAGATCGTCGTCGCGCTTGGTGCCTCGATCGGCGGGCGCCCGCATCACCGCATCGGAGACCGCTATCAGGATCTGAAGGATCTGGGCCATGATGTCTCGAACCCTGCAGCTGTCTGACGGCGCCACCGTCCGGTTGGTCGAGGCCGGTCGCGGTGAGCCCTTGCTGCTGATCCATGGCGTCGGCATGCGTGCCGAGGCCTGGGAGCCGCAGATGGCCGCCCTGCCGGCGCATCACCATGTCATCGCGGTGGACATGCCGGGGCATGGCGCTTCGTCCCCGCTGCCGGTGGATGCACGCCTGCCCGATTTCGTCGCCTGGGCGGCGCGACTGGTCGAGGCGCTGGGACTTGGGCCGGTCAATCTTGCAGGCCACTCCATGGGCGCGCTGGTTTCGGCGGGCCTGGCGGTCGAGCGTCCCGACCTGGTCCGGCGCCTGGCACTGCTCAACGCGGTCCATCGCCGCTCGCCCGAGGCTCGCGCCGCCGTCCTGGCCCGCGCCGACGAGATCGCCCGCGGCGAAGGTGACAACGAAGCACCGCTGATCCGCTGGTTCGGCCCCAATCAGGTCGCCATCCGCAACAAGGTGGCGCACTGGCTGGACGGTATCGACCCGCAGGGTTACGCCACTGCTTACCGCGCCTTTGCCGAGGGCGATACGATCTATGCCGACCGACTGGCTGAAATCGCCTGCCCGACGCTGGTGCTGACCGGTGACGGCGACCGCAACTCCAGCGCGCAGATGAGCCACGAGATGGCCGATGCGATCCCCTTGGGCCGTGCGCTGATCGTCGCCGGGCACCGCCATATGGTGAACATGACGGCACCCTACATCGTGAACGATGCCCTGACAAACTGGCTCAGATGGGACGAAACCAATATGACGCCGTTCGATCCCCGCGCGCTGCGCGACGCCTTCGGCTGCTTCATGACGGGTGTGACGGTCGTGACCACCACGTCGGAAGACATACCGCTGGGTTTCACCGCCAACTCCTTTTCTTCGGTTTCGCTGGACCCCCCGCTCCTGCTGGTTTCGATCGCCAAGACCTCGCGCAACTTCGGGCATTTCGTGAATGCGGGCCATTTCGCGATCAACGTGCTGGCGGAAAGCCAGAAGGATGTCTCGGGCACTTTCGCCCGCCCGGTCGAGGATCGCTTTGCTACGGTGGAGTGGTCGCCCGGCCCGGCAGGGTCGCCGGTGCTCGCGGGCGTCTCGGCCTGGTTCGACTGCCGGCTTTCGCAACTGGTCGAAGCGGGCGATCACGCCATCCTGATCGGCGAGATCAAAGGCTTCGCCGCCTCGCAAGAGCCCGGCCTGGGATATTACCGCGGCGCCTATATCACGCCTGCGCAGACCGCTGCGCAACTGCCGACCGGCCCTGATGTGATGATAGCCGCCATCGTCGAGGCCTGGGGTGAAGTTCTGCTGGTCGAGGACGGACAGGGCGGGCTGGCGCTGCCCGAAGCTCGGGTCGGGCGCGAGGGCGTGCAAGCCGCCTTGACGCAGCTTTTACGCGATATCGCCCCCGACGCCGCGCCGGGCGAGATCTATGCCATCTACGACGGCGCGGCGCCCGGCCGCCAGCACATCGCCTTCCGCTGCCCGGCGACCTCGACCGATGCGCGGCAGGGACGCTTTGTCCCGCTGGAATCGGATCATCTGAAATCCGTCAGCGATCCAGCCACCCGGTCGATGCTGGATCGGCTGGCGGCGGAATCACGGCTTGGCAATTACGGCGTCTATTTCGGATCGCATATCGAAGGCCAGGTCACGCATAAACAGGGAGCAGGGGCATGAAATTCTCACTCTTCATCCATATGGAACGGGTGTCGCCCGACGAGGACCAGAAAAAGCTCTACGAAGAGATGCTGGAGCTTTGCCGGATCGCCGACGAAGGCGGAATGCATGCCATCTGGACGGGCGAACATCACGGGATGAACTTCACCATCTCTCCGAACCCGTTTCTGAACCTGGTCGACATCGCCCGGCAGACCAAGAACGTCCGTCTTGGAACCGGGACGGTGATCGCGCCCTTCTGGCATCCGATCCGGCTGGCCGGCGAGGCAGCGATGACCGATCTCATCACCGGAGGGCGGCTGGACCTGGGCATCGCGCGCGGCGCCTACAGCTTCGAATATGAGCGGATGTTGCCGGGGCTTGATGCCTGGGGCGCGGGCCAGCGGATGCGCGAGTTGATCCCCGCGATCCAGAAGCTCTGGCAGGGCGATTACGAACATCAGGGCGAATTCTGGCAATTTCCCAGGACCACATCCTCGCCCTTGCCGGTGCAGCAACCGCATCCGCCGATCTGGGTCGCGGCGCGCGATCCGAACAGCCATGAGTTTGCCGTCGAGCACGGCTGCAACGTCCAGGTCACGCCCCTGCATCAGGGCGACGAGGAAGTCGTCAGCCTGATGGAGCGTTTCAACGCCGCCTGCGAGAAGCATTCCGGCCGGCCCCGCCCGAAGATCATGGTCCTGCGCCATACCTATGTCGCCGACAGTGAGGAGGATGCGCAGCGCGGCGCCGAAGAGCTGAACATGTTCTACAACTATTTCGGTGCCTGGTTCAAAAACGAGAAGCCGATTTCGATGGGCCTGATCGAGACGATCACCCCCGCCGAGGCCGCGAAGCACCCCTTCTATTCGCCCGAGGCAATGCGCAAGAACCAGATCGTCGGCGAAGCGCCGGAGGTCATCGAGCGTATCAAATCCTACGAGGCGCTTGGCTATGACGAGTTCAGCTTCTGGATCGACAGCGGGATGAGCTTCGAGCGCAAGCGCGCTTCGCTGGAACGCTTCCTTGGCGACGTCATGCCGGCCTTCGCGTGATGGAACGGTTCCAGCATTATATCGACGGCGCCTTCGAGAGCGGCGCGGGCAGCTTCGACAGCATCGACCCCGCCACCGGCACGCCCTGGGCCAGAATGCCAGATGCCAGCGCGGCGGATGTGGACCGCGCCGTGCGTGCGGCGCATCGCGCCTTTCACGCGCCGGACTGGGCGGGGCTGACCGCCAGCGCGCGCGGCAAGCTGTTGCTGCGGCTGGCCGATCTGGTGGCCGAGGCGGCTCCGCGCCTTGCCGAGCTGGAAACCCGGGACACGGGGAAAATCATCCGCGAGACCAGCGCGCAGATCGCGTATGTGGCCGAGTATTATCGTTATTATGCCGGTCTGGCGGACAAGATCGAGGGCGCCCACCTGCCCATCGACAAGCCCGACATGGAGGTCTGGCTGCGGCGTGAGCCCGTCGGCGTCGTCGCCGCCATCGTGCCCTGGAACAGTCAGCTGTTCCTGTCGGCGGTCAAGCTGGGGCCGGCGCTGGCCGCCGGCTGCACGGTGGTGCTGAAAGCAAGCGAGGACGGCCCGGCGCCTCTGCTGGCATTCGCGCGGCTGGTCCAGCAGGCAGGCTTTCCGCCGGGGGTCGTCAATATCCTGACCGGCGGACCCGAGGCCGGCAAGGCGCTGACCACCCATCCGCTGGTGGCCCATATCGCCTTTACCGGCGGGCCCGAAACCGCGCGCCATATCGTGCGCGCTTCGGCCGAGAACCTGTCCCGCACCTCGCTGGAGCTGGGCGGCAAATCGCCCTTTATCGTCTTCGAGGACGCCGATCTGGACAGCGCCGCCAATGCCCAGGTCGCCGGCATCTTCGCCGCGACGGGTCAAAGCTGCGTCGCCGGCTCGCGCCTGCTGGTGCAGAACGGCATCAAGGACGAAATGCTGGCGCGGCTCCAGGCCAAGGCCGAGGCGGTGCGCATCGGCGCCCCGGGCGACATATCCACCGAGGTCGGGCCGCTTTGCACCCTGCGCCAGCGCGCCCGGATCGAGGACATCGTCGCGGCCTCGGTCACCATCGGGGCCAGGCTGATCACCGGCGGG
This sequence comes from Paracoccus sp. MKU1, assembly GCF_001447385.1. Taxonomy (GTDB): domain Bacteria; phylum Pseudomonadota; class Alphaproteobacteria; order Rhodobacterales; family Rhodobacteraceae; genus Paracoccus. Next base: position 23,060 of record NZ_LLWQ01000192.1, on the reverse strand, counting down.
CAGTCGCCAGAGGGCGAGGGCTTCTATTACCCGCCGACGATCCTTGATTGCAGCGCCGTGCCTGATGCGCCCTGCGTAACCCAAGAGCTGTTCGGCCCGGTGCTTTCCGTCGTCGGCTTCGACACCGAGGAAGACGCGCTGCGCATCGCCAACGGCACGCCCTATGGCCTGGCTTCGGGCGTCTTTACCCGCGACCTGACGCGGGCGCACCGGATGATCCGCGGCATCCGCGCCGGCGTGGTCTGGGTCAACACCTATCGCGCAGTCTCGCCCATCGCGCCCTTTGGGGGACATGGGCTGTCGGGGCATGGACGCGAGGGCGGGCTGGCGGCAGCGCTGGACTATACGACCGTCAAGACGGTGTGGCTGCGAACCTCGGACGATCCGATCCCCGACCCTTTCGTGATGCGCTGAACGAACCCGGACAAGCCGGGCAACAATCGCAACCAACCAACAGTGGAGACTGACAATGCAAATGAAATCGCTTCTCGCAGTCGCATTCGTCGCCATGGCGGCCAGTGCAGCCAACGCCCAGCAGATGGTCTTCACCTCCTGGGGCGGCACGACGCAGGATGCGCAGACGGAGTTCTGGGCCGCACCCTTTACTGAAAAAGCCGGCACAGCCGTCCTTCAGGACGGGCCGACCGATTACGGCAAGATCAAGGCCATGGTCGAGGCCGGCGCCGTCGCCTGGGACGTCGTCGACACCGAATTCGACTGGGCGCTTCAGGCCGGAAAGGCCGGGCTGCTCGAGCCGCTCGACTTCAATGTCATCGACAAAGCCAAGCTGGATCCGCGCTTCGTGTCGGATTACGCGGTGGGATCGTTCTATTATTCCTTCGTGATCGGCTGGAACCCGGCGAACTTCTCGGGCGACGCCCAGCCCGCAACCATGGCCGACTTGTTCGATACCGAGAAATTCCCCGGCAAGCGCACCTTCTACAAATGGTCCGCCCCGGGCGTGATCGAGGCGGCGCTGCTGGCCGACGGCCTGCCGGCCGACCAGCTGTATCCGCTGGACCTCGACCGCGCCTTCAAGAAGCTGGACACGATCAAGTCCAGCATCATCTGGTGGGAAGGCGGCGCGCAAAGCCAGCAGTTGCTGGCCTCGGGTGAGGCGCCGATCGGGCTGTTCTGGAACGGCCGCCTGGCCGCGCTGCAAGCGGATGGAATGCCGGTCGGCATCAGCTGGCAGGACAACATCACCGCCGCCGATGCCTTGGTCGTGCCCAAGGGCGCCAGGAACAAGGAGGCCGCGATGGCCTTCATCGCCGAGGCGACCAGCGCCAAGGCGCAGGCGGATTTCGCGACCAAGACCGGCTACGCCCCGATCAATCTCGACTCGCCGGAACTGATGGAGGCCGAACTGCGCGCCACCCTGCCGGACGCGCAGACCGCCAACCAGATCAATGCCGATATGGCCTATTGGGCCGAGCATCGCGATGAGATCGGCAACCGCTGGTATGCCTGGCAAGCGGAATGACCCGTCGCCCCGCCGCAGTCCGCTGTCGCGGGCTGCGCCATCCCGTCTCTTTCTGCTGAGGTGACAGATGCTGTCCTTCCTGACACCCGCCCGGCGAGGATCGGGTCTTGGCATGGCCATGCCCGCCCTGCTGCTGCTTCTGGCGTTCTTCGTGATCCCGGTCGCAGGGCTTCTGAGCCGTTCGGTCACCGAACCGGTGACGGGCCTGCAGAATTACGAGACCCTGCTCGGCTCGGCCACCTATCTGAGGATCTTCTTCAACACCTTCCTGGTTTCAGGCCTCGTGACCCTGATCACCGCGCTCATTGCCTTTCCGGTGGCCTGGGCGCTGGCGATCATGCCGTCCCGCGTCGCGGCCGTGGTCTTTGCCATCATCCTGCTGTCGATGTGGACCAACCTGTTGGCGCGAACCTATGCCTGGATGGTGCTGCTGCAACAGACCGGGCTGGTTAACCGGATCCTGATGGCCATCGGCATCATCGACCAGCCGATTCAGCTGACCAACAACCTGATCGGCGTCACCATCGGCATGGTCTATATCATGCTGCCGTTCATGATCCTGCCGCTTTACGGCGTGATCAAGAAGATCGACCCGGCGATCCTGCAGGCCGCCGCGCTTTGCGGCGCGACCAAGGGGCAGGCGTTACGGCGGGTGTTGCTGCCGCTGGCCACGCCCGGCATCGCCTCGGGGGCGCTGATGGTCTTCGTCATGTCGCTGGGCTATTTCGTCACCCCCTCGCTCTTGGGCGGCACCGCCAACATGATGCTGGCCGAACTGATCGTGCAGCAGGTGCAGAGCCTCTTGAACTGGGGCATGGGAGGCGCCGCCGCCTTCATCCTGCTGGTCGTCACCCTGGCGCTTTATGCCCTGCAACTGCGCCTGTTCGAAGGAAAGGCCCGCTGATGCTGATGAATTTCGACAAGCTGGGCGCCTGGCGCTGGATCCTGTCCGGTATCTGCGCGCTGATGGCGCTGTTCCTGCTGCTGCCGATCCTGTTCATCGTCGCGCTGTCCTTCGGCAATTCGCGCTGGCTGATCTTTCCGCCACCGGGATGGACGCTGAAATGGTATGGCGAGCTTTTCGCCGATCCGCGCTGGCTACAGGCCGCCTTCACCTCGGCCAAGATCGCCGTCATCGTCATGGTGCTCTCCGTCGCCATCGGCCTGATGGCCTCGCTGGCGCTGGTGCGCGGCCGGTTCCGCGGGCGCGAGGTGCTGCGCGGATTCTTCCTGACCCCGATGGTCCTGCCGGTGGTCATCATCGCCGTCGCGCTTTACGCCGCCTTCCTGCGGCTGGGTCTGAACGGCACGCTGGTGGGCTTCGTCATCGCGCATCTGATCGTCGCCCTGCCCTTCTCGATCATCACCATCTCGGGCGCGCTGGAAACCTTCGACCCCTCCATCGAGGACGCCGCGATCCTCTGCGGCGCCAGCCCCTGGGAGGCACGCTTCCGCGTCACCCTGCCGGCCATCAGCCACGGGTTGTTCTCGGCCGCCATCTTCTCGTTCCTGATCTCCTGGGACGAGGTGGTGCTGGCGATCTTCATGGCCTCTCCCACGCTGCAGACCCTGCCGGTCAAGGTCTGGACCACGCTGCGCCAGGACCTGACGCCGGTGATCGCCGCCGCCTCCACCCTTCTCGTCCTTCTGACCGTGGTCCTGATGATCGCGGCCGCCCTGATCCGCAAAGGCAAATCCCGATGACCAGCCCCCATCTGCACATCAACGGAATTCGCAAGACCTTCGGAGACGTCGTTGCCACCGACCATGTCGAGCTGGAAATCGGCGAAGGCGAGTTCATGACCTTCCTCGGCCCCTCGGGCTCGGGCAAGTCGACGACGCTCTACATCCTGGCCGGTTTCCAGGATCCGACGGCTGGCGACATCAGGCTGCGCGGCAAGTCCATTCTGCAAACGCCGTCCCACAAGCGCAACATCGGCATGGTCTTCCAGCGCTACACGCTGTTCCCGCATCTTTCGGTGGGCGAAAACGTGGCCTTTCCCCTGCGCGTGCGCCGCGCACCGCAAGCCGAGATCGCCGCCAAGGTCAAGCGCGCCCTGTCGCTGGTGCGCCTCGACGGGTTCGAGGACCGGATGCCCGCCAACATGTCCGGCGGCCAGCAGCAGCGTGTCGCCCTGGCCCGTGCCCTGGTCTACGATCCTCCGGTCCTGCTGATGGACGAGCCCTTGTCCGCGCTGGACAAGAAGCTGCGCGAGGAAATCCAGTATGAGATCCGCCGCATCCACCAGCAGACCGGCGTGACCATCCTCTACGTCACCCACGATCAGGAAGAGGCGCTGCGCCTGTCCGACCGCATCGCCGTCTTCAACCGCGGCAGGATCGAGCAGGTCGGCACCGGACCCGAGCTTTATGCCAGCCCCGCCACGCATTTCGTGGCCGATTTCATCGGCGACAGCGCCTTCCTGACCGGAGAGCTGGCCGAGGTGAAGGACGGCCGGGCCACGCTGCGTTTCACGGACGGCACGGTGCTGGCCGACGTGCCGATGCACGGCGTGGGCGCGCAGGGCGGCAAGGCCGAACTGATGCTGCGCCCCGAACGGATCGATCTGTCTGATACGGTGGGCCCGCCGGGCGCCTCGCTGCCCGTCACTGTCGAGGACGTGACTTTTCTCGGTAACAACAGCGCCGTGACTGCCCGCACCGGCTGGGGTGAGCCGCTGTATATCCGGCTGAACTTCGGCCATCCGATGATGGCCAGTGTTTCGCGTGGGGACAAGCTGCATGTGCGCTGGCAGCCTCAGGATGCGCATGTGTTTACCAAGGAATGAACGCATCACACCGCCGGATCTCACCTCGCACCAGCCAACAGCGGAAACCGCAATGATTGACCTGAACGATCCTTCGCTGCTGACCGGCAGCGCCTTCATCAACGGCTCATACGTCTCGGGCGACAAGGTTTTCAGCGTGACGAACCCAGCCACCGGCGAGGAACTGGCACAGGTAGCCGATCTGGGCATTGCCGAGCTTCGCCAGGCCATCGACGCCGCCTATGCCGCGCAGAAGCCCTGGGCCGCGCGCACCGGCAAGGATCGCGCAGCCCACCTGCGGCGCTGGCACGACCTGATCCTGGCCAACCAGGAGGATCTGGCCCGCATCCTGACCGCCGAGATGGGCAAGCCCCTGGCCGAGGCGCGGGGCGAGATCGCCTATGGCGCGTCCTATGTCGAATGGTTCGCCGAGGAGGCCAAGCGCGTCTATGGCGACACCATTCCCGGCCACATGCCCGACAAGCGGATCATCGTGCTGAAGCAGCCGGTGGGCGTTGTCGGCGCGATCACGCCCTGGAACTTCCCCAACGCCATGCTGGCGCGCAAGATCGCCCCGGCGCTGGCCGCGGGCTGCACCATGGTCGCCCGGCCCTCGGAACTGACGCCGCTTTCGGCGCTGGCGCTTGGCGTTCTGGCCGAGCGCGCGGGCATCCCGGCAGGGGTCCTGAACATCGTGCCCGGCCTCGATGCCGCCGGCATGGGGGCCGAGCTTTGCGCCAATCCCAGGGTCGCGAAGATCACCTTCACCGGCTCGACCCGCGTCGGCAAGATCCTGATGCGGCAGGGGGCGGACACGATCAAGAAGCTGTCGCTGGAACTGGGCGGCAACGCGCCGTTCATCGTCTTCGACGACGCCGACCTGGACGCGGCGGTCGAGGGCGCCATGGCCGCCAAGTTCCGCAATGCCGGCCAGACCTGCGTCTGCGCCAACCGCATCTATGCGCAGGTGGGGGTGCATGACGCCTTCGTCGAAAAGCTCGCGGCCCGCGTCGCAGCACTGGCGGTCGGCGACGGCCAGGCCGACGGTGTCGCGATCGGCCCGCTGATCAACGGCGCGGCCTTGGCCAAGGTCGAGGACCACATCGCCGACGCCCGCGCCCACGGCGCGACCATCGCCACCGGCGGCGCGCGCCATGCGCTTGGCGGCAGCTTCTTTCAGCCGACCGTGCTGTCCGGCATGACGCCCTCGATGAAGATCGCGCGCGAGGAGACCTTCGGCCCCGTCGCCCCGGTCTGGCGCTTCGAGAGCGAGGCCGAGGCGATAGCCCTGGCCAATGCCAGCGAATTCGGGCTGGCGGGCTATTTCTACGCCCGCGACCTGTCCCGCGTCTGGCGTGTGGCCGAGGCGCTGGAGGTCGGCATGGTCGGCGTGAACACCGGCCTGATCTCGACCGAGGTGGCGCCCTTCGGCGGCGTCAAGCAATCCGGCCTCGGCCGCGAGGGCAGCCGCTACGGCATCGAGGATTACTTGGAAATCAAATATATCTGCCTGTCGGTCTGAAAGGTTGATTGTGAGCCGACGTGAAAAAATCGCTCTGACGCAGATTTGGGACAATTCCGGCATGCCCAAGGGTCAGGATTCATAACCAGTAAATGACGGTTTCGGCGAGGGCGATGGCGGAGAGGAATGCCTTCGGACAGCGGTCATAGGGGGTTGCCACGCGCCTCCAGTCCTTGAGCCTGCCGAACATGATCTCGATACGATTTCGCCGCTTGTATCGGCACTTGTCGTATCTGACGGGTCTCTTGCGTTGCTTTCACCCGGGGATGCATGCGTATATCCCTTTCTCTTTCAATGCGTCTCGGAACCGGAGCAAAGAACAAGACGAGGATGCCAGTTTCGAGGGCGGGCAGGGCCAGAGACGAGGCACTCAGAAATGCGATGCCCCCCGGAAACCTGGCCCGCTGCATCGCGTAACCGACGAGGATCAGGAAGAAGAGCGGCCATAGCGAAGTCAGTATGTCGCTCATCCGGTCTCGGGTTCCTTGGTGTGGATCAGGCCGCCCGGATGGCCGGGCAGACCCAGGATCATGCAAGGCTCTGAATATCGCCTTCCGGAGTCCCGGCAGGAATGCGGTCTACCGCCCCATGCTGTAGAATTCATCATTGGGACGCATGCTGGTGACGTTCGCGAGCCGGTTCGACATGCCAAAGAAGGCCGAGATTGCCGCGATGTCCCACGCGTCCTCCTCGGTGAAACCGTGCGATTTCAATGCTTGCAGATCATCCTCACCCACCTCCTGCGCCCTTTGCGAGACCTTGACGGCAAAGTCGATCATCGCCTTCTGGCGCGGCGTGATACCTGCCTTGCGATAATTCACGGCGACCTGATCGGCGATCAGCGGGTTCTTGGCGCGGATGCGCAGGATGGCGCCATGAGCCACGACACAATACTGGCATTGGTTGAGATTGCTGGTCGCCACCACGATCATCTCGCGCTCAGCCTTGCTGAGATTGCCGGGCTTGTCCATCAGCGCGTCGTGATAGGCGAAGAACGCCCGGAACTCGTCTGGACGATGCGCAAGCGTCAGAAAGACGTTCGGGACAAAGCCCGACTTCTCCTGCACCGCCAAGATGCGGTCCCGGATGTCGTCGGGCATCTCTGCCATGGTTGGGACCGGAAAGCGGCTGATGGCGGGTTGGTCTTCGGTCATTTCATTTCTCCAGAGAGTATCAGAGATCATTGATCGGAACGATGACGCGACCACGCACGGCACCGGCGATGAGTTGTTCGGAAACGCCGATGGCATCTTCGATTGCGATGCGGTTTGTCATGGCGTCCAGCACGCTTGGGTCGAGATCCTGGCCAAGGCGCCGCCAGGCTTCGCGCCGTTCGGCGGGCGGGCACATGACACTGTCGATGCCCGCCAGCGTGACGCCGCGCAGGATGAAGGGCGCGACCGTGGCTGGGAAATCCATGCCGCCTGCAAGACCGCAGGCCGCGACCACGCCCCGGTATTGCATCGAGGCGCAGACATTGGCCAATACGCGCCCGCCCGCCACGTCTACGGCGCCCGCCCATTGCTCGCGGCCAAGCGGCTTGCCCGGTTCGCTGAAATCGGAGCGCGGCAGGATGCGTTTCGCGCCCAGACCGGTCAGATAGTCTGCCTCTTCGAGGCGGCCTGTCACCGCCACGACGTGATAGCCCAGTTTTGCCAGCACCGCGACTGCGACGCTGCCCACGCCCCCGGCGGCGCCCGTCACCAGCACCTCGCCGCTGTCGGGAGTGATGCCGTGGCGCTCCAGCGCCATCACGCACAGCATCGCGGTATAGCCCGCGGTACCGATGCTCATGGCCTGGGCGGGGGTGAAGGCGGGCTCCAGCGGGATCAGCCATTCGGCCTTCACCCGGGCCAGTTCGGCCAGCCCGCCCCAATGCACCTCGCCGACGCCCCAGCCGTTCAGCACGACCTTGTCGCCGGCCCGGAAGGCGGCGTTGTCCGAATGCTCCACCACGCCCGCGAAATCGATGCCGGGCACCATTGGAAAGCGCCTGACCACCGGCCCCTTGCCGGTGATCGCCAGCGCATCCTTGTAGTTCAAGGCTATTTCGAGGACGACAAGAACCCCGATCCCGCGAAGGTTCACTGGGTCACCAAGTTCCAGAACCTCCTGACGAACTCGAAGACCGAGCAGGCTGCCTACGACTTCAAGCAGGGTTTCTACACGCTCAATGCCAACCCCTCGTTCGACGAGGGTTCGTTCGACAAGATTATCGAAACCTGTGCCGCCATCGCAAACATCGGCAAGGGGCATAAAGGCTACGTCCTCGTAGGCGTTGCCGAGAACGCCGCGACGGCGGCTAGAGTGCAGGATGTGTTCGGAGTCCAATCTCTGACCTATGGCGGCTTCTACGTGACCGGCGTGGAGCACGAGGCTCAGCACTCCGGGAAGAACCTGGACCAAATGTTCCAGGACATCACCGACCGGATCAGTCGGTCTGCTCTGTCGGAGCCTCTGCGCTCCTACGTCAACTCCCATGTGAAGTGCGTCCAGTATTTCGACAAGACGATCTTCGTTTTCGAGGTTCTCGGCCAAGGAGACCCGTCCCACGTCGGCACGAGATGGCCGGAACGCCAAGGTACACAGGTGAAGGACGTAACCCCCGACCGGATGGGCGCTCTCTTCGACCGCTTCAAGTAAGTCGCCTGAAAGCGGTCCGGATCGTTGGGGCCGCTTCTACTTCAGGCCTTCCGCTTCGGCTTCCTCGGTGTCGCATCGGCCAGGCCTTGGCCGCAATGGATGGATGGCCCAAGAGCCGTCCCGGATCCGCTGCCGTTCGCTATTGGCGCAGCGAACGGCAGTTCCCCGCCGAGTGCGACGATCCACCTTCACAACAGCGGAGCACTTACCTTCCTTCGCCTGGGTCCGTATCCTGCACGGGGACGATGAGCCTGGATGGACGACAATGGATGATCACGGATATCGCCTCGCGGGCACTGCGCCCCGCATAGCTACATCCTGACCTTTGTTCGAAAGGCCTCCGATGACCTGGCTTTCCCCTGTCGACACCTATTGCGAACGGACCGGCCCGGATTACTGGTCCGAGCCGATCAATGCGCTGACCAACCTCGCGTTCCTGATCGCCGCCCTTGTCCTTTGGCCACGGCTACGTGGGCGGGAGATGGCGATGGGCCGGGTGCTGGCGGCGCTGTTCGTGATCGGCATCGGGTCGTGGCTGTTCCACACCCATGCCAACCGGCTGACCGGGCTGATGGATGTGCTGCCCATCGTCGCCTTCATCCTGCTCTATGTCTTCGCCGCCACCCGCGACTATTTCGGAGCGCGCCCCTGGCTCGCCGCCCTGGTGACGGCGGGCTTCATCCCCTATGCCGCCGCGACGGTGCCTCTGTTCTCGACGATCCCCGGCCTCGACTCCTCGGCCAGCTATGCGCCGGTGCCACTGCTGATCCTGATCTATGCGGCTCTGCTGCGCAAACGCCTGCCCGAGACGGCGCGCGGCCTCGCCATCGGCGCCGGGATCCTGATCGTCTCGCTGACCTTCCGCACGCTGGATCAGCCCCTGTGCGGCACCCTGCCCTTCGGCACGCATTTCCTGTGGCATGTCCTCAATGCGGTGATGCTCGGCTGGATGATCGAGGTCTGGCGCCGGCATAGGTTGCGCTGAACCCGGATTCCGGCAAGTCATTGTGCGACGCCGGAACCCGCTGCCCTACGCCACCCCGCCCTGTCGCACCCCGGCCCATGCCATTCGCCGCCGATTATTCCACAGCGATTTCCATTGCTTATGCGGATTTCGGCGCCGATGTTGGCGATTATGTCCTTGCCAGCTTCCCGAACCCAGGCCACGATGACGCGGAGCGAACGCGAGGCGCTGCTCGACGCCCTGCTGCTCGGCGAGCCGGAACTCGGCTTCACGCCCCGCGGCAATCCCGACCCGCGCCTCGTCAGACTGGTGCGCCTGCTGGGCAGACAGGCCGCCAGAGACAATTTCGAGGTGCAGAGCAAGACCAGGGAACCCGGCGCCTCCTGATCCGACAGGGAGTGCCGCCATGAAGGTTGCCGTCTACGCCCGTTATTCCTCCGACCAGCAGCGCGATGCGTCCATCGCCGATCAGTTCCGCATGTGCCGGCTGCGGGCCGAGAAGGAGGGCTGGCGGGTGGTGGAGGAATATTCCGACCATTCCATCTCCGGCTCCAGCATGATCCAGCGTCCCGGCCTCCAGGCGCTGATCCTGGATTCGACGCGCGGCCGCTTCGACCTGGTGCTGGCGGAGGCGTTGGACCGGATCAGCCGCGATCAGGAGGACATCGCCGGCATCTACAAGCGCATGCGCTATGCCGACGTGAGGATGTTCACCCTGTCCGAGGGCGAGATCAGCGAGTTGCATGTCGGGCTCAAGGGCACGATGAACGCGCTGTTCCTCAAGGATCTCGCCGACAAGACCCGGCGCGGGCAGCGCGGGCGCGTCGAGGCGGGCAAATCCGGTGGCGGCAACTCCTATGGCTATGACGTCGTCAAGAAGTTCGACAGCAACGGTGAACCGATCCGCGGCGACCGGACCATCAACCCGATCCAGGCTGAGGTCGTCCGCCGGATCTTCCGCGACTATGCCGCCGGCAAATCTGCCAAGACCATCGCCGTCGCCCTGAACAGGGACGGCATCCCCGCGCCGTCGGGCGGCGCCTGGGGCTTCAGCACCATCAACGGCAACCCGAAGCGTGGCAATGGTATCCTCAATAACGAGATGTATGTCGGCAGGATCGTCTGGAACCGCCAGCGCTTCGTCAAGGATCCCGATACCGGCAAGCGCCAGGCCCGGCTCAATCCGGAAGAGGACTGGGTGATCCAGGAGGTGCCGGAACTGCGCATCCTCGACGACCCGCTGTGGAACGCCGTGAAGGCGCGCCAGAAGGACAATGCCGTCGCACGGGACGCGCGCGGCGTCGCCGATGTCCGCACGGTGAACCATCGCCGCCGCCCCAAATACCTGTTCTCGGGGCTAACCAAGTGCGCCTGTTGCGGCGGCGGCTATTCGGCGATCTCGAAAGACCTGATCGGCTGCTCGACCGCGCGCAACAAGGGCACCTGCGATAACCGGATGAACATCCGTCGCGATGCGCTGGAATCGCGGGTGCTGAACGCACTGCGCACCCGCCTTGTCGATCCCGATCTCTTCGCCGAGTTCTGCGACGCCTATACGAGAGAGACCAATCGGCTGCGCATGGAAAGCGGCGCCGGAATCGACAAGGCCGAGGCCGAGTTGAAGCGGATCGCCCGCGAGGAGGAGAAGCTGATGGATCTCTACATGCGGGACGCCATCTCGATCGAGGCGGTGAAGGAGCGCGGCGACAAGCTGCGCGCCCGCAAGGCGGAGCTGCAGGACTTCCTCGCCACGACCGACGGGCCCCCGCCCCTGCTGCATCCGTCGATGGCGCTGCAATACCGGGCACGGGTCCAGCAGCTCTACGAGACGCTGCAAGGCGACGACGAGGCACAGCGCATCGAGGCGGCGGAGATCATCCGCTCGCTGATAGACCGGATCGTGCTGACGCCGGGAGAAGACCGGATCGAGATCGACGTTCAGGGCGATCTCGCTGGAATCCTTACGCTTTCGGCGCAACGCAAAAACCCCGCGGCGGATGCAGCGGGGTCGCAAGTAAAGATGGTTGCGGGGGCGCACAACCAACGATACTTGCGATTGGTCGAGCAGCAAATCCCGAAGCTTGCTGCATAGCATAACACACTGTTCTATATAGATCAATTTATTTGCCGGCCGTCCCCGTGACAGATTTCCACGCGATCTGGTTTGCTGCCGCCATTTGCTGATGCGTGCAACTGGCCTTTCCCGAATGCGCGTCAGGCTGCTGCCGTGCCACTTGCACCACAGGCCACGTGTCGATACATAGAATAAAAATCGACACGTAATCCCGGCCTGTCGATGACATCGACACGTCAGTCCCGCATGTCGATCAGAAAGCAGGTGATCGACATGACCTTCCGTCCGGACCGCCCGTTCAACGACCTCCCTGCCCTGCCGCCCGCACAGGACATAGAGACCAAGCCCGTGCTGAAGGCCTGCATCGAGGCACGGGCCGCTCTGGCGGAGCTGCGGGTCTCCGGGCGGATCATTCCCAACCAAGCGGTGCTGATCAACTCCATCCCCCTGCTCGAAGCCCAGGCGAGTTCTGAGATCGAGAACATCGTCACCACCACCGACCGACTGTTCCGCTTTGCCAATGATACGGGCGGTCAGGCCGACCCGGCGACCAAGGAGGCGCTGCGCTACCGCACGGCCCTGAACCGAGGTTTCGGGATGCTACAGCAGCGCCCACTCTCGACGGCCATCGCGGTCGAGGTCTGCCGTACCATCAAGGGCGTGGAACTCGACATTCGCAACACGCCTGGCACCGCCTTGATGAACGACGCCACCGGCACCGTGATCTACACCCCGCCGGAAGGCGAAGACCTGCTGCGCGCCAAGCTAGCCAACTGGGAGCGTTATATCCACGAGGCCGAGGACACCGATCCGCTGATCCGCCTCGCGGTGATGCATTATCAGTTCGAGGCCATCCACCCCTTCGTCGACGGCAACGGCCGCACGGGGCGGGTGCTGAACCTGCTCTATCTGGTGGACAAGGGATTACTGGATATCCCGGTGCTCTATCTCAGCCAGCACATCATTCAGAACAAGGCGCTCTACTATAGGTATCTGCTGGAGGTCACGACCCACGGGGCTTGGGAACAATGGCTGTTGTTCATGCTCGAAGCGGTCAGGGCGACAGCCCAATGGACGACGATGAGGATCCAGGCGATCCGCGACCTGCTGGAGCAGACCGCCGCGCGGATGCGCCAGAACCTGCCCAAGGTCTATTCCCGCGAACTGGCCGAACTGATCTTCGTGAACCCCTATTGCCGGATCAGCGATCTCGTCGATTCTGGTGTAGCCAAACGCCAGACAGCGGCGGTCTACCTCAAGGCGATGGTCTCTGAAGGACTGCTGGAGGAGGTGAAGGTCGGGCGCGAGAACCTCTACATCAATCCCGACCTGCTGGCACTTCTGTCGGAACGAGGTCAGGCAGAGGCCTGACCTCGTAGCAGTTGCATGCTCAGGCGGGTTCACGATCGAGAAGCTGCTCTAGGACCGTTCGCATGCACGGCCCGGCATCTACGGGCTGGATGATGTCCGGGAATGCTGCATGCTCGCCCCGCTGGCCGCGCGCCCACGCGGAATTTCTTCGCAAAGATGATGGCGCGTTCAACAGGCACCGCCTGACTGGCCAACTCCGAAATGCTGGTCGAACGCGTCCAGAACGGATGAATTCGCTTCCGATTGCCACAACTTACGCCCAGATGAACCACGCGATAAGATGGAGTCTGCGTGGCAGTGCCGCGACTCGCCGAGCAGAGTGCCGGCTTGGGGCTGGGAATCAGGAGGGGGAAGATATGGCCGCCGAGCCGATTGACGATATCATTGCCTGGTCGGCGAAACTGTCGCCGTGGCGGCAGGACTGCCTGCGCCGCCTCGCGATCTCAGCAGAGCTAAGCGAGGATGACCTCGGCGAGTTGATGGCCCTCGTCAAATCGTCGGGCGGATTACCGCTTGAAAAAGCTCCTCCTGCGCCGATGCCGTTCGAGAAATCGCATTTCGGTGGTGGCAAGCAGCAGCCGGTCGTTCTCAAAGGGATTGCGAACGTCGAGAATGTGAATCGGCTTGTGCCAAAGGCCGCTCTCACCTTCTGCCCAGACAAGTTGACAGTGATCTACGGGCGCAACGGCAGCGGAAAGAGCGGCTTCGTGCGAATCCTTCGCACGGCATGCCGAACTCGCGTCGAGAACCCAGCCAAGCTTCGCGTCCTTGCCGACGTCTATGGAAGCGAATCCGGGGCCCAGTCGGCGGACATCCTCATCGATGCGGGCGGAACCGAGACGACGGTCGCGTGGACACCGGGAACGGCGGCAGCGCCGGCGCTGATGCAGGTCGCGGTGTTCGACAGCGCGTCAGCCCAGCTTTACGTCGACGGTGGCAATCAGATTCGGTTTTTGCCGTTCGGCCTTGCCCTTCCGCATCGGCTCAACAGCACCTGCCTAACGCTGAAGGAACGCCTCGAAAGCGAGCGCGCAAAGGCCGTGGGCGACAAGGTCGCTCTCACCGCGATCGCATTCAATTCCGTCCGCAACACCGCAGCGCAGGCGTTCGCTGGATCGATCACAAAAGCCACAACCACCGACGCCATTGAAAAAGCGACGATCTTCTCGCCGGCGGATCAGGCGCGCCTCGACGAGGTGACGCGCGTCCTAGCCGCGGGTGCCGCGGCCGCCGCCGACATATCAGCGTTAGCCATTTGGTCCGAGGCTCTCGCCAAGGAAACGGAAACAGCGCTTGCCGCCCTCAGCGACACGGCATTAACCGCCTTTGCTGCTCTCAAGGGCACGGCGGTTTCCACCCGCGAAGCTGCCGAAGTGGCCGCCGGGGCTATATTCACCGACGAGCCATTGCCCGGCGTCGGCAGCGAAACCTGGCGCGTCATGTGGAAAGCCGCCAGGGATTATTCGCTCAAGGAGGCTTATCAGGACTCCGACTTCCCGGTCGTGGAGAACGGCGATGCGGCGGCGGCCTGCGTGCTATGCCAACAACCGCTGGAGCCAGGGGCAGCTGACCGCATGCTCCGGTTCCGTGCTTACATGGACGACGCCCTCGACACCGCAGCGACCGCAGCGGAAAAGGCGGTTGCCGATGCAAAGGCGGAACTCGCCGAGTTCAAGCTGTTCCACGCTGCCGACTATACGGATCGAACCGAGCAGGTGCGCCAGCGCAACGCTGAGCTCGCGGACACTCTTACCGCCTTTGGCGTGGCCATTGTTGCGCGGCGGGCGGCCGCGCTCACGCGACTTGCGGGTGAGGACGGCGTGCCCCCCGCCGCCCTTGTCTCTCCACTCGACGCACTTAAGGCGTTCACGACGACGCTCCGCGAGGAAAAGGACGCCCTGACAAAGGCCACCGATGGCGACGAGCGGGCGAAGCTGGCCGACGAAAAGGCCGAGTTGGAAGACCGCAAGGTCTTGGCGCCGCATCGTGCGAAGCTGCTCACACGGCGCGAATTGCTCGTCTCCGACGCGGCCTATGCAGCGGCGCTTGTCGAGGTGCAGACGACGGGCATCACCAAGCGCGCCAACGAGCTTGTCGATACCCATCTCACCACTGCGGTCGTCGACCGGTTCAAAGCGGAACGCGATCACCTCGACATCACACACTTGAATATCGGCCTCACCCGCAAGAGCAGCCAAACCAAGGCTGAGTTCGATGTCGACCCGCAAACGAAGCTGACCAAGGTCACCTCCGAAATCCTCAGCGAAGGCGAGCAGCGCGCGCTCGCACTCGCCGGCTTCTTGACTGAAGTGGCGCTGACCGATAGTTCGGGAGCGGTCGTAATCGACGATCCCGTGTCCTCACTCGATCGAGAGCGCTGCGCGCGCGTCGCGCAACGGCTCGCTGACGAAAGCCTCAACCGTCAGGTAATCGTGTTCACGCACGACATCATCTTTTTCAACGAACTGTGCCAAGCCGCCGATGGGCGCGGCATCGAGCCGGTCACGGTCGCGCTATTCAGCGACAAGAAGGTGGCGGGGCGCATCGACGCGAGCGGAGTCAGCTGGAAAGGCGCAAGGGTCAGCAAGCGGCTCGGGCGCATCAAGGATGCTTTCGCACCACTCACAAAGCTCCATGCGACCAGTCCCGCCGACTATGAGATGGCGGTCAAGAACCTCTATGGTCGGCTTCGCGACACCTATGAGCGGATCGTGGAGGAAATCATCTTTTGCGACATCGTTCAGCGCGGCGTCGATGCCGTCCAGACGCAGAAGCTGCGCATGGTGCATCTCTCACACGCTCTGGCGATCCGTTTCCACGAGGGCATGACGAAGGCCAACACGCACAGTCACGATAATCCGGCCGCTGAGACTGTTGCCGTTCCTGAGCCAGGCGAGTTCTTAGCGGACATCGCTTTCGTGGAAGAGTTGATAAAGGATCTGAAGGCCGAAAGTCAGGCGACCGAAGCTGCCAGGCCCCAGATGAAGGCCAAGGCTTAGCGGCTCAGGTGCGCCACATTTGTCCGATCGCTGGCAGGCCGGCAAACCCAAGATCAACTCGGTACCGATGTCATCCGCCGCGCTCGAGGTCGACGATATTGGCGAGCCCGGCTGATGCGAGCGGCGCCGCGAGGGCGCGAATGCTGCGGTGGTGCGTGAAGAGCAGGACCTGATTAGCCTTACCGAAGTCGGCGAGCAGGTCGAGCGTCGCTTTGCTTCGGTCATCGTCGAAATGCACGAGAATATCATCAGCCACGAACGGCAGGGGTTCGGTCGCGCCTGCGTAGTTTTCGAGGCTAGCCGGGAGTATCCGAAACTCTGTGTATCTGACCGGGCCCATGCGGTTTTCAGATACGGTCAGGCGTCGAAACGCCCTGCGAACATTATGGCCAGCTGATTGCGGGCCGCAACCCATTCCCGGACGGCGCGGCCGCCCTTCTCGAAGTTGCGGATGGCCAGGAAGATCAGCTTCGTGGCAGCCTCCTCGGTCGGGAATGAGCCCTTGGTTTTCAGCGTTTTCCTCAGCACCCTGTTCAGTGATTCCACTGCGTTGGTGGTGTAGATGATCTTCCGGATCGCGGCACTGAATGCATAGAACGGCGTGACCTCGGCCCATGCCCGGCGCCAGGCCGGGGCGATGGACGGGTATTTCCCGCCCCATTTATCTTCGAAGGCGTCCAGTTGGCGGGCGGCCTCCTCGGCGGTCGGGGCCTCGTAAATCGGGCGCAGGTCGGCGGCCACGGCCTTGCGGTCCTTCCAACTGCAGAAATTCATCGAATGCCGGATCAGGTGAACGATGCAGGTCTGGACCGTCGTCTCGGGAAAGGCTGCGGTGATGGCCTCGGGAAAACCCTTCAGCCCGTCGACGACAGCGATCAGGATGTCCTGGACCCCGCGGTTGCGCAGCTCATTCATCACCGACAGCCAGAACTTGGCGCGCTCATTGTCGGCGATCCAGAGCCCCAGAACCTCGCGATCCCCGTCCCGGGTAACGCCCAAGGCGATGTAAACGGCCTTGTTCTTGACCATCCGGCTGTCAGCATCGCGGATCTTCACCCGCAAAGCGTCAAAGATCACAATGGGATACATCCGGTCCAACGCCCGGTGTTGCCATTCCCGGACCTCGTCCAGCACGGCATCGGTGACGCGGCTGATCAGGTCGGCCGAGACCCGCAGCCCGTAAAGATCCTCCAGATGCGCCTGGATGTCGCGCACCGACAGCCCGGCGGCATAGAGCCCGATGATCTTGTCGTCGACCCCGTCGATCCGGGTCTGGCCCTTCTTCACCAGCTCCGGTTCGAAGCTGCCGGCCCGGTCTCGGGGCACCGAAAGCGGCACCTCGCCGTCCGAGCCCTTCACCCGCTTCGTCGCAACCCCGTTCCGGCGGTTCGCCTGTTCGGCTGGCGGCTCAGCACCGGCCTCATAGCCCAGATGTGCTGTCAGTTCGGCGCCGAGCATCCGCTCCATCAGCCGGACCTTCAGTTCCTTCATCAGACCGGCATCGCCAAGCAGATCCTCAGGCCGCTTGCAGCCCTTCAGCAGTTCGTCCAGCAGTTCGTTCGAAATCGTCATCGTCCTTGCTCCTCTCAGGAAGCATGGACCAGATCACCGATACACAGAAGATCGGACACTCTCGACCGAGATCGCCATCCGACCCGCCGGAGACCCAAGCGCATTCGCCCCCGCAAGCACCTTGAGGCACATGGCTGTGGATGACATCGCAACGGCCCCGCCGATGAGGATTGCGGAAACTGATGCGAGATCGAAGACCAAACTCGCTACCAACGAAACCGTTATCGTCGTGACTGAAACCTGTACAGCCCCAAGACCGAAGACATGCTTCCTGAGGTGTTACGAGCTTCTCGAAGGAGAATTCCAGACCAAGCGCGAACAGCAGGAGTACGACTCCGATTTCGCCAATACTGCTCAGGGCAGCGCTCTCCGCAATCAGGCCGAGGCCAGCGGGTCCAATGACTATACCGGCAAGAATGTAACCGACGATGCTAGGCACGCCAATCCGTGAACATATCGTCACGAGTACGAACGCGGCGCAAACCAACAAGGCCGCACTTTCGGCAAATCCAGTCACGCCATGCATGTTCTTCTCCTGATATCATGTCGCAGGAAAGGCCAATACCTGTATTCTCTAAACGTGCGACCGCGCCCACTGCGCTATCTGCGCGGCAGGCATTACACCGCTCGTCCTCGCGATTTCCTTGCCGCCTCTGAAAAGGATCATGGTCGGAATGCCGCGGATGCCGTAGCGCCCCGCGATCTGCTGTTCGGCTTCGGTATCGAGCTTGCCGAGGCGGACATGGGGTTCGAGCGAACGCGCCGCCGCCTCGAACTGCGGTGCCATGACCTTGCATGGTGCTGTCAGACTAATGCAAACTCGTCTCAGCGTACGCCAGAATGTCAACCTTCAGGCCGTGCCGAGTTTCCGCCACTCGGCGAGAGCGGCGGTGCGGCTGGCCTTGAAATGAGCTCGTTTCGAGAGGCTGCGATCCTGATTGAAGTGGTTGGAGACGGACGAATGCACGGCGACGAACTTCTGCAAACTTCGCATGCGGCGGAAGCGTAACATCGCCCGCTCTCGTCGTCGGAACGGAAGGTGTGAGTTCTCAGCGCGATTGTTCGCGTGCCGCCCGCACTCCTGTTTGTCCTCGACCCTCATCTCACGCAGCGCAGCGCCGTAGGTACGGAGGCGATCCGTGACGATCGTCTCCGGCGAGCCATAACGGCGCATCAGCTTGCGCAGAAACCGCATCGCAGCCCGGCGGTCACGGGTCTTCGTCACCACGGATTCGAGCACCTCGCCCTCATGATCAACGGCGCGCCAAAGATAGTGCGTGCGGCCGTTGATCTTCACGAAGACCTCGTCCAGGTGCCATCGCCACTGCCGGCCGGTCCGTAGACGTGAGGCTCGCTGGCGCCTAATCTCAGCGGCGAACAATGGACCGAAGCGGTTCCACCAGAAGCGGACGGTCTCGTGGCTGACGTCGATCCCACGCTCGTGCAGCAGGTCCTCGACGTTGCGGAGCGACAGCGGGAAGCGAACGTAGAGCATGACAGCCAGTCGGATGATCTCCGGTGACGTCTTGAAGTAGCGGAAAGGCGATCGCTGGGTCATACTGGCAGGCTATGGCGGCCCCTGCCCTCCCGGCAACCGGTTCTTCTGACAGCTCCGTCGGACCTGTTCTGGGCCAATAAGTGCCGCTCTCAGTGCTCGCGTCGGTGACAATCCCACGGACAGCGAATAGGCTGCGAAAAATGGAAGGGCGTGATTCAGAAAGTAGGGATACGTGTCGGAAGGACCGATCGAGACAGCATTGGCGGAACTGTCGCGGCTGCAGGACGATGATAGCGCGCGCGGCGAGATTCTCGACCGCGCAAGCTTTACGATGCTGCATCGGCCTGCATTGGGTGGGCGTCTGGTCGCGAAGCTCTGCGCCACGGAGGAGAGTGCCCCGGAGCTGGAGCCACTCACCGTATTGCTGGCATCGGCACTGGGTGCCGCACGTATCGCTAGGGAGAACCGAAAGAAGCGAGGTGATACCTTTCTAGAGGCCGTGGCGGATGCGGTCGAACTGGCTTCTGGCCAGGGGCGCCTGAGCCCCTTCCACCGCCTGCTCCTTGCAAGCGCATGGACCACGAACGGACTGCCCGCACCCACATCTCTGGAGGTTTCTGCCGCCGATATGATGCTCGCAGCGCCCAGTCCTGCCCCGCAGGATCGTGTCGCGGCGGAGGCGGCGCTGGAAGATCTGTTCCGCAGTCTGATCGAGCAGACCGAAGGCGATGCGCTCGCGCTGCATGCAGCGCTGACCGAGACGTTCCCGGCAATGCCGTCGGCAATGCGTCAGCATGTCATTGCATGGTCGGTTGGACGATCGGAGCCGATCCACGCGAAGCTGGCATGTTTCTGGCTGCTCGATCCGTCAGCGCAGATCCGCGCTGCGGCTGCACGGGCGCTGAGCGAACGCGCCACCGCCGGCACGCTGTCGGAAGAGGTTGCAGGCAAGATGGTGATCCTGCGCAGCTGGATGCCTCAGGACGAGGCCCGCGCCTCGGTGGACAAGGCATTGAAACTCGCCAAGCGGTCGGGTCTGGCTACCGGCGCGTCAGCCAAGCCGTGGACTATCCATTCGGTCATGGCCACACTGCCCGATGGCGGCGGCGCGCAAAGCCTCATGATCGCGCTGCAGTCGGGCGGCAGCCGCAAGACCGCGATGCTGCTCTTCAAGCAGGGCTACGGGGTCAAGGACGCCTACACCGTGCCCTGCAAATCGGCGAACGAACAGAAGGCGCTGTTAAGCCGCATCAGCCAGGAGACCGGCGCGGTCAAGGTGCCCCTCTCCTGGCTCGAAGGCAGCCTCGCCATGGCGCTGGCCGATGGCCTTGCAGCAGGGTTGCCCCCGGCCGCGGGGCTCATCGAGGTGGCGGAACTTTGCGGCCTCGATAAGCTGCGGCCGGAAGCGGTCACGACCGAGGCCTTGATCGCGGCGCTGCCCGTCGCGGAACGCATACGCGGTCTCTCGGCTCAGGCGCGAGGCAAGCTGATCAATGCCAGCGAGGGCTGGTGGGATCGCCATGAGATCGTCCAGAGCTGGTTCGAGGAAGGTGATCATGCGCATGAGGTGCTCGAGGGCCGCCACAACCCGCGCGCGCTGGACGCGGCGCTCTGGCGATGGCTCGAGACCCGGCGCGACTTCTGGGCGCGGCTTGTCGCGCGGGCGGCAGATGTGCTGGCCGCAAGCGACCACCCGGACGCCGCCAGCTTCACGGCCACGGCAATGGCGCTCCTCGAAGGACGCGATCTGAAGAAGATCCCGGTCATGGCCGATGTCCACGACCAGACAATCGAGGCGTGGGTGTTCGACGATCCGGACGTGGATCAGGATGCCACGCTTGAGGAATGGGTGGAAGAGGCGGAGGCAGATTCGCCAAAGTCGGAGCGGAAGGGCGAACTGGCGCGCCTCGTGAAAGGCTCGGCGATCACGGCGGACTGGATCGACGGGTTCCTGATGTCGGTCACCATCGCGCCGAAGGTGATCGCGCCGAACAGGTGGCTACCCGAGATCCTCGGCAGCGCCATTGGCAACCTCACGTCGGATAGTATCCAGCGCTTCGCCGATCTGATCCTGATGCGCGCGAACGCCTGCGTGGACCAAGCGAAAGAGGCTGCGGAGTTTTCAGCGGCGATGTCCGGGCGAAGCGAGATGGCCATGCGGGACTGGGCGGCCGGGTTCAGTTATGCCTGTGGGCATTTCCGATCATCCTGGCCCGCGAAGTCGACCGGCCCGGATGATCGGGCGATGATGCAGCGCGTTGCCGATGCGATGGCCACGGGCTTCAGCGGTGCCGAGGTGAAGGCGCTCAGCCAGTGGATAGCCGCGCGCCATGATCGAAACTGCGGTTCCTGAAGCCCGCGACTTCCGCCGAATTTCGTTCGGTGGGGGGAACGCAGGAGTTCTTGTGCCACGCATCCTGCGGAGCTGAGGCTTCCCGTCGGCGCTGAAAGTGGTGCTGTATGAGAGGAATCGCAACGGAGGCACACATTTGGAAAGCGACGATGTCCCCTCAGGCGTTCGGTTGTAATGTTGACGAGGTTTTCCCCATCGCTCGAGCCATGCTCAACAGGCGCCTGCAGGCCGGATTATCGTTTCTATCCGACCAGACCATGCTGAAGGGCAGCACTTCATCCGCCAGTTGCCGGAATGCGATCCCCGGAAACTGCCCAACGGTGGTGGCTTCGCTTGTCAGCGTTAGCCCCCGACCGACGGCTACCAGCGACAGGATATTGTCGCGGCCCACCTGCTGGGATTGAATGTCAGGGTGATGACCGAGACCCGCAAGGTGAGCAACCAGATAGTCGTGGATCTCCTGGCCCGGTGCGACATCGCTCACGATGAAGCGTTCACCTGTCAGATCAGGCCATTCGAGTTCGGCTTTGGCGGCCAAGGGATGGCCAGCAGGCAGCACCACGAAGACCCGTTCGCACCAGAGATGCTCCGTTTCGCAGCCATCCCAGGGTGCCGTTCCGGTTATGAAAGCGATGTCCAGATCCAACTGCCGGACGGCAGCGACGTGCTCGGACGGATTTCCATCTATAAGATCGACCTGAACGGTCGGATGGCGCGTCCCGAACCGTCGCAGGAGGTTAAACAGAAATCCCGACGCCAGCGAGGAAAATATCCCGACCTTGAGCAGTCCCTGGTCAGCCCGACCGACTGCGGCAACCTTGGTCACGCCGATGTCGATCTGCCGAAGAGCATGCCGGGCGCTGCGCAGAAACTCCTGCCCGGCGACCGTCAGCCGCACCCCGCCCGAATGTCGTATGAATAGTGAGGCACCCAATTCATCCTCAAGGTCGCGGATCTGGCGGCTGACCGACGATTCATTGATGGCGAGCGCGATTGCTGCCTTGCGGAAACTTCCTTGGTCCGCCGCTGCAAGGAAATGCCGCAGCTGGCGCAACCGGATTGTGTTCTTACCGGCGCTGCCCTCGACAATACGCGCGAGGACGGAGCTACCAGATGGGGCGTCCCTGTTCCGGCGCGCAGGCATGACGCATCATCCCGAACCGCAGTCGGCTTCTGGCCGGCGTTCGGTCGCGGCCTGCCGGCGAAGGCGACGGCGCGTGCCACAAGAGAGGCGCGCACCATGATGCCCAGATTCGGACGCGACCATCTCCCCTCCTCTCCGCCTCAAACTGAATGTCATTCAGTTCTTGGAATGGTGCTGCTTGACAACGGGTCCGTCAACGAAAAAAATAAATCACATTCAGTTTTCACGCACAGTTGCAGCAGGGATCCCGATGGCTCGGCCCAGGAAGGAGCAGGAACTTGATATTCCTCGCCGCGCGGTCGAGGAAACGATCCGCCTGCTGGCACAGCAGGGCGACTTCGGTGTTCCACTGACGGCGGTGGCACAAGCCGTGGGATGCACGGCGCCGGCCCTTTACGGCCATTTCCGTAACAAGAATGCTTTGCTGCGCGCGGCACGTGATGAAGGCTTTGGACGGCTCTACAATGAGAAGTTCGCGGTTTTCGAACAGATGCGAGGCGATCCGTTCGGCTATTTGCGCGATGGCAGCTATGCCTATGCGCGCTTCGCCCTGGAGAACCCCACTCTGTACCGGCTGATGTTCTCACCGCCCCCGAAGCTTGGGGTGAGCGATGATCCGTGGTCAAGCGAAGCCGGTCGTCAGGTCCTGAGTCTGCTGCTGACAGGCCT
>NZ_LLWQ01000191.1 GCF_001447385.1 Paracoccus sp. MKU1 | reverse complement strand
CAATCATCACCGGCGCAAAGGTCAGGGCAGGCTCATTTCCGAGAAGGCCCTCGCGATAGTCCTTCCGCCAGCGCGTCAGCAACGCGCGAGAGATATCGTGACGCCGCGCCGTCAGCGCCACGCTGCGCGGGCGCGACAGGCTTTCCTCGACGATACGGATCTTCTCGGCAGCCGACCAGCGACGCCGCCGACCACTATCGGTCACCGAGAGAACCTCGACTTGGGAACTGAAGCTATGGGTGTCCATAGCTTCAGCCTCCTACATCCATCCCACCTTCAGCGTCAGACGGTCCTCACCGGGAGCTTACGAAACATCTCCGCCAAGCGCTTTTGGGGTGTCCGATTTCAAACCGGTCATCATTTCCTGGGTTAGGCGGTCTAATCTGGTCTTCAGCCCGTGCTGGCCAAGGCGAAGTTGGTAGGAGCGGGAAAGATCACCAATGGAATGAAAGGAGGTCATGTCAGCCTCAGAATGGCGTCGAGCATATCGTTTGCGGCCTGAAAGACTTTGGCGTTCGCGGCATAGGCGCGTTCCAGCGCCAGTAGGCTTTCCATTTCCTTGTCGCTGTCGACCCCTTCTGCCAAGAGGGCCGATTTGAGGCCTGTCCGATGCGAGCTGCCTTGCAAAGCGCTGGCTTCGGAACGGATGCGTTTGGTTGCGGTGGCAGAGGACAGTTCTGCGGAAAGAGACTGCAAGCTTCGCGGCGTGCTGGAAAGGTTGGCCGAAGCCGGCGGGCGCGGGGCCGAGATCGCCATGCTCAGGCGATCAAGCAATGCGCTTTCTCCCGCGTTGCCGGGGCCGGGCGCATTGATGCCGGCGCGGACCCGCCACAATTGCCCACCTGTATCAGGGCTCGCCAAAAAATTTACCGCAATACGGCTGGCGAAGCCGGCTTCATTGGCGGGGTCGAGAGCACCTTGCGAATCCGTGAACAAACCCGGACTGCCTGAGCCAAGGGAGGGGTCTATCGCCGGATCGGATAGTCGGTCATATAGATCACTGGCGAAAGCGTCGATTTGCTGCTGGTAGTCAGGAGCGATCTGGTCTCGAATGGCAAAATTCGCGCTCAGGCTCCCTCCGCTCAGCATCGATTGCTGTATGCCGGTGAGTGGTTTGCCGTTGAGCGTCAAATCAGAAAGTGCGCCGTTGGCGATGGACATCTCGGCAGTGATGCTTGCAGCGGCGCTGAATTCGATCTTGGCTGGTTCGGTACCATCTAGCAAAATGGCGCCATCGGGCGTGAACAGGGCGACCCGGCCATTCTCGCGCGGCACCTCCTTGATCGGCAGGATATCCGAGATACTGTCTATCGCTGCCTGACGGGCGTCAATGAGCGAGGAGGCATCCTTGCCCTGCGCGGATATAGTGACGATCTGCGTGTTCAGTTTCGCCACCTGCTGCAAGGCGGTGTTGAGCCGCGAAACGTCGTTCTTGATCGCCTGTTCGGCTTTGGTGCGCTCGGCCTGGATCGTTGCGGAAATGTCATTGATCTTCTTTGCCAAGGCGATAGCCGTATCGACCACGCCCGAAAGCCGCGTCTCGCTGTCGGGCCGTGATGCCGCGCTGACCAAGGCGGATTCGAAATCCGTCAAGCTTTGTCCCAGTGAGGATGCCTCGGTTCCCGTGCCCAAGGCTTTCTCCATGGCGGTGTGGAATGTGGCGGTTGTCTGAGATGAACCGACAGCCGCCTCGGCCAGCCGACTGTCCGCAACCAGCCCGGCGGTGAGGATCCGGTTCACGCCAGCGATACTGACGCCGCCGCCGTGCTGGGACAGGCGGGCGGACAGGTCGAGTTCCCTGCGCGCATAGCCGGGCGTCAGCGCGTTTGCGATGTTGGACGACACGATCTCGGTGCCCCGCGAGGCTGCGGTCAGGCCCGAAACGGCATTGGAAATGGCGGACGAAATGCTCATGGGCAAGCTCCGGTTTCTGGGCAGTGGGGCGGCCGGGGGCAGCCCCGGTCAATATCAGCGCTTGAGATTGGCCGTTTCTTGCAACATCTCATCGACGGTCTGGATGACCTTGGCATTCGAGGTATAGGCGCGCTGGGTCTGGATCAGGTCGGTCAACTCGGCCGCCACATCGGTGGTCGATGCTTCGCGTGCATAGCCCGCGATCGCGCCGGTGGGACCATCGCCTGCGTTCCACAGGTAGAATGCGCCGGATCGGGGCGAGATCTTGTAGGTTTGGTTGTCCATTGCGATCAGGCCATTCGGATTGGGAACATCCACCAGCGGCACCTGATACAGGGTGCGCGTGAAACCGGTGTCGTAGGCGGCCCGGAGATATCCGTTTTCGTCGATCTCGAGCGCGGTCAGGTTGCCGACAGGCGAGCCGTTCTTGGTCACATTGGCGGGGGAGAAGCTGGCGCTGAGTTGGGTAATGCCCTGGCTGTCGCCATATCGGCCCAGGTTGATGGTCATCGGCCCGTTTGCGCCGGACACAGTAAGAAGGCCCGTTGCCGAGTTATAAGCACCGCCTGCCGTCGTCGTGACATTCGCGAGCATGCCGCCGCCGGCCTGGCTGTCGTCGAATTCCAACGTATAGACACCGATCAGGGATTCATCGGCAGGCGTGGCCGGATCGTTGGCGATGGCCGAATCACGGATTTCCATGGTCCAGCGGTTCGTCTGAACCCCAGCCGCACCGGTGACCGCAGGCGTGAAGGAGACGGTCATTCTTTCGGAGTTGCCGAGATTACCGAAATATTCGACCTCCATCTCGCGTGCGCCGCCGGTTGCGCCGCCGACCGCGTCATCTGCGGGCAGGTTTACGCGCAGGTTGATCCGGGTTGTCGGGTCCGCTGCGGTCTGACTGGGACTGATGAGGATGGGTTGCAGGCCGGTGATGGAATCACGCGGCTGGCTGGGGATCGTGCCGTCGGCATTGGCCGGCCAGCCCATCAGCACCAAGCCCGAACTGGTGCGCAGATAGCCTTGGTCGTCGGTGCGAAACGAGCCGGTCGTCGTCATGACCAGATCGCGTGGTGTGCTCGCCCCCGACATCAGGGACGCGGAATGGACGACGGGAAGCATGCCGCGTCCCGAAATCGCAATATCCATAGGATGCGAGGTCGGAACCAGGTTGCCGCGCTGGTCGACGATCCGGCTGGTGGTGGCACGGACGCCGCCGGCAGTGTAAAGCCCGCCGCCGCGGCCTTGGTTGATAACCATGCTTTCAAAACTGGTGTCCACCCGCTTGTAGCCATAGGTGCCGGAATTCGCGATATTGTCGGAGATATTGGCCACTGGCGTCCCGTACGCCGCGAGCCCGGACAACCCGGCCCCGAGGGCAGATGAGACCGACACTCTGTTGTCACCCCTGTGTGAGTCGTTCTGCGGGAAGCTGGGCGGCTGGGGGTTAACATGCCGCTAACGGCGCCCCGCCCGGGCCGGTCATCTCAGTAAAATCACTTCGATCCGATTGTTGTTCGGGTCCATCGGGTTGACCGACCGGTTGCGCC
>NZ_LLWQ01000190.1 GCF_001447385.1 Paracoccus sp. MKU1 | reverse complement strand
CCCGGAAACCCCGGTCGCGCCCTCCAGCAGTTGGTCGCGCCACTGCTTGATCTGGTTCGGATGAACGGCGAAATCCTGCGCCAGCTCGATCATGGTCTTCTCACCCTTGATCGCAGCTACCGCCACTTTCGCCTTGAATGCCGGGCTGTGATTCCGGCGCGGTCGTCTCGTCATGGTCTTCTCCTCGCTCGCAGCATCATGCTGCAGTTGCTCGGAAAATCCACTTAGCCCACCTGTTCAGATTTCCGAAGCCACCTCTCCGGTTGCGCGCACCCCCCTCAGGCAAGAGCTTGGTATCGTAGCGTGCCTGCATGATGTCCACCTCCTTGAATAAACACGCTGAATGTAGAGCGGGCGCATACGGACATCACACAATCTGCGTCAGAGCCAGATTTGCAGGCCGAAACACATGCTAGGCAAACCCATGCAGAATGGCTTCGCGGAAAGTTTCAATGGGCGGATGCGGGACGAGTTACTCAATGAGACCATGTTCCGCAATCTGGCTCACGCTCGCGTCGAAATAGCGGCCTGGGTGACCGACTACAACACCGAATGCCTGCATTCGGCCTTGGGTTACCAAACCCCGATCGACTATCCGAACATGTGGTTGACCGCCTTTACAACGGGGTGGCGTTTCGACATCCGACGCGCGCACCCCGCAACCAGTCGCGCAGGCCGCTGACCATCAGCGCAACCTGCGGCCGGGCTGATCAAGCCTGATCGGAATCCGTTCGTACCGGGTGCTGGAGTAAGGCAATCACGAAAGAAAACGTTTACATAAGAGTGATTCGGGATTAGAGGATGCTCCATTCCGACAGCGCGACAGGAGGAGACATCATGCGCGACAGGTTCCAGATCCCGCCCGACATCCGGCGGGCGCGGATAGCGACCACGGCCGTGTTCTTTGTGAATGGCATGGCTCTGGCGCTGTTCTTTTCAAACATCGCGTTGCTCAAGGAATTGATTGCGCTCAGCGATGCGCGGCTGGGCACGGCACTGGGCCTGCAAGGGCTGGGCACGGTGATCTTCGTCGTGATCGGCAGTCTGGTGGCAACGCAGTTCGGAACCCGTGCCACCATGCTTTTTGGCGCGATCATGCTGGCGCTGGCGCTGCAGATGGTCGGCTTCGCCACGCAATACACCGGCTTTCTGCTGGCCATCCTGGCGCTTGGCGCCTCCAACAGTTTCATCGACGTGTCGATGAATGCCCATGCCTCGCTGGTCGAGCGGCAATGGCGGGCCGAGATCATGCCCTCGTTCCATGCCGCCTACAATTTTGGCGGCTTTGCCGGGGCGTCGCTCGCCGCACAGCTGATCCGGGCCAGCGGCGGGGCCTATTCCTCACTGACGGTGGGCGGTATCGCGATGGTGGCGGTGCTGGTGCTTGGCTGGGTGATGCTGGGCAATCTGAAGCCCGTGGCCGAAACGTCTGAGGGCGGCAGGCGCGCCATCATCCGCCATATCCTGCGCTCGCCGGCGATCGTCATCCTGGGCGTCTTCGTCGCATTGGCGCTGTTCGTCGAGAATGCGATGAACGGCTGGAGCGGCGTCTATCTGCGCGACGTGGTCAAGGCCGATCCTGCGGCGGCTGCCAATGCCTTTGCCGCCTTCCAGCTTGCTCTGGCCATCGGCCGGCTGCTGGGCAGCGCCGCCATCCGCCGTTTCGGCGCCGAATGCGTGGTCGTGTCGGGCGGTCTGCTGGCCGCGGCGGGCGTGCTGTTGGCGGTGACGGTGGCGTCGCACTGGGCGGCGTTGATCGGCTTTGCCGCCATAGGGTTCGGCTTGGCGAACTGCACGCCGATGTTCTTTACCCGGGCTGCGGCCGCGATCCCCTCGGCGCCGGCGCTTGGCATCGCGCTGGTCAACACGATTGGTTATATCGGCTATATCTGCGGCCCGCTGGCCTTGGGGCTGGTCTCGGAATATCAGGGCCTGAAAACCGCCTTCCTGCTGATCCTAGGTGCCATGTTGATCATCGCACTGGGGTGCCGGCTGGTTACGGCGCTGAAATCCTCGGCGCAGATTGCGGTGCCATAGGACACCGCATCCCGGCATTCCCGCCGTCCCGGCCTGCATGGTCCGGGGCGGCTTCGGCATGTCCGGCACGGCGGGCAGGGTGACGACCGGGCATGAGTCAAAGTCATGCCTCTGCGCCCTGGCCCATCTTGCCGGGAGGGGGCCGATTGCGCAGCCTGCTGCAGACCGGATCGGGACAGGAGGATCGGCGTGAGCAGCGGAAATGCAGCGGAATACGATTTCATCGTGGTGGGCGGCGGCTCGGCCGGCTCGGTCCTGGGGGCGCGGCTTAGCGAAGGCGGCGACAGGGTCCTGCTGCTGGAGGCCGGGGCGGGCAGGCATGTGCTGCCCTATGACCTGCCGTTCCTGGCTGCCAAGCTGTTCTCGTTCAAGGCCAACAACTGGGCCTATGAATGCCTGCCCCAGCAGGGCATGAACGGCCGCCTCCAGTTCTTTCCGCGCGGCAGGATGCTGGGCGGCTCGTTCATCTTCAACGGCGCGCAGTATATCCGTGGCAATCCGGCGGATTTCGACCATTGGCGGCAACTCGGCAATCCCGGTTGGGGCTATGAGGATGTGCTGCCCTATTTCCGCAAGTCCGAGGATTACCGCGGCGCCCCGAGCCCTTATCATGGCACCGAGGGGCGGCTGCCGGTGGCGAAGCCGCCGATGGTGAACCCGTTGACGCGGATTTACCTTCAAGCCTGCGCGCAGGCCGGCCATCCGTTGAACGGGGATTTCAACGGTGCCTCGCAGGACGGTTTCGGCATTTACGATTTCAACATTGCCGAGGGTCGCCGCATGACCACGGCACGGGCATTCCTGCGCCCGGCGATGGTGCGGCCGAACCTGCATGTCGCGACCGGGGCGCTGGTGCGCCGCGTGATCCTGCGCGACGGCCAGGCGGTCGGCGTCGAATATGAACGCGGCGGCAAGATCGAAACCGCCATGGCCCGGCGTGAGATCGTGCTTGCGGCGGGCTCTTTCAACTCGCCCAAGTTGCTGATGCTGTCGGGGATCGGCGATCCGCAAGATCTGGCGCCGCATGGCATCCCCGTCGCCCATGCCCTGCGGGGTGTCGGCAAGAACCTGCAGGATCATGTGAACGTGTCGGTGGCGCATGCGGCAAAGCAGCCGAACTCGTTCGCGCGCACGCTGCGGGTGCATCGGCTGGCGGCGGCGATGTTGCAGGGCGTGCTGCTGAAACGCGGCCAGATCACCCAAAGCCCGCTGGAGGCAGGCGGCTTCTTCTCTTCGCGCGAGGGTGTCGTTGCGCCCGAATTCCAGGCGGTGTTCATCCCCTGGTATCCGGGCAGCGGCTTGCGGCTTTGGATGCCCTGGGCCGACCGGCTGGAGGGGCACAGTTTCGTGGCCCATGTCTGGCCGAACCGGCCCGAGAGCCGGGGGCGGATGTGGCTGGCCTCGAACGACCCCAAGGCGCCGCCGGTCTTCGATCCGAACTTCCTGTCCGAGGAATCCGACCTGGCGCTGACCCGCGCGGCGATCCGCGAGACGCGCCGCATCTTTGCCCAGCCCGCCTTCGATGCGGTGCGGGGCGAGGAACTGGCACCGGGCGCTGACATACGCTCGGACGACGAGCTGGACCAGTATATCCGCCAGAGCTCGGGCATCGGGCACCACACCTGCGGCACCGCCAAAATGGGGCAGGACGCCATGGCCGTGGTCGATCACCAGCTGCGGGTCCGTGGCATCGGCGGGTTGCGGGTCGCCGACGCCTCGATCATGCCGACCATGGTCAGCGGCAATACCAATGCCGCCACCATCATGATCGCCGAAAAGGCGGCCGACATGATCCTGGCCGCATTATGAGCCAGGCTCATGCAGCAATGACGGCGCGCGGCTTGAGCGCGCGCCGCGCCCGGCGCTAGCCTTTCCGGGCAACAGGACAGGCGGGCGCCGGCACGGCCGGAAAAGACCCGCGGCAATGGCCGGAACTGGCCGCGCCGATCACTCAGCATGTCACATCGACAGGGAACCAAGATGAAGAACCTCCTCACCGCATCGCTCATGCTCGGCGCAAGCTGGCTGGGCGCCTTGCCGGCCGCAGCAGCGGACGCGCTGACCGGCTCGATCTATCTGCTGGTGCCGAACGTCACCACCAGCCGGATCGCCAAGTTCGATATTCCGAACATCACCGCCGCCGTCGCCCGGCACGCGCCCGGGGTCGAGCTGAAGGTGCTGAACGCCAATGACGACATGCAGGCGCAGATGGCGCAGGCCGACGCAGCGCTGGCCAGCGGCACGCGCGGCATCATCCTGATCTCGGTCGATCCGCCGCGCTCGGCCAGCATCCTCGCCAAGGCCGAGGCCGACGGCGTGCCGGTCGTCACCTATGCCCATGATCCCGGTCCCGGCCCGGTCAACTATCACGTCTCGGTGCCCTTTGCCGATATCGGCGAGGCGCAGGGCAGATACCTGGCTGAGAACCTGCCCGAGAAGCGCCCAGTCAAGCTGGCGCTGATGCTGGGCGATCCAAAGTTCGCCTTTTATGCCGAGCAGATGAAGGGTTTCGACAAATACCTGGAGCCGCTGATCGCGTCGGGCGAGGTCGAGATCGTCTGCCGGGCCGATGCGCTGCTTTACCTTGCCGCCAATGCGCAGAAGAACATGGAGCAATGCCTGACCCGGACCAATAACGAGGTCGATGGCGTCGTGGTCATGAACGACGATACCGGCGGGGGCGTGATCGCGGCGCTGGCGGCGCAGGATCTGGTCGGCGAGGTGCCGATCTTTGGCGGCTACGATGCCACGCTGGAGGGGATCCAGCGCGTATTGCTGGGCTGGCAAAAGGCCGACATGGCGCCGCCCTATCAGGCGATGGCCGATGCGGCGGTGCAGCTCGTGGTGGCTGCCGCCAAGGGCGAAGCCGCGCCGGAGGGGCTGGTCAACGGCACCTGGGAAAACGGCTATGCCGAGGGCGGCGTGCCGGCGCGGATCGAGCCGAATATTTTCATCACCCCCGAGAATGTGCAGGAAACCGTGATCGACGCCGGGCTCTACACTCGCGACGAGCTTTGCGGCGGCATCGGGAAACAGGCCGCGTTCTGCCAATGACGGCCGGGCGTGACAATCGACAGGGAATGGCAATGGCAATCCACACTCCTCCCCCCGTGCTTGAGGTGCGCAATGTCTCGGTCCGTTTCGGCGGGGTCGCGGCGCTGACCGATGTCTCCATGGCCGTCTGGCCGGGCGAGGTCGTGGCGCTGGTCGGCGACAACGGCGCCGGCAAGTCCACGCTGGTCAAGACCATCTCGGGCATCCAGCAGCCGGACGCTGGCGAAATCCTCGTCGCCGGCCGGGCCCATGCGATGAAGGGACCGCAGGATGCGGCCGCGGCGGGCATCCAGACCGTCTATCAGGACCTTGCGCTTTGCGACAATCTCGACACCGTGCAGAACCTGTTCCTGGGGCGCGAGATCTGCCTGCCCTGGTGGAAGGGCCGCCGCATGGACCGCGCGCGGATGGAAAAGCGCGCCCGCGAGGTGCTGTCCGACCTGGACGTCAAGATCCGCGACACGCGGGTGCCCTCCAGTTCGCTTTCGGGCGGGCAGCGGCAATCGGTGGCGATCTGCCGCTCGATCCTGGCCAATCCGCAGGTCGTTCTGCTGGACGAGCCGACCGCCGCGCTTGGCGTGGCGCAGCGCAAGCAGGTGCTGGCGCTGATCGAGCGGCTCAAGGCGCAGGGCAGGGCGGTCGTCATCATCTCGCATGACATCGGCGACGTGCAGCAGATCGCCGACCGTGTGGTCGTGTTGCGCCTTGGCCGCAAGGTGGCCGAGGTGACGCGCGGCGGCTACAGCCGCGACGAATTGATCGCCGCGATGACCGGAGCCCTCGACGCGGCCGAACTTGCCGCCCTGCGCAAGGAGCTGGCCCATGGCTGACCTGAGTTCGGACCCCAAGGCCCTCTCGGGCAGGACAGGATTTTCCCGCATGAACCGCCACGACCTGATGACGGCGCTGGCCACGCGCTGGCGCATGGTGCCGGTGCTGATCGCGCTGGCGCTGATCTGGACCTATTTCAGCTGGGCGAACCCGCTGTTCATCAGCCCCCGCAACCTTTCGAATCTGTCGCTGCAGATCGTGGTGACCGCCATCGTGGCGCTGGGGCTGATGTTCGTGCTGGTCGTCGGAGAAATCGACCTGTCGGTCGCCGCATCAGGGGCGGTCTCGGCCGCGATCTCGGCGGGGCTTGCGGTCAATGCCGGCGTGGATATCGGCATCGCCATCCTGGTCGGCTTGGGCGTGGGGGCCGGGATCGGCGCCTTGCAAGGGGTGATCGTCACCTGGTTCCGGGCGCCTGCCTTCATCGTGACCCTGGGCATGTCGCTGATCCTGCAAGGCATCCTGCTTGACCTGCTGCCCGAGGGCACCAACCTGATCTCGCTGGTCGGCACGCCCCTGGGCAAGGTCGCGACGCTGTATCTGTCGCCCGGCATGGGTATCGCGCTGCTCGTCGCGATGACGGCGCTTTACGGGTTCCTGTCCTGGCAGTCCTGGCGGGCGAACCATCAGCAGGCGCTTGGCGGTTCGCTGCTGCGCGAGGTCTTGCTGCCCACCGCCGCCATCGCCATTGCCGGGGCGGCCGCCGTCGCGGTGTTCAACGCCTATCGCGGCGTGCCGGGCCTGGTCGCCTTCCTGCTGGTGCTGCTGGCCGCATTTTCCTATGTCACCACGCAGACGCGTTTCGGCCTTTACCTTTACGCTGTCGGTGCCAATGCCGAGGCGGCGCGGCGGGCAGGGATCTCGGTGCCCTTGGTGCGCATCGCCGCCTTTACGCTGACCGGACTGTTCGCGGCGCTCGGCGGCATGATCGCGGCGGGACGGGTGCTGGGGGTCTCGCCCGACTCGGCCGATACCACCTTGCTGCTGGAAGCCATCGCGGCGGCGGTGATCGGCGGGGTCAGCCTGTTCGGCGGACGCGGCTCGGTCTGGGCGGCGCTGATCGGTGCCCTGGTCATCGGCTCGGTTTCGAACGGCATGTTGCTGATTAACGCCTCGACCCAGACCCGGCTCGAGGTGCAGGGCGCGATCCTGACGTTGGCGGTGGTGCTGGATGCGCTGCTGTCGCGCCGCGGCGGCGCGAGATAGGCGCGGTCAGCCGATCATCTGCGCGGTCTGTTGCAGGCTGCGCCGCGCCTCGGCCCGGATCCAGCTGCGGAACTTCTGCACGGCCGGTTTGGATCGCTTGGCCTTGGGATAGACCAGGTAATAGCGCCACGGCGAGGCGACGGGCAGGTTGTGCAGGGCTACAAGCTGCCCGTTCCGGATTTCCTCGGATACCATGAAGGGCGGCATCAGGATCGCGCCAAGGCCGGTCTTGGCCGCCTCGATCCCCATCTGATACTGTTCGAACCGTATACCGCGCGTCGGGTTCGGATGTTCGATGCCGACCTCGCGGAACCATTCGCGCCAGGCGGTTGGGCGGTGCAGGTGCTGGATCAGCGACAGGTCCAGCAGCAGCCGGGCTTGCGGCACCGTGCCCCGCAGCAGCGCCGGCGCGCAGAACGGGATCAGCACCTCGTCCATCAGCATTTCGCTGAGGCAGCCCGCCCAGACCTCGTTGCCGTAATGGATCGCCGCGTCGATCGAACTGCCCTCGAAATCGAAATGGCCGATCTGCGCGGTGATCGAGACCTCGATGGTCGGGTTCTGGGCGATGAACCGGCCGATGCGCGGTGCCAGCCAGCGCCCGCCGAGGCTGGGCAGGGTGGCGATGGTCAACTGGTCCGCCGCTTCGGCATAGGTCGACAGCCGCAGCGTCGCTGCGCCCAACTCGCTGAGGATCGAGGTGATCTCGTCGTAATAGACGCTGCCGGGCTCGGTCAGCACCAGCCCGTGGCCCGTGCGCTCGAAAAGCTGGGTGCCGGCCATGTCCTCGATGCTGCGCACGGCGCGGCTGATACCGCTCTGGGTGATGTCCAGTTCATCCGCCGCGCGCGAGAAGCTGCGGAACTGCGCCGCCATGACAAAGGCGCGCAGCGCGCTGACCGAGGGCAGGTCGCCCTCGCGCTCGACCGCGTCGCGGGGGGCGGGATTCGGGGTCTTCATGCCGGCCTCATGATTTTCAGTCATGGGATTACAACTGCCGCCCGATTGTCAATCCACCCCGTCGCGCCGCAGTCTGGCCGCAGAGAAGGAACCATGAAAAAGCCCATGAATCCCGTAGAAACCCCGCCGATCATCGATGCGCATCACCATCTTTGGGATCTCGATGCGCATGACTATCCCTGGCTGCGGCCGGGCACGCCCAGCATCGTCGGCGATACCGGCGCGATCCGCCGCAACTATCTGGCCAGCGATTTCCTGGCCGACAGCGCCGGGCTGAACGTGATCGGCACGGTGCATCTGGATGGCGGCTTCGATCCGCGCGACCCGGTGGGCGAGACGTGCTTCGCCGATGCGGCGCATCGGGTGCATGGCTTTCCGAACGCCATCGTCGGCGCGGTCGATCTGGCGGCGCCCGAGGCGCCGGCGCTGATCGAGGCGCATCAGGCGTCCTCGCCCCTGTTCCGCGGCGTGCGGCAGATCCTGGCCTGGCACCGGAACCCGCGCCTCAGCTATGGCGTGCGTCGCGACCTGATGGACGATTCCGCCTGGCGGCGCGGTTTCGCCCGGCTGGGGCCGGCGGGCCTGTCCTTCGACCTGCAGGTCTTTCCCGGCCAGATGCGGGACGCTGCCCGGCTGGCGCGCGACTTCCCGGATACGCAGATCGTGCTGAACCAGGCGGGCATGCCCGACGGGCTGATCGACGGCGATCTGCGGGCCTGGCGCGTCGGCATGGCACAGCTGGCAGAACTGCCCAATGTCAGCGTCAAGGTGTCGGGCCTGGCGATGCTGAAGCCGGATTGGACGCTGGCCGAGTTGCGGCATGTCATGGATGTGACGGTCGAGGCCTTCGGCGCGGATCGGGTCATGCTGGGTTCGAACTTTCCGGTCGACCGGCTGTTTCGCAGTTATCGCACGATCTTCGACGGCTATCTCGCCGTGACGCGCGGCTATTCGGCCGCCGAGCGCATGGCGATCCTGTCGGGCACGGCGGTGCGGATCTATCGCCCCGCGGCCCTGTCCCCCCTGCATGAACGGAACCTCACGGCATGACCACGACCCTTCTGAAGAACGCCAGCGTCCTTGATGTCGATGCCGGCAGCCTGTCCGCGACCTGCGACGTGCTGATCGCCGAGGGGCGCATCGCCGAGATCGGCAGCCGCGCCAGGACGGCCGAGCGGGTGATCGACCTGAAGGGCCGGACGCTGATGCCCGGGCTGTGCGACGCGCATGTCCATGTCATCGTGCCGATGAACAGCTTTGCGCTGCTGACGAAATGGTCGCCCTTCTATACCGCGATCCGCGCCATGCCGATCCTGCGGGACATGCTGATGCGCGGCTTTACCACCGTGCGCGACGCGGGCGGCGCCGATTTCGGTTTGGCGCGCGCGGTCGAGGAGGACCTGATCCCCAGCCCGCGCATCCTCTATTCCGGCAAGGCGCTGTCGCAATCTGGCGGCCATGGCGACATGCGCGGCCCGGGCGAGACCGCTTATGACGACCATTACTATGTCCCCAGCCTCGGCCGCATCTGCAACGGCGTGGCCGAGGTCCGGGCGGCGGTGCGGGACGAGATCCGGCGCGGCGCGCATCAGGTCAAGCTGATGGTCGGCGGCGGCATCGCCTCCTATACCGACCCGATCCATTACGTGCAGTTCTCGCGCGAGGAGATCCGCGCGGCGGTGGAGGAGGCCGAGAACGCCTCGACCTATGTCATGGCGCATGCCTATACCAACCGCTGCATCCGGCATGCGGTGGAATGCGGTGTGCGCTCTATCGAGCACGGCAATTTCCTGGACGACGAGACTGCGGCGCTGATGCGCGAGTCCGGGGCCTTTCTGGTGCCGACGCTTTCGGCCTATACCACCATGTGGGAGGAAGGCTTGCAGGTCGGCATGCCGGCCGAGCTTCACGCCAAGATCAAGCCGGTTCTGGATGCCGGGCCGCGGCAGCTGGAAATCGCCGCGCGGCATGGGGTCCCGATGGTCTACGGCACCGATCTGATCGGGCCGCTGCACCGCCACCAGTCGCTGGAGTTCCGCATTCGCGGTGAGGTGCTGCCTGCGGCCGAGGTGATCCGGCAGGCGACCTGCAATGCCGCGGCGCTGTTCAACATGCAGGACCAGATCGGCCGGGTGAAGGAAGGGCTGCGCGCCGACCTGATCGCGCTGCGGGGCAATCCGCTGGAGGATCTGGCCCTGCTGCAGGCGCCCGACAACCTGTCGCTGATCATGAAGGACGGCCGCATCTATCGCGAAGCCCCTTGAGAAGTCGCTAGGGGCGCGGCCGGCTGCGCGGCAGCGCCACGGTGACGCCGCCCAGCAGGATCAGCCCGATCCCCAGCAGCGCCGGCGCATCGGGATATTGCCCCAGCACCACCATGCCCAGAAGGGTCGCATAGACCAGGATGCTGTAGCGGAAGGGCGAGACGAAGCCGCTTCCCCCCGTCGCGGTGGCCAGCGCCAGAAAGACATAGCCCACGGCGATGGCCGTCGCCGCCAGCGCCAGCAGGCCGACCTGCGCCGGTTCCGGCGCGACCGTCCCACCGGCCGTCAAAGTGCCCAGTCCAAAAAGGCTGGTGCAGACCGCGCTCAGCAGCGCCAGGCAGATGGGCGAGGGCATCAGGCTGCCCCGCATCAGCAGGTCGCGTGCGACCGAACACAGGACCGCGACGACGACCGCCAGCGCATGCGGGTCGAGCATGGCGCCGTCGGGCCGGATCACCAGCAGCACGCCGGCAAAGCCCAGGGCGGTGCCGATCCAGCCGCTGCGGGGGATCGTCTCGCGCAGCAGGGCGGCGCTGGCCAGCATGAACACGATGGGGGTCATCTGGTAGATCGCGGCCGCATTGGCCAGCGACAGGCCGGTGAGTGCGTGGACATAGCCGATGGTGGCGCCGGTATCCAGCAATGCGCGCAGCCACGCCCGGCCCGTGAGGCTGGCGCGGATCTGCCAGATCTCGCGCCGCAGCGCCAATAGCCCCAGCAAAAGCAGCACGGCCATGGCCGACCTGATGGCCAGGATCATCGCGGCGGGGAGGTGCGCGGCGACAAGCTTGACCATCAGGTCGTTCAGCCCGTAACCGGCCATCGCCAGCAGCATGAAGCCGGCGCCGCGCCAGTCGTCGGACCTTGCAGTCGGCATCAGCGCAGCGGGGAAAACGGCGCCGGTGCCAGGATGCGGACGGTCTGGACCTCGATCATGCCCTTGATCGCCTCCAGATAGGCCGGCCAGTCTGGATCGGCCAGCATGGCTGCCCGCCGCGCGCTGCGCTGCGCGTAATCGTCATGGCGCCACATCGAGACGACATGGTTCAACTCGCCGATATCGGTGGTGAAGAAGCCCACCGGCTCACCCAGATGCTTGCGCTGCACCGGCAGGCCGAGGGTTTCATAGGCCTCTAGGAAAGGCCCGGTCATGCCTTGCACGAGGCGATAGTCGCGTTCCTCGAGGATCATCGCATCACCAGATCGAGGCGCCGCCGTCCACGGTCAGCATGGTGCCGACGGCGAAGCGGGCGCGGTCCGAGGCCAGCCAGACGATGGCCGAGGCAATGTCGTCGGGCTCGCCCCAGCTGTTGGAGGGCGCACGGGCGCGCAGCCCGGCCTTGAACGCCTCGGGGTCGGGAACCTGCGTCAGCATCTGGTTGTAATAGTTCGACCAGATCACGCCCGGCGCCACCGAGTTCACGCGGATGTTGTCCGCCGCGAAGTCCAGCGCCATGGCGCGGGTCAGTGAGGCGACGCCGCCCTTGGCCGCGACATAGGCGGCGCGATCCTTGATCGCCATCGCCATGGCGATGTTCGAGGCGGTGTTGACGATGGCGCCGCCGCCGCGCTTGCGCAGCTCCGGCACGGCATATTTGCTGCACAGATAGACGCCGGTCAGGTTGACGTCGATGATGCTGCGCCAATCGTCCTCGTCCTGGGTCTCGACGGTGCCCAGCGAGCCGCGGCCGGCATTGTTCACCAGAACGTCCAGCCCGCCGAACTCGGCCACGGCGAAATCGACCATGGCCTTGCAATCCTCGGCCTTGGAGACGTCGACGGTGAAGGCACGGGCGTTCTCGCCCAGCTCGGCCGCGACCTGTTCGGCAGCATCGCCCAGGTAGTCGGCGACCACGACCCTGGCGCCTTCCTCGATAAACAGCTTCGCCGTGGCGGCGCCGATGCCGGCGCCGGCGCCGGTGACGAGGACAACCTTGTCCTTGAGATGCATATCCATGGTTCAAACCTCCAGAGAGCTGAAATGACGCAACACCGCCTGCTCGACGCTGAGCGCCGCAAGCCAGGAGGTTTTCGGGTTTTCGGGCAGCGGCTTGTTGTTCAGCAGGATGTGGAAGCTGCCGAAGGCGCCTTTGGCTTCCAATTCATGCGTGTTGCCGGATGCGGCGGGATCGGCGATCAGCCGCACCTTGGTGTTCTGAAAACCGAGACCGGCTAGGGCCACGGCGGCGGTGACGTTGGTATTCTTCGGGTAGTCGCGGGCGGCCTCGACGGCATCGCCCTCGTAGAAGACGGTCGCCTCCTTGAGATTCGGCAGGTCCAGAAGCCGTTCTGCCGGCGTGCCCTTCCACGCGATCGGAGGCTTCCGGCCGATGTAGGCGACGCTGTCGAGACCTGCAAGCCTGGCCGAGCGCAGCACGTCGAGCCCACCAATGGCACCCGAGACCGCGATGGCGCGCGCACGGCCCGTCTTGGCCGCCGCCTCGATCCGCGCCACGGTTCCGGCATCGCCAAGCGCGCCGATCGAGACGATCACCACGTCTATACCCGCTTCCAGAAGCTGCGGCACGGTTTCGCGCACGGCCGCATGCGTGGCGCATTCGATGACCAGATCGGGCCTGGCCGCGATCAGGTCGTCGACGCTGTTCCAGCGCCGCATCCCCGCGGGGGCGTCGGTCGGCAGGTGCTCGGGCAACAGGAAGCCGCCAAGGCGCAGGCCGCTGCCGCCCTTTTCCAGCGATGCGGCAAGGCTGCGCGCCATGGCGCCGAAACCGATCGAGACGATGAGCGGAGAGGTCATATGTCGATCTCCTTGAGAAAGCCGGCCAGCAGCGCCGCATAGGGCGCCGGATAGGCCTTGGGAAAGAAATGCCCGCCCGGAAGCGAGGCCAGCCCCGCGCCGGGGATCGCCGCCGCCAGCCGCTCGGACGAGGCGAAGGGGATCAGCGCATCGTCGCTGCCGCCGATCACCAGCGTCGGCGCGGTGATCCGGCCCAGCCGGTCGAATACATCATGCTCCATCAGCATGCGGATGCGGGCGGCCTGCACCGCGATCGGTTGCAGGCGCGCCTCGGCCTGCTCCAGCTCGGCGTCCAGCGTCGCGCGATTGGCCTCGATCCAGCTTGCATCATAACCAAGCGCCTGGGTCAGCTTGTGATAGGCGACCGGCCCCGCCTGCTCCAGCAGCGCCAGCCGGGCCTGGAACAGCCGGGTGAAGCGTGTGTCCACCCGTTCCCATGTGCCGCTGAGCACGAGGCCGGCGACCCGCTCGGGTGCCTCCACCGCCAGGGTCTGCGCGATCATGCCGCCGGTCGAATGTCCGACGACATGCGCGCGCCGGATATGCAGGTCGTCCAGCACGCCCAGAACGTCCCGCATGATGCGGGGGATGGAATAACCACCCGTGGGCCGATCGCTGCCGCCAGCACCGCGATGGTCGATGCGGATCAGTTGGTAATCGTTTTCAATCGTGGATGCCACCCCTTGCCAGAATCCGGCCTCGCCGCCCAGGCCCGGAATCAGCAGGCAAGGCGGGCCGTTGCCGTCCAGTTGGTAATGGATGCGGCAGCCGTCATCGGCGACATGGACCGGCATCGGGTTTACTCCGGCCGGCGCTGGTCGGCAGGCTGCGGTGCGAAGGCGGTGCGGCGCTCGATCTCCAGCACGTTGTCGGGGCGGGGGAAGGGCGTCGGATCGGGCTCTCCGGGGATCACCGGCCGGCCGACCTCTTCGAAGAACACCTCCAGCCCGTTGGGCTGGATGAACCAAAGCCAATGCAGCTCGGCATCGGAGTTGTTGATGAACATGTGGCGGCGGTTCCTGCCGACAAAGATCGTCACGCCCGGCTCGATCGGATATTCGACGCCGTCCACCACGGCCTTGCCGGTGCCGCGGATGAAATGCAGCGCCTCGTCATGTTCGGGGTGCGAATGCTCGCGCACATAGCCGCCGGGGGGCAGGGTCTGGGTGCCGATGCTGAACGGGCTTTGGATATCCACGAATTCCGGCGCGATGCGGACCGAGATATTGCCGTTGGCGGGCACGGGCTGATAGAAGTTCTTGCCCTCTTGCGGGCCAAGAACCAGCACCTGGCCCAGGTCGTTTTCAGGATCGGCGGCCCATTCGGGTTTCTTCGGCGGGATCATGCTGCATCTCCTTCGGGGCGGTAATAGGGGGCGTCCGAGCGCGGCAGGGGCTGCTTGCCCAGCACGACGTCGGACAGTTTCTCGGCCATCATGATGACGGGCGCATTCAGGTTGCCGCTGACGATTTCCGGCATGATCGAGGCATCGACCACGCGCAGGTTGTCAAACCCATGCACCCGCGCCTGGGCATCGACCACGGAGTTATCGTCATTGCCCATGCGGGCCGAACAGCAGGGGTGATAGTTCGTCCCGGCTTCCTTGCGCAGGAACTCCATGATCTGCTCGTCGGTCTGGAATTGCCTGCCGGGCGTGACTTCTTCGCCGCGATAGGGGGCCCAGGCCGGCTGCGCGACGACATGCCGGATGGCGCGCACGGCGTCGATGGCGTCGCGGCGGTCCTCCTCATGCGCGAAATAGTTGAACACGAAGCGCGGCGCGGAAAGCGGGTTCGCGTCGCGCAGCCAGACCCGGCCTTCGCTTTTCGGGCGCATCAGGCTGAAGAAATACTGGAACCCGTTCTCCAGCTTGACGCTGCCGTGCTGCATTTCACCCAACATGGGGACGAATTCGAACTGCACGTTCGGCACGGCGATTTCCGGCCGGGTGCGCATGAAGAC
Source organism: Paracoccus sp. MKU1 (assembly GCF_001447385.1). GTDB lineage: Bacteria > Pseudomonadota > Alphaproteobacteria > Rhodobacterales > Rhodobacteraceae > Paracoccus. Next base: position 14,720 of record NZ_LLWQ01000190.1, on the reverse strand, counting down.
GCCGACCTCGAAGAAATTCGTGGCGCCGAGCCCTTTCTTGGCCAGCAGCCATTGCAGGCCCAGCTTGAGCTTGCCGAAATGGTTCAGGTGCCGTGCCGCCGAGACGTTCTGCGTGGCGCGATATTGCACTGGCGCGGCCACATGGTCCTTGAGTCCTGCGCCCACGCCCGGCAGGTCGGCCAGCACGTCGATCCCGACGCTGCGCAGCATGTCCGCCGGACCGATGCCGGAAAGCTGCAAGAGTTGCGGCGAGTTCAGCGCGCCGGCGCAAAGGATGATCTCGCCGTCGATCTCGACCGACTGCCGCTCGCCGTTGACAAGGATGTCGGCACGGGTGGCCCGCCTGTTCGAGAAATTGATCTTCAGCAGCCGGCCGCCCACCACCACGTCCAGGTTGGGCCGGTTGCCGCGGGCGTGGATATAGCCTTGCGAACTGCTCCAGCGGATGCCCTTGCCGACATTGCGCTGGGTGATGTGCACGCCCTCCTGGCGATAGGCGTTGTGATCCTCGACATGCTGCATGCCGGCCTGTTTGGCGGACTGGATGAAGGCGTCGTAGAGCGGACCTTCGGCCTTGCAGGTCTCGACCAGCATCGGGCCCTTGTCGCCGCGATAGTCGTTGGCGCCCTTGTCGAAGCTTTCGGCGCGGCGGAAATAGGGCAGGATCTCGGCATAGGACCAGCCCTCCAGCCCCATCGCCGCCCAGTTGTCGTAATCCCAGGGATTGCCGCGCACCCAGTTCATGCCGTTGATCGAGGACGAGCCGCCCAGAACCTTGCCGCGCGCTTCAAGGATGGTGCGGCCGTTCAGGCCCGGCTCGGGCTCGGATTCGAAGCGCCAGTTGAAGCGGTCGCTGCCCAGGGGCAGCCCCAGGGCGGCGGGCATGCGGATGTGGATGTGCTGGTCCGAAGGGCCGGCCTCTAGCAGCAGGACGCTGTTCTTGCCGTCCTCGGCCAGGCGGGAGGCCATGACGCTCCCCGCAGAGCCGGAACCGATGACGACGTAATCGTATTTCTTGCGCTTCGGGGCGCGCAGAAGCGTGGCCATGAGGCGGTCCTTTTACCAGGTGTCGTTCAGGCGGTAGCCGGTGGGGAAGGGATCGCTGGGATCCAGCACGTGCTGGTGAAATCCGGTGATCCAGGCTGTGCCCGTGATGGCAGGGTGGATGGCGGGCAACGCGCCGACCTTGGTGGTGCCGGTGACGGTGCCGGTGAACTCGGTGCCGATGATACTTTGATGGACGAAGGTCTCGCCCTCGGCGATCTGGCCGCGGGCATGCAGGACCGCCAGCCGGGCGCTGGTCCCGGTGCCGCAGGGCGAGCGGTCAAGCCGCCCGGGCGAGACGATCACACCGTTCTTCGAGACCTTGCCGCGTTCGGTTTCCAGCAGCGGGCCGGCGAAGAGCGTCTGGTTGATGGTGTGGATCCCGGGGTTTTCCGGATGGATGGCGGGAAGCTGTTCGGCGGCGGCTGCCTTGATGCGCTCGCCGATCTCGACCATGTGCCGGGCCTCCTCGGGCTTGATCTCGAAGCCGACCGCAGCGGCATCGACCAGCACGTAGATCATGCCGCCATAGGCGACATCCACCGTCAGCCTGCCGAGGTTCGGCACCTCGATAGTCTGATCGAGGCCGAAGACGAACGATGGTACGTTGTCGAAGGTGACGCTTTCGACCTTGCCGTCGCGGCATTTTGCGGTGACGGGGACCAGCCCGGCGGGTGCCTCCAGCACGATGCGGGTTTCGGGTTCGGTCATCTGCACCATGCCTGTTTCCAGCGCCACGGTCACAGTGCAGATCGTGTTCGTGCCCGACATCGGCACATAGTAGTCCGATTCCATGATGACGAAGCCGAAATCCGCCTCGGGATCGTTCGAGGGCAGGATCAGGTTCATGCACAGGCTGACCTTGCCGCGCGGGTCGTTGAGCAGGAACAGGCGCAGGTCGTCGCCCTTGTCCTGCAACCACGTCATCTTGTCGAACATGGTTCGGCCGGGCACGTTCAGCACGCCGCCGGTTATGACGTCGTTGGGTTCTCCGGCGGCGTGGGCACTAACGACATTGACCATTCGTCTGAAACGCATGGCGAGCCTCCCGTTCAGATGGTTTGTAAACGTTTTCTGTATCTGACGGAGCGCCCCCCTTCCTGTCAAGAAGAATTATGCCGTTGCGCGGGGCCGGGCGACGGATCGGCGCAGGATCACCTCGGTCTCAAAGCGCCGGCTACCCAGTGGAGCGCCGGTTTCCAGATGCGCAATCATGGCCTTGGCGGCGGCTCGACCGATCTTTTCCGAAGGAACCGCGACCGTCGTCAGGGACGGGTCGAACAGGGCCGCATAGTCGATATCGTCGAAACCGGTGAGAGACAGATGCTCGGGGACTGCGATACCCAGGCGGCGGGCCTCGACCATGACGCTGAAGGCGATCACGCAACGATTGCAGACCAGCGCTGTGGTTTCGGGGTGGTTTTCCATGATTCGCCGCAAGGCGGCGCCGCCATCCGCCATGTCGAAATCCATGTGGGTGAATTCGATCACCGGTTCTTGGCCCAATTCGGCATTGATGTCGCGAAAGGCGCGGATGCGTGACTGTTGTCGGTCGTTGCCCTTGTCCGAGCCGCTGATCATGGCGATTCGGCTATGGCCCAGGGTGTGCAGCATTTCGACCAGCTGCCGGGTGGCCAGGTAGTTGTCGAAGCCGATCGTCGGCACTTCGGCCTTTTCGAAATAGGAATAGGCCGACAGCAATGGCAGTTGATGGGCGCGGCAATAGTCCAGCAGACGCTGGTCATCGATTCGACCAAAGATGATCAACCCCTCGGTGCCGTGCTCGATCAGCCGCTTCGCGCGGTCGAACAGATTCGTGTTGTCGAAGCCCGAGGTCTGTACAAATCCTAGGTAACCGTTTTCTTCCAGCGTTTCCTGAATGGCGCTGGCCACGGCCGAGAACAGCGGGTCGGCCAGCCGGGGCAGCATGGTGCTGATGATCTGGGTGCGTTGGCGGCGCAGCGCCTTGCCTACCGAATCGGCCATGTAATCCATCGAATCCGCAGCAGCCACCACGCGCTCGCGCAGCTCCTTTCGCACCGAATCGGGGGAATTGAGCGCGCGCGACACTGTGGCGATGGAAACCCCTGCCGCCTTGGCGACATCGTGGATCGTGGGGCGGATCCGGCGCGCCTGGATTGCCTGGGACTTGGGCTTGGCCAAGAGTTTTTCTCCTGTTTCCTGCGAGTTTTCTGAATCACCTTTTCTATCTCGGACCCGAAACGGTGCGGATTGGCAAGTTTTTCTTGACATGGAGCGTATGTTAAGAACAGTAAACGTTTACAAACTACGATAAGAAACGCCCACGGCCACGCCCACAGGAGGTTGCACCATGACCAGATTCCAGTCCCGTTCCGACTTTACCCGCCGGCACATGCTCAAGACCCTGACGGCCCTGACGGCTGCCTTTGCGGCCGCGCCGCGCGGCGCCTTTGCGCAATCCGGGGCGGCGCTCAACATCCTCAACAGCAATACCGCTTGGGCGGAGGCGCTGACCGCATCGGTCGCCGATGCCTATGACGGTGCCCGGATATCTGGCGAGGCGAATCCCTATGAAGCGCATTACGAAAAGCTGCTGATCGAACTCAGCCAGGGTTCCTCGACCTTCGACCTGTTCACCACCGACAATCTCTGGATCCGCCAACCGATCCGCAACGGCTGGGCCGCGCCGCTGGACGAGATCCGGGCGGGCAATGCCGAACTGCCCGAACTGCAACTGCAGAACTTCGCACCCGCCTCGCTAACCTATACCGAGTACGAGGGAAAACGCTGGGGCCTGCCGCTGGTGATGACCACGCCGGTCTTCGTCTATCGCAAGGATCTGCTGGAAGCAGCCGGCATCGAGGTGCCGAAGAACTGGGACGATTATCGCGAGGCGGCGGCGAAGCTGCATTCCCCGGATGTCGCGGGCAACGTGCTGCTGCTGGGCGGCCAGGACGCGCATATGAGCGGTGACTGGGGATCGCGCCTGATGGGCATGACCAAGATCGCCCCCAATGACGACGGCGTGCTGGACGAAGCCAACAAGCCGGTGTTCAACAGCGAAGGGCAGGGCGCCCGCGCCATAGAGCGACTGCGCGAGGTGCTGCCCTATACCCCGAACGGGGTCGAGGGGCTGGACTATGCCGAGGGCTCGTCGTTGATGCAGCAGGGCCGCGCCGCCATGATGATCACCTGGTCGGACGTGATCGTCGGCATCGAGGACGGGCCGATGAAGGGCCGTTTCGGCTATACCGTCGCCCCGACCGAGCGATATGAGCAGCAGATGGTCGGCGGCTGGTCGATCATGGCCAACGCAGCCTCCGGGCAACTCGAGGATGCCTATCGTTTCCTCGCCTGGATGAGCGAGGGGAAGGCCTATGAGTTGTTCCGCGAGGGCGGGGAATCCTCGCTTTGCCTGCAGCGCGACATCGACAACCCCGAGACGGTCGAGGCGATTCCCATGTTGCAAGCCTTCCACGACTTCGAGACCCGCGGCACCGCGCCGATCTCGATCCCGCCCTATCGGTTGCAGAACGCGGTCGAGGTGCAGCGCGTGCTTTACGAAGAGATCCTGGCGGGCGTGAACGGCCGCAAAACCCCCGAACAGGCGATGGCGGATGCCGAATCGCGCCTGGCGCGAGTCATTCGCTGATCCGCCTGGGCGGGGCGCGTCCACCACGGCGCCCCGCCGCTTTTCGCGAAGGGACCAACCATGGCTCGTTCAGACACCAAGACCGCCGACAAGGCGCAGCGCCCGGGAGAGGGGCGGATCGCGATGCTCCTGCTGGCGCCGACGATGATCGTCATGACCGTCGTCGGGCTCTATCCGCTTCTGCATTCGCTCTACATCTCGCTGACGAACTACAACCCGACCTTCGGCGGCGGCTCCAGCCTGGTCTGGTTCGAGAATTACGCCCGCGCCTTCTCGGATCCGCAGTTCTGGAACGCGGTCGGATTGACGCTGATCTTCACCGCCATCAGCGTGACGGCTTCGCTGGTGCTGGCGGTGGCGCTGTCGGTGCTGTTCAACCAGCGCCATCCGGGTTTCGTCGTGTTGCGCACCATCATCCTGGTGCCGATGCTGATCACCCCCATCGCGGTCGGCATCACCTGGCGCGTGATGATGATGCCGGACCTGGGCGTGCTGAACTATCTGCTGGGGCTGATCGGCATTCCGCCGCAGCTCTGGGCCAGCAATGCCTCGACGGCGCTGCTGTCGGTGATCCTCGTCGATATCTGGCAATGGACGCCCTTCATGTTCCTGATCGTCTTTGCCGGCATCTCCTCGCTGCCGAAAAGCCCGTTCGAGGCGGCGGCCATCGACGGCGCCTCGCCGATGCGCGCCTTCTTTTCGATCACTCTGCCGATGCTGAAGCCGGTGATCGTTATCGCGACGCTGCTGCGCATCGTCGATGCGTTCCGCACCTATGACACCGTCTACATCATCACCCGCGGCGGTCCCGATTTCTCGACCGACCTGGTCAGCGTCTATCTGCAACGGGTGAACTTCCGCTTCTTCGATCTCGGCTACGGCTCGGCGCTGTCTTGGCTGACGCTGGTCATCGTTCTGCTTGTCGTCCTGATCTTTGTCCGCCTGACCGGCTTCATGAAGCTGGTGGCCGACAAGGAAAACCGCTGAGGAGGGCCGGACGTGGCATCGCAAAAACCCCTGCTGTCCCGTGCCGCCAAGCTGGCCGCCGCCTATGCGCTGGCCTTGATCGCCACGGCGTTCTTCGCCTTCCCGGTATTCTGGATGGCGAGTTCCTCCTTCAAGAGCGAGCTCGACATCTCGCAATATCCGCCGGTCTGGAGCTTCACCCCGACGTTCGAAAACTATGCCAAGCTGGCCAGCGAACTCGACGCCTTTGATGCCTTCGTCAACAGCGCGGTGATCGTCGGGCTGGCCACCACGCTGGCGATGGTCTGCGGCACCATGGCGGCCTATGCGCTGGCGCGCTTCGACGTGAGGGGCAAGGAGATCATCGCCTTCGAGGTGCTGTCGATCCGCATGCTGCCGCCCATCGTCAGCGTCATCCCGATGTTCATCATCGCCCGCGCGCTGGGAATCTTTGACACCTACTGGCTGCTTGCCGCCGCCTATGGCCTTGCGGGCCTGCCCTTCGTGGTCTGGGTGATGCGCGTCTTCATCCAGGACATCCCGCAATCCATCGAGGAGGCCGCGATGATCGACGGCTGCTCGCGGTTCCAGACCTTCTGGCGGGTCACCCTGCCCCTGCTGCTGCCGGGGCTGGCCGCCACGATGGTCATCGTCTTCATGTTCGCCTGGAACGAGTTCCTGCTGGCCTCGATGCTGACCTCGCAGAACGCCAAGACCCTGCCGGTGATCGCCGCCAACGCGATCAAGCCCAAGGCCATCGCCTGGGGGCTCGCCTCGGCGGCGGGGGTGGTGATGTCGCTGCCGGTCGTCGTGCTCGTCCTGATGATGCAACGCTATCTTGTCCGCGGCCTGACGCTTGGCGCGGTGAAAGGCTGATCCCATGGCTATCCAGATCAACAATGTCTACAAGCGTTTCGGCAGCCTGACGGTCGTCAACGGTGTATCGGTCGACATCGCGGATGGCGAGTTCTTCGTCATGCTCGGCCCTTCGGGCTGCGGCAAGACCACCACCCTGCGCATGGTTGCGGGGCTGGAAACCGCCAGCGAGGGCCAGATCTTCATCGACGGCCGCGACATGACCCATGCCGAGCCGCGCCACCGCGACATCGCCATGGCCTTTCAGGATTACGGCCTCTATCCCAATATGACGGTGTTCCAGAACATCGAATTCCCGCTGAAGATCCGCAAGCTTGCCCCCGCCGAACGGCGCAGGAAGGTCGAGGAGACGGCGGGCCGCCTGGGCATTTCCGACTATCTCGGCCGCAAGCCGGCGCAGATGTCGGGGGGCCAGCGCCAGCGGGTATCGCTGGCCCGCGCGCTGGTGCGCAATCCCAAGGTGTTCTTGATGGACGAGCCGCTGTCCAATCTCGACGCCAAGCTGCGCGCGGTGATGCGGACCGAGATCAAGAAGCTGGTCACCGACCTGGGCATCACCACCATCTATGTCACCCATGACCAGATCGAGGCCATGTCGATGGCCGACCGCATCGCCGTCATGCGCAAGGGCGACATGGTGCAGGTGGCGCCGCCGCTTCAGGTCTACGACCGCCCGACGACCTGCTTCGTCGCGGATTTCATCGGCTCGCCGCCGATGAACCTGTTCAAGGCCGAGCTTGCCAACAGCGGCCGCGTCGTCTGCCAGGTCCAGGGCTTTGGCGATGCGCTGGACGATGCCGAGCGTGAACGTGCCCGCGCCATGGCCGACCGTCACGGCCATTTCGCCGTCGGCATCCGCCCCGAGCATCTGCAATGCGTCGCCGCCGGCACGCCCGGCTCGGTCGAGGGCATCGTCGAGCTGGTCGAGCCGCTGGGCCAGACCACCAACATCTATCTGCTGTCGGGCGACACGAAATATGTCGTGGTGACCGACCGCACCACCCTTCGCGCCGGCGACACGATCGGGGTCATCGCCCCGGGCGACAAGGTCCGCGCGGTGGGTCTTGACCGCTGAACGCATAAGGAAGGATTCACGATGACCGTTCGCAGCTATGTCCATTTCATCGACGGGGCCGAGCGTCCCGGCGCCACGGGCGAGACGATCCGCCGCCATTCGCCCGCCCATGGCGCGGCGCTGGCCGATTTCGCCGCCGGCACGGCCGAGGATCTGGACGCGGCCGTCCGCGCCGCGCGCGAGGCTTTCGAGCATGGCCCCTGGCGCCAGATGCCCGCCACACAGAAAGCGGCCATCCTGAACGCCTGGGGCGACCTGATCGCCGCAGACCTGGAGCGGCTGGCGGTCATCGAGGCCGAGGAATCCGGCAAGCCGATCCGTTTCGCCCGCGGTGAGATCGAGCATTCCGTATCCATGCTGCGCTATGCCGCCGCGCTTGGCATGCAGCTGCACGGCGAGGCGTTCGAGAATGTCGGCCCGCAGGCGCTGGGTCTGGTCAGCCGCGAGCCGCGCGGCGTGGTCGGTATGATCGTGCCCTGGAACTTCCCCATGGTCACGCTGTTCCAGAAGCTGCCCTATGCGCTGGCGGCAGGTTGCTCGGTGGTGGTCAAGCCGTCCGAACTGACCTCGGGCACCGCGCTGGAGGTGGCGAAACTGGCCATTCGCGCCGGGCTGCCGAAGGGTGTCTACAACGTCGTGACCGGCACCGGCGGCGCGGTGGGCGAGGCGATGACCCGCCATCCCGAGGTGGACATGATCTCCTTCACCGGCTCCACCAAGGTGGGCAAGGCCATTGCCCGCACCTGTGCCGACAGTGTCAAGCGCGTCGCCCTGGAACTGGGCGGCAAGGCTGCGAACGTCGTCTTTGCCGATGCCGATCTGGATGCGGCCGTCGATGGGGTGCTGTTCGGCTATGTCCTGAACCAGGGCGAGGAATGCGTCTGCGGTGCCCGCCTGCTGATCGAGGAATCCGTGGCCGATGCATTCGTCTCGCGCCTTGTCGAGCGCACCCGCAAGATCCGCACCGGCCTGCCGCTGGACGAGGATGCCGACCAGGCTGCGATGATTCACGAGGCGCAGTTCGACCAGGTGATGGATTACCTGGAAATCGGCAAGGCCGAGGGGGCGACGGTTGCCGTCGGCGGCAGCCGTGCAGATCAGGGCGCGCTGGCCAAGGGCTGGTTCGTTCAGCCGACGATTTTCACCAATGTGACCCCGGACATGCGTATCTTCCGCGAGGAAATCTTCGGCCCGGTGCTGACCGTGACGACATTTAAAACGGTGGACGAGGCAGTGACGCTGGCCAACGACACGGTCTATGGCCTCGGCAACGGGCTCTGGACCAAGGATCTGGACAAGGCGATCCTGGTTGCGCGCCGGCTGCGCTCGGGCACGGTCTTCGTGAACACCTTCCTGGAAACCTCGGTGCAGATGCCCTTCGGCGGCTTCAAGCAATCGGGCATCGGACGCGAGAACGGCATCGACGGGTTGCTGGAATATACCGAGGTCAAGTCGACCTTCATCAAGCTGGGCGAGCGTAATGCGGTCTTGCCCCATACAGTATGACCGGTCGGGAGATATAGCATCTGAGCCGATTGGCCAAGCGTCCTCGCAGCACCGTGCGGGGGCGCCTTCTACAATATGAGAGGAGGCATAGCCATCGCCATTCCTGATTCCACCTCCATATGTGTCAAGCACTATTCGATCGGAGCAAGGAAGTTCCCGCGCCCGCATACTCGGGTGTCCATACCCTGCGCGCGGTCGAGAACTTGCCGATTGCCGGTAAGACGCTCTCGGTCACGTCCGACCTGATCGTCGCGATGGCCGCGATCAAGGAGGCAGCGGCCCATGCGACTGCGATCTCGGCTTGCCGGACTCGACTTGGCCATCTTGTGAAACCAACAGCGCTGATGACGGGTGCCGGGAAAGACTTCGTCCATGGCCTTCCAGAAGCCCAGAGCGCCGTCGCCCACGGCCAGCTCGGGCGGGACTGCCAGACCACGGGCCTTGAGATCCACCAGAAGCTCGCGCCAGCTCTACGCCCTTTCGCGCACCCCGACCGGAAACCCCACCAGTTCCTTCTTTCCCTCAGGCGTCGCGCCGAGCACCACCAGCATGCACTCGGCCGCGGGCTCCATCCTTGCCTGCAGATAGACGCCATCGGCCCAGATATACACGTAGTGCCGGGCGGAGAGATCGCGGCGCTGCCAGCGGTCTTATTCCTCCTGCCAGCCCGCCGTGAGCTGCGTGACCGCACCCGGCGACAGGTTCGGCGCATCCACGCCGAGCAGCGCGGTCAACGCTTCCTGGAAATATCCGGTGGAGACGCCGCGCAGGTAGAGCACCGGCAGCAGCGCATCGAGGCTGCGCGACCGGCGCCCCACCGCGGCAGAATGTTCGAGGTGAAGCGGATCTTTTCCCGGCCGGCACATCGGTGGCGCGGTCGCGCACCTTGTGCCATTGCACCGACACGGGGCCGATCCCGGTCTGGATCGTCCGCGCGGGGCCGGTGCCGTGATGGACAACCCGTTGGCGGCCATCGGGCAGACGCTCGTCGCTGAAGCTGGCGACGAAGCTCGCCGCCTCTGCCCTGAGCGCCGCGGCCAACATCTGGCGCGCGCCCTCGCGGGCAAGCTCGGTCAACGGGTCGACAATGGTTCCAGGCTACCGGATCAAGCGGGCTGCGCGAGAGGCAGGACGGACGTGCCCAGCAGATTGCGCCGCCACGCTGAGGCGATACGGACGGCCACAGCGACGAGGGTCAGCGGCGGAAAATCAGCGGGGCCGAACGGGAGATTGACAGCCAGATGCAGGGCGAAGCCTGCCGGGGTCTGGTATCCGGGCGCCGATCCGGCTGTTGCCGACCTGCACCGCCGATCCCGCATCAATGCCTTCGGCATGTCGTGCCTCTCTGGCCAACGCATGGCATTGCGCGCCGCCCGTATCCGGGAAGCCTGGCACCTTGCAAGCGCTGAGCAGTGCCCGCACGGCCGAGGTTTCGGCCAGGATGCGTTCCGTCTCAGGGCAGCCAACTGCCAACCCAACAGTTCCTAGCCCGAGACCTGCAAGCACGATAGCTGTGCCGACTGACCTGGATGCCGTAATGGGCCTGCGCTCCTTTGGTGGTCATGAAGGTGGCTGCCTGATGAAGCCAATCTTGGGGGACGCGGCTGACGTGGTCCTGATCGAGGCGAGAAATCTGCTTCAGCTTCCTGTCAGCAGGCCGCGACGGGCCGCAGCGGTCGCACAAAACAATGCTGCCCCGCCAAAACAGACGGGGGCGGGAAGAACCGGGCATAGGCTGAGATCTCGGCCCTATCAGCGGAATGAGCCTCGGCTCACGTCCCCGCAGGGACGTCTCTGACGTCCGGAATCTCAGCGTCACACAGTTTTTTAAGCTACGGCCCCCGCGTTCGGGTCATATCAGAACAGGTTTCTCCCGTTCAGGACCAGGACGAGAAGCGCAAACCAGCCCGACAGAAGCAGATAGCCGGAAAAAGCAAAGCCTCCGTTCCATCGCAGGGTCACTTCATGGGGGGTGCGGTTGACCAAGTCGCCCAAGATCATCGCCGAGGCGGTCAGTGGCGAGGCGTTGATCGCCAATGCCCAGCCGGAGATCAGCGACAGGGCCAGCACGACCGTCGGCAGCTCTGTCGCAGGCGCCGCCGCCAGCGCCGAACCGAGGATCGTGACCGTCACGATCGGGTTCATCCCGGCCAGCCCCGGCAGAAAGACCAGCAGCATGAAGAAGGCCGGCATCAGCGGGCCTGGCAGCGCAAAGCCTGTCAGGGCTGCGCCCAGTAGCGACGGCGGCACCAGCGTCGAAAGCATCGTGCCGATGAACCCGGCCGAGGAGAGGATTGCGATCTCGGTCCTGTAGCGGGGAAAGACGCGCGCGCCTTCGCGTACCAGTCGCCTGCCGACCAGCCGCCCGCCGGTCACGGGTCGGAAGTGCCGGTATTGCCAGGCCAGCCAGACCATGCCCGCGACGGGCAGAGCGACCAGCACCGCGCGGTTAAGGGGCAGGGTGGCCGCGGATTCGATGATGATTGCCAGTCCAAAGACAGACAGCACCAACACAACGAGACCCGCCAGTGCTGCGGGGTCGCGCTGGCCGCGCGGCGGCGGGACCAGATGCGCCAGGTGCCGCGGCGCGGTGATCCTGTCCAGTACCCAGCCGAATGTCAGCAGGATGCCGGCGGTGGTCAGGCCAAGCAAGAGCAGTTCGACCCATTCCAGACCGGGCAGGACCGCAAGCAGCACCGCCATGGCAATGGAAAGGGGGGAGCCCAGCGGGGTCACGGAAAAGCCCCTCAGCAGCGGAAGCAGCATCCGCCTTTCGCGAATGCTGCGCACCTCGTCATGGCCGCCCGCGGAGGCCAGGGAATTGCGCTGCCGGATCATCAGCCCCAGCAGGCTCAGCACCCCCAGGTTGAGGATGATGCCGAACAGATATCCGCCGATGGTCAGCAGTCCATAACGGCGCGCCGGCGGCTGGTCGATGAAGAACGAAGCGCAGCGCCGCACCAGGGCAGAGCTGCGGGCGGGCTCGCGCAGGAAGAACTGGTTGGCGAAGAAGGTGGCAAAGAAGGCGCCCTGATCCAGCGCCCGGCCTGCCGCCCCCGCCTCGGCGCCGGTCGCGACCGCCGCCAACGTGATCGTGCCGGCGATTGCCAGCATGACCCGGCCGTTGCGCTGGATGCCCCGCCATTCCAGAGCCAGATAGGCCAGCAACAGCCCACGCGACAGATTGCGCAGCGCCGTTGAGGGGAAAAGCGCCTCGGTCAGGACCGAAAAAATCAGCCCGATCAGGATGATGGCGCTGATCCTGTCCGTGTACAGCGGGCGCCTGGTGAGGGACAGAAAGGAACGGCCATCAGGGATCATCCGGTCAGTCCTTTCAGGGCCGCATGAATTCTTTCCACGCGGGTTCCTCCGGTGCGGGGGCCGGACCCGGCTGCCCGGTGGTCAGGCATCCTGCCGGTTTGCCGCAACGTCGCGGGCGAAATAGAGATCGTGCAGCCGTTCCATGTCTACGTCCTCTTTCTTCTCGGACAGAACGATCTTGCCACCGCGGACCAGATAGACGTGATCGGCGATCTTCAGCGCCTTGTGGGTGTTCTGTTCTACCAGCACGATGGTACGGCCCTGCACCTTGAGTTGCTCGAGGATCGCCATGACCTCATCGGTCAGCAACGGCGACAGGCCGAGCGAGGGCTCGTCCACCAGGATCAGCCTGGGTTCCTCCATCAGCCCGCGGCCCATGGCCAGCATCTGCGCCTCTCCGCCCGAAAGCGAACTGGCAAGCTGGTGCCGGCGTTCTTTCAGCCGGGGAAAGAGGTCGTAGGCCATTTCAAGATTGGCCTTGGCCCGCGGTCGGCAACGCCGGGTGAAGCCGCCGATCAGCAGGTTGTCCTCGACCGTCATGTCGCGAAAGATCATCCGGCCTTCGGGGATCATGGTCAGCCCGTCGGCGACCAGGTTCCAGGTCGGTGCGTTGGCGATGTCCTTGCCTTCGAAGCGGATCTCGCCCTGGCGGATGGGGATCAGACCCATGATCGCGCGCATCAGCGTGGTCTTGCCGCCGCCGTTGGGGCCGAGGATGCAGGTCAGTTTGCCTTCCTCGATCGTCAGTGACATGTCCCACAGGACGTTGATCGCATCATAGCCGGCCCGCACCTTGTCGATTTCAAGCAGTTTCGCCACCGGTATAGCTCCTGATCACTTCGGGGTTGCGGAAGACTTCGTCCGGGCTGCCATCGGCGATGAGTTTGCCGAAATTCAGCACCAGGACGCGCTGGCAGGTGTTCGAGATGGTCTCGATGTCATGCTCGACCATCAGCAGCGAGACGCCGAACCTTTGGCGCGCGTCGTTCAGCGTCTGCATGAAGGCGCGTTTGCCGTTGGTTTCCAGGCCAGCCAGCACCTCGTCCAGCATCAGCATCCGGGGATCGGTGGCCAGGGCCTTGCCGACCTCCAGCGCCTTCTGCTCGGTCAGTGCCAGCGAACTGGCGGCGTCCCGGTCGGCCTTGTGGCCCAGGCGGGTCAGGTCGAGGATCTCGTCGATCTTCTCGGGGTCGCTGCGACCGGTGCCGAAATGCTGCGCGACGATCAGGTTTTCCCGCACGGTCAGTTCGTGCATGGGCTGCGGCACCTGGAAGGCACGGCCAAGGCCGATGCGCGCGCGCTTGTGGATCGGCATGCCGGCCAGGCTGTGGCCGCAAAAGGTCACCTCGCCCTTGCTGGGCCGAACCAGGCCCGAGATGGCGTTGAACAGTGTGGTCTTGCCCGCTCCGTTGGGGCCGACCAGTCCCAGCACCTCGTGCTCTGCCACCGAGAAACTGACATCCGAGACTGCCACGAGGCCGCCGAACGCCACCGTCACATGATCAAGGGTGAGCAGCATCGCCGGTCTCCTTCCTGAAGCGATTGGCCAGCCAGGGCAGCAGCCCGCTGGGCGAGAAGATGACGATGGCCGCCAGGAGCCCGCCAAGGATGAGTTGGTGGCCCGATGGCATGATCGCCTTGAAAACGAACTGGTCTACCAGATAGACGATCATAGCGCCGGCCGCCGGACCCCAGAGCGTCTTGTAGCCGCCGAAGATCGCCGCCACGATGGCCAGGGTCGTCCAACTGCCATGGAAGGCATAGTCCGGCTCGAGGAAGTTGATGTAATGGGCGTTGAACGCGCCCATGATACCGGTGAAAAAGGCCGAGACGACCAGGATCGCCGCCTTGAGCCGGGTCGCATTGACGCCCACCACCAGCGTCGCATCCTCGCTGTCGTGCATGGCGCGCAACGCGAGCCCCTCGGGGCGGTTGCGGATCAGCCAATAGACCAGCACCGTCAACAGCACCAGGGTCAGCACCACGAAATAGCCGCCCAGGCGCGAACCGAAGTCGATGCCGAACACTGCCGGCAGGCGCGGTATCGACAGCAGCCCGCCCGAACCGTTGGTCAGCCAACGCATCTCGATGGCGAGAATGCGAAAGATCTCGGCAAAGGCCAGCATGGCCAGCGCGAAATAGGGTCCGCGCAAACGCAGCGTCGGCATGGTCAGGATCGAGATCACCCCGGCGACCAGCCCACCGGCGAGGATCGACGGAAAGACCGGCAGCCCCACGCGCATCACCAGCAGCGCCGAGGCATAGGCGCCGACACCAAAGAAGGCCGAATGGCCGAAC
>NZ_LLWQ01000189.1 GCF_001447385.1 Paracoccus sp. MKU1 | reverse complement strand
TTCTGCATAGAAGCTGTGGAGGAGGCGCTGGCCTGTCACGGCAGGCCCGAGATCTTCAACACGGACCAGGGCAGCCAGTTCACCTCCACCGACTTCATCAAGGTGCTGGCCGCCCGCGAGATCAAGATCAGCATGGATGGCAAGGGCGCCTGGCGCGACAACGTCTTCGTCGAGCGCCTCTGGCGGACCATCAAATACGAGGAGGTCTATCTGCGGGCCTATGCCTGCGTCTCGGAAGCCCGCGCCGGGATCGGCAGGTATCTTCGCTTTTACAACAGCCGTCGGCCTCATTCATCACTTGACGGGAAAACGCCCGATCAGGCCTACTTCAACCAGCCGACACCCGAAGCGGCGGCGGCATAATCGAGGCGGAAATCCACTTAAAAAACGCCCCGAACCTGTTCAGATAAACCGAACCACCTCTGATCTCCTGCGGCCGCAGGATCATCCTGTCGCGATAGTACGCCATGCTGGCGTTCAGCCGGACCGCCGCCTCGGGGCTGAGTAAGAAGGCCGTCGCCGATGCTATGCGCAGCTTGCCTGCGTCCAACAGATCCAGCATCCCGTCCTGGATGACTTCGGTAAACGCCGTCATGTTCTCAAAGGGGCTGTCGATCAGGCTCGTGAGCACTGCGTTTGCGATATTGCCTACACCCGACTGGATCGGCAGCAGGGACTTCGGCAGCCGCCCTTTGGCAATCTCGTGGCTGAAGAACTCCAGGAGATGGCCGGCAATGGTGCGCGCCACGTCATCCGGCGGTGTGAAGGGCAGGTTGCGGTCCGGTGTCTCGGTCTGGACGATGGCAACGATCTTGTCCGGGTCGCAGCGGAAGAACTTGTCACCGATGCGGTCATCAGCACGCGACAGCGGAATGGGTACACGATGCGGCGGCAGCGCCGTTCCGTAGTAGATGTCGTGCATGCCTTCGAGATCGGCGCTCTGCCAGGAATTGAGTTCGAGGATCACCTTGTCGGCTCGTTCGAGCCATGTCTTGTTGTTGCCGACCGAGGAGGAGGGGATGAGCGAACCATCGGCGAGAATGCCGGAAATTTCGATAGTCGCCGTATCGAGCGGGCCAAGAAAGCCTTGCCAGGCCATCGGCGCCACCTGGCTCAGATGCATGTCGAAATATTCCATCTCGCCACGGTTGATTTTTTCGCGCGCAATCGGATCGGAATTATAAGGCAGCCTGAGTTCGATGCCATCGGACTTGGCAAGGGCGCCGTCGAG
This sequence comes from Paracoccus sp. MKU1, assembly GCF_001447385.1. GTDB lineage: Bacteria > Pseudomonadota > Alphaproteobacteria > Rhodobacterales > Rhodobacteraceae > Paracoccus. The sequence goes on along the minus strand of NZ_LLWQ01000189.1, from coordinate 44,212 downwards.
TTCGGGGCCGGTCGAAGCACCTGTCCAGATGCGGAGATGGAAAGGATTTCCGGCCGCGTGTTCGGCCTCGATACGGGCCGCAAGCGCCAACGGCACTGCCTTGGGATAGCCAGAACCAGTAAAACCACTCATTCCAACCGCCGACCCCGAACCGATCAGGGATGCCGCATCCTCAGCACTCATCAACTTTGAGCGCAGTTTCTCTGCTCGCAGCCTCGATTCAGTCATTCTTGCCTCACCTGCCTTGAAAACGCACCTACCGACTTCACGATGACCCCGGTATCAGTTCCGGCGGCTGCTGGATAAAATTCGACGGTGGATTACCCAGATTTTCCAATCCACTGCCCGCAGAGATTTGCCAATGTTTCAGCGCGACAATGCCTGTGTCTCAATGACGCACCTATCAACCACTCAACAGAGCTGGCAATCTCGAACGGGTCCGTGCTCAACTTCTGGTCGGGATAGCGATAGCGAAGTCCTGACCAGGTGGGCTCCGATCGCCGCGCTGTTCCAGATTACGCCGGAGAAATGTGTTGTTTTGTCGCACTATTCCAACGGCAAGAAAGTGATGCTCCCTTGACCTGTGTCAAGGAAGATCGGCGGTGAATGACCAAATTCATACCTGAATCGACTTCCAGAAAGAGGACATCAACGATGAAATTCACCCAGAAGGGCATTGCTTCAGCATTCGTTATTTATGCCCTGCTCGGCGGAATGTCGGGTTTCGCTACAGCCGAAACCACGTTGCCGAACATTGAAGTGAAAGCTCCCGCTGGCATTTATGAACTTGATCTCACGCATGCGGTATTGCTCTGGTCGGTCAAGCACAACGGAATTTCCAACTATACCGCGCGCTTCAACGATATCGAAGCTACGTTGAAACTCGATCCGACAAAGATCGAGGATTCCTCGGTTGAAGTCGTCATCGACCCGACGTCTGTTGAAACCGGATATCGAGGAAACTACAAGGCCACGCATGCAGATTCCGGTTTTGAAACCTGGGACGAAGAAGTCGCTCGCTCGCCGAAGTTTCTGAATGGTGATAACTATTCGACTATTGTGTTCAAGTCGACCAAAGTGATGCCCACGGGACCAACAACCGCAGATGTCACGGGTAATCTTGAGTTTCTCGGTGTCACCAAGCCCGTAACGCTCAAGGCAACATTCAACGGCGAGATCGAAAAGCACCCCTTCAGGGATGTCCCAACAGTAGCATTTGCGGCCGAGGGCGTATTTGATCGTACCGAATTTGGCCAGCCGAAGGGATCAGTCGGCTCCGAAATTACCATCCGCTTTGATGGCGAATTCATTTTGGCTCCAACCGTAAAGTAGGCCCAATCAATAGCGCAGATCGCATCAACAATCGGAGTTGATGCGTCTGGCTTTGAGGCTCAGCCGGTAAACCTGACCGGGACAAACTATGCTACCAGTCGGAACAGTTGCGGGCGAGACGCGTCACATCGATCGACAGGATCAGCCCCACTTCCCCAAGCCCGACGCGGCCGACAAGCTCCTTGAAGCCGCTGCGATGCGCGGCGGACGCACCGCTTAGGCCGAGATCGGCGTCAATGAGGTCGATGTCGGCTTCATGCCATCCAAGTTCGCGGGCGCGTTGGCGAAGTGCATATTGAAGCCGCAGGCTTTCCTGGTTGCTCACGACCTGGTGCGGCGTCGACTGCCGGATGTAGACGACCGCCCTGCGCTTCAGATGCGTTGCCTGGATCAATTCGGACATCACGGGAAACCTCCGCCAGAACCGCGGCAATGTCGTCGACGATCTGTCGTCGCAGGGCCGGCGGCAGCATTGTCCAGAGATGTTCGGGTGCGGTGCTCATGATGATGCAGGCACTCTACCATATTTAGTAGATCAAACAAAGCATCAACGCTGAGTTTGGTTCTGGCGTTCGGAAGATCCTGATGTTCAACCGCAGCGACCGGCACGAGCAGCGTGACGCCGTTTCGGTATTCAACTTCGTAGGACGGCTCGAAATTGCCTCCCCATGGCCTGATCTGCCGAGCACCCGGAAGACTTTGCCATACAGCGGATGACGCGGATCGAGCACACGGATCTCTTCCGGAAAGGATTCATCAGACTCACCAGAGGGGATATTCCTGTATACCCTCGCTGGAGAGGATCGACTGGCGGACCCCGGAACGGACCTGGCGCCCGCTGGCAGCGGGATAATCCGACCGCTCGGCAACCAGGGGATTCCCACAAGGAATCCCGTGGGGTAAACTTCTCCCATGCTCGAGCAAACCCTGACCTTGCCGGAAGATCCCGAGGAGTTGCGCAGCTTCACTGCGCGGCTTCTGGCCGAGGTGAAGGCCCAGGCGATCCTGATCGAGAAGCTCCGACACCAGCTGGCCGGGCACCGCGCATATCGGTTTGGCGTGTCGTCCGAGACGGCGGAGCAGCTTCAGTTGGCCCCTGAGACCAGCGAGATCGCCGCCGCCGCGATGACGGCACGGATTAAGCTGCCGGACATCGAGGAGAAGGGCAAACCCAAGCGCCGCCCGATCCCGGACCACATTCCCCGGATGGAGGTGGAACTGACCCCCGGCGCCGATGCCTGTGCCGAGTGCGGCGGGCGCCTGCGCCGGATCGGCGAGGACGGTGAGGCACGAGCCCGCCACCGGTCCGAGGGCCGTGCCGAACGAGGAACTGGAATATGTTCCCGGCCGCTTCATCGTGAACCGCATCGTCCGGCCCCGACTGACCTGCTACTGCTGCGAGCGCTTCGTCTAGGCCCCGCTGCCCTCGCGACCCATCGAGCGCGGCCGTCCCGGCCCCGGCCTGCTCGCCCATGTGCTGGTCAGCAAGTATGCCGACCATCTGCCGCTTTACCGCCAGAGCCAGATCTTCGATCGCGAAGGACTCGATCTCGACCGCTCCACCCTGGCCGACTGGGCTGGCAAGACCACCGCCCTGCTGGAACCTCTCGCCGATGCCATCGGCCGCCATGTCCTCTCGGCCGAGGCGATCTTTGCCGATGATACACCGGTGCGGATGCTGGCGCCCGGCACCGGCAAGACGCAAACAGCACGGCTCTGGACCTATGCGTGCGACGAACGGCCCTGGGGCAGCGATGCTCCGCCTGCCGCGTTCGCCATTGGGCTTGAACCAATGGCGCCCCAATGGCTCACTATCGCTTCTCGGGCGACCGCAAAGGCCAGCATCCAAAGGACCATCTCGCCCGCTTCCGCGGCTGGATGCATGCCGACGGCTATGCCGGGCTCAACGATCTCTATCGTTCCGGCGCCATCCGCGAGGTCGCCTGCATGGCCCATGTCCGACGCAAGTTCGTCGATATCCACCGGTCGCAAGGCTCCCCCATCGCCGAAGAGGCCATCGGACGGATCGCCCAGCTATATGCCGTCGAAAAGGAAGCTCGAGGGTCGCCACCTGATCGTCGCGCAGAGTTGCGAAAGGCCCATGCCGCCCCTGTCTTCGATGATCTCGAGGCCTGGCTAGCCATGCAACTCACCACGATCTCGGGAAAATCTCCGCTCGCGGCGGCAATCCGCTACGCGCTGTCGCGGATGGAACGCCTGCGCCCCTACCTCGACCACGGTATCCTGGAGTTGGACAACAACGCTGCCGAACGCGGCATGCGCGCCATCACCCTCGGGCGGAAGAACTACCTCTTCGTCGGCTCGGAGGCGGGCGGCAAGGCCGCCGCCATCGCCTACACCATGATCGAGACAGCCAAGCTCAACGCCGTCGATCCCCAAGCCTGGCTCGCCGACACCATCGCCCGCATCCCCGACTACAAGATCAACAAGGTCGAGAACCTGCTGCCGTGGCGCTGGAACGGATAGCGGTCAGACCGGACGGTTACATTCCAGCATCCCGACCGGCTGGCGGAAACGCTGGGACAATGGGGCGTTCCGGATGCCGCAACGCGTTTGGCCGAGGCGGAAGCCGATCTGGCGGAGGTGCGCAGGCAAGGGTTCCGCGTCGCGCCGTCGCGCCAGGCGGTCGGCGTCACCGACCTCAGCGTGCCGGTGCTGGGTCCCTCGGGCGATGCCATGGCGGTCCTGACCTGCGCCTATATCGAGCATCCCGGCGATACCGGCGCCGGTCAGCGCGACGCCACGCTGGCCTGCCTCGTCCGGCTGGCGCGGTCCCTGGCGCTGGACCTGCCCACCTAGCCGCCGATCACGCCCTTGCGCAGGATGAAGTTGCCATAGGGGCGCCTCTCGGCGGTCCGCAGGATGGCAAAACAGCCCTCCGCCCGCCGGTAGAAGGCGAACCGCTCCAGCGAGGCGGGGGCGATGCCCTCGTGCGCCAGCAGCGGTGCGGCCTCGGCCACCACCTCGGGGATGGCGTCGGGATCGCCGACCACCTGCATGGTCAGAACCGGATCGGGTTCGTACCGGTCCAGAGGCAGTAGCGACAGCACCGCGCGCAGGCACCGGATCGCATCGCGATCCATATGCAGGACGTTGCGGCAAACGGTCCTCGCCGCCACCGAGGCCGCTGGAAAGTTCGCGTCGACCATCGCGATCTCGTCGCCATGACCCATCTGCGCCAACACGGCCAACACCTCCGGCCCGATCAGCGGATCGATTCCCTTCAGCACCTGTCGCCCCCCTCTCGCTGCGATGACGCAGGATAACCGCCCCGCCGGTCATCGTCATCGCCGCTTTCCCGCAAGGCCGTCGAGCAGTCCGTGCCGCGCCTCTCTGGCCTACGTGGCCTTCTCATCCGCCGCGTTTCAGAGCATTCCGAAGGTAAGGCATGGTATCATGCGATATCATAATCGTCATGACACTACGGGGGCAACGGCGGCATTCCAGTCCGTATTCCATCGATACTCCCTTTAAATCAACACCATATAGCGCGAAACGCCAATGCATGCCGAGATCGACAAGACCATGCATGATTTTCATTCAGATATTAAGAAATATGCATTGGAAAAATGGTCCGGACCGAGGATTCAGTCCATCAACGCCGATCAGCAACAATATCGCCAACAGGAAAGCAGCCATGTATCTTTCTCAGGGATTCTCGACTCCGCAGCGTCTTCATGCCAGCGACAATCCCAGCCCGCAGGATGCCGAATTCGACGCATTGCTGGCGCTGATCATCGAACAGCGCCAGCAATTCCAGGAATTGCGCCACATTCCCCGCGATGTCATCGCACAGATGAAGAAGGCGGGCATTTTCCGGTCGGCCACGCCCAGCCGGTTCGGCGGCACGCCCATGGCTCCCCACCTGTTCTTGCGGATGATCGAACGGATTGGCGTAGTGGACGGATCCGCTGCCTGGGTCGCCGCCTTCGGGTCCGCCAACACCTATCTGGCGGCTCTGCCCGTCGAAACCCAGGCCATGATCTATGCTGACGGCCCAGACCAGGTCTATGCCGGCGGCCTCTACCCGCTGAGCAAGGCCACCCGCACCGATGGCGGCTGGCGTATCAGCGGCCGCTGGCGCTTCGCAAGCGGCTGCAAGGGCGCCGACTGGATCGGAGTCGGCATCGCCGTCGACGATGGTGCGGGCGGCCCTCCGATCGCACATATGGCCGTCTGTCCGGCAGATGAGGTGGAAATCATCGATAACTGGCAGGTCATGGGGATGCAGGGCACTGGCAGCCATGACACGCAGCTAAAGGACAAATTCGTCGCCGACGAATGGATCTGCGCCCGCGCCGCGCCCGCGCGGATCGATGAGCCGCTATACCGTTACCCGCCGCTGGCCTTTCAGGCCGAGGTTCACGCCGCCTGCAACCTTGGCCTGGCACGCGGTGCCCTGGATCTCGCTGCAGAAATGTCGGGTGGGGCCAAACTGATGCCCGGTGCCAGCCGGCTGGCGGATCGCGGCTATTTCCGCAGCAGCCTGGCCGAGGGCGAAGCCAAGCTGCGCAGCGCACGGCTGTTCTTCTATGAAACCGCCGAGCAAGCATGGCAGGTTCTGCAAGCAGGCGACGACGTGCCTCTGGAGCTGAACACCCTTCTGCGACTCAGCGCCACACATGCCGCACATATCGGCGCGGAAGTGATCCAGACCTGTTTCCGGATCGTCGGCATGGGCGCGGTACAAAGCACCCACCGGATGCAGCAAATCCTTCGCGACAGCCTGGTCGTCACACAGCACGCCGCATTGAATGACGTTACGCTGGAGCAGGCGGGTGCTCTGCTTGCCGGCCTGCCACCGACGCCGGGCTTTCCATGACGGCGGCAAGCGTCGACACCGCCCGGCGCTTTCGCCAGCGGCTGCATCATGACCACGAAACGGGGCAATTGTCGGATGGCCCGATCCGCTATCTGATCATGCGCCCCGACGCGCTGATGGGCATGTTCGACCGACTGCCCACTTCCGCGCGGGCCGAAGCGCTGGCGGCGCTCGCCGGCTCGGTCGCCGAGTTCGGCGGGCGCTCGGTCACGGCCTATCTTCAGGCCCGGCCGGGCAATTTCGAGGCCCTGCTGCGGGTCATCGAACAGATCTCGGCAGATCTGGGCTGGGGGCTCTGGAGGTTTCAGGCCGGGCAAGACGGCAACTATGGGTTGACGGTCCGCAACAGCCCCTTCGCCGCGGGCATCGCGCAGCCAGCCTCCCAGCCGGCATGCGCCCCAATCCAAGGCATGCTGACCGCCATCGCCGCGCAGATATTCGGCAACGGCGGGAAGGTGATAGAGACGCATTGCGCAGCCTGCCACGGTGGCGACACTTGCCACTTCACCTGCCTCCAACCCGGCGCCACCGTTGAACAAACAAACCAAGCATAAGAAGCCAGTCTCAGCCAATAGGGAACCACATGCAGAAAACATCGCTCTCCCGTCGCAGCCTGTTGACCGCCAGCGCCGGTCTGACCATCGCTGCGCTAAGCGCGCGCATCGCCTTCTCCCAGGGGGCGCCGATCCGCATCGCCGTCGGCTCCGATCCGGTCTTTGCCGCATTCTTCGTCGCTGCGAACGAGAAGTTGTTCGAGGCAGAGAATGTCGCGGTCGACGTGCAGACCTATACCGACGGTGGCGAGGCGATGAACGCGCTTGTCGCCGGCCAGGTCGATATGGCCTGTGCCTCGGAACCGACGAGCATCCTGCGCCTTCCTCGCGCCGAGTTGCGGCCATTGGCGGTGGTCTACGAATCCGGCACCTATACCAAGCTGGTCGTCCACTCCGACATCAACGATGCCAAGCAGATCAAGAAGCTTGGCGTGGTCATGGGCTCGATCAGCGAGTATGCGACCCGTCTGACGATCGCCAAGCTGGGCCTGGACGAAGCGGTGATCGAGTTCGTGCCCTCGGGTCCGCCGGAACTGCCGGCGCTGCTGGCACGGGGCGATATCGACGGATATTTCGTGTGGGAGCCATGGCCTGCTCTGGGCGTTCAGCAGGGCGGCAAGATCATGCTGAACAGCGCGGATGTGGGCTATCTCTCGACGCAATGGCTGACGGCCAGCGCCGCGCTGCTGGACAGCCGCAAGGGAGATTGCGAGGCGGTGCTGCGCGGCCTGGCAAAGGGCGCCGAGATCGTGCGCAACGATCCCGAGCGCGCCGCAAGGGCGATCAAGGCCGAGACCGGCATCCCCGAGGCGACCAGCTTGCAAGCGATGCAGGACTACACGGCCGTCGTGCGCGACTTCACGCCCGCCGACCTGGAAAGCTATGACCGCATGGCGCAGTTCCTGGCCGACAGCAAGGTGACCGATGGCGTGGTCCCCTATCGCAACGACATGCAGACCGGATTCTTCAAGGGTTGATGGCATGGGAAACGGCGCATCAATCACGCTTTCGCAGGTCGGGATCTCGTTCGGGGTGGCGCAGATCGTATCGGGCTTCAGCCTGGACATCCGCCCAGGCGAGTTCATTTGCCTGCTGGGCCCCAGCGGCTGCGGGAAATCCACGCTGCTGAACGCCATCGCCGGTTTCCTGCCGGTCACGGGCACCATGACAGTGGCCGGCAAGCCGGTCGTCGGCCCCGGCATTGACCGCGGGGTGGTCTTCCAGTCGTCAGAAGTACTTTTCCCCTGGCTGACCATCCGGCAGAACGTCGAATATGGGCTGCGCCTGCGCGGCGTCCCTTCGCAGGTGCGGCGGCAAAAGGCAGACCATTATATCGGACTGGTCGGCCTGAGCCACGCCGCCGAACGGTTTCCGGCGCAGCTGTCGGGCGGCATGCGGCAACGCGCCCAGATAGCCCGTGTCCTAATCAACGAGCCGGCTGTGGTCCTGATGGACGAACCCTTCGGCGCCTTGGACGCCCAGACCCGCGAGGTCTTGCAAGAAGAGTTGGACCGGATCTGGCGCGCCACCGGCTGCACTATCGTCTTTGTGACCCATGACATCTGGGAAGCCGTCCTGCTGGCCGACCGGGTCGTCGTGATGACGGCGGGCCCCGCGGCCGGGATCAAATCAGTCAAGGAGGTCGGGCTGAGCCATCCTCGCGACCAGGCCGATCCCGCGGCGCTGGAGATCTTCCGGCAGCTGCGCGACGAAATCGGCGCCGAAGTGACTCGAGCCCTGGCCCAGCAGGGCCTGTCGAGCAGAAAGGAGGCGGCAGAATGACCTATATCACCAACGGATCGAGCAAGATGATCGCAACCCGAATCCGCAGCCTCTCCATGGAGCAGATCGGCCGGTTCCTGCTCCCTGCCATTTCCATCTCCGGCGGGCTGCTGCTGTGGCATGTCTGCTCGCTCATGACCTCGCCGCTTTTCCTGCCTTCGCCGTTGATGGTGTGGAACGCAGCGGTGGAAATGGCGCTGGACGGCTCGCTCGCGGCTTCGGTCTGGGCCTCGGGCACGCGTATCTTCGCAGGATGGGCGGCCGGGGTGGCCCTAGGCGTGCCGCTGGGCCTGTTCATGGGGCGGTTCAGGACAGTGCGCATGTTGGTCGACCCCTATATCGAGTTCTTCCGCTTCATTCCCCCCATTGCCTTCGTCACGCTGGCGGTCATCTGGCTTGGCCCGGGCGAACTGACCAAGATCGCGCTGATCTTCTACACCACGATCTTCATCGTCACGCTGAACACCATTGCTGGCGTGGAATCGGTGAACCCGCTGCGTCTTCAGGCCGCCCGCAGCCTGGGCGCGAACCAGCGGCAGGAAATGACCTCGATCATCCTGCCCTCGACCGTTCCCTTCATGGTCACAGGGGCACGGATCGCGATGGGCAACTCGTTCCTGACAGTGGTTTCGGCCGAGATCGTCTCAGCGCAACAGGGGCTGGGGGCCACAATCTGGACTGCGCGCAACTTCGCCCGCACCGACTGGGTGTTCGTGGGCATCATTGCGCTCGGCTGCCTGGGCTTCCTGTTCGACAGGATATTCCGCATCGTGACGCAAAAGACCCTCAAGCGCTTCCTGTGATGCATTGCCGGGCGGCGCTGCCGCCCGGTCTGTCGCCTTTTCCCCTGCCTGCAAAGAATCCGGTTGCGATCCTTACAGGCAGGGGTTCAATCATCGCATGAGTTACCTAAACCTGCAAAAGTTCGATCTGAACCTGATGAAGGTGTTCCTGGCGATCTGGGACCTGCAAAGTGTCACCGCCGCCAGCGAGCGGCTGGGCCTGACCCAACCCGCCGTCAGCCACGGCCTGCGCCGGCTGCGCGACCATTTCGGCGATCCGTTATTTACCCGTGTCGGCAACGCCATGATGCCGACCCCCACAGCCGCGCAGCTGTTCATCGCCTTCGACCGCGCCATGCAGACCGTGGGCCATTCGCTGCAACAGCAAGGCCGCTTCGATGCCGCCACCTCGACCCGCGTCTTTCGCGTGGCGATGTCGGATGTGGCCGAGTTCTATTTCCTGCCCGCCCTGCTTGCCGTCATGGAGGCCGAGGCACCGTCAGCCCGGTTGGAATCGGTTCCCCTGCTCGATCTCGGGACCGAGGCGGCGCTGCGGGCCGGGCAGGTCGACATCGCCCTGGGCTTCACACCCGGATTCAGCGAAGAATGCCAGTCGTCGCTGCTTTTTCACGACCAGTTCGTCTGCCTGGTCCGGCGCGATCATCCCATCCGCGGCAGCAAGCTCAGCAAATCCGAATTCTCGGCTCTGACCTATGTCGATGTCTCGACCCAGGCGCCCGGCTATCGCCTGATCGACCAGCGGCTTCAGGTCATCGGCGCGGTCCGCTTGGTCACGGCACGGTTGGTGCATTTCACCGTCGCCCCCGAGATCGTGCGCCACACCGATCTTGCGACGCTTTACCCGCGCAGTGCCGCCGAGCGGGTGAATGTGGAAGGAGCCTTTCGGCTGCTGGAACTGCCCTTCGATCTGCCGAACATCCCGATCAGCTTGACCGTGCACCGCAATTTCGCCGATGACCGCGCTATCCAATGGCTGGCTGGCGCGATCGGCGGTTTGCGGATGGAGCCTGTCTCCTAAGGGCTCGGGATTGCTAGGGGAATTGACAACGCATCCCTGCCGCCGCATGGTCCATCGGATCCTTGCGGGACGGGTATCGCTTACCTATTGTAGTGCACAGCCGGGCTGCCGCCGACATCCTTCCAGCAAAGCAGGGATTTCCCGCAGCACCCTATCGGGAGCCTAGATGACTGACATGACCAAGATCCTGCGAAGCGACGTCGATGCTGCGGACAAGGTGGCGGGGCAGGTCAAGCATATGAAGAAGAACTGGCCGTTCTACTGGCTGTCGCGGGTGAATGCCCGCTATGTTCAAGTGCTGGAACGGCGGCTCAAGCCCTTGGGATTGGACATGCCGCGGTGGCGAGTCCTGATCTCGCTTTACGAAGAGGAATATCTCAGCGTCTCCGAGATCGCCGAGTTCAGCGTGATGAAGCTGAACACGGCGACCAAGATCGTGCAGCGGCTGGTCGTGGACGGGATGGTTGTGACCCGTGTAAGCCCCAGCGACGGGCGCGTCACCGAAGTGACGCTGACCCCCAAGGGCGATGCCCTGCGGCAACGGGCGCTGATCGAGGCCGAAAAGATCCTGGCGGCCTCGTTCGTCAATATTACCCAGGCCGAGTTGGAAGCCCTCAACGGGCTACTGGAAAAGGTCCTCAATCGCCTGAACGAGATCTGAGCAGCGGTTTCAGCAGGCTTCCAGCGGATGGAAGTTGCGGTGGAACCAGATCAGCCCGGCCGGCTGCCCGGCCCGTACGCGCGTGTCGACAACCTCGCAATACAGCACGGAATGGGTGCCGTGCTGGTGCACGTCGGCGATGCGGCAGTCGAAACTGACCGAAGCATCGGCCAGACAGGGCGCACCGCTTGCCCGCACCTCCCACAAGGCTTGGCCGAAACGGTCTTCGCCGGTCCAACGCGCGAAACTCATGGAGAGATTCTGGTGGCTGTCGCAAAGGACATTCACCGAAAGTACGCCGTTTGCGATGAAAGCGTCATGTGCAAAGGCGTTGCGGTTGATGCAGACCAGCAGCGTGGGAGGGGAATCCGTAACCGAGCAGACCGCCGAAACCGTCAGCCCGTGCCGGCCAGCCGGCCCGTCGGTGGTGACTAGATTGACCGCCGCTCCCAGGCGGCTCATACCCTCGCGAAAGGCCGATGCCTCAGGCGGAATGGGCGTTGCACCCTTCGTCATCTCAACCTCCTAGATATCAAGAACCAGCCTGGCCGAGCGCGCACGCGAGCAGCAGGCGCAGATCATCTCGCCTTCCTCGCGCTCGCTGTCGGTCAGGAACATGTCGCGATGGTCGGGAACGCCCTCCAGCACCTCGGTCACGCAAGTGCCGCAGACGCCCTCCTCGCATTTCACCTCGATTCTGACGCCTTCGCGGGCCAGTGCCTTGGCGATGGTATCATTCGGGCCGACCATGACAGTGACGCCCGATGCCCGCGCCTCGACTTCGAAACTGTCGCCATGGGTATCGACATCAGCCGAGAAGTATTCGCGATGCACGTTGGTCGACGCATGACCAGCCGCCTCGGCCTCGCCGATCACCCAGTCCATGAAGCCCTGCGGGCCACAAACGTAAAGATGTGTCTTCGCGTCCGGCGCCGGCAGATCGCGGTCCATGCTCAGACGCTGGTCCTCTTCCAGATCGTCGTGGTGATAGATCACGCGATCGGTCCAAGGCGCGGTGGCGATCAGGTCACGGAATGCAGTCACATCCCGGGACCGGGTGCAGTAATGCAGGACGAAATCGCGCCCGAGCCGGTGCAGGCGTTGCGCCATGGCCAGCATGGGCGTCACACCGATACCGCCGCCGAACAGCACGGAGAGAGACGCGTTCTCTTCTAGCGGGAAATGGTTGCGCGGGCCTTCGATGTCGAAACTGGCGCCCTGCCGGGCCAGCCGGTGAACCGCCTCGGACCCGCCGCGGCTTTTGGGATCGCGCAGCACGCCTATCTCGTAGAAACCGGTCTCCGCCGGATCCGAACACAGCGAATACTGCCGCCACATGTCCAGGTCTTCATCCAGGAGATGGATATCCAGATGCCCGCCGGCGGTAAAGGGTGGCAAGGCACCGCCATCCGGCCGGCCGAAACGCAGGCGCACGATGTTGCCCGGCTCTTCGATCCGCTTCAGGACAATCAGCGAAAGAGTGTTGAAAGTCATGTCCTTGCTCATCGCATGTGGCTCCCGCCATTGACGTCCCAGCAAGCGCCGGTGACGAAGCCTGCCCCGGGGGCCGCCAGCATCGTGACCATCTCTGCCACGAATTGCGGCTCGCCCAGTTTGCCGACGGGGATACCCGCCAGCGCCGCATCAAGCCTTTCCGGCCCTAGAGCTGCGCGGACCGCCGGCATGTCCAGCGGACCTGGAGCGATGGCATTGCAGGTCACGCCATGAGGCGCCAACTCGCGGGCAAAGATCCTGGTCAGGGTCAGGACCGCCCCTTTGGAGGCGGCGTAATGTGCCCCGGCGGAGATGCCGCCATTCTGTCCTGACAGCGAGGCGATGTTGACGATCCGGCCATATCCCCGCTCGCGGAAATGCCGACCGAAGATCTGGCAGCCGGTGAATGTGCCGCCAGCATTCGTGGCCAGCACGGCGTTGAAATCGGTCGGGTCGATCTCCCACACCGGCTGCATGGCGGTGCGGGCGGCATTGTTCACCAGCACTTCGACCGACCCCCAGCGCTCGACGCATTTGTCGAGAACGGACTGGTAATCCGCGGGCTTCGTGACGTCCAACGTCGCGGTCCAGGCGGTTTCCCCCGCAAGATCAAGCTCGGAGGCCAGGGCGGCGGCAGGCTCGGGATCGATATCCGACAGAACGACCCGAAAGCCCGCACGGTGCAGGCTGCGCGCGATATGGGTGCCCAAGCCGCGCGCTGCCCCCGTGATAACCGCCGTCTGGACCTTTTCAGGCAACGGCGCCACCATCAGAACAGATAGCTGAACGAGTTCAGCATCCCTGCGGAGTTGAGCAGACGCGCAACCTTGTGCCGGATCCTGAAGCCCTGATCCGTGCGAACCAGAGTATGCGTCAGGTTCGCCGCCCAGACGCGCTGCCGGCCGAACTTGTTCTCGATCAGATGCTCGGCACTGCGGACGACGACGTCACCCTCAGCCTTGTCGATGACGAAGCGCGACACTGTGCGGATCGTATCCGCCGGCGGCGCCGAGGATATCGAGAAACCGCGCTGGAACCGCTCGATCCGGTCGCGGCGCATCTTGTCGTTGTCATGGCACAGATTCAGCGTGTTGTCGAAATCCTGCGTGTCATCGATCGGCAGGGTATAGAATCCATCCGTCAGCCACAGGGCCAGCCAGGCGTCGTAATCCTTGCGATCAAGGATATCCGCCTCCTGCCAGAGAAATTGCGAAACATCCTGAAGCAGCGTTGCGGTGTCGATTTTACTGAGTTCGTTCATGCCGACATCATCCTTTTCCACATGTGATAGGCGGCGCGCATACCGGTCTCGGCACTGATATGGCCGCGCGGACCGTCCACGCCCTGCTGTTCATCGACCATGCCGCGATTCACCAGGATCGGCAGTTCTCCGCCGCCCACCGTGCCACGCTGCACGCGTTCCCAGACCTCGGCGTCGTCGGGTGAGCCGAAGCCCATCGGACCCTGGAAATGCTCGTGCAGACGCAGGCGCATCCGGTTGGCCGAAGCCGGGCCGCTCTCCATGCCAAGCGCAAGGTGGCGAATATCTGTCTGTGTCACGCTTTTCGGCGTCAGAACCCGGAAGAAAGCCATCGAGCAGGCGACATTCGGGAACAGGTTCAGGTTGAAGCCCGCGCCACCCACCGCGCGCACGATCTTGCGGACCTGATCGTCCGGATAGCCTTCGTCGCGCAATTCCTGCGCCAGTTCCTGAAAACGGTCGGGGATCGGCGCGTCCAGATTTTCGTCAAGATCGACCAGTTCGGGGATCATCACCATGACGGAGTGCCCGTTTCCCAGATCCTCGACGAAACCCTTGCCGGTTTCCAGGAACTCGAACATCTCCTCGGTCTGGCCGTCCAGCGACTGCATGAACGACTTGTGTACGACCGGGAAGTGATAGGCGTCAGTGGTATTCTCCAACTGCACCTTCCAATTCATCGGGACCGAGAACTGGTGTTCGCCCAGCACTTTCACCGGGAAGCCGCCGCCCTGCTTCATGAACAGGTCGATCCATTTCTTGGCGCCGGCCAAGAAATCTACCAGCGGCTCGACCTCCTCGTTGAATGTGGCAAAGACCATGCCGTTGTAGATTTCGGTCCGCAGACGTTGCAGCCCGTGCTGCTCCTTGTTGAAATCGTCGCCGTATTGCTCGGGATAGGGCAGCGCGCGCAACGAGCCGTCAAGGCCGTAGCCCCAGCCGTGGTAGGGGCATTGAAACGACGAGGTCTTGCCCTTCTTGACCTCGCAGACGGTAGCGGCGCGATGGCGGCAGCGGTTCACCATCACATGAATCGTGCCTTTGCGGTCGCGCACCACGATGACCGGCTCCAGCCCGACGTTCGACAGCTTGAAACTGCCCTTGTCGGGGAATTCGCTCTCGTGACCCACCCAGACCCAGGTGCGACGGAAGATCTTCTCCATCTCCACCTTGAACAATTCGGGATCCTCATACATCGAGGTCCCGACCTTGGCGTCATCCGTAGAGTAGAGCGCATCGAGGTCACTGAATTTCGGCATGTCAAGAGACATCTCAGTTCCTTTCCTGATCATATTTCGGAGATAGTCGGCGCGAAGCCCTGCGGACCGTTTGCGCCTGGATTTGCAAGCGGAGCGATCTTTCTCGCCCATCGTCACGCTGCGCGGAGGATCGTCGGAGCAATCACACCGTCGGCGCATCAGCGCCGCAAAAAGGTGGCGTGCGGATTGGCGTTCATTTCAGACATGCTGGGTCCTTTCGACCAGACGGCAATGATCGGGTTTCGGGAAGGGCATCACGGATCGCCGGGCCTCGCCCGGCTGGGCATTCATCGCTTCAGTGTTGAGCCTGGAATTTCGGGACGGTCTCGCAAATCCACGCGGCAACGGCGCAAAGTCTGGCGTCGTCGCCCTTGCGCGCGACGATTTGCAACCCAGCCGGCAAGCCGTCGGCGGTCCGGACCGGCAGAACAATGGCTGGGTGGCCGCTGAGATTGAATGGCCGCAGATAACGGGTCAGGGGCAGAATGGTTTGCGGATCGGCAGCTTCGGCCAAGGTCGGCGGCACCACCGGCAACGCCGGTGTCAGGATCGCATCGCAACCCTCCAGCGCGGCATCGACCGCCGCGGTAAAGTGGCGGCGAATCTTCTCGGCCTCGGCAACCTGTGCGTCGGTGATTCGGCGCGCATTCGCCAGCCGCTCCCGCACATCGGCACCCAGCGGGCGGCCCTCGTCCAACAGTGGGCCGAAGGCCGCGGCGGTCTCGCGGGCGATCAAAACCATGCCTGCGCGAAATGCCTCGTCCATGCCGGGAAGGCTGACATAAGGAACCGGGTATTCCTGTTCCAGAAGCGGAAACAGCACCGCCTGGCCGATCCTAGCGTCGACATCGACCTTGATCCGCGCCAACCGCGGCGCATCGGGGCATTCGGCCCGGTGAAAGTCGGGATCCATGGCCGCCATCGCCGTCTCGATCATCCCAACAGTGCGGGCAAACGGTCCGATGCAATCGAGCGAACTGGTCGCTGGATAGGCGCCACGGCGTGAAATGCGCCCGAAGGTGGGCTTCAGTCCGAACACGCCGCAGCAGACGGCAGGCTGGCGGATCGAACCACCTGTATCGGTGCCGACTGCGAAATCCACCAGCCCTGCGGCAACCGCCACCGCCGAACCCGAAGAGGAGCCGCCGGGAATACAATCAGGATAACAAGGGTTCAGCGGCGTGCCGAAATGGCCGTTCACGCCAGTCATGCCATAGGCGAGTTCGTGCATGTTGGCCTTGCCGACGATATGGCACCCGGCGTCCAGCAGATTTTCGACGACATCGGCATGACGCCCCGCTGGCACAGCATTTTCATAGGCCGCCGAGCCACAGCGTGTGGGCAGTCCGGCAATGTCGATGCAATCCTTGACCGCGACGCGCGGTCCCCGCCCGGCCCCAAGCGAACAGGCGGATATGATCGCCGTGCTGGCGGTGTTCTGATGGCTTTTCAGCATGGCTGTCATTTCTCGTCAGAGCCGGGCTCTGCCTCCTAATTACAGTAATATTACCGTATTTACGTGACGCGTCAACTAATTTGTTGCGGGATGCGTGATCCCAGATCCTTGCTGTGGGCGCGGCCCGGATGTCTGGATGGCCGGGTGATGGCGGCCTTATCAACGCAAGATTACGGTAATATTACCGCTTGACCGACTGCCTGGCAGATGCCAGCCTTGGCAGCGACCGGCATTCGCGGCACCGCCGTCCGGTGACGGTATCCAGCATTTCTCAGCACAGGAGAGGAGAGAACATGACCGCAGAGGTCACAGTCGAATCGCTTGCACGGCGCGTTGCGATTCTCGAGGCAGAGGCTGATATCCGTCGTATCCAGGCGCGCTACATGTTCCTGTGCGATACGCCGAACCCGGAATACGGTGTCGAGGACGACAAGGCACGGATCGACCGGATCGTGCAGCTTTACACTCGGGACGCGATCTGGGAGGGGGTCGGGGAATATTACGACAATCAGTTCGGCCGTGCCGTCGGCCAGGAGGCTATCCGTGCGCATTTCGAGGGGTTCTGGGACGAAAAGCGCGATCCACGCCTGATCCTGAACTGTCATTACCTGACTTCGGAACAGATCCATGTCCATGACGATCTGGTCAACGCAGACGGGCAATGGGTGCATATGCAGCCCTGGCTGTTCTCGGACGGCACGGCAATGCTGAGGTCGTCGCGCTTGAACAACCTGTTCCGCAAGGAGCCGGATGGCAAATGGAAGATCGCACGCACGCGTACCGAGAATGTCTTCATCGCGCCATTGCCTGCAACCTGGGCTTCGGACTATCCGTCGAAGATGGTGCTGATGCAGCCTTGAGACAACCGTCCCCCATGCGCCCCTCATGCCGCAATGGGCACGGCGCGGGCAGATTGTCCCTGCCGTGCCTGCCAGCCAATCCTTGGCCGCCGAAACGACGCACCCGATTAACGATTGAGCAGGAAGGACCGCAGCAAAGCGAGATATTGCGCCGGTGCATCGACGCAAGGCAGATGGCCCGCATTCTCGATCAGCGCGGTTTCCGCACCCTCGATCAGTGCCGCCGTGGCGGCCACTACCTCGGGCGGCGTTGCAAGGTCGGCACCACCGGCAATGGTCAGGACCTGCGTGGCAAGATCACGGCATGTCCGGGTCTGGTCGGCGGCGGCCAGTGCCTCACAACAGCCCAGATAGCTTTGCAGGTCGCAGCGCGACAGCATCGCCCGCCAGCCCGCAAGCTGCGCCGGATGGGCCGCGCGCCATGCAGCAGGAAACCACCGCTCCAGAATGTCATCCGCCATCGCCGCAAGCCCGCCGGCTTCCAGTGCCGTGATCCGCGCGGTCCACATTTCTGGCGAGCCGATCCGCGCCGCGGTGTTCGACAGCACCAGCCGCCCGACCCTCTCTGGCGCGGCCTCGGCCAAGGCCATGGCAATTTGCCCGCCGATCGACAGACCCAGAATATCGGCGCATCTCACATCGAAGATGTCCAGCACCGCCAAGGCATGGCGTGCAAGCATCTCCATACCAAAGGGGCGCGGGGCCGATTCCGACAGGCCATGGCCGGGCTTGTCGAAGCGGATCACGCGAAAATCACGCGCCAGATCGGCTGCAACAGCGTCCCACATGCGCAGATCGGTGCCCAGCGAATTCAGGAGCAGCAGCGCCGGGGCCTGCTCCGGCCCATCGGCACGGACATGAAGGCGGAGCCCTTCGGACTGGATCATATGCATGGCAAACTCCTGTGATTGCGGGGGCCAAGCCATGTTTCGTTTCTTGGCAGCATCTGGAAAGACTTGTTCGATACCTTTGGGGTGTCACGGCAGGATCATGCAGCCTGCAAAAGAGGGGGCGGGAATGGACTTTCGCAGGTTGAGATATTTCCTGGCAGTCGCCGAGGAACTGCATTTCGGCAGAGCCGCGACACGGTTGGAGATCGCGCAACCGCCCCTGTCGCGGCAGATTGCGACACTGGAGAAAGAGGTGGGGGTGCAACTGTTCGATCGCAGTCGCAGCCAGATCCGGCTGACCCAGGCGGGTATGGTGCTGCAAGAACATGCCCGGCAAATCCTCGAAAGGTTGGATGCGGCCTATCGCGAAACCAAGGCGGTGGGTGCAGGCGGTGCCGGTCGGCTGCGCATCGCCTTTGTAGGGTCCGCCTCGCACGGAGTGCTGCCCTTGCTCATCAAGTCCTATCGGTCTTCTTATCCAGATGTCGAACTGGCGCTTTCCGCGGTCAACAATGCCGAACTGCATCGCGCCCTGATCAGCCGCGAAATCGACATTGCCGTGGCGCGTCCCGAACTGCGAGACGACGAGTTCCGTCGCGAATTGCTGTGCCGCGAAAAGCTGATTCTGGCGCTGCCGGACAATTCCAGGCTGGCCACGCAATCCGAGCTGCGCTTTGCCGACCTCGCGAACGAGACTTTCGTGCTTTATCCCCGCCGTCCCCGGCCCAGCTACGCGGATGTAGTACTTGGCATCTGCGAAAAAGAGGGCTTCGCCCCCGCCAGGCTGGAACTGACGCAGGACTTTCAAAGCGCCATCAGCCTGGTATCGGTGGGTGTCGGCCTGTCGGTGGTGCCGGAATCGGTTTCGGTGACGCAACGGCCGGGGGTGATCTATCGCCCCTATTCCGGCCATAACCCCGGCACGGCCCTGACCGTGCATTCGCGCCTGGACAACCGTGCGCCACAGGTGATGAACTTCATCGACGTCACCCGGCGCTTTGCCCGAAAATCGCATGGCTGACACGGCTCAGGCGGCAGGGCGCGGATCGTCGTGGAAGGTCGTGGCCCGAACGGACGGGCGGGCGCAGAAGGCTGCGTGCCATTCCGCCAGCCGGGGCCGGCCGTCGCGCCATCGCTCGGCATCAAAGCGGAAATCCAGATAGCATAGCGCCACGCCGATACTGAGATGACCGATGTCGAAGGGGCGCTCGGCCAGCCGCAACGCATGGCCTTCCAGCCAGTCGGCCACGCGATTCAGCTTGCACCGATACACTGTCACCAGCTCCGCCGAACGCTTCGCTTCGGGGCGCATCCGCGTCTCGACGAGCCACGGCAGCGCGACATCCAGTAGCCCAGTTCCAAGCGCTTCGTCCCGCTCGGCCTCGATGGCTCCGGGAAAAAGATATGGTCCACCACTGCCAGCACGATCCGCCCAACGACAAATCACATGGCTGTCGAACAGGACTGTTCCGTCCTCAAGCTCCAGCGTCGGGATCTTGGACAGCGGGTTCATCTGCATCAGTTCGCGATGCAGGATCATTGGATCGGCATGGGTGCGGACGGTCCGCACCTCATTCGCCAGGCCTTTTTCATGCAGCGCCACCATCACCTTGCGGACATAGGGCGAGCGCGGGGACCAGTGCAGCAACGGCATCGCTTACCTCGGCCGTGCCATCTGGCGCAGCGCCGCCTCGTTGATCGAAATGCCCAGCCCCGGACCCTTTGGGCAATGGATGTGGAAGTCCTGGAACAGGATCTCGCCATTGGTCAGGTCGGTCTTAACGATCTTCGGCCCGAAATGCTCGCAGCCCCATTCCAAGCGCGGCAGGGTCGAAAACACCGCCAGATGCGCCGCCGCGCCGATGCCGGTTTCCAGAAGGCAGCCGCCGTAAAGCTCCATGCCGCAGGCTTGCGCGATTCCGGCAGCGCGCTTCAGTTCCAGCAGCCCGCCGCTTTTCACCAGCTTCAGCGAATAGACGCTGCCCGCCGCTGCCACAGCCTGCCCAACGATCTCGGGACCAGAGAAAGCGGCCTCATCCGTCATGACCGGAATTTTGCTACGGGCGGCAATACGGGCCGTCGCGGCGCTCAGCCCCGGCCGCAACGGCTGCTCGATCAGCACGATCCCCAGTTCGGCAAGGCGCGGTAGATAGCGGATCGCGGTCGCCTCAGTCCAGGCCTGGTTCACGTCGCAGACGATCTCGCAATCCGGCAGAGCCTCGACGATCCTGGTCAGCCGTGCCATGTCCTCCGCGGGTTCGTGAAAGCCGAGCTTGATCTTGAAACGGCGATGTTCGCGCGCCGCCAGCTTGGCCCTGGCCTCTTCGATCTCCTGCTCGGCATCGCCCGAAGCCAGCGCCCACAGCACCTCGATCCGGTCGCGCAACGCGCCGCCCAGGAACTGGCTTACGGGCAGGCCCAGCGACTTGCCGGCCGCGTCGAACAGGGCGCTGTCGACCCCAGCGCGGGCGGCATTGTTGCGGGTTGCCGCCTTTTGCATGGCCAGGTTGTTTGCCTCGAAATCAAGCGCGCTCTGTCCGATGATCGCGGGCGCCAGATAGGCATCGATATTGGCCTTGATCGCCTCGACGCTTTCCTCGGCCCAGCGAGGACCGCCCAGGGTCGCTGCCTCGCCATAGCCGATGGTGCCATCGGCCAGCGCCGTGCGCACGATCACATAGGACTGGAAGCTGATCTCGGTATTCGACAAGCGATGCCGGCGGGTCGTCGGCACATCCACGATCATCGTCTCGACCGCCGCGATCCGCTGCCCGGGCCGGGCGACCTCGGCGATGAAGGAAACGGCCCCTTCGACAGCCAGCGAGTTACTCATATCAATACCGTCCTTGTCCGGGCACCGCCCGAATCCCTGAAATGCCGCGCGCCTCATCAACGGCGCGCGGTGTGGGCCAGCCGTCACTCAGCGGCGGCTTTCTGCGGATTCGCAGCAGCAAGGGTGAAGTCGAAGCGCAGCACCAGATCGGTGTCCGAACCTTCGGGCGCTTTCTTGAACTCCCCGATCAGTTCCTCTTTCACCGCAAAGACCGAATCCTCGTCCAGATACTCGCTACTTGAGTCGAAAATCTGCGAGATCAGCGGGCGATAGCCCTCCGCGACCACGAACATGTGGATATGGCCAGGGCGCATCGGGTGATGACCCATGTACCGGATCAGTTGCCCGGCGGTTTCGTCGCTGGGGATCGGATAGGGAACCGGACGGATCGCGCGGCAGGCGTAATGGCCGCTCTCATCAGTCTGGAAACGGCCGCGCAGGTTGTAGTCGGGCTGGTCGGGATCGTGGTTCTCGTAAAGGCCGTTTGGCGCATCCTCCCAGATGTCGACTACAGCACCCGCGATCGGCTTGCCGTTCACGTCGCGGACATAGCCTTCGATGTAGACGGTCTCCTCACCCTCGAAACTTTTCTGTACGGTCGAGGCGCCCTTAGGCAGAATCGGGGCGTTTTCGCGGAAGAACGGCCCCAGCACGGTCGAGATGGTCTCGTTACCGCTGACAGGGTTGGACAGCATGTCGACCAGCACCTCAACGCCGAGGATGTCGGCCAGCAGGATGAATTCCTGACGCTTGCTCGAACACATGGCGCCGGCGCGACCCAGATAGTCGCAAGCCGCCAGGAATTCGTCATGCGTCAGGTTCACGTCCTTGCAAAAACCATGTAGGTGACGGATCAGGCTTTCCATGATCTCGCGCTGACGGGCCGGGATGTCTGCATGTTTTCCCAGCGAGTCGATGACGACCTCGGTGACGTTGTCGACGGTGACGTTGCGCATGTTTCTCCTCCGGTTCGCCCCGCTGGTATCGCTGCGGAACGGAATTTGCACTTAGATGAATTTGCACGTATTCTGGTTTCACGCCAGCGGCTGGCCCGGTATCTCATGATACCTTACTGGTATGATATGTTGTTCTCTCATACCTTGATGAAGCGCCCAACCCGCGCCGCGCCGGTACCAATTTGGGGAAGCATGTCGGAATGGCACACGAGTTGCGCAGAGCGGAACCATCAAGGCTTGGTGCCTAACAGTGCGGCAGGCCGGACAGCCGACCTGCCTCGCCAGACCTGCCGATTGCGTTCAGATGCGGGGCGCCGCAAACAGGTCGCGTGTCGTGCAATAAGTGCGCCCGCCAAGCCGGCCGATCGCATCGATCTGCGCCGGATCCACATGCAGCCGTTCATTGACCGCTTGGGCCCGGATAAACAGACCGCTAACCTTGCCAATCAGGATGTCGCGCGTGTTGGAAACCGGCACGGTCGTGTGCAGCACACATTCCATCGCCACAGGCGCCGCAATGATGCGCGGGCTGCCGATCGCTTTGCCCCGCTCGTGATCCAGCATCGCCAACGCCAACTCGTCAACGCCATAATCGACCGGCGTCGCGGCAATCTCGACCGCCCGCGCCAATGCGAGATCCGGGATGTGGACCATGAACTCTCCGGTCTCGTGGATGTTACGGACCGTATCCTTGCGCCGCCCGTCTGGATGGGCGCCAATACCCAACGCGACTATGGCCGGGTCGTGATCCAGCACGCCAAAGAAACTGAACGGTGCAGCGTTGGCGTGGCCGTCCCTGCCTCGCGTCGTCACCAGCGCGATGGGGCGCGGCAGAATGCAGCCGCTGAGAATCTTGTAGCGGTCGTCCGACGGCAAGGCGGCGAAGTCGAAATAACGGTGGTCCAAAGGGCCTCCTGATCGCGAAAGGGTGCATCCACAGCCTGCACGGTTGGGCAGAGGCCGTCCAATCGACAGATTTTCTGGCATGTATGAAACTGCATCATAACCCCGCCCCGCCGGGACGTGCCCGGCTTCCGGGCGGCGATGGAGGAGGACATCACCGCCACGCGAGACCTGCTGCACCGCTTTCTGGACGACCGGGCCGCCTGATCAGCCCGCGAAGCTTTCGACCGTCTTCAGCGCGCCGTCCAGCGCCTTGCCCTGTTCATCGGCCAGCGCGGCCACGCGCAGCCGGCGCATCCAGTCCGCCGCGTCCGGGCGCCCGCGCAGCATCGGCAGGGCCGACATGACGCGGTCGAACCTGGACAGGCCCCGCGCATGGGTATCGGAATAGCCCTTGATCAGGCGGCGGTTGGCAAGGATCTCGGCGGCCAGGGCGCGATCCGCCTTGGCAATTTCCATCGCCCGGTCGAACCAGGCCGTGACATGCGCCATTTCGATCCGGTGGCGCAGCAGGCTGCGGCGCCAGGGGCGCAATGCCGCGACGGCCCACAGCATGCCGAATCCCGGCAGGCTGTCGGTGCGGATGCGGCGGCCCTTGTCCAGATGGCGCGCGTAGAGCCGCCGCGCGCGGTCGCTGCGTTGCAGCCACGCCCCGAGCCGGGCGGGCAGGGTGGTGGTGAGTTCCTCGAACCGGGGGTGGAAATATTCGGTCAGCTGCAACACCTGGCCGTCCCCGACGCGCATCTCGTCGCGCACGCGCCCATGGCGGCTGGCGCGGGTTTTCAGGTCCGCCACGCGCAGGATGTCGTCATAGCACAGCGCATTGGCCGCGTATTTCGCCGCCGCCTGCGTCATGGCGAAGGGCGCGGCATCCAGCCGGGCGGCGCGCTCGACCATGTCGAGATACTGCCCGCCATAGGCGATGTCCTGGTAATCGACGACCTTCTTCAGGCCCAGGCCCGCGATCCCCTGCGTCTCGGGCGGCAGGCGGTCCAGCCGGGCCTCAAGCGCCCGCCAGCCGGCTTGCAGACTGGTCGGGACGTTCAGCGTGCGGATGCGGGGCTTTGCGGCTTCGGCCGCGGGGAGCGGGACATCGCCCCTGACGCAATCATAGGCCAGCCCGAAAGCGCGCAGCGATGCCTCGACGCCCTTGCCGGCCTTGCGGATCACCGCCTCGTAGCTCTCGCGCGGAAAGGGCAGCGCGCCCGAACCCGCCAGGGCGCCGAACAGGCTGGCCGAGATGACCGAGCCTGCCCTGGCGGCCATGGCCTCCATGTCGAAGGCCACGACCTGGTCGGCGGCAAGGCCCATGGCGGCGATCACCTGCGCCGCATCGGCGCGGCCATCGCCCGGCACGACC
The DNA here is from genome assembly GCF_001447385.1 of Paracoccus sp. MKU1. GTDB lineage: Bacteria > Pseudomonadota > Alphaproteobacteria > Rhodobacterales > Rhodobacteraceae > Paracoccus. Next base: position 19,947 of record NZ_LLWQ01000189.1, on the reverse strand, counting down.
TTTTCCGATACCGCCGCGATCCGGTGGGTCGAGGCGATCAGCGTCGTGCGCCCCGGCGTCACGAAGCCGCGCATCACCGCCCGGCCCGCCTCCATAAGCTCGGCCGCGATCATGATATCCACGTCGCCTTCGGACGGGGACAGCGCAAAAACCGGGATGCGGCCCGTGTCCTTGCACATCTCGACATAATAGACCGTGGCGCCGGTGCGCTGCGCGACGCCCGCGACCGAGGTGGACTGGGCGTGATAGCCATTCGCCTCGGCCAGGTCGGTGATCCAGTTGGTCAGGACGCTGCCGCCCTGGCCGCCGACGGCCAGCGCCGCCAGGGTGATGATCTTTTCGCCCTGCGGACCGGGCGATCTGCGGGCGATGATCGGTGCGGGCATGGTCATGGATGTCCCTTTCAGGCAAAGGTCAGGCGGCGCGCGTCGCGGCGCGATTGCAGCCAGCCGATGATTCGGGCCCTGCGCGAGGCGCGGCGTTTCTCGGACGGGGTCGGGTTCGAGACGATCTCGGCCTGGTAGAAGCTGGGGCAGAGCACGGCGGCATCCGCGACCTCGCCGCAATTGCCGCAGCCGACGCAGCTTTGGTCGATGGCGGCCACCGGATCGTCGCGCAGCGGATCGCCAGTGTCCTTGACCGACAGCGACGGGCAGCCCGACAGGCGCATGCAGGCGTGATCGCCGGTGCAGATATCCTCGTCCACGCCGAAGCGAGGGCGGATGGTGCGCTTGCCCTCTTTGGTGGCCTTGGCCAGGGCGGGCTTCTCGCGGCGCTGGCGGTTCAGCATGCATTCGGACGAGGCGACGATGACCTTCGGCCCTGCCTCGGGGCTGGTCAGCGCCTCGATCATGGTGTCGCGCATCTTCGCCACGTCATAGGTGCGGTCGATCTGGCGTACCCATGTGACGCCCATCCCCTCGACAGCCTTGGCGATGGGATTGTTGGTCTTGCGGCTGCGGTTCTGCGCGCGCGACGACAGGATGTCCTGGCCGCCGGTCGCAGCGGCATAATGGTTGTCCACGATGACGATCAGCCCGTCATGCCTGTTGAAGGAGGCGTTGCCGATCGATGAGGTCAGCCCGTTGTGCCAGAATCCGCCATCGCCCACGAAGCTGATCGACCGCTTGCCGGTCTTGTCCCGGTTCTGCAAGGCGGATGCCGAGGCCGGACCCAGCCCGTAGCCCATCGTCGTCGAGCCGATGTCGAAGGGCGGCATGATCGAGAACAGGTGGCAGCCGATGTCGGAGGCGATGTGGTGTTCGCCCAGTTGCTGCTGGACCAGCTTGGTCGCGGCGAAGATCGGGCGCTCGGGGCAGCCGGTGCAGAATCCGGGCGGACGGGCGGGCACGACGGTGGACAGGTCCGGAATGTCGTTTCGCGCCGGCTCGTTGGTCTTGGCGGTAGCAGGCGGCAGCAGGCCGGGGGCGTGGTCGCGCAGGAAGGCCGCGATGCCTTCGACCAACCGCTTGCCGGTGTATTCGCCCGCCATGGGCAGCACGCCCTTGCCCGCCAGCACGGTCTTGCGTCCGTTGCAATACAGCATGTGGCCGATGGCCTGTTCGATGAAATTGGGTTGGCCTTCCTCGACCAGCAGCACCGCGTCCTTGCCGTCGCAGAAATCCAGGATCTGCCTGTCGCACAGCGGATAGACCGCGTTCAGGCACAGGATGTGGATGTCGGTGTCGCCATAGATGTCGGCGAGGCCCAGCCGGTTCAGCGCACGGATCACGCCGTTATAGGTGCCGCCCTGCACGATCAGCCCGATCCTCGCGGCCGGGTTGCCGAAAAGCTCGTTGACGTTGTTGTCCAGGATATAGTTCACCGCATTGGGCCAGCGGCGATCCACCTTTTCATTCTCGTGCAGGAAGACGGCCGGCGGCAGGACGATGCGGGACAGGTCGCGCCTGGGGTCTTCCAATGCCTCGGAGACCGTCATCGCCGGGCGCCTGTTGTCGGAGGCGGTGAAATGGCCATGGACATGGCAGGACTTGATGCGCATCTGCATCATGACCGGCGTGTTCGACGCCTCGGACAGGCGGAAGCCATGGCCGACGGCCGCCACGATCGAGGGCAGGTTCGGGCGCGGGTCCAGCAGCCAGATCTGGCTTTTCATCGCAAAGGCGTGGCTGCGTTCCTGCATGATCGAGGAGCCCTCGCCGTAATCCTCGCCCAGGATCACCAGGGCGCCGCCGGTCACGCCGCCGGATGCCAGGTTCGCCAATGCGTCGGATGCGACATTGGTGCCCACGGTGGACTTGAAGGCCACCGCGCCCCGGATCGGATAGTTGACCGATGCGGCCAGCATCGCCGCCGCCGTCGCCTCAGAGGCCGAGTTCTCGAAATGCACGCCATATTCGGCCAGCAGCTCCTGCGCGTCGGAAAAGACGTCCATCAGGTGACTGATGGGTGATCCCTGGTAGCCGCCGACATAGCCAACGCCGTTTTCCAGAAGCGCCTTGGTGACGGCGAGGATCCCCTCGCCCCGGAAGGTGCCGCCCGCGCCCATGCGCAGCTGCTCGACCTCCTTCCTGAATGATCGTTCTGCCATGGGGTTTTCTCCTGTGGCGACTGTGGATCAGTAATCGTGATGGCGGATCGACCGCAGGATCCGGCCAAGCGTGGTGGTGAAGGCCGCGCGTTCCTCGGGCGGGATGGCCGCGAGCAGCCGTGCCTCGGCCGCCTTCATCGCTGACAAGGTGGCCGCCGCGATCCCTTTGATCCAGCTTATACAAACCTGTCAGAAAGCGCCGTCAACGACATTGCATTTCTGGCCACTGTCATGACATTTCCGGCCAGCCAGCAAAATCTGGATGAATTGCGTCAAGGTCGGCGGCACGTCCCCAAGGCGGTGCAGCAGATGCAGATGCAGGCCTACATCAAGATCCTCGACGGGCGCGAAGCGCACGCCGTGCGGAGGCCGCCAGCGCTGCGCAGAATTGGCGATGGCCAACCCGGCCCCGGCGCTGACAAGTGCCAGCATCTCGGTCTCGTTCTCAAGCTCCGCGATATAACGCGACGCGACTCCCGCCGCATGCATCGAGACGCTGATGTCGTCGTAGAATCTGGGACTGGCGGCACGTCGAAATCCGATCAGGGGCCAAGAAGCAAGGTCGGCAAGATGGATCCGCGGCCGTTCCGCCAAGGGGCAATCGGCCGGCATCGCCAGCACTGCCGGGTAGCGGATCAGCGGCACCGTCGTCAGATCCTCGGCCGGCGGCGGGTTGTAGACCAACGCCGCATCCGTCTTGCACTGACGCAGGGCAGCAAGCTGCGGCCCTGTCGACATGGTCGTCAGCGACAAATCCACTGCCGGAAACCGCATTCGAAAGATCCGCAAAGATTCGGGCACAAGCCCGTGCCAGCACGCGCTTTCGATCAGGCTGAGACGGAGAACTCCAGCCTCGCCCGCGGCGGCCCGCCTAGTCACAGCCACCGCCCGCTGCAGCTCGCCCACGACCCTTCGCAGTTCAATCAGAAATACCTGCCCCGCCGCGCTCAACCGAACACCGCGCGGCAGCCGGTCGAAAAGCTGCAGGCCCAGTTCCTCCTCCAAAAGCCGCATCTGGCGGCTCAGGGCCGGCTGGGCGATGCGTAGACGCTGCGCTGCGCGACCGAAATGCTCCTCCTCGGCGATGGCAATGAAATAGTGAATCTGTCTCAATTCCATAACAACTGATAACAGATTGCGATCAGTTTCGGCAATATTCTGAATTGGAAAAGCTTTGCGATCCGCGTCACAGGTCGGGACAGTGCAAACCAGCGGGACTGACGGATGCAACCGATCTCCTCGCCCTACCGGGCCTTTTGCGACAGCGCCGCGCATGCCGCCCACCGGACCTTCGTCGCCGCGCCGGCCAGCGCGCGCCTGCCCTGGGCACCCGACGGATTCTCGATCAGCTATGGCAGGGCAGCCGAACAGGTCGAGATGCTGTCGCGCCACTACGCCATGCGCGGATATGGGCACGGGTCGCGGATCGCGCTGCTATTGCAGAATCGGCCGGATTTCCTGATACACTGGCTGGCGCTGAACGCGCTTGGCGCATCGATCGTGCCGCTGAATGGCGATCTGCGCCCCGAGGAACTGCACCACCAACTCGTCATTTCGCAGGCCGACGCGCTGATCGTCGCGGACGAACTTACCGGGCTTGCCGCTGCAGGAGCACCCGAGGGATTGATGGTGGCCATGCTTGGCATGCCGCCGCCGCCCGCGCGGGTGCCGCGCACACCGGCCGAAAGTCGGCCCGCAGACGAGGCGGCGTTGCTTTTCACCTCGGGCAGCACGGGCAAGCCAAAGGCTTGCATCCTGTCCAACTATTATTTCATGAACGTCGCGCAATGGTATGTCTCGATGCGCGGCGTGGCGGCGATGACCCCGTTTGCCGAAACATCGCTGACGCCGCTGCCGTTCTTTCACATGAACGCGCTCGGCTGCACGGCAGTGGGCATGATGCTGATCGGCGGCGCCATCGTGCCCTTGGACCGCTTCCATCCGTCCCGCTGGTGGCAGACGATTCGCGACAGCGGCGCAACGATCGTTCACTCGCTGGGGGTAATCCCGGCAATCCTGCTCCAGCAGCCCCGAACCGAGGCCGAGCGGACCCATGGAGCACGCTTCACTTTCGGCCCGGGAGTCCGCGCCAATCACAAGGCTGCGTTCGAGGCACGCTTCGCCCTGCCCATCGTCGAAGGCTGGGCCATGACGGAAACAGGCGGCGCGGCGGTCACCGACACGGCCGGCGAGACGCGAACCTTGGGCCCGAATTGTATCGGCCGCCCCCGACCGGGCATGGAATGGCGAATCATCGACGATACGGGCACCCCCCTGCCCCCCGGCATGGCGGGCGAGCTTCTCGTGCGCGCTGCGGGGAACGACCCGCGCAGCGGCTTCTTTTCAGGCTACCTGAACGAGCCGGAGGCCACCGAAGAGGCCTGGTCGGGCGGCTGGTTTCACACAGGCGACATCGTTTCCGCGGACCGGGATGGTCTGCTCTATTTCGTGGACCGCAAGAAAAGCGTTATCCGCCGGTCGGGCGAGAACATCTCGGCTCTTGAGGTCGAGGTCGTGCTGGCCGCCGATCCACAGGTCCGCGCCGTAGCGGTGACGCCGGTGCCGGACGCGGTTCGCGAGGAGGAAGTCTTCGCCTTCATCGTTCCGGCCGGACAGGCAGATGCCACCGCCCTTCTGGAGCGCGCGGCCGAGCGGCTGTCCTATCACAAGCTGCCGGCCTTCGTGATGTATGTCGATGCGCTGCCGGTCAGTTCCACCGAGAAGCTCCGGCGCGGTCAGATCAGGGCAGATGCCGAGGCGGCGGTCGCGGCCGGCCGGGCACTGGAGCTTGGCACGCTCAAGCATGCCCTGCGCAAGGCGCGCACCCTGTGATGCGGCGGCGGCGTGATTACGCAGGCGTCGTCCTGGCGGCGCCGGTGACGGTGCCCTACCGACGCTTTTCGACCAGGCCGGCGCAGTGGTGGATCGGACAAGCGCTGGCCGGGCTGGCCGAGGCGGCGGGCATCAGTCACCACGCGTTCGACGGCCTGTCGGTGGCAAGCTTCTCGCTGGCGCCCGACAGCGCCATCGGACTGACGCAGCATTTCGGCCTGTCGCCCCGGCATGTGGATTTCGTGCCGTTTGGCGGTGTGGCAGCGTTGGTCTCGCTACGGAGGGCGGCGCGCGCAGTTCAGGCGGGCGATGCCGACATCGTGGCCTGCATCGCCGCCGACGGCAGCGCGCCCGGCTCGTTCCGTCAGGGTCTGGAGAGCTTCTCGCGATTTTCGGAGGATGCCATCTATCCCTATGGCGCGGGCGGCCCGAATGTCAGCTTTGCGCTGATCGCACAAGCCTTCATGGCCGCCACCGGCGTGACGCGCGGCCATCTGGCCCGGCTGGCAGTATCGCAGCGTGCCAACGCCCGTGGGACGCCATGGGCCTTGATGAAAAAGCCGATGACCGAGGAGGATTACCTGACCGCCCGGCCCATCGCCCCACCGATCCACCTGCTTGATTGCGTGATGCCCTGCGCCGGGGCGGAAGCCTTTCTCGTTCTGCGCGAAGAGGATGCCCAAGCGCAGAGCCTGGCTTTCGTAAGGCTGTCCGCCACGATCGAGCGCCACAACGGCTTTCCCACCGATCCGGTCATGCTGCGCGGCGGATGGCAACGCGATGTGGCAGATTTGTGGGCCATGGCCGGGGCAGCGCCCACCGACATGGACCTGGTACAGACCTATGACGACTATCCGGTGATCAGCGCCATGCAGTTCGCCGATCTCGGCTTCTGCACCGGGGCAGAACTGCCTGAGTTTCTCGCTGCACATGACTTCACCTATGGGGGCGACCTGCCGCACAATACTTCGGGCGGGCAGCTTTCCACCGGGCAGGCGGGTTGCGCGGGTGGGCATCTCGGACTTGTCGAGGCCATCCGTCAGCTCACCGGAACCGCCGGGCCGCGGCAAGTACCACGGGCGCGGCGCGCATTGGTGTCGGGCTTCGGGATGATCAACTTCGACCGAGGCCTGGGATCGGGCGCCGTCGTTCTGGAGGCTGGATGATGCGCACCGGAAAGAACCCTCTGCTGCGCACCCATCGACCGACGCTGCCGCACGGTCGCCGCAGCCGAGCCGCGCATCTGCTGACCGCCGCAGCAGCCGAGGGGCGCTTTGCGCTGCCGCAATGCCGCCGCTGCGGTGCCTTTGCCTGGCCGATTCCCGAGGCCTGCCCACACTGCCTTGGCGCCATCGCGTTGTCCGAGGCGCCGCGAGGAGCGCGGGTAATCGCGGCCACAACGGCTGAGGTTCCTGCCGACCCCTATTTCCGCGAGCGGGCACCCTGGCATGTCGGGCTGGTGCAGATGGATTGCGGACCGCAAGCGTTGGTGCATCTGCATCCGGGGGCGGAACCGCGGGATGCGGTGCGACTGTCGCTGGTGCTCGACCGCGCGGGCGCGGCCGTGCTGCATGCTGCACTCCAAGGAGGGACCATGAGCGATCCACAGCTGCGCGAGATGACCGCCGATCCCCGCGACCGTCGAGTACTGATCACCGATGCGCGCCATGTCGCGGCATTGCCGCTGGCATGTGCGCTGTCGGCAGCGGGGGCCGCCGCGGTCTACGCCGGCGTCCCCGAGGACTGGAAGCCGCTGCCCCGCCGCGCGGAATTCGAGGCGATCGTCGGGCTGAAGCTCGTACCCCTCGACATCAGCTCGGACCGATCGGTTGCCGACTTGGCGCGCGACATCGGCGACAGGATCGAGATCCTCGTCAACACGGCCGACCTGCCCCGCCCCGGCCCGCTGTCCGCGCCCGCCGCTGCGACCGATGCGCGGGCCATGATGGAGATCATGGCCATGGGCCTGCTGCGTCTTGCACGCAGCTTCGGCCCGGCCATGGCAAGACGCGGAGCCGACGGCACGGTGGCCTGGGTCAACGTGCTTTCGGTCTATTCGCGGATACATCCTGCCGCACTGGCGGGATATGCGGCGGCCCACGCGGCGGCACTGGCACTGTCGCATGCGCTGCGCGCCGAACTGGCGCAGGGTGGCGTCCGGCTGATGACGGTGCTTGCCGCGCCGACCGAGGACGAATGGTTCCAGTCCTTCGGCCCAATCCGCGTCTCGGGCAGGGCGCTGGCGGGGGCCATCCTGTCGGGCCTCCACCGGGGACTGGAGGAGGTGGTGGTCGGCGATCTGGCGCATGACCTGCTGGCCAGGCTGGCAGAGAACCCCAAGGCGGTCGAGCGTGAGCTGACCCGCGATCTATTCTGAGGTTTGCCCATGTCCCCACTCGCCACGCTTCTCTCTGCGATCGCCACCGGCACGATCCGGATCGTTGACCTGACGCACACGCTGGACGAGGATTTTCCGACCATCGTCCTGCCCCCGGAAATGGCGCAATCGGCGCCCATGCGTATCGAGCGCCTGTCGCATTACGACGCCGCCGGACCGGCTTGGTATTGGAACAACATCAGCATAGGCGAGCATACCGGAACCCATCTGGACGCGCCCGCGCATTGGTTCACCGGCCGCGACCGGCCGCGCGGCACGGTAGACACGCTGCCGACCGAGGACATGATCGCTCCCGCCTGCGTGATCGACTGCACGCAGGCCGCTGCGCGAGAGGACGACCACCTGCTGACCCGCACCGCATTGGAAGCTTGGGAGGCGCACCATGGCCGCATTCCCGAGCGGTCCTGGGTGCTGATGCGCACCGATTGGGGGCGGCGGCGCGGCGCGGCCTTCGCCAACCTGCGCACCGATGGCGCACATACTCCGGGTCCCAATGCGGATGCGATCCGCTGGCTGGTCGAGGCGCGCGGCATCCTCGGCTTCGGCACCGAGACGATCGGCACAGATGCCGGGCAGGCAGGCCATTTCGATCCGCCCTATCCCGCGCATCACTACCTGCACGGGGCCGGGCGCTATGGCCTGCAATGCCTGACGAACCTGCATGAATTACCGCCGACTGGGTCCGTCCTGCTGACGGCACCGCTCAAGATCCGCGCTGGGTCCGGCAGCCCGTTGCGGGTGCTGGCCCTGATCCCGACCCGAGATGACAGCCAAAGGAAGCCGACATGACGCCCGAAAAAATCCTCTACCAGGCCGAGATAACAGTCCGCGGCGACCGGGACGGCCGCGCCGAGGCGCCCGACGGCAGCCTGACGCTGGACCTTGCGATGCCCAGAGCACTGGGCGGGTCGGGTGGCGCGGGGACGAACCCCGAACAGCTTTTCGCGGCCGGCTATGCCGCATGCTTCGCGGGAGCGGTCAGGATGACCGCACGCCAGCGAAAGATCGCCCTGCCCGAAACTCTCGCCGTGACGGCCCGGGTCGGCATCGGTCCGATCGTGACCGGCTATGCCCTTGCGGTGGAACTGATCGTGGACCTGCCAGGCATCGATCGCGCAATTGCCGAGGGGATCCTGGCCGAGGCCCATGCAACCTGCCCCTATTCCGATGCCACGCGCGGCAATATCGACGTGACGCTGGGCCTCGCATGACGAGCAGGCGCGTGCATGGCATCCGCTCGGCGGGCCTGCGCCCATCCTGACAAGGCTCTCTCCCTGCGCAAGCCACTCTGCGTCCAGCGGATAGCGGCTGCACTCCGCGGCCAATAATCTTTCCGGAAATCGGCGGCCTCGGAGGGACGTGCGCCGAACCAGGTAAGGAGTTAACCATGACGATCCATAACCCCCAATTCCCCAGGGTGAACCTTCCCCAAGGCAAGCTGCTGATCGGCGGCGGCTGGAGCGAATCCAGCAGCGGACAGACCATTGCCGTGGTCAACCCCGCCACCGAGGAGGTCTTTGCGCATATCGCCGCCGGCACGGCCGAGGATGTCGGCCGTGCCGTTGATGCCGCGCAACGCTGCTTCGACAGCCTTGCCTGGCAAAGAATGCGACCGCTGGATCGGGGCCGGCTTCTGGAACGGCTGGTCTTGCTCGTCGAGGCGAATGCCGACGAGCTGGCGAGGCTGGAAAGCTGGGACAACGGCAAACCCTATGCCGTGTCGCGCCATGTCGACCTTGCCTTTGCGATGGACGCGCTGCGCTATTATGCTGGCTGGGCGTCCAAGATGTCGGGTGAATACATCGCACTTTCCCCGTTCAACGACGATGGCGGGGTCTATCGCGCCTACACCGAACGCAAGCCGATCGGCGTGGTGGCAGGCATCACACCCTGGAATTTCCCGCTGGGCCAGGCGATCCAGAAGCTGGCCCCGGCCATCGCCTTCGGCTGCACCATCGTTCTGAAACCCTCGGAGGAGACGTCGCTGACCACGCTGCGGCTGGGCGAATTGATCCTGGAAGCGGGCTTTCCAGACGGGGCCGTGAACATCGTCACGGGTCATGGCGATCCGGTCGGTACCAGCCTTGTGAACCACCCCAAGGTCCGCAAGATCAGCTTCACCGGCTCGACCACGACCGGCCAGAGCATCCTGCGCAGCGCATCGGCCCAGATGAAGCGCGTCACGCTGGAACTGGGGGGAAAATCGCCTGCCATCGTTCTGGCCGATGCCGACATGGAACGTGCAATCCCAGGCGCAGCCATGGCGATCTTTGCCAATTCGGGCCAGATCTGCACCGCCGGATCGCGGCTGCTCATCCAGTCCGAGGTTTATGATGAGGTGATCCGGGGCATCGCGGAATTCTCGATGACCCTGCCCATGGGCCCGGCGTTTCAGGACGATGTCGCGCTGGGGCCGCTGATCTCGGCCCGGCAACTGCAAAAAGTGTCCGCGATGGTCGATCGGGGTATCGCCGAAGGCGCCGAAGTGCTGATTGGCGGCCGACGCTGGGGCGACAGGGGCTTTTTCTACAGCCCCACCATCCTTAGCAATGTCGGCAGCGAAGCCAGTTTGTGGCGAGAGGAGATCTTCGGACCGGTCGTTGTCGCCGGCCGACTGGAAGGGCTGCGCGACATCAAGGCAATAGCGAACGACACCGAATACGGGCTGGGCGCCAGCATCTGGACGCGCGATCTAAACAAGGCACATATCCTCGCCTCGCAGATCGACGCCGGCACGGTCTGGATCAACACCCATAACCTGCTCGACAGCGCGGTGCCCTTTGGCGGTGTCAAGATGTCGGGTCTGGGCCGAGAATTCGGCACCGAGGCGATGCACGCCTTCACGGAACCCCGCGCGGTCTGCATGCGTCTGGACCCCGCCGGCCTGGAGTGAGCCGAAAGCCCGACCCAAGAGAGGGGTCGCCGCGGGATGTTCTGGTCTGTCGGCCCGGATGATCCCACACCCCTGTTCCTACGGAGGAAACCATGTCGAAACTCAGTAACGACCTTGATCTATTGGGCGATGCCGCGCGTGCCCGCCTGGGCCAAACCTTCGGGTTGCAGATCGGCGGCAAGACAGTCGAAACCCCTGAAAGCTATGCTCTGACCGATCCGTCTACCGGGCTGGAGTTCGCTCGCGCGGCCGAAGCCCGGCCGGAGGATCTGGATGCGGCCGTCGCGGCGGCCCGCAAGGCGATGGACGGAGAATGGAAGCGTCTCCGGCCGCATGAGCGTGAATTGCGCCTGCTGCGGCTCGCCGATCTGTTGGAACAGAACGAACGCGAACTGTCCGAGATCGAAACCCTCTGCTCGGGCCGGCTATTATCCAATACCGCCGGCGTGGATGTGCGATATTCGGCGCATGTCCTGCGCTACATGGCCGGCTGGGCGACCAAGCTGGAAGGACAGACCATGCGACTGTCCGTGCCCTATATTCCGGACGGCGAGTTGCGCGGCTTCACCTTTCGCGAACCGATCGGAGTGGTGGGCGCGATTGTGCCCTGGAACGTGGCGCTTGGCATCGCTGTCTGGAAGATCGCACCCGCCCTTGCCGCTGGCTGCGCAATCGTTCTTAAGCCCGCACCGCAGACCCCGCTTTCGGCGCTGCGCTTCGCCCAGCTTGCCGCCGAGGCGGGCATCCCCGCCGGTGTCATCAACATCGTGACCGGCAGCAGCCCCCGGCTGGGCGAAATGCTGGTCTCTCATCCGGGCATCTCGATGGTCACATTCACAGGTTCGACCGAAATCGGGCGCAGGATCGCCGTTTCCGCTGCCGGCAATTTCAAGAAATGCTCCCTCGAACTGGGCGGGAAATCGCCGGTGATCCTGATGGAGGATGCCGAGGTCGAGGTCTCGGCACAGGCTGCCGCATGGGCGATCCTGGCAAACCACGGCCAGAATTGCTGTGCCGGCTCACGGCTTTATGTCCATCGCGCGATCCATGACCAGGTGCTGGAGCGGGTCGTGGATATCGTCGCGGGGATCGAGCTTTCGGCACCGCTGCTACCTGGCGCGCAAATGGGGCCGGTCGTCACTCAGGCCCAGAAACAGCGTATCCTCGGCTTCATCCAGGCGGGCATAACCGAGGGCGCCGCGCTGTTGACCGGAGGAACCGCACCCGAACATGACGGATGCTATCTGCGCCCGACCGTCCTAGCGGGCGTAACGTCGGACATGACCCCCGCGCGCGAAGAGATCTTCGGCCCCGTCGTCGTCGTCGCCGCCTTCGACAGCGAAGCCGAGGCGCTGCACCTGGCCAATGACAGCCGGTTCGGGCTGGGTGCCAGCGTATTCACGCAGGATCTGGGCCGCGTGCATCGCATGACCCAGGGCCTGGAGGCCGGATCGGTCTGGATCAACATCCACAATGCGCTGGACGTGGCGATGCCGTTCGGCGGCTGGAAGGAATCGGGGATGGGCAACGACCTTGGTGAATCTTCAGTCCTGGCGCATACCCGCTTGAAGGCATCGGTGCATCGTTACGGATGACCTTTACCGCGCGCGATGCGCAAAACGGCGCGGCGAGATGCCGTGCCAGCTTTTGAAGGCGCGCGAAAAGGCCGCGGCATCGGAATAGCCGAGTTTCTCGGCCAACCGCTCCAGCGAGATCGGAGCGCGCCCGTCCAGCAAACGTCGGGCGCGCTTCATGCGTTCCTTCAGCAGCATTTCGCGAAAACCGGCACCATGGGCGTTAAGCTGGCGCCGCAGGGTACGTTCGGGCATGCCCATCTCCGCCGCGATGGCCGAAAACTGCACGTCCTGAACGCCGACGCGTCGGGCCACCAGCCAGCGCACTTGATCGACGATGCCGGTCTGCTCGGTCGTGCCGGCGCGCATGAGGTCGATCAGATGGCGCTCGATAACCGGCTGGACCCGCGCGAAATCCGATCGAGAATTGAAGGGCAACGGCATCGCCAGCGCCTGGCGCGGAAACACGATGGCATTGTAGCTATGCGCGCCCGCCACTGGACAGCGAAAGAATTCATGCATCACCGGGCCATGATTCGAGATGTCATGCTCGAAGGACACGTTCAATGGGCGCCATTGCTCGCCGAGCGCGTGTCGGATGCATCTGGTTATGGCGGCCAGCGTGAATTCGGCATCCTGCCGACGGGGCCAGATATCGCTGTCCCGGATCACATAGCGCAACTCCACCCGGTCGCCATCCGCATGCATTTCCAGGCAGGTATCCGTCTGCCAATAGACCTGGAAGCGGATGAAGGCTTGCAACATCGCGCCAAAGGTGCCCGCCGTCATCATCAGCATGTAGAACGGACCCAGTTCGTCGGGATCGAACACGCTGCCCATGTCGAGCCCCAGCGTCGCGCTTCGCGATTCCTGGGCAATCAGTTCTGTCATCGCGATGTAATGCCTGAGCGGAATCCAGTCGACCGGCGAGGCGAGGCTGTCCTGGGGCAGGCCTACTCGCCGCAGCAAATAGCCTGTATTCAGCCCCTTCCGCGTGATTGCGCGCAGGAAAGCCGACATGAATATCACCCGCACCTTCGCGTCCTTCGGCATGCCTGCCCTCACCATGGCCATGTCCGGAACTGTAAAGAAAATGGCCGAAAGTGCAATTCTTCGCGGAGCGTTTCAGGTTAGAAAGATTTACCGACGCCCGCATCCCGACAATCCGGTCGCGACGGGACGGATCCCCAAGAACAAAAAACGCTCATCGCACACAGGGAAAAGCAATGAAACCGAACGCATTGACCGGCGGCGAGACCCCGGGACTCGAAAAGGGCGCCCTGGGCGTCTTCGACATCGTCTTCATGGTCGTTGCGGTGGCCGCGCCGCTGGGCGTCGTCGCCTCGCTGCAACCGATCGCCTTTGCATATGGAAACGGTGCGGGCGTTCCGGGCGCCTATCTGCTGACGATGATCGCACTGTTTCTATTCGCGCTCGGCTACGTCAAGATCATCCCGCATGTGAAGAACGCCGGCGCTTTCTACGCCTATATCACCTCGGGCCTCGGCAAGGAGCTGGGGCTGGCCGCTGCCTATGTCTCGGTGCTGTCCTATACAGCACTGTCGGCCTCGACTCTGTCGGCCTTTGGCTTCTTCGGCATGGACACCTTGCGGTCATGGACCGGCATCGAAACGCCCTGGTGGCTTTGGGCCATCGGCGGGGCGGTTTTGGTGGCCATCCTGGCCCATCACAAGATCACCTTGACGGCCAAGGTCTTGGGCGTCTTGCTGATGCTGGAAATCCTGTTGCTGCTGGGGCTGGATCTGGCGATCCTGTTCTCGGTCGGTGGCGGCGGCTACGAGATCGGCGATTTCGCGCCTTCGACGGTCTTCGGCGCCGGGCTGGGCATCGCGCTGATCTATGGCTTCTCGGGCATGATCGGCATCGAAAGTACGGCGATCTATCAGGAAGAGGCGGTGAACCGCAAGCGCACGATTCCGCTGGCGACCTTCGTTGCGCTGTTCCTGGCAGGCGGGTTTTATGTGCTGACCTCGTGGTCGCTGTCCTCGGCAGTCGGCAGCGGCAACGTGCAGGCGGTCGCGGGCGAGAATCCGGGGCATTTCGTGTTCGGCATCGCCGCAACCCATCTTGGCGGCTGGAGCATTTCGGTGTTCGGGGTGCTGATCCTGTCCTCGACATTTGCCGCGGCACTTGGCCTTTACAACAATGCCGCGCGCTACATCTATGCCCTGGCCCGCGACAATGCCTTGCCTCGGCCCCTTGCGCAGACGCATCCGAAACATCATTCGCCCTATGTGGCGGGCTATTGCCTAGCTCTGTTCGTCCTGACGATCATGGTGGCGGCAGCCCTTGCCGGCCTGGACCCGCTGCTGAACGTCACGCCGGCGCTTGTCGGGGTCGGTTCGGTCGGGTTGATGAGCCTGCTTGCCCTGACCTCCTTTGCCATCCCGGTCTATTTCATGCGCAGGGGAGAGATCGGTCTCGCGAAGACTGCAGCCCCGGCCTTGGGCGGTGTGATCGTCGCCTCGGCCACCTACCAGGCCATGGTGAATTACAGCGCGCTGACAGGTGTCGACGACCCGGTCGTGAACAGTCTGATCTGGATCCTGGCCATCTGTTTTGCCGTAGGCATCCTTCAGGCTGTCGTCACCAGGATATCCGATGCCGACAGGTTCGCGAGCTTCGGAACCAGCCGTGTCGAAAAGTGACACTCGGGCAAGCGTCAGGAAAGCGACAACCATGCTGGAATGTCTCCGTGAACTCTCGCAATCCGGTTCGGCCCTGCACGGCAGCCTGCGCGAGAAAAGCCGGCATCTGGATGATGCATCGGGTATTCATGTGCATCTGTCACGGATGCTGGCACCGCATGACTTCGCGGTGACAGGGACGAATTCGGGAACGGTGGAAGGCTGGCACCATTCCATCGATCTGGATGGCGTCGTCCTTCATTACATCGACTATCGAAGCAGCGCCGAGAGCATCTCCGTACTGGTCGAAAAGCTGCAGGACGGGATCATGGTCAAGGTGCCGCTGCGGGGGCGGACGACGGTGATCCAGTCGGGACGCGAATATCCTGTCGGCCCGAACGAGTTTGTCGTCATCAATGCCAGCAGCCCCTATCGCGCGGTGATGCCCGGCGACAACCGGCACCTGGCCATGACGCTAAGCCATGCCTGGATCGGCAACTATCTGGGCCGCCAGAAGCTTGCCTTGCGCCAGCAGTCGCTGTCCTTTTCCCATTCTGCCTATTGCATCGACAGGGAAGGGCTGATGCTGGCCGGCGTTCTGACGACGCTGGTTGGGTGCCTTGCCCAAGGCGACACCGCACTGGGCTCCCATGGCGTCGCCACCCATGTCAAAGAACTGATCACCTCGGTCGTTCTTGGGCTTTCGCCGGAATACCGCCGGGCGAGCCGGGATCTTGCGCCCAGGGACGGCGCGCCGCCTTACGTCCATCAGGCTGAATTCTATATCCGCGATCATCTGGCAGAGCCGATCGGCATTAAGGAGATCGCGCGCCATGCCGGCGCCTCGCGCCGCACCCTCTATGCGGGATTCCGCAAATACCGCGGGACAACTCCGCTGGCCTTGCTGAAATCCATGCGCCTGCAGGCGGTTATGGCGGCCTTGCAGCAGCTTTCGGACGGAGATCGGGGGGTGACACGGCTGGCCATGACGTACGGCTTTTACCATCTCGGACGGTTCAGCAAGGATTTCAAGGACATGTTCGGCGTGCTGCCATCCGAGGTCCGTCGGAGCGCATACTGAAAAATCGAGACACAGATCCTGTCGGACTGCGCACCATTTCGCCGCAGGCAAGAGCCGCAGCATGGCCGTCCTGCCAGCGCCCCCCCCGCCCTGGGCCCCGACAACACACAAAGAAGGAGAGACAGATGACCGGCAGCACGAAGATCGATTTTATCTACCTTTCCGAACCCGACATGATCCGTGCCGGAGTAACTGACATGCCCGCCTGCGTCGACACGATGGAAGAGATGTTCGAGCTTCTCTACCGGGGTGACTACCGGATGGCCGGGGCCAACAGCAATTCACACGGCTCTTTGATCCACTTTCCCGAGAATTCCCCTTTTCCCAACATGCCGAAGCCCACGCCAGACCGCCGCTTCATGGCGATGCCGGCCTATCTTGGCGGCAAATTCGGCACGTCCGGCGTGAAATGGTATGGCTCGAACATCGCGAACCGGGACCGCGGGCTTCCCCGTTCAATCCTGATGTTCATCCTCAACGATACCGAGACCGGCGCTCCACTGGCGATGATGTCGGCCAATCTGCTGTCGGCCTATCGCACCGGCGCCGTGCCGGGGGTGGGCGCGCGCCATCTCGCCCGCAAGGACTCGCGGGTCGCGGGCATTCTCGGGCCGGGCGTAATGGGCAAGACCGCGCTAAGCGCGTTCATCGCGGCCTGCCCCCAGATCGACACCGTCAAGGTTAAGGGACGCGGCCGGAAAAACCTCGACGCGTTCCTGGCCTGGGTCAGGGAGACCTATCCTCAGATCACCGACCTGCGTGCGGTCGAGACCGAGGAGGAACTGGTCCGCGATTCGGATGTGGTCGCCTATTGCAGCTCCGGCGCGACGGGCGATCCCTCCACCTATCCGACCGTCAGGCGCGAATGGATCAATCCCGGCACGTTCTTCGCCATGCCCGCCTTGGGGAATTTCGACGATGGTGTTGCGGGATCGGATGTCCGCAAGGTGCTGGACAATCCGGCCATGTATGATGCGTGGTATGACGAGGTTCCCAAGCCCGCGCATAACTGGGTTCCCGTGGTCGGCATCCGCTTTCTGGACCTAATCGAGGAAGGCCGGCTTGAAAGAAGCGCGCTGGAGGATCTGGGCAAGATCGTCGCCGGCGAGGCGCCCGGCCGGCAAAGTGACGACGAGATCATCATGCTGTCGGTCGGCGGCATGCCCGTCGAGGACGTGGCATGGGGGACGGTCGTCTATCGCAATGCCGTCGAAAAGGGCGTCGGCGTCAAGCTGAACTTGTGGGACGCGCCGGTTCTGCGCTGATCCGCTGTCAGCCGAGCGCGCAGCCCTCGCAGCCGCCATCAATTCGCAATCCAGGCAAGGAAGCCATCACCGATGACCAAAGTTATCAAGATCAAGAGCGGCTCGAAATTCGAGGACATGGCAAGCTACTCTCGCCTTGTCGCCGTCAACGACCTCATCTTCGTATCCAACACAGCCGGTCGCGACCCCGACACCAAGGAGATCCCCGAAGAGATAGTCGAACAAACCCTGCAAGTCTTTACCAATATCGAACGCGCGCTGGCTGCCGCCGGTTCCTGCCTGGCCGATGTGGTTGCGATCCGGGTCTATGTCCAGGATCCCGCCGATGGGGACGCGGTCGGAGCCGTGCTGGGACAGAAGTTCCGCGGCATCGACCCGGCCTGCACCATGACCTGCCCGCCGCTGGGATCGATGGCCTACAAGGTAGAAATGGACGTGACCGCCTATCGCGGCGCCTCGGCGGCCCGGGTCGATCGCATCGACCTCGCGCCCTGACGCCTGCCGTGCATGCAGTGATTACCGCTTTTCTTCAAAGGAGTGCATCGTGGCGCCCGTGATCAAGCCCGTCCAGACTTCCGCGGATATTCCGCAGCAAACCACCGTGGCGATCATCGGCGGCGGAATCGTCGGCCTTTCCGCGTCGCTGGCACTGGCCGAGCGGGGGATTCCGAATGTCGTGCTGGAAAAGGGCCGTATCGCGGCCGAGCAGTCGTCACGCAATCTCGGCTGGGTACGCAAGACGAACAGGAGCGCGGCTGATCTGCCGCTATCCATCGCATCAGAACGGCTATGGCAGGAAATGCAGCAGCGGACCGGGGCCCAGGTCGGCTATCGCCAGCGCGGGATCATGTTCCTCGCCCGCACCGAAACCGAACTCGAGGCGAGCCGCCTATGGCTGGATTCTGTCAAGGGGTTCTCGCTGGATTCCAGGATGCTGACCCCAACCGAAATCGACCTGCTGGTGCCTGGTGGCCGAGAAAAATGGGCTGGCGGCGTCTATACCGCCTCGGACGGCTACGCCGAGCCGACGCTGGCCTCCAGCGCCATAGCCGCTGCTGCGATCGCCAAGGGGTCGCTCATCGTCGAGAACTGCGCGGTACGCACGTTGTCTCTGGCGGCTGGTCGGGTTGCAAGCCTGATCACCGAGCGCGGCGAGATCCGGTGCCAGCAAGTTCTTCTGGCCGGCGCCATGTGGTCACGCCGGTTCCTCGGCAATCTCGGCATCTCGCTGCCCACGCTGCCGGTATCGGCCTCGGTCATTCGCACTGCACCGATGGATGGACCGACCGAGATCGCCGTGGGCGCGCCCGATTTCTCGTTCCGCAAGCATCAAGACGGTGGCTTCATCATCACCCAGCGTGGAGCGATGCTGGCCCCGCTGACCATGGACCACCTGCGGATCGGGCTGAAATACCTGCCGACGCTGCGCGCCAACCGTCGCAACATCCGCATCTCTCTGGGTCGTGAGTTCCTGGCAGACCTGTCGCTGGCCCGATCCTGGACCGGCGAGCGGATCTCGCCCTTCGAACGGATGCGGATCATGGATCCGGTCGTCAACCAGAAGCTGATCGCCGAGGCGATGACCAATCTCGCCGCGGCCTGGCCCGTTTTCGGGAATGCAGCCATTCGCGAGACATGGGCCGGATCGATCGACATTACCCCCGACTCGCTGCCGGTGATCTCAGCCGTCGCGAACATCCCAGGGCTCACTCTGGCCACGGGCTTCTCGGGGCACGGTTTCGGCACCGGACCCGGCGCTGGCCAATTGGCGGCCGATCTGGTAACCGGCGGGACGCCGCTTGTCGATCCGGCGCCCTATCGGTTGGAACGGTTGTACTCTGCCCCCGGGCACCGGGCCGGTTGAAGCCCGAGCTTTCAGCCAACATTCCCTGGCTGGGAGAGAAGCTGAGGGCGATGAAGGCATCGAAATTCCCGAGGCGAAAGGCGTTCATGCTGACGCAGGGCGAGGAAGACAATCCACATGTATCGATTACGGTGGCTACGGCGTCGACAGGTTGGCCGGGACGTTGCAGGGCTTCGGCATTGCCGCGTTCCTTGTCGGCATCGACGGCGAGATGCGGGCGTCCGGGCTGCGGCCCGATGGCATGCTTTGGACGGTCGCCGTCGAGACGCCCGACCCCGAGCGCCGCGCCGCCTCACTCCATCTTGATGCTGGAGAATGCCGCCGTCGCCACATCGGGTGACTACCGGCATCATGTGACCGTTCAGGGCCAGCACCTGTCTCACACGATGGACCCCATAACAGGCGGCCCGCTCCGCTCGTCACCAGCCTCGGTCACGGTTGTCGCCCGCAGCTGTGCCGAGGCCGATGCCTGGGCGAGCGCGCTGATGGTGCTGGGTCCGAAGGCTGGCAGCGAACTCGCTCTGCGTCTCAGCCTCAATGCGCTGTTCCTTCTGCGCGAGGCGGCTGCATCCGAACACATGCCGTCGGGACGCTGTTCGACTGAGCCAGGGTCCAGGCTCATTGAGTTTCACAGCCAGAACAAGACGGTTGCGGCTAGCATGATCGCAGAGAAGAAGGTTTCCGGGCACCGGTCGTATCGGGTCGCGACGTATGAGGAGGATCAGAAAACAGTCCGGGGGACTGTTTTCCCGACGATTGGCCAATCCTTCAGGCGGCCGAACATGATCTCGATGCGGTTGCGCCGTTTGTAGCGCCTCTTGTCGTATTTCACCGCCTTCTT
>NZ_LLWQ01000188.1 GCF_001447385.1 Paracoccus sp. MKU1 | reverse complement strand
GCTCGCGGCGTTCGCGCTGCCCGCGCTGCTCGACCGGATTGCCGACCGACCGGTCATGGTCGCGGGTGCTGGGGTTCTGGTCATCGGCACCTTCCTGGGATCGCTGGTCCCGTCCTATGCGCTGTTGCTGGCGCTCTGGCTGGTGATCGGCTTCGGCTACAGCGTGGCGCAGACGCCGTCGGGGCGCCTGCTGCGCCGCTCCGCCCACCCCGAGGATCGCCCGACCATTTTCGCTGCCCAATTCGCGCTGTCTCACGCCTGCTGGCTGATCGCCTACCCGCTTGCCGGCCGCTTCGGTGCAGCCTTCGGGTTGCAATCGACTTTCGTCGTCATGTCGCTTGTGGGTCTTGTCGGGGTGCTGGTGGCTCTGCGGATCTGGCCTGCCGGAGATCCTTCCGACATCGCCCACGAACACCCGGACCTGGCATCGAACCATCCTCATATGCGTGAGCACGGTGGGCAGGGTCGGCATCATCACGAACTGATCGTTGATGATCTGCATGTCAGGTGGGCGCGCTGATCGTGTGGAGAACTGTGCCCGGTCTGAAAGACGGCAACGTAGGGAGCATGAAAATGGCCACCGATCAGATCAGCGGTGCATTATAGCTCACGTTGACCCCCGAAGTAACTCGCACGCCGCGCGAGACGGCCTGCAGATAATACGGACCGGAAATGCAGACCATCGACAGCACTACGACGGAAAATAGAACGAGGGTTTAGATGTTCAAGGCAGCGCCCGCACGAAACGCTGCTCCGGCACCGGGCTTCCCTATTGGGAACCGGTCATTCCTCGGCCAGCGTGAAGCCTCGCATTTCGGATAGGTGTCGCGCCGCGAGCAGTCCGGAGAAAGTTCAGAGGTGCGTTTCCGCATATCCCTGTTTATCGACAAAGCCTGATGCTGCATCCAGCAGCGTCTTGCCGGCCGCGCCGGCGCGTAGCGTGTCGCCCGGTTTCGCAAAGCGTTTGAGACTGCCATAGACCCGGCTCAGGGAGCCGGGACACCTCGTCGAAAAGGTCATTGCGACCATAAGCGGATGGACTTTGCTGCGCGGCCATTTTACCCCTGTCGGCATGATGCGTCTGCTCGCCCTGATCTTCACGCTTGTCGCGATGAATGCCGCCCTGATCCTGTCGGTGGCGCATGACGGTGTGGTGGCGTCTCAGCAACTGGCAATGGAAGCCGTAGCTGGGCAGAAGGCCAAGCCTTCGTCCGCCCCAAGCAATGTGTCCTGCATGCTGAGCGGCAGTTGCGGAAGCGATGGGACGGCTTGCGACTGGGCCTGCGCCTCGCATGCGGCCGTCGAGGCGGCGTCTCCTCGATATGGCGCCGCACAGGATGCCGGCAGGCTCGATCGGCACTTTGTCGCGTTCTCCTGGCACGCGACAGATCCTCTGTGGCAAGAACGGCCTCCGAAAACCCTCTCCGTCTGATTCCGCGCCTCGGGCGCAATTCGCCATCAGCCTGGCAAAACCCCGCCTTTCGCAAGGCGCGGTCGTCATGGTCCGCCCAGACGCACATTCCGGGCCGATGTCACCACGGACAGAACGGATTGAGTCATCATGGGAAAGAGCTTCAAAGGCTCCGGCCTCGATCGCCGGGCATTCGTCGGCGGATCGATAAGTGCCGGCAGAGGCATCACGGGGGCATGTGACTGCCAGTCGGTCCCGGCGGGCTGCCATATATCAAGCGTGCCGCCGTGGCCCATGAAGACCGAGGTTTCTCGGGCGATCTTCCCGGCCTATTCGGATCCGACTGCGCCATGATCACCGTGCAGGCAAAGCCCGTGATTGGCCAGCACCCCGATGACGCGGCAGTCCGAGATGCTGCCATGGGCGCATTGGACGATCATGCGTTCAAGCTCGGCTTGCAGGGCCTTCAGCCGGGCGATGCGGGCATTGACCGCCGCAAGCTGGCGGCCGGCGATCTCGTCGGCGGCGGCGCAGGGGATGTCCGGCCGGTCCGACAGGCTCAGCAACTCGCGGATCGCCTCGAGCGGAAAGCCCAGGTCGCGGGCATGGCGGATGAAGGCCAGCCGCTCTTGCACCTTCGGCGTGTAAAGCCGCTGGTTGCCCGCCGTCCGCTCGGGCTGGGGCAGCAGGCCGATCTGCTCGTAATAGCGGATCGTCGGCACCTTCACCCCGGTCGCCCGGCTGAGTTTTCCGATGGAGAGCATGAGAAACCCCTTGAAGCTCTAGTTGCTGGAGCACCTAGGTTCCCGAATCATCGAGGACAAGGCCCGCGGTCTACGCGGGCAGGAGATGAACGATGCGTGACGAACAGGCCGAACGGGTCGAATGGAGGGTGACGGGCATGGACTGCGCCGCCTGCACCCGCAAGATCACCGCGGCGGTCGAGCGGATGCCGGGGGTGGGCGAGGTCTCGGTCGGGCTGATGGCCGAGAAGCTGTCGCTGACGCTGCACCCGGACGGGACAAGCCGCGACCAGATCGAGGACACGGTTCGGCGCCTGGGCTTTGGCATCGCGCCGCGCGGGCAGGAGGCACCGCGCAAGAAGGCCTTCGTGCTGCCCGATGCCGCGCCTGCGGCGGCCGTGGCACCGGCAGCCGCCCCGGCCACGCATGGCCACGACCATGGCGCTGCCCGCGGCCAGAGATGGCATCGCACCGCCAAGGGCCGGCTGGTCGTCATGACCGGCGTGCTGCTGGCCGCGGCCTGGGCCTTCGAGCTGCTGACCACGGCCGAATGGGGCTATTGGGCCTTCCTGCTGGCCTGCGTGATCGGCGTCGCCCCGGTGGCGAAGCGCGCCTTCGCGGCGCTGCGCATGGGCCAGCCCTTCACCATCGAAAGCCTGATGACCATCGCCGCCGTCGGCGCCCTCTTCATCGGTGCGGCCGAGGAGGCGGCGCTGGTCGTGTTCCTGTTCGCCCTGGGCGAGGTGCTGGAGGGCGTCGCCGCCGGCCGGGCGCGCGACGGCATCCGGGCGCTGGCCGATCTGGTGCCCAAGACCGCGCTGCTGGAGGTGAACGGCAAGACGCGGGAGGTTCCCGCCGACAGCCTGGGGATCGGCCAGGTCGTGCTGGTCCGTCCCGGCGACCGCATCCCCGCCGATGGCGCGATCGCCGAGGGCACGAGCGGCATCGACGACAGCCCGGTGACCGGCGAGAGCGTGCCGGTGACCAAGGGACCGGGGGACGGGGTTTTCGCAGGCTCGATCAATACCGAGGCGGCGCTGCGCGTGCGCGTCATGCGCGAGCCTGCGGACAACACCATCGCCCGCATCATCCGCCTGGTCGAGGAGGCCGAGGAAGCCCGCGCGCCCACCGAGCGCTTCATCGACCGCTTCAGCCGCTGGTACATGCCCGCCGTGGTGGCGGTCTCGGCGCTGGTGGTGCTGGTGCCGCCGCTGGCATTCGGCGCGGACTGGGGGAGCTGGATCTATCGCGGCCTGGCGCTGCTGCTGATCGGCTGCCCCTGCGCGCTGGTGATCTCGGTCCCGGCCTCGATCGCCTCCTCGCTCTCGGCCGGGGCGAAGCGCGGGCTGTTGATGAAGGGCGGCGCGGTGATCGAGGCCGCGGCCAAGGTCACCCATGTCGCCTTCGACAAGACCGGCACCCTGACGCATGGCCGGCCGGTGGTCACCGACCTGGTGCCGGCCGCCGGCGTGGACGAGGCCGGGCTGCTGGCGGTGGCGGGCGGGGTCGAGGCCGGCTCCAGCCATCCGCTGGCGCAGGCCATCCTGGCGCGTGCCGCCGAGGCGGGCGTGGCCCCGCTGCCCGCGCGCGAGGCGCGGGCGCTGGTGGGCCGGGGGGTCGAGGCGGTCGTCGCGGACGAGCCCGCATGGGTATCCTCGCCCCGCCATGCCGCCGAGCAGGGCGGAATCGAAGCCGATGCGATCCGCCGCGCCACCGCGCTGGAAAGCGAGGGCAAGACCGTGGTCGCGGTCTTTCGCGCGCGCCGCCCCCTGGGGTTGATCGCCATGCGCGACGAGCCGCGCGCCGATGCCGCCGAGGCGATGGCCCAGCTTCGCGCGCTGGATGTCGGCGCGGTCATGCTGACCGGCGACAACCCGCGCACCGCCGAGGCCATCGCGGGTGCCCTTGGCATGGACCATCGCGCCGGGATGCTGCCCGAAGGCAAGCTGGCCGCGATCCGCGAGATGGCCGCGCAGGGGGGCGTGATGATGATCGGCGACGGCATCAACGACGCCCCGGCGCTGAAGCAGGCGAGCGTCGGGGTGGCGATGGGCTCGGGCACCGACGTGGCGCTGGAGACGGCGGATGCGGCGATCCTGCGCGACCGGGTGGCGGACGTTCCGGCGCTGATCCGGCTGGCGCGGGCGACGATGGGCAACATCCGCCAGAACGTCGCCATCGCGCTGGGGCTGAAGGCGGTGTTCCTGGTGACCTCGGTCCTCGGCATCACCGGGCTGTGGATCGCCATCCTCGCCGATACCGGCGCGACCGTGCTGGTCACGCTGAACGCCCTGCGCCTGCTGGCCTTCGACCCGTCGAAGCGGGGGTGAAGCAATGGAATCGGCGGACTGGATCGCCCTCGGCATCCTC
>NZ_LLWQ01000187.1 GCF_001447385.1 Paracoccus sp. MKU1 | reverse complement strand
GTATTCCTTCGGCGCGTCACACCACCGCAAGCCATTGCGATTGACGAAGATTATCCCGCTCAGCACATGCCGGGCATCCACGCGCGGCTTGCCCATCCTCAGGAAAACAGTCCCCCGGACTGTTTTCTGATCTTCGGATACTCTTGGGAAAGAAGGGCCGTAGCCGCTCCATATGCGCCTCGCTCAGCCAGAAAAGATTGCTCATCGATCAGCTCTCCTTGCGGAGCCTGAAGCACGCCAAAGGCCTGAAAGCAATGGGTCTGGAGCCTAGGCAGGGCGCGGGTGTGCTGATCTTCGAATTGGGCGGGACTGAGATACTTAGGCGAGCAGTCTTGCCGCAATCTGGGCCGCGATACATGGCGCGAACAGCTCCTGCTTGCCGAAAATGTCAGGTTCACAACCGTAAAGTGATCGATCAGACAGGCGTGGTCGGTAGGCGGTAGCTTGTTGTGGTGGTAAGCGGTGCCGGTTTTGCTCCGACAGGACCGGGCGAGCGCGTGGTGGCGTTCGCCCGGTCGTCCGCTTCAGAGCACCGCGCCAGGCGCGATCCCCATCAGCCGCGACGCAATTGCTCGAGCAGCGCCGCCGAGGGCTCGCCGGTCACGGGCAGCCCGCGCGAGGCTTGATAGGCCCTGATGGCACTGATCGTGTTCGAGCCGACATTGCCATCGACGCCCTGGGTGTCGAAGCCGCGCGCGGTCAGCAGGCGCTGCATCTCCTTTCGCTGTTCGATGCGCAGGCCGGGATGGTCGGCCGGCCAAGGATTGGCGAGGCCCGGATAGCCCTTCAACCGATCCGCCAGATGCGAGACCGCCAGCGCATAGCTGTCGGCATTGTTGTAGCGCAGGATGGCGTGGAAGTTGCGGGTGATCAGGAAGGCCGCGCCCGAGGAACCGCCGGGCAGGATCAGCTCGGTCGAGGTGCCGGCGGGCGGCAGGGGCCGCTGGTTGGCCTGGCGCACGCCCAGCGACTGCCATTCCGCGACGCTGCGCCGCTTGCCCTTGCCGGCCAGCGCGGTGTTGAAGCCGGGCGGCAGCGTGACCTCGACCGCCGCCGGCAGGCCGCGCTGCCAGCCCGATTTCGCCAGGTAGTTCGCCGCCGAGGCCAGCGCGTCGGAGGGATCGTTCGACCAGATGTCTCGTCGGCCGTCGCCGGTGAAATCGACCGCGAAGCTGAGATAGGTGGTCGGAATGAACTGGGTGTGGCCCATGGCGCCGGCCCAGCTGCCGGTCATGTGGCCCGGATCGATGTCGCCGGCTTGCAGGATGCGCAGCGCCGCCATCAACTGGCTGCGGAAGAACTCGCCCCGGTAGCCCTCGTAGCTGAGCGTGGCCAGGCTTTCGATCAGCGGCAGGTCGCCGCGCCGCTCGCCATAGGTCGATTCCATGCCCCAGACGGCGGCGACGACTTCCTTGTCCACGCCATAGGTCGCCTCGATGCGGCTCAGCACGCCGCCATATTGCGCCAGCGCCGCCCGGCCGTTGGTCTGGCGCTTTTCCGAGACCGCGTTCTCCAGATATTCCCAGACGGACTTCTTGAACTCGGCCTGGCTTTGCGAGCGGCGGATGACCTCGGGATTATAGATCACGTCGCGGAAGGCGAAATCCAGCGTGCTGTCGCTGATCCCCTGCCCGCGGGCGCTGGCCTTGAAGCCCTGGACCCAGCTGTTCAGCCCGGCCACCTTGGCAGGGGGTGGGTTCTGGTTGCGGCCCCATTTGATCTCCTGGCTCTGCTGCGGCACCCCGGTGCCGGGATAATTGCCGGCGCAGCCGCCAAGCAGCAGGGCCATGGCCGTGAGCGTCGCTGAAACTCGCAATGAAAACCGCATTCCTGTCCCCTCGGTCGAGCGTTTTGGCCCAGCCTAGCGCCCGATTCCCAGGGCCGGAAGCCGGAATTTCCGGGCCGGCGAGAGGCCGCCTTTGGGGGAAACCCATAAACGACATGAGATAGGCGGGACTGCCGATTGATTTTCAGGTCATTCCGCAAGCGGCGTCCAGATCACCTCGTCGATTCGCGGGGCGCCGGTGGCCAGCATCACCAGCCGGTCGAACCCCAGCGCACAGCCCGAGGCCGGCGGCATGAACGCCAGAGCGGCCAGGAAATCCTCGTCCAGCGGGTAACGCTCGCCATAGATTCGGGCCTTCTCTTCCATCTCCAGCTCGAAGCGGCGGCGCTGCTCGACCGGGTCGGTCAGTTCGCCGAAACCGTTGGCCAGCTCGACGCCGCAGGCGTAAAGCTCGAACCGCTCGGCCTCGCGCGGCTCATCCGCGGCTCGGCGGGCCAGCGCGGCCTCGGCGGCGGGATAGCGATCGAGGATCAGCGGCCGGCCATGGCCCAGATGCGGCTCGACCTTTTCAACCAGCACGCGCGACAGGATGTCGGACCAGCCGTCGTCGGGGGCTAGCCGGACCCCCTGTCCCTCGGCTTGGGCGCGCAAGGCGGCCGCATCGGTCTCGGCCCCGTCGCAGGTCGCCAGCAGATCGATGCCGGCAAATTCGCGGAACGCCTCGGCCATGCTCATCACCTCGGGCGCGGCATAGGGGTCGCATTCGGCGCCGCGAAAGCGCAGAACCTCGGCGCCGGCGGCCTCGGCAGCATGCCTTAGATATTGACCGCAATCATCGAAAAGAACACGATAATCATCGCCAGCGCGATACCATTCCAGCATGCAGAATTCGGGGCTGTGCAGCGCGCCGCGCTCGCGGTTGCGCCAGACATGGCTGAAGGCGAAGATGCGCTCCTCACCCGCCGCCAGCAGCTTCTTCATGGCGAATTCCGGGCTGGTATGCAGATACATCGGCCGCGCCAGCCCGTCATTGCCGATCCGGCTGGTGGCAAAGGCATGCAGATGCGCCTCGTTCCCCGGGCTGACGGCCAGAGCCAGGGGATCGACCTCGATGAAGCCCTGTGCCCCGAGCCAGTCGCGGATCGCGGCCTGGATGCGGCCCCTCGCCAGCAGCAGCGGCCGGCGGCCGGCGTGGCGGTCGCGGTCCCACCAGGGGCTTTCGGAGGCGGATCTCATGCGCGCAACTCCTGCATCTGTGTCGTTTTCCGCTTGCGGCTGGCGCAAGGCTGCGAAAAACGCTATGGGGTGTCATCTTCGCCGGACTTCGTATCCGGCCTTCCGGAAATTGAAAAGCAGGCAAGGGAAACCGCCTTGAAAGTCATCGCCTCCAGCCTTCGCAAAGGCAATGTCGTCGAGATCGACGGCAAGCTCCATGTCGTCCTGACGGCGACCAACTTCCACCCGGGCAAGGGCACGCCGACGACGCAGGTCGATCTGCGCCGCATCTCGGACGGCAACAAGGTCTCGGAACGCTGGAAGACCACCGAACAGGTCGAGCGTGCCCATGTGGACGAACGCGCCTATAACTTCCTCTACGAGGACGGCGAAGGCTTCCACTTCATGGAGCCGGAAAGCTATGAGCAGGTCGTGGTCTCGCCCGACGTGGTCGGCGACGACAAGGTCTTCCTCGAGGACGGCATCAGCGTTTTCCTGCAAGTCCATAACGGCGTCGCCATCGCCATCGAACTGCCGCAGAAGGTGACGGTCGAGGTGGTCGAGACCGAGCCGGTGGTCAAGGGCCAGACCGCCTCGTCGAGCTACAAGCCGGCGATGGCGCATAACGGCGTGCGCATCATGGTGCCGCCGCATATCGGCGTCGGTACCAAGGTCATCATCAACACCGCCGACCTGACCTATGTCGAGCGCGCCAAGGGCTGATTGCTGAAGCTCTCGGGCATGGGCGTCCTCGCGCCCTGCCCTTGTCTCGTCATGCGGCACGATCCGCGGAACGGCGGAATCGTGCGGATCAGTCCGCGGTCGCGGCTCCGATGGTCCCGCCCACCACGGCACCCGCCGGACCGGCGATCACCGCTCCGCCCAGACCGCCGGTCGCAGCGCGTTCGGTGGGGTTGTCGCCGCAACCGGCAAGCAGAAGCACCATCGCGGAAACGGTTGTCGCAATCAGGCTACGCATCTCGTATGTCCTCCTTTGAAGCGGCAAGACGCCGCTCATATTGGACAAGACGCGCGGGCCCGCCCTCCGGTTCCGCGCGCCGCCCTTGAGGATCGTGGACGAAGGGCCGCCTGGCGGCAGCCGTCAGGGAAAGATCGGCGCCAGCATCAGCCCTTCGGTTTCCGGCAGGCCCAGCATCAGGTTGGCGTTCTGCACCGCCTGCCCCGAGGAGCCCTTGCACAGGTTGTCCAGCGTCGAGACGACCAGCGCGCGCCCCGAGATCCGGTCGCCGGTCACGCCGATATGGCAGAAGTTCGAGCCCTGCACATGCGCCATCGCCGGCAATTGGCCATAGGGCAGCACCACGATGAAGGGCTCGTCGGCATAGGCTTCAGCCAGGGCGGCATGCACCGCCTGCGGCTCGCCCTTGAGATAGCAGGACGCCAGGATGCCGCGATTCACCGGCACCAGATGCGGAGTGAACTGGATGCGCACCTCGCGCCCGGCCAGCGTCGAGAATTCCTGGTCGAACTCGCCCAGGTGGCGGTGCTTGCCGCCCTGGGAATAGCCCGCCACATCCTCGGACCGCTCGGCGAACAGCATGTTCTCCTTGATCGAGCGCCCTGCCCCGGACACACCGTTCTTGAGGTCGCAGATGATGTCGTCGAGGTCGATCAGCTCTGATCCGATCAGCGGCCGCAGCGCGAATTGCACGGTGGCGGCGTTGCAGCCGGTGCCGGCGACCAGCCGCGCCTCGCGGATCTGGTCGCGGTAGAATTCGGTCAGGCCATAGACCGCCTGGGGCTGGATCTCGGGCGCGGCATGGTCGAGCCCATACCATTTCTTGTAATCCGCCGGATCGCGCAGCCGAAAATCCGCGCCCAGATCGACGATCTTCACATCGCGCGGCAATTGCCCGACCAGCGGCTGGCTGAGGCCATGCGGCAGCGCGCAGAACACCAGGTCGATGGCGCCGAAGTCGATCTCCTCCATCCTGACCAGGGCCGGCAGCTTCAGGTGTCGCAGATGCGGGAAGACCTCGTCATAGCCCTGCCCCGCCTTGCGGTCGGCGGAAAGCGCGGCGATCTCGATCCGGGGATGGGTGGCCAGGATGCGGACCAGTTCCGCACCCGTGTAACCCGAGGCTCCAAGGATGGCAGCGTTCAGCGTCATGTCTCGATCCCGAGGAACTGGCCGCATCGGCGCGGCGCTGGTTGGTCGACCCCGTTTCCAGAGCCGAAACCGGCACTAGGCCCCGACCCCCGGCATGTCAAGCCGCCAGCCCCGATGCCGATCGGGGTGGATCGGGCCGGCAGAACCCATGCAGGCGGCCCTGACGCCGGTGGCGCAGTCGCAGGGGTATTTGGACAACGAAGAAGCCGCCGGTCGTGGAGGGGATGCAGCCATGGCCTTGCCGGCGGGGGCAGCCTTGGGGGAGGTGTTTTTATTAATTCATTGCATTTTATATGTAAAATTCGATCTCTGCCGACCGTCGTCGCCGGGCGGCTTCTTTTCATGCGCGAGAATGCTGCATCTGCATCATTTTATTGCGAGACATGGCGACGCGAATCCAATATTCGGGCATCGGCCGCCAAGGCCCTGGAAAACGGAGGAAGTGATGAGCGCGACCCCTGATCGCAAGGGCCAGCTTGGCCCCGGTGACATCCGCGCCCGCAAGGGCGGCGAACCCGTGGTCTGCCTGACCGCCTATACCACGCCCATGGCCCGGCTGGTCGATGCGCATTGCGACATCGTGCTGGTTGGCGACAGCCTGGGCATGGTGCTGCACGGCTTGCCCTCGACCCTCGGCGTCACCATGGAAATGATGATCCTGCACGGCAAGGCGGTGGCGCGGGGCTGCGCGCGGGCCTGCATGGTGGTGGACATGCCCTTCGGCAGCTATGAGGAGGGGCGCGAGCTGGCGTTCCGCAATGCCGCGCGGCTGATGGCCGAGACCGGCTGCCAGGCGGTCAAGCTGGAAGGCGGGCGCCACATGGCCGAGACCGTGGCCTTCCTGGTCGCGCGCGGCATCCCGGTGATGGGCCATGTCGGGCTGACGCCGCAATCGGTGAACACGCTGGGCGGCTACAAGGTGCAGGGCCGCGGCCAGCACGAGGCCGACCGCATCGCCGGCGATGCCGCGGCCCTGGCCGATGCCGGCGCCTTTGCCGTGGTGCTGGAAAAGCTGCCCGGGGCGCTGGGACGGCGCATCACGCAAGAGATCGCGGTGCCGACCATCGGCATCGGCGCCGGGCTCGATTGCGACGGGCAGGTGCTGGTGGTCGACGACATGCTGGGGCTGTTCTCGGAGTTTCAGCCGAAATTCGTCAAACGCTACGCCGAGCTGGGACAGGATGCCGATGCCGCCATCGCGGCCTATGCCGCCGAAGTGCGCGCCCGCCGCTTCCCCGGTCCCGAACACGCCTTTGGCGAGGGCAAGCCTGCATGAGCACGCCGATCGTCCGGCCGCTGGCCGAGCTGCGCGCGCGGGTGCGCGACTGGAAATCGCGGGGCGAAACCATCGGCGTGGTGCCGACCATGGGCGCGCTGCACGAGGGGCATCTGAGCCTGGTCCGCGCGGCGCGCGCCAGCTGCGACCGGGTGATCGTGACCCTGTTCGTCAACCCTCGCCAGTTCAACAATGCCGAGGATTTCGCCCGCTACCCCCGCACCGAACATGCCGATGCGGCGCTGCTGGGCCCCTTGGGGGTCGATGCGCTGTTCGTGCCCGATGGCGACGAGGTCTATCCGCCGGACCATGCCACGGTGATCTCGGTCTCGGGCGTGACTGCCCCGCTGGAAGGGGCGCATCGGCCGGGCCATTTCGACGGCGTGGCCACGGTGGTGACGCTGCTGTTCAACATGACCCAGGCCGACCGGGCGTTTTTCGGCGAGAAGGACTGGCAGCAGCTGCAACTGGTCCGCCGGCTGGCGCAGGACCTGAAACTGCCGATCGAGATCGTGCCCTGTCCCTGCGTGCGGGCCGGGGATGGGCTGGCGTTGTCCTCCCGCAACCAGCGGCTGACGGCCGAGGGCCGCGCTCGCGCCGCTGCCCTGCCGCGGGCGCTGTTCGAGACTGTGCGCCGGATCGAGGCGGGCGAACCGGCTGCCGCTGTACTGGCAGCGGCGCAGGCGGGGCTGGAGGCGGCGGGCGTGGGGCCGGTCGAATATCTGGAGCTGCGTGACGGCGAGACGCTGGGCGAGACCCAGCCGGGCCGGCCGGCGCGGCTGCTGGTCGCCGCCTGGCTGGACGGGGTGCGGCTGATCGACAACGTGGCAGTCACGCTGCCCTGAACGCATCCATCGGGCAAGGTCGGCGCCGGGTGCGCGCTTGCCTCATGAGTATTTGGGAAACGGTGAAAGCGCTGCGCTTTGGGAGTCGGGCGGTGCCGCGTCGAGATGCAGCTCGACCAGGAAGCCGGGCTGCGCGTTCGCGAGTCGCAATTCGCCCTGCACCGCATCGGCGATGTCGGTGACCACGGCCAGGCCGATGCCCTGTCCTTCGCCGTTGGGGTCGAGGCTCAGCCCGCGCCGGGTCAGCCGTTCCAGATCCGCCTCGGGCACGCCCGGACCATCGTCAGCGATGGCGATGACGATGCGGCGGGCTTGGCGGCGGGCCGAGATGCGGACGGTTTCATGGGCATGGCGCATGGCGTTTTCCAGGAGCGCCCCAAGCGCCTCGGTCAGATCATCGGGGTCGATGCGGGCGCCAAGGCCCTGGGGTATCGAAAGCTGCCAGTCGATGCTGGCGCCCCGCGGCGTGCGGCGCAGCACGCCGACCAGCTTGGCCGCGATCGGGCCGGGTTCGGCAGCCGGGGCGTTGCGACCCGACTGGATGCGGGCTCGGGCCAGTTCCCGATCGACGTGGCGGCGCATCTGATTGGCGACGGTTTCGATGCTGCCGGCGATCTCGGCCTCGCCCTTATCGCGCAGTTGCGCGGCGTCGCCCAGCAGCGCCTGGAGCGGCGTCTTGAACCCATGCGCCAGATTGGCGGCGCGGTGGCGGGCGCGGGCCAGTTCGCCGTCGCGCGCGTCCAGCAGCTTGTCGATCTCGGTCGCCAGCGGGATCACCTCGGTCGGCAGGTCCCGGCCGATGCGCGGTCGCGCGCCCGATGCCAGCGCCGCCACCCTTGCGCCGACCTGCCGCAGCGGGCGCAGCCCGACGGTGATCTGCACCCAGCTGGCCAGCAGCAGGGCCGCGCCCAGCAGGCCGAGATAGGGCAGGAGATCGCCCAGGAAACCGCGCCGGGCCAGCGCCAGTTCATCGCGATCCGAGGCGACGATGATGCGCAGCGGCACCGCTTCCGAGCCCCGGCCCACCATCAGGCTTTGCTCGACCGCGAGCAGCGGCTCGCCCTGCGGGCCGGGCAGCGCCCGCACCGCGCTCTGGCCCGGCGCCGGTGCCGGCTGGTCGCGTGGCAGGGTATAGTCCCAGAGCGAGCGCGAGCGGCGCAGTTCCTCGCCCAGCTCGACTTGCCAGTAGTGACCCGAGAAAGGCTGGTCGTAGAGCGGATCGTCGGGGGGCGCACGCAGGCGGGTGCCGGCCGGCTGCACCATGGCGGCCAGCGCCAGCGCGCGGTCCTGGAGGTCGGCGACCGCGACACGCTCGACATGGCGTTCGAACAGCACGGCCAGCCCCATGCCCGACAAGGCCAGCGCCAGCGCGAGGGCCAGCGCCCCGGCCAGCACCAGCCGCCAGCGGATCGAGCGGATCACGCTCCACCCTGCGCTTGGCCACCCTGCGCTTGGCCAGTCCGTGCCTCGTCCTCGAGGTGATAGCCGAAGCCGCGCCGGGTGCCGATCACCCCCGGTCCCAGCTTCCGGCGCAGCCGGGTGACGATGGCCTCGACGGCGTTCAGCTCGCGCGAATCGTCGTCGCCATAGAGATGCTCCAGCAATTCGGTCGGGGGCACGGTGCGGTCGCGGTTCAGCGCCAGATAGGCGACCAGCCGGAACTCCAGCGGCGTGACCGGGACCGGGATGCCGTCGATGGCGGCGGTCATGCGGTTCAGGTCCACCGTCAGCCGCCCGACCTGCTGGGTCGCATTGCCCCGGCCGCCGGCGCGGCGCACCAGGGCGCGGGCACGGGCGATCAGCTCCTCCATGCGGAAGGGCTTGGGCAGGTAGTCGTCGGCGCCGGCATCGATGCCCTCGACCCGTTCGGTCCAGGCGCCGCGCGCGGTCAGGATCAGCACCGGGCTTTCACGACCCTCGGCCCGCCAGCGTTTCAGCACCGACAGCCCGTCCAGCCGCGGCAGGTTCAGGTCCAGCACGATCAGGTCATAGTCTTCGGTGCCGCCGCGGAACCAGGCGGCCTCGCCATCGGCGACCGTCTCGACCAGGAAGCCCGCCGCCCTGAGCGCCCGTTCCAGATCGGCGGCGATCCGGGGCTCATCCTCGACGATCAAGGCGCGCATCAGTCCTCGTCCTCCTCGTCCAGGGTAAGGATTCTTCCGGAGGCGGCGTCGATCTCGACCTCGATCAGCCGGCCGTCCTCGGTCACCAGTTCGACCTCATAAAGCGTCATGCCGTCCTCCTCGTCCAGATCGACCTCGATGACCCGGCCGGGCTGGGTCTCGTGCAGCTTGGCCAGCACCTCGGCAAGCGGCAGGATCTTGCCCTGTTCGACGGCATCGCGGGCATATTCGAAATCCGGCGCATCGGCGCCCTGCCCCACGGCAAGCAGCGGCGGCAGCGACAAAAGCACGGCAAGGACGGCAAGCGATCTCATGGCTTCCTTCATAGCGGCAAGGCACTGACAGGCGGCTGACAAAGACCGGCGGCGGGCCGCGCGCCGGCCGCCGCGTGCCGAAACGGCAACAGGACCGGATCGGCGGTTTTCCGCCGCAGGATGGGCTTTCTGACAGATCCCTGACAGGTCGGGTCAGAAGGCTGTCAGCCAGCCTGTGGCATGTCCCGGCCATAGTTTCGCGGCCGGGCGACCCCCGCCACAACACAGGAAAGGACCACGGACATGGTGCGCAAGATCGGGACGAATTTCGCGGACACGTTGAACGGAACGAAATTCAACGACTGGCTCTCGGGCCTTGGCGGCCCTGATCGGCTGTTCGGCCTTGGCGGCAATGACACGCTGCATGGCGGCGACGGCAATGACACGCTGGACGGCGGCGATGGCCATGATGATCTGATGGGCGGCAACGGCAACGATCTGCTGCATGGCGGCGCCGGCAACGACGAATTGGAAGGCGGCGCCGGCAATGACGTTCTGCACGGCGGCAACGGCAATGACGAGTTGGAGGGCGGTGCCGGCGCCGATACGCTTTACGCCGGGGCGGGTCACGACGAGGTCGAGGGCGGCGCCGGCAACGACCTGCTGTTCGGCGGGCTCGGCAATGACGAACTGGACGGCGATTCCGGCAATGACCGGCTGAATGGCGGCGATGGCCGCGACCGGCTGGAGGGCGGACGCGGCAACGACATCCTGACCGGCGGGGCCGGCGCCGATGTCTTCGAATTCGAGCGCGGCGATGGCCGCGACATCGTCACCGATTTCCAGAACGGCGTGGACCGGCTGGATTTCGACGATTTCAGCCGAGCGCAGGTGCAGGCGGTCATCAGCAATGCCCAGCAGGTCGGCGACGACCTCGTGTTGCGGCTGTCGGCCGATACCATCGTCACGATCGAGAACATGCAGAAGGCGCAGCTCGACATGGGCGACTTCACCTTCTGATCCGGCACGCCCTTGCTAGGCAGAATGCCGCCGCAGTTCCCTGCGGCGGCGCTTTCGTCACTTGCAGGCTATGCCGGGGCGCATTTTCCGGCCAATCTGCGGACGGGCAGCCGGTCCGCTTGCGGCCGAACGCCCCCGACGTTTCGCCGCGTTGTCGAAAGCGCGCTGCGGTTGTTCGAAACGGAACGCCAAGCCTGCAAGGAGAGATGCCATGACCACCACCCCCGACCATGTGTTGACGCTGGAGCGCGTGCTGGATGCCCCGGTCGCCAAGCTGTGGCGCTGCTGGACCGAGCCGGAATTGCTGAAGCAATGGTTCTGCCCCAAGCCCTGGTATGTGTCCGAGGCGCGCATGGACCTGCGTCCGGGCGGCGAGTTCTTCTCCGTCATGAACGGCCCCGAGGGCGAGCGGTTCGAGAATATCGGCGTTTTCCTGGAGATCGAACCGCAGCGGCGGCTGGTTTCGACCGATGCCTTTCGCCCGGGCTGGATCCCCTCGGGCCAACCCTTCATGGTCTCGCATGTGCATTTCGAGCCGCAGGGCGAGCGGACGCATTACGTGGCCAAAGCCATGCACTGGAACGAAGACACCCTGAGGCAGCACGAGCAGATGGGTTTTCACGATGGCTGGAACACGGCCGCCGACCAGCTGGAGGCGCTGGCGAGATCGCTGTAATATGGGTCTGTCTTTGTCTATATTTATCAATTTGTTGCGGATAATATCCAACGTCGATTCAAGGATATCTTATCCGTGCCCTTCCGCCTTCAGGCTTGCCCGATCCGGATCTTGCCGCCGCTGATCGCCAGCGGCACTGCGTCCAGACCGCAATCGGCGCCCTGCACGGCCGCGCCGCTGGTGATGTCGAACATCGCGCCATGGGCGCTGCACATCAGCCGCGTCCCATCGGCCGAGACGATCCGGTCGCCGCGATGGTCCAGCGGCAGGTATTGATGCGGGCAGGCATTCACATAGGCCCGGATGCCGTCTGCCAGCCGCACCAGCAGCAGGGGAAAACGACCGTTGCCGCTTTCCACGGTCAGGCAGCGGATGCGGCCGATCTCGGCCTCGTCGCAGATCTCGGTCCCGGCGGGCGGGGCCGAGGCATAGTCGGTCCAGCCCATCCCGTCACTCGGCCGCGTCGATCTTGAGCACGCCGCGGCGAATCTGGTCCTCTTCGATGGATTCGAACAGGGCTCGGAAATTGCCCTCGCCGAAACCGTCGTCGCCCTTGCGCTGGATGAACTCGAAGAAGATCGGCCCGATCACCGTCTTCGAGAAGATCTGGAGCAACACCCGCGTCATGCCGCCGCCGACCACGCCTTCGCCGTCGATCAGGATGCCGTGCTTTTTCATGCGGTCGATGGGTTCCTGGTGGCTCTTAACCCGGCGATGCGACATCTCGTAATAGGTATCGGGCGGGCCCGGCATGAACTCCATGCCGGCCCCGGCGATGCGGTCGGTGGCGGCATAGATGTCCTCGGTGGCGATGGCGATATGCTGGATGCCCTCGCCCTTGTATTCGCGCAGGTATTCCTCGATCTGGCTGTGATCGTCGGTCGATTCGTTGATCGGGATGCGGATCTTGCCATCGGGCGAGGTCAGCGCCCGGCTGACCAGCCCGGTCTGCTTGCCCTTGATGTCGAAATACTTGATCTCGCGGAAATTGAACGTGTCGTGGTAGAACTTGTACCAGGTGTCCATGTTGCCGCGCACCACGTTATGCGTCAGGTGGTCGAGATAGTAGAAGCCGAAGCCCTCGGGGCGCGGGTCGGGCTCGTCCAGCCAGTCGTAATCGGCCGCATAGGCGCTGCCGGCATCGCCGTAGCGGTCGATGAAATACAGCAGCGAGCCGCCGATGCCATAGACCGCCGGTGCGTCGATGGATTTGCCCGCGCCGGTATATTCCTTGGCGCCAAGCTCCAGCGCGCGCTTCAGCGCCACCTGGGCATCGACCACGCGCCAGGCCATGGCCGGGGCGCAAGGGCCGTGCTGGCCTACGAAACCGGCAGCATGGCCATCGGGATCGGCATTCAGCAGATAGTTGATGTCGCCCTGGCGATAGAGCGTGATGTCCTTGCGCTTGTGCTTCGCCACCGGAACGAAACCCATCTGGCGAAAGATGCGGTCCAGGACCTCGGCCTGCGGATGGGCGAATTCGACGAACTCGAACCCGTCGGTGCCGGCGGGGTTGCTGGGGCTGATCGTGGCTTTCGGGGCGTCATGCGGGAAAGGTCCCATGGCGTCTCCTCCTCTGTTCGCGTGTCCTGAAACCATGTTCGCGCGAATGCGGTGCAAGCCGGGCGCAAACTGTGCCATGATCCGAGCGAAAAGGCATGAAACGCGCATGATGGGGCGACCTGATGCAAGAAATTCGCATGGACGGATTCGACATCGCTATTCTCAACGCACTCCAGCGCGACGGGGCGATGACCAATGCCGCGCTGGCGGAGCTGGTGAACCTGTCGGCCTCGCAATGCTCGCGCCGGCGGGCGGCGCTGGAGGAGGCCGGCGTGATCGAAGGCTATGCCGCGCGGCTGAACCCGCAGAAGCTCGGCTTCGGCCTGCGCGCCATCATCCGCGTCAACCTGCGCAGCCATGGCCAGGGCAAGGAGGATGACTTCGCCCGTTTCGTCGCCGCGCATCCGCAGATCCGCTCGGCCTTTTCGGTCTCGGGCGATGCGGATTACATCCTGGACGTACGGGTGCGCGATCTGGAGGCGTTTTCGGATTTCATCCATCGCCACCTGCTGCCGCAACCGCAGGTGGCGCAGGTGCGCTCCGAGATCGTGCTGAGGACGCTCAAGGACGATCGCAGCCTGGCGCTGCCCTGATGCATGCCGGCCTTGCTCTTGCCAAGCGGCGCCAGGGGGTCGATAAACCGGCCTTCCCATTCGCCACGAGAGGCCGCCTTGTCCCAGCGCCCCATCACCACCGTCCCTGCCCTGGTCGAGGCCGGCTTGGTTGATCCCGCCCGGGCCGAGGCGCTGGACGAGGTCGCGGCCGAGTTCCGCATCCGCATCTCGACCACCATGCGCGGGGCCATGCGCACCCCCGGCGACGGCATCGCCGCGCAATTCGTGCCCGATGCGCGCGAATTGCAGATCCGCCCCGAGGAGCTGGCCGACCCGATCAGCGACGCGGCTTTCAGCCCGACGCCCGGGCTGACCCACCGCTATCCCGACCGGGTGATCCTGCACGTCACCAGGACCTGCGAGGTCTATTGCCGCTTCTGCTTTCGCCGCGAGGTGGTGGGCGAGGACGGCAGCCTGCCCGAGCCCGACCTGGCGGCGGCACTGGACTATATCGCCCGCAGCCCGGCGATCCATGAGGTGATCCTGACCGGCGGTGATCCGATGGTGCTGTCGCCGCGCCGCATCACGGCGCTGATGGCGCGGCTGGAAGCGATCCCGCATGTCGACATCGTCCGCTTCCACACCCGCGTGCCGGTGGTGGCCCCGGGCCGCATCGATGCGGAAATGCTGGCGGTGCTGCATCCCCGGCGGCTGGCGGTCTGGGTGGTGATCCACACCAACCACGCGCAGGAACTGACGTCAGAGGCGTGTGCCGCGCTGGCCCGGCTGGCCGAGGCGGGGATTCCGCTCTTGTCCCAGACCGTGCTGCTGAAGGGGGTGAATGCCGATCCCGAGGTGCTGGCCGAGCTGTTCCGGGCGCTGATCCGCAACCGGGTCAAGCCCTATTACCTGCATCATTGCGACCTGGCCCGCGGCACCGGCCATTTCCGCACCAGCATCGCCGAGGGCCAGGCGATCATGGCGGCGCTGCGCGGCCGGCTGTCGGGGACCTGCCTGCCGATCTATGTTCTGGACCTGCCGGGCGGGCATGGCAAGGTGCCGCTGGGGCCGGGCTATGTCGAGACGGTGGCGCCCGGCCACTATCGGATCCGCGACTGGCGCGGGCAGAGGCACGAATACCGCGATCCGGAAGGCTGAGGCCGGGGGCGCTTCGCCCCCCGGACCCCCCGAGGATATTTGGACACGAAAGAAGGCTGGCCCGGCGCTGCTTTGCGGCGGGCCAGCCTGTCAGGCGGTCGCGGCGCGCAGCGCCTTGCGGCGGGCCACGCGTTGGCGGATCGCCTCGACATCCGTGACCGGGGTCGCGGCGAACAACTCGCGCGTATAGGGGTGCCTGGGGTCGGCAAAGACCTCTTCCCGCGCGCCCTGCTCCACCGCCTCGCCCTTGTTCATCACCAGCACGTCGTCGGCGATGTAGCGCACCACCGACAGGTCATGGCTGATGAAGACATAGGCCAGGTTGAACTCCTCTTGCAGGTCGGCCAGCAGGTTCAGCACCTGCGCCTGCACCGAAAGGTCCAGCGCCGAGACCGGCTCGTCCAGCACCAGGAGCGTCGGGTTCAGCATCAGCGCCCGGGCGATGGCAATGCGCTGGCGCTGCCCGCCCGAGAACATGTGCGGGTAGCGGTTGAACACCTCGGGCGGCAGGCCGACCTTGACCAGCATCTCCTCGGCGCGCCGGCGGCGTTCCGCGGCCGGCGTGTCGGTGTTCAGGAGCAAGGGCTCCATCAGCACGTCGCCGATCTTCTGGCGCGGGTTCAGGCTGCCATAGGGGTTCTGGAACACCATCTGCACCTTGGAGCGCATTTCGCGCGTCAGCCGCGCCTTGGCGATATCGACCGGCTTGCCCTCGATCAGCAACTCGCCGCCCGAGGCCGGGTCGATCAGCGCGATGATCCGTGCCAGCGTCGATTTGCCCGAGCCCGACTCGCCGACGATGGCCAGGGTCTTGCCGCGATCCACCGAAAAGCTGATGCCCTTGACCGCGCGCACTTCCTTGGCCCGGCGGGTCAGCGAGCCGGGGACGTGATAGTCGCGGATGATGTTCTTGCCCTGAACCACGCTCATTTCGCGGCCTCCTCGAGGAAGGAGCCCACGGTGGGCAGCCGGTCGCCGGTGGCGTTTTCCGGCAGGGCCGAGAGCAGCGCCCGCGTATAGGGATGTTTGGGCGCCTCGAACAGCGTGAGCACGTCGGCCTCCTCCATCTTGCGGCCCTTGTATTGCACCTGCACGCGGTCGGCGGTCTCGGCCACCACGCCCATGTCATGGGTGATGAGGATCAGCGCCATGCCGGTCTGTTCCTGCAATCGCATCAACAGGTCGAGGATCTGCTTCTGGATCGTCACGTCCAGCGCCGTCGTCGGCTCGTCGGCGATCAGCAGGCGCGGGTTGGTGGCGATGGCCATGGCGATCATCACCCGCTGGCATTGCCCGCCCGACATCTGGTGCGGATAGGATTTCAGCTTTTCCTCGGGGTCGGGGATGCCGACCTGCCGGAACAGCTCCAGCGCCCTGGCCCGCGCCGCCCGTTTCGAGAGACCGGCGTTGAAGCGCAGCACCTCCTCGATCTGGTAGCCGGTGGTGAAGCTGGGGTTCAGGGACGCGATGGGCTCCTGGAAGATCATGGTGATCTCGCGCCCGATGATGCGGCGGCGCTGGCGCGAGGTCATCTTGAGCAGGTCCTGCCCGTCGAAGCGCATCTCGTCGGCGGTGACGGTGGCGGTGTCGGGCAGAAGCCCCATCGCCGCCAGCATCGAGACCGACTTGCCCGAGCCAGACTCGCCCACGATGGCCAGCACCTCGCCCTTGTCCACGGTCACGTCGATGCCGTCCACGGCGGTAAAGCTGCCGGTCGAGGTGGCGAAGCGCACGGTCATGTTGCGGATTGTCAGCAAGGCCATGGCTCAGCTCCGCTTCAGTTTCGGGTCGAGCGCGTCGCGCAGACCGTCGCCCATCAGGTTGATCGCCAGCACCGAGACCAGGATGGCGAGGCCGGGGAAGGTCACCACCCACCAGGCGCGCAGGATGAACTCGCGCGCCTCGGCCAGCATGGTGCCCCATTCCGAGGCCGGCGGCTGCGCCCCCATGCCGAGGAAGCCGAGCGCCGCGGAGTCGAGCACGGCGCTGGAAAAGCTCAGCGTCGCCTGCACGATCAGCGGCGCCAGGCAGTTGGGCAGGATGGTCTTGAACATCAGCCGCAGGTTCGACGCACCCGCCACCTTGGCGGCGGTGACATATTCGCGGGCCTTCTCGCTCATCACCGCGGCGCGGGTCAGGCGGGCGAAATGCGGCTGGTAGACGATGGCGATGGCAATCATCGCATTGGTCAGGCCCGGCCCCAGGATGGCGACCAGCACCAGCGCCAGCAGCAGCGAGGGGAAGGCCAGCACCACATCCATGACCCGCATGATGACGGTATCGACCCAGCCGCCGAAGAAGCCGGCGAAAAGCCCGATGATGATGCCGCCGGTCAGGGCGATGGCGACGACGACAATGCCGATGAACAGCGAATACTGCGCGCCGTAGATCAGCCGCGACAGCATGTCCCGGCCCACCGCATCGGTGCCCAGAAGGAAGCCGGCGCGGCCGCCCTCCTGCCAGATCGGCGGCACCAGCAGCGCGTCGCGATATTGCTGGGTGGGGTCATGCGGCGCGATCAGCGAGGCGAAGACGGCGGTCAGCACCAGCAGGACGAAGACGACGAGGCCGATCACCGCGCCGCGGTTCTGGCTGAAATAGAACCAGAATTCCTTCAGCATCCGGCGGCGGATGGCCGCGTCCGAAATCTTGACGGTGGTATCGGTCATTTGTGCCGGATCCTCGGGTTGATGAGACCATAGGTCAGGTCGACGATCAGGTTCACGATCATCACGATGGCGGCGATCAGCAGCAGGCCCGACTGCACCACCGGATAGTCGCGGCGCGAGATCGAATCGATCATCCACTTGCCGATGCCGGGCCAGGAAAAGATCGTCTCGGTCAGGATGGCGCCCGCCATCAGCACGCCGACCTGCAAGCCGATGGTGGTGATGACCGGGATCAGGGCGTTGCGCAGCGCATGGACGCCGATCACGCGGCGCGACGACAGGCCCTTGGCACGGGCGGTGCGGACGTAATCCTCGCCCATCACCTCCAGCATGGCCGAGCGGGTCTGGCGCGCGATCACCGCCAGCGGAATGGTCGCCAGCACGATCGAGGGCAGGATCAGGTGGCTCAGCGCCGAGGCGAAGGCGCCCTTCTGCCCCGAGATCAGGCTGTCGATCAGCATGAATCCGGTGACCGACGGGAAGAAATACATCAGCGAGATGCGGCCCGAAACCGGCGTCCAGCCCAGCACGCCGGAAAACAGGATGATGAGCAGAAGCCCCCACCAGAAGATCGGCATCGAGAACCCGACCAGCGCCGCGGTCATCGAGATCTGGTCGAACCAGGAACCGCGCTTGATTGCCGCGATCACGCCCACCGGCACGCCGATCACCGTGGCGATGATGATGGCCACCAGCGCCAGTTCGACCGTGGCCGGGAACAGCGCCAGGAACTCGGTCAGCACCGGCTTCTTGGTCACCAGCGAATTGCCCAGGTCGCCCTGGAGCAGATTGCCGAGATAGTGGAGGTATTGCTGCCAGACCGGCTTGTCATAGCCGAGCTGCGCCGCGATCTGGGCGTAGCGCTCGGGCGAGACGCCGCGCTCGCCGGCCATCAGCAGGACGGGATCGCCGGGCA
The DNA here is from genome assembly GCF_001447385.1 of Paracoccus sp. MKU1. Classification (GTDB taxonomy): domain Bacteria; phylum Pseudomonadota; class Alphaproteobacteria; order Rhodobacterales; family Rhodobacteraceae; genus Paracoccus. The sequence continues at coordinate 23,381 of NZ_LLWQ01000187.1, read as the reverse complement.
GCAGCCGGATGAAGCCGAAGGCCACCAGCGTGATCCCGATCATCGTCGGAACCAGGTAAAGCAGTTTCTTGAGGATGAATCTGAGCATCGAACCCTAACCTAAGGGCCGTGCAAGGAAAATTCCCTGCACGGCCGCGAGAGTTTCAGTCCGGAACCGACCTTATTCGGTCAGGTCCACGGTGTCGAAGGCATAGTCGCCCAGCGGCGATTGCACGAAGCCGGTCACGTTCTTGGCCATCGGCACATATTGCGTCGAATGCGCCAGCGTGGCCCAGGGCGCCTCTTGCTTGAAGATGACCTGCGCCTGTTCGTAGAGCTTCACGCGCTCGTCATGGTCGGAGGTCGCCTTGGCCTTGGCCAGCAGGTCCGAGAACTCCTGGTTGCACCAGAAGGCCCGGTTCGCGCCGCCCGGATTGGCCGCGGCGCAGCTGAGCAGCACCGACAGGAAGTTGTCCGGGTCGCCGTTATCGCCGGTCCAGCCCAGGATGACGGCGCCCTTGCGGCCCTCCTCCATCGATTTCTTCAGGTATTCGCCCCATTCGTAGCTGACGATCTCGACCTTGACGCCGACCTTGGCGAAATCGCTCTGGATCAGCTCGGCGGTGCGGCGGGCATTGGGCATGTAGGGGCGCTGCACCGGCATGGCCCAGACTTCCATGGTCAGATCCTTGACGCCGGCCTCCTCCAGCATCGCCTTGGCCGCCTCGGGGTCGTGTTTGTCGTCCTCGATGGCGTCGTTATAGGACCACATGGTCGGCGGGATCGGGTTCTTGGCGACCTCGGCATTGCCCTGATAGACGGCGTCGATCAGCGCCTGCTTGTCCAGCGCCATGTTCAGCGCCTTGCGGACCTGCGGATTGTCGAAGGGCGCAACCGTGGTGTTATAGGCCAGATACCCCACGTTCAGGCCGGGCTGTTCGTCCAGCTTGAGGTTCGGGTCGGCCCGGATCTCGTCCAGGTCGGCCGGCGCGGGATAGGGCATCAGGTGGCATTCGCCGGCCTTGAGCTTTTGCAGCCGCACCGAGGCGTCGGGGGTGATGGCAAAGACCAGGTCGTCGATCTTGGGCGCCTCGCCCCAGTAATCGGCGTTCTTCTGGTAGCGGATCACCGCGTCCTTCTGATAGGCGACGAAGCGGAACGGGCCGGTGCCGATGGGGGCGTTGTTCAGGTCCTCGCGGGTGCCGGCGGCGTCCAGCGCATCGGCATATTCCTTGGAGACGATCGAGACGAAGGGCATCGCCACATTGGCCAGGAACGGTGCCTCGGGCTGGTTCAGGGTGAACTTCACCGTGTGGTCGTCGACCTTTTCGATGGACTTGATCAGCTTGTCCATCTCCATCGACGAGTAATATTCATAGGTGATGCCGGGGATGTATTCGTGCCAGGGATGGTCGGCGCTGGCCTGGCGCTCGAAGGTGAAGATCACGTCGTCGGCGTTGAAGTCGCGCGAGGGCGTGAACTTGTCGTTGGAATGGAACTTCACGCCCTGGCGCAGGTGGAAGGTGTATTCCAGACCGTCCTCGGACACGTCCCAGCTTTCGGCCAGCGCCGGCTCGATCTCGGTCGTGCCGGGCTTGAACTGCACCAGGCGGTTATAGACCGCATGGCCAGAGGCGTCGAAGGTGGTGCCCGAGGTATAAGGCGCCGCGTCGAACCCTTCGGGCGAGCCTTCCGAGCAATAGACGAAGGTCTTCGCATGCAGCGGTGCCGCAGCCATCAGCGCAAAGGCCGACGCCGCGAGCATGCGGGTGGAGAAGAACGACATAATGCCTCCCATGTCTAGAGATATTCCCTGACCTGATGCAAACGAATCTGCCTGACAGGTCAAGAGCTCTGCCGGGTCTGACCGTCATTTTGCTTGAATGACGCAGCGAAACGCCGAAAAATCCGACAGGTTTCCGGCGTTTTGCTGGCCGAGCATGGGAAGGAGAGGCGCCCCCGGCCCGGCGGAATCCGGCCGAACCGCCTTGTTCAGGCGTTGTCGCGCTGCCAGATCCAGTCGTGGTCGGGATGATTCTCATAGCGCCATTTGCGGATCGGCCCGGCCATGACGTTGAGGTAATACATCTCGTAGCCATAGGGCACGCCGCAGGGGTGGTGGCCGCGCGGCACCAGCACGACATCGTGGTTCTTGACCGCCATGGTCTCGTCGAGGCTGCCGTCGTCGGTAAAGACCCGCTGGATGCCGTAGCCCTGCGGCGGGTTCAGCCGGTGGTAATAGGTTTCCTCCAGATAGGTCATGCGGGGAAAGTCATCCTCGTCATGGCGATGCGGCGGATAGCTCGACCAGTTCCCATCCGGGGTGAAGACCTCGGTGACCAGCAGGCTGTCGCAGTAGTCCTGGTCCTCCATGGCGATGTTGTTGATGAAGCGGGTGTTGGCGCCCTGCCCGCGCTGGGTCAGGCTGATGCCCTCGGGACCGATGCGGCGGGCGGGATGGCCGCCCTTGCCGGGGGCGAGGCAGACGGCCAGGGTCAGCGGTGTCACGGCCTCGGCCCGCCAGTCGCTGCCATCGGGCAGATAGAGGCAATGCGGCGGCGTCTTTTCGAACACGTCCAGCCGCTCGCCCATCTCGCCCCAGTCCCGGCCGGCGCCGCTGATGCGGGCCTTGCCCTCGACGATCACCAGAATCGCCTCCATGCCGCCGGTATGGCCCTCGGCCACTTCGCCGGGCCCGAGCCGCCAGAGGTCGAAGCCGACATGGGACCAGCCCGCATCCTCGGCGGTGACGTGATGGACAAGACCGTGCTGGCCGGTCGGTTTGCGCAAGAGTTTCATCGGTCCTCGCTGCGGTTCAGGAAAAGCGCCACGAAAAGATAGACTCCCGCCGCGCCGAACAGGATCGCCCAGAAGACCGCGCCGCTGGCGGCCTCGAACCCCGCCCAGAGCAGCGGCAGCAGGACGCAGAGGACACGGATCCAGAGCGGGCGGAAGAACGGGTGTTTGGGATCGACCAGCATGCCGCCAGCCTAGTGCAGCCCGACGGCACGCGCCATATCCTTGAGCGATTTCAGCCCAAGCGACTGGTATTCCAGCGGGTTGCGCTTGTCGGGATCCTGCTCGGCCTCGATGACCAGCCAGCCGTCATAGCCGGCCTCGGCCAGGATCTTCAGCAACGGCTGGAAGTCGATGGCGCCCTCGGGATCGCCCGGCACGGTGAAGGCCCCGGCCAGCACGCCTTGCAGGAAGCTCATGTCCCGGGCCCGCACCGCCTCGGTCACGTCGCGCCGGATGTTCTTGGCATGGAAATGCGCCACCCGGCCGACATGTTTCCTCAGCACCGCCTCGGGGTCGCCGCCGCCGAAGGTGCAATGCCCGGCGTCGAACAGCAGATGCGTCGCCGGTCCGGTCGCGGCCATGAAGGCGTCGATCTCCTCGGGGCTTTCGACCACGGTGCCCATGTGGTGGTGATAGGCGAGCGTGATGCCCTGCCCGGCCAGATAGCGCGCGAACTCCTCCATCTTGCGGCCGAATTCGGCCATTTCCCCTGCGGTCAGGCGCGGCCGGGCATTGACCGGCACATCGGGCCGGCCATGCACGGTGTTCGAGCATTCGCAGGCGATACAGACCTTGCAACCGTTGGCCTTGAGCTTGGCCAGATGCGCCTGGACCGCCGCGATCTCCTCCTCGACCGAGCGGGTCAGCAGTTCGGTCGAATACCAGCCCGAGACGAATTTCAGGCCGTAGCGGCCCAGCAATTCCTTGAGCTGCTGCGGGTCCGAGGGCCAGCGATGGCCGTTCTCGATGCCGTCGAAGCCGATGACTTCGCCCGCCTCGTGCAAGATCTGCTCGGTCGGGATGTGGGCGCCGATCGACTGGTCGTCGTCATTGGCCCAGGCGATGGGATTGGTTCCGAAACGGATCATGGGGATTCCTTCAATTGACGGTTGCCTGCTTGCGGCGGTTTTCGATGTATTTCGCATAGGCTTGGCGGAGCCTGTCCGACCCACCCACCTGGGGCACGGCGACGTCCCACCAATGGCCGGCGCCGGTCAGGCCGTCGCCGGGGCCGGGGGCGGCGGTGGTGTCGATGACGATCACCGTGGGGATGTCGCGGCTGCGGGCCTCGGCGATCTCGGCCTCCAGATCGGCGATGCCGCCGGCCTTGACGGCATGGGCGCCCATGCTCGCGGCATGGGCGACATAGTCGATCTGCGGCTGCACCTCGACGTTGCAGTCCACATACATGTTGTTGAACTCCTCGCCGCCGCAGCCCTGCTGCAAGCGGTTGATGCAGCCATAGCCACGATTGTCGGTCAGCACCACGGTGAAGGGCACGCGGCGCATCACCGCCGTGGCCAGTTCGCTGTTGGCCATCATGTAGCTGCCGTCGCCCACGAAGCAGATCACCTCGCGCTCCGGCCGCGCCAGCTTCAGCCCCATCGCCCCGGCGATCTCATAGCCCATGCAGGAGAAGCCGTATTCCATGTGATAGCCACCCTGCGCCGGCTGCCAGAGCAGCTTCAGCGCGCCCGGCATGGTGCCGGCGGCGCACATGGCGATGGCCTCGGGGGCCGCGCGCTGCACGGCGCCGATCACCTGGGCGTCGATTGGCAGCGCGTTGTCTTCGGTCGGTGCGGCGCAATGGGCGTCGACCGCCGCCAGCCATTCGGCGCGGGATTGCGCATCGGCATTGCCGGCGCGGTAATCGGCCAGCAGATCGCCCAGCTTCTCCAGCGCCACCTTCGCATCCGCAACCAGACCTACCGCACCATGCTTGTCGGCGTCATAGGGCTGGACGTTGATCGAGACCAGCTTGCGGACCGGATTGGCGAACAGCGCCCAGGAGCCGGTGGTGAAGTCCTGGAAGCGGGTGCCGATGCCGATCACCAGATCCGCCGTCGTCGCCACCGCATTCGCTGCCGCCGAGCCGTCCACGCCCGCGGCACCGAAGTTCATCGGATGCGCCTGGGCCAGCGCCGACTTGCCGGCCTGTGTCTCGATCACGGGGATGCCGTGGCGGCTGGCGAAATCAGCCAGCGCCGCCTCGGCGCCGGAATAGATCACCCCGCCGCCGCAGACGATCACCGGAGCCTTGGCACTGCGGATTAACTCCGCCACCCCGGCCAGCTCCGCCGCATCGGGCTCGGGCCGGCGGATACGCCAGACGCGCGGCTCAAAGAACGCCTCGGGCCAGTCCCAGGCCTCGGCCTGCACGTCCTGGCAGAAGGCCAGCGTGACCGGGCCGCAATTCGCCGGATCGGTCATCACCCGCAGCGCGCGCGGCAGCGCGGTCAACAGTTGCTCGGGGCGCTGGATGCGGTCGAAATAGCGGCTGACGGGACGGAAGCAGTCGTTGGCGCTGACCGTACCATCGTCGAAATCCTCGACCTGTTGCAGCACCGGATCCGGGCGGCGGTTCGCGAAGACGTCGCCCGGAATGAACAGTACCGGCAGGCGGTTCACATGCGCCAGCGCCGCGGCCGTGACCATGTTCGTGGCCCCCGGCCCGATGGAGCTCGTCACCGCCTGCGCCCGCCTGCGGCCCTTGGCCTTGGCATAGGCGATGGCGGCATGGGCCATGGTCTGCTCGTTCTGGCCGCGCCAGGTGGGCAGCGCATCACCGATCCCGTGCAGCGCCTCGCCCAGGCCCGCCACGTTACCATGGCCGAAGATCGCCCAGACGCCCTCGATGAAGCGCTCGCCGTCCTCGGTCATCTGCACCGACAGCCAGCGCACCATCGCCTGTGCGGCGGTCAAGCGGATGGTATCGGTCATGCTGCATCCTCCTGCGCGGCCGTCCGCGCCTTGTCCCATATCAGGCAGAGTCTCTGGTAACGTTTGGCCATCTCGGCCACGGCGGCCTCGTCACCGATCTCGCCCTGCAGCCAGCGCCGCGCCACCGCGCCGAAAATCGTGCGTCCGACGGCAAAGCCCCTGACCAGTTCGAAGCCGGCAGCGACCTGGAAGCTGGCGGCCAGTTCCGCCTCGGGCGCGTCGAGGCCCAGCACCACGATGCCGCGGGTGTGGCGGTCGTGCTCCTCGATGGCGGCGATGGCGTTGGACCAGGCGGCCCGGCTGGTCAGGGGTTCCAGCTTCCACCAGTCGGGATAGATGCCGATGGCATAGAACTGCCGGATCAGCGTGGCGGTGGTCTGCTCGTCCACCGGCCCGACCTTGGACGGAATGATCTCCAGCAGGAACTCCAGCCCGTTGCGGCGGGCGGCGGTGTAGAGGCGCTTGACCGTCGCCTCCTGCGCGGCGCGCGTTTCGGCGTCGTCATCGGGATGGCAGAAGCACAGCACCTTGACCACATTCTCGCGCGCCCAGGCGCCCAGCCCGCCGCAATCCGGGCCCAGTTCAGGCTCCAGTTCCAGCGGCCGCGAGCCCGGCCATTCGCAGGGCCGACCAATCCAAAGCCCCGTCCCCGAGGCCGCATGCAGCGCCCGCCGCCCGATGCGGTTGTCGCACAGAATGCCGTAGCCGGGCTGACCATCGGCGACCTGCAAGGCGGCTTGCAGGCACAGTTCCTTGAACGCGCCGCCCTTTGCCGGCGTATAGCCCGGCATCTCTTCCAGCTGGACACGATGGTCGAAGGCAAAGACCCGCATGGTCGACCAGTCGCCGCCCATCCGGCCCTGGCGGTTCGTCGACCAGTGGATCTGCTCAAGCTCGGCATCGTTCCTCAGATCCGGCCGCAGCACCCCGCGCTTGAGGAAGAATTCCAGTTCTGCCAGCGACGGATAGGCCGGCGTGCAGCCGTGGCGGGAAACCGCGAAGGCCCCGCAGGCATTGGCGTATTCCAGCGCCCTGGGCCAGGCCTCGCCGTCCAGCCAGCCCTTCATCAGCCCCGAGAAGAAGCCGTCGCCCGCCCCCAGCACGTTGAACACCTCGATCGGGAAGCCCGGCCCGGCCTGGCCCGCGTCGAGGTTGTCCGGGATCGCGCCCTCGAAGGCGACCGCGCCGGCCGCGCCGCGCTTGCAGACCAGCGTGGCGGCGCTGACCTCGCGCACCGCGCGCAGGGCTTCGATCGTGTCGGTGGAGCCGCCGGCGATGTGGAATTCCTCCTCGGTGCCGACGATCAGGTCGAAGAGATGCAAGGTCGATTGCAGCTTCGCGGTTACCGCAGCGCTTTCGACGAAGCGGCTCTCGCCCTCGCCGTGCCCAGCCAGGCCCCAAAGGTTCGGGCGATAATCGATGTCCAGCGCCGTCCTGGTGCCGTGCTTCCGCGCCAGGTCCAGCGCCTTGAGCACCGCGGCCTCCGTGCGCGGATGCGACAAATGCGTGCCAGTCGCCAGCACCGAGCGGGCCTCGGCGATGAAGCTTTCGTCGATGTCGTCCTCGCTCAGCGCCATGTCGGCACAGTTCTCGCGGTAGAAGATCAGCGGGAAGCTGTCCTCGTCGCGGATGCCCAGCAGAACCAGCGCCGTCAGCCGCTCCGGGTCGGTCGCAACGCCGCGGGTGTCGACGCCCTCGCGCGAAAGCTGCTCGCGGATGAACCGGCCCATATGTTCGTCGCCGACCCGGGTGATGACGGCGGAGCGCAGCCCCAGCCGGGCCGTGCCGCAGGCGATGTTCGTCGGAGAGCCGCCGATATACTTCGCGAACGACCCCATGTCCTCCAGACGACCGCCAACCTGCTGCCCGTAGAGATCAACCGACGAACGGCCAATCGTGATAACGTCAAGCGTCTTGCTCATGCCGGGCTCTCCGCGGATTCCGCGACGGCGGCGCGCAGATGTTCCATGCTGGCGCGCAGGGCGGACTCGATATCCTCCAGCGCATGGACATCCGGCGCGAAGGGCTCGAAGCTGACCGGCCCCTCATAGCCGTCCGCCAGCAGCGCGCGCAGCTGCGCCGCGTTCTCCAGCCGGTCCGCGGCGTCCACCAGTACGCGATGGCCGTCCAGCATCGCCGCGACCGCCAGCGACGGATCGGTCACGCCCGAGACATGCACGAGCCCGGTGCGATGCGGGAAGCATTCCGTCTCGCCCGCCAGATGGTGGTGGAAGCTGTCATGCAGCAGGCGGAAGGCGTCGAACCCGCCGGCCTCGGTGATGGCGGCGACAGCCTCGGCCTTGCGGCGCAGCGCGCTTTGCGGAAAGCCCAGCGGCTCGACCAGCCCTATCAGCCCGCGCGGCTGCAGGATGGCGCGCAGCCGGTCCAGCGCCGCCACCGTCTCGGAATGGGCGATCTCGGTGCCGTCGTTCAGCGGACAGAGCACCAGCGCCTGCGCCCCTGCCCCGGCGGCGAAATCGGCCAGCCGCTCGGCGCGGCCGGCGAGGTCCTCGCTCCAGCGGTTGAAGGGATAGAGCGCATTGACCGACAGGATCGAGACCCCGGCCTCCGCGGCCATGCGGGCGATCTCGGCCGGGGCCTGGCCGGTCACGTCGGGCAGGTCGTTGCGGATCTCGACCTCGGTGCAGCCGAGGCGGCGGGCCAGGGCGAAGAACTCGGCCAGCGAAAGCCGGGGGGCGACGATATGGTTCAGGGCGAAGCGCATGGCGGACCTCAGGCGTAAAGGGCGGGACGGGGGGGCAGTTCGATCCTGACGGACTGGCCTTCGGATTCCTGGGCGGCGACGCAGGCATCGGCGGTGACGGCGGCGACATAGCCGTCCCAGGCGCTCGGGCCGGCGGCGGTGCCCTCGGCCGCCGCTTTCAGGAAATCGGCCAGTTCGTAGTCGTAGCTGTCGATGAAGCGGTCCTTCCAGTCCATCAGGATCGGCTGGCCCAGCACGGCGCCCGAGCGGGTCTGGATGCTCATCGGCTCGGGCAGCTTGGCGGTGCCGTCCTCCCCGACGATCTCGCACTGGATGTCATAGCCGTAATGGCAGTTCACGAAGATCTCGACATAGATCACCACGCCCTTGGCGGTTTCCAGCACCACCACCTGCGGGTCGCGCAGCTTTTCATGGGCGCGGGGCGATTTGCGCGGGAAGAACACCCGGGCGCTGACATAATCGTCGTCCAGCAGCCAGCGCAGCACGTCGATCTCGTGGATCAGCGTGTCGTGGATCGCCATCGGGGTCTGGTAATTCTCGCCCACCCGCGGGTTGCGATGCGCGGCATGGACCATCAGCGGCGCGCCGGTCACCGCGGCCACCGCCTTTTTCAGCGCGACATAGCCGGGGTCATAGCGGCGCATGAAGCCGACCTGCACCAGCCGCTTGCCGGCGGCCTGCTCGGCCTCGACGATGCGGCGCGCGCCCTCGGCGGTGGTGGCCAGCGGCTTTTCGCAAAAGCAGGGCTTGCCGGCGGCGATGGCGGCCAGCACGTATTCCTCATGCGTCTGGCCCCAGGAGCAGACCAGGACCGCATCCACATCCGCATCCTTGATGAGCGCATGCGGGTCGTCGAAGATCCGCGCCTCGGGGGCATGGTCGCGCCGGCAGGCCTCGGCATTGGCGCGATTGACGTCGTTCAGCGCCGTGACCTTGGCGCCGGCCAGCACCTGGTTGATGCGCCGGGTATGGTCCTGGCCGATGGCGCCGGTGCCGATCACTCCGATCTTCAGGGTCATGGTCATTTGCTCCAATAGGTGTCGATGTAGCGCTGCATTTCGCGGCGCATGAACTTGCCGGATTCGTCGGCGCGATCTTCCCAGGCGAAGACGCAGGCGGTCATGATGCCGTCGAAGCCGATCTCGGCCAGGGTGCCGAAGAAATCGTTCCAGGGCACCTCGCCCTGGCCGATGTCGAGATGCTGGTGGATGCGCGCCTGCGTGCCCGGCGGGTTCAGGATGTAGCGCAGGCCCGAGCTGGCCTTGTGGTTGAAGGTATCGCCGACATGGACATGCGCCAGCACATCGGCGGCCTCGCGCAGCATGGCCCGGGTGTCGTCGCCGAAATAGTAGGTATGCGGCGCGCAATAGAGGAACCTCACCCGCGGCGAGTTCACCGTGCGGATGATGTCGAGCGCCGGTTGCAGCGTCTCGCACCAGTCCTCGGGATGGGGCTCGACATGCAGATTGATGCCCTCGCGCTCGAAGATCGGCACCAGTTCCTCCATGCTGCGCCACCACGCGTCCTCGCAGGCCTCGATCATGCTGCCGGTGTGGCAGCAATAGCAGGAGCCCTTGTCGGGATGCGGGCCGCGGCCGAATTCGCTGTTCATGGTGTCCACGCCCAGCTCGACGGCGATCTCGATGGCGCGCTTCCAGTGCTTGACGGCGGCCTGGCGCTCGGCCTCGTCGTTCGACGCCCAGCGATACATTGGCAAGAGGCTGGCGATGCCGACCTCGGCGTCCTTCAGCGCCTGTTTCAGTGCCTTGATGCGGTCGGGAAAGACGCGCGGGGCCTTGAACCATTCCAGGAAATCGCCGCGCGGGCTGAGTTCGATCCAGTCGTAGCCGAGTTCCTTGACCTTGGCCGGGATCTGCTCCAGCGGCAGGTGACGGTGCATGAAGGGGTCGATGGCAATTTTCATGGCGTCCTCAGAAAGTGACGGGCTGGCCGGTCTCGGCGGAGCGGGCCATGCCGTGAATGACGTGCTCGATGGCGAGGCCCGCGGTGAAATCGGGCCAGGCCGGGGTGCCGGTCTCGATGGCCTCGCGCAGCATCTGCGCCTCGACCACCTTTTGCTCGTTGAAGCCGAAATTATGGCCGCCCGCCGGGCAGAAGGCCGCGAAGCCGGGCTGGGCCGGGCCGGTCAGGATGCGGCGGAAGCCGTCGGTCTCGGCAGCGCCGGGCTGGTAGAGCCAGAGCTCGTTCATCCGCTCCTGGTCGAAGCGCAGCGTGCCCTCGGTGCCCTGCACCTCCCAGGCCAGGCGGCAGCGATAGCCGCGCGCCACCCGCGAGCAGGAGAATTCGCCCGAGGCACCGCTGACAAAGCGGAGCAGCGCTTGGGCCTGGTCCTCGTTCTCGACCGATGCCGTGCCGCCCTGATGCGGACGCGCGGCGATCACGGTATCGGCCTGGGCATAGGCGCGGGCGACCGGCCCCATCAGCGCCAGCATGACCGAGACCAGATGGCAGCCCAGGTCCCCGAGCGCCCCCAGCCCGCCGTCCTTGCGGGTCAGCCGCCAACTCCAGGGCAGGCCGGGATCGGCCATGTAATCCTCGTCATACATGCCGCGGAAATGGATCGGCCGGCCGATGGCGCCCGAAGCCACCAGCTCCGCTGCGGCGCGGAAGGCGGGCGAGCGGGTATAGTTGTAGCCCAGCAGCGTGACCCGGCCCGAGGCGCGCGCCGCCGCCTCCATCGCCTCGGCATCCGCGACGGTCAGGGCCATGGGCTTTTCCAGCCAGACATGCTTGCCCGCTGCCAGCGCCGCCTCGGCCATCTCGCGATGCAGGCCGTTCGGGGTGGTGATCGAGACCACATCGACGGCCGGGTCCGAGACCGCCGCGCGCCAGTCGTCGGTGGCGCGGGCGAAGCCGAAGGAATGCGCCGTCTCGGCGGCCCTGTCGGCAGGCGTGTCGGCCAGGATCTCCAGCCGGGGCGGCGTGCCGCCGAAGGCGGTGGCGAGGTTGCGCCAGGCCATGGCGTGGCATTTCCCCATGAAGCCGGTGCCGATCAGCGCGACACCCAAGGAGCGGTTGTCCATGGCTCAGGCCTTCTTGCGCTTCTTCTGGCGATAGACATCGGCGACCACGGCGGCGACGATGATGACGCCCTTGATCATCTCCTGGTAATAGGCGTCGAGGCGCAGGAAGGTGAAACCCGAGATGATGACGCCGAAGATCACCATGCCGATCATCGTGCCCAGGATCGAGCCGCGCCCGCCGGTCAGCGACACGCCGCCGATCACCGCCATGGCGATGGCGTCGAGCTCGTACATGGTGCCCATGCCGGCCTGCGCCGTCAGGCCCCGCGCGGCGACCACGATCCCGGCCAGGGCCGACAGGAGCCCGGCAATGGCATAGATCTTGACCAGCTGGCGCTCGACATTGATGCCCGAGACGCGCGCCGCCTGCGGATTGGCGCCGATGGCATAGGTGAACTTGCCATAGCGGGTGTATTTCAGCGCCACGTGAAAGATCAGCGCCACCGCCAGGAAGATGAAGACCGGCATCATGCCCTTGCCGATGGCGGCGAAGCTGTCCGTGGGGAAGCTGATCGGCTGGCCCTTGGTGTACCATTTGGCAAAGCCGCGCGCCGTCACCATCATGCCCAGCGTGGCGATGAAGGGCGGGATCTTGGTATAGGCGATCAGCGCGCCGTTGATGATGCCGCAGATCAGCCCGAACAGCAGCCCGACCAGCAGCGGCACCACCACCGGCAGGCCGGTCAGCTCGGGATAGATCGCCCGCTCGTAGCCGGCGGCCTGCGCAAGGCTCATCGAGATCATCGCCGTGGCTCCGACGATGGAGCCCGAGCTGAGGTCGATGCCGCCCGAGATGATGACCTGCGTCACGCCGATGGCGATGATGCCCACCACCGAGACCTGAAGGATCATGATCGACAGCCGCTGCCAGTTGCCCAGAAACGATTGCCCCTGCATGATCCAGCCCAGGATCTCGAAGGTCAGGCAGATGCCGGCCAGGACCAGCAGGATGTTGAGTTCCGCCGGCAGCCGGTAGGGCGATCCGGTCGGGGTCGCGGTGGTCTGCGAAGTTGCATTCATTGTCGTTCCTCCTCCCCGCAAGGCGTCAGCGCGCCGCAAGGTCCATAATCCGCATCTGGTCCGCCTCGGCGCGCGCCAGCTCGCCCGAGACATGGCCTTCGTGCATGACGACGATGCGGTCGCTCATTCCAAGAATTTCCGGCAGTTCCGACGAGATCATCAGGACTGCCACGCCCTCTGCCGCGAGGCCGGTGATCAGGCGATGGATCTCGGCCTTGGCGCCGACATCGATGCCGCGCGTCGGTTCGTCCAGGATCAGGATGCGCGGCTTGGTCAAGAGCCAGCGCGCGATCAGCAGTTTCTGCTGGTTGCCGCCGGACAGGTTCTCGACCGTTTCGTGCAGGCTGGGGGTCTTGATCCGCAGCTTGGCGGCCATCTCCTCGGCCAGCCTGCGCACCTGCCGTTCCTGCACCATCCCCGCCTTGACATGGCTGCGGGTAATCAGCGCCGACTGGATGTTCTCCAGGCAATCGAGGATCAGGAAACAACCGGTCTCCTTGCGGTCCTCGGTCAGGAAGGCGATGCCGTGCCCCATCGCGGCGGCGGGGCTGGCAATGCGCACCGGCTTGCCGTCGATCAGGATCTCGCCCGAGGCGGCGGGTTTCACGCCGAAGATCGCCTCGGCGACGTTCGAGCGCTTCGAGCCGACCAGCCCCGCCAGACCCAGGATCTCGCCCCGGCGCAGGGTGAAGGAGACGTCGTGGAACACGCCCGGCAGGGTCAGGTTACGCAGCTCCAGGACGGTCTCGCCGATCTCGCAGTCGATCTTGGGGAACATCTCGGTGATCTCGCGCCCTACCATCATGCGGATGATGTCGTCGCGGGTCACGTCGCTGCTGGCATGGGTGCCGACATATTTGCCGTCGCGGAAGACGGTGAACTCGTCGGCGATCTCGAACAGCTCGTTCATCTTGTGGGTGATGTAGACGATGCCGATGCCGCGCGCCTTCAGGTCGCGGATGATGGCGAACAGGTGCTCGACCTCGCGCTCGGTCAGGGCCGAGGTCGGCTCGTCCATGATCAGCACGTCGGAATTGTAGCTGACCGCCTTGGCGATCTCGACCATCTGCTTCTCGGCCACCGTCAACTCCGAGACCGTCGCCGCCGGGTCGAGCTGGATGTTCAGCCTTGCGAACAGGTCGCGCGTCATCTGGTTCATCCGGGCATGGTCGATCAGCCCCAGCCGGTTCCTGGGCTCGCGGCGGATCCAGACATTCTCGGCCACCGTCATCGGGTTCATCAGCGCCAGTTCCTGGTGGATCATGGCGATGCCCTGTTCCAGCGCGTCCAGCGGCGAGTCGAGCTCGACCGGCTGGCCGCGCAGCCGGATCTCGCCGGCATCCGGCTTCTGTATGCCGGCGATGATCTTCATCAGCGTCGATTTCCCGGCGCCGTTCTCGCCCATCAGCGCATGAACCGTGCCGGGCCGGATGCGCAGCTGTACGCCGGCCAGGGCCACGACCCCGGGAAATGCCTTGGTGATGTCATCGGCTTCCAGAATGTATTCGCCTTGCCAGGCACTCGTCCGGTCAAGCATCGGCTCCCCCTTTCTTTTCAGGTCAGGCAGGGCGGGCGCGGCGCCCGCCCCGCCGCAAGCGTCAGTTCCGGGAAAGGAACTCGTCCGCCGTCTCCGGGGTGACGAGTTGGAAGGGGATGTAGACCCGCTGCTCGACCGGCTCGCCGCGGGCAAGCTTCAGCGCGGTATCCACCGCGCCGGCGCCCTGCCCCGCCGCATCCTGGAACACGGTCACGTCCAGGTCGCCCGCCTTCATCGCCGCCAGCGCGTCCTGCGTCGCGTCGATGCCGCCGATCACCACCTCCTCCATGGCGCGGCCCGCCGCCTTCAGCGCCTGGATGGCGCCGATCGCCATTTCGTCATTGTTCGAGATCACCGCGTCGAACTCGGTCCCCGCCGAGAGCCAGTTGGTCACCAGATCGGTGGCGGCGGTGCGCTGCCAGTTCGCCGTCTGCTCCTGCACGATGGTGATGAAGCTGCATTCCGGCGTCGCCAGCACGTCCTTGATGTCCTGGGTGCGGATACGCGCGGCCTGGTTCGACAGCTCGCCCATCAGCACCACCGCCTTGGCCTCGGTCTTGCCCTGTTCCTTGAGCAGCCGGCAGATCTCCTGCGTCTCCAGCGTGCCGGATTCCTTTTCGTCCGAGGCGACGAAGGCCTGGCCCTCGGGCAGGCTGTCCAGGTTCACCGGCTGGCGGTTGACGAAGACCAGCGGGATGCCGGCGTTCTGCGCCGCCGCGCTCATGGCGATGGTGGCATCGGTATCGACCGGGTTCACGATGATCGCATCGACGCCCGAGGCGATGAAGTTCTCGATCTGGTTCAGCTGCTTGCCGACGTCGTTCTGCGCATCGTCGACCTGGATCGTCACGCCGTCCAGCGATGCCGCGTGCTCCTGCATGCCGTTGCGCAGCACGGTCAGGAAATTGTCGTCGAACAGCGCCATGCTCACACCGATGTTCTCGGCCATGGCCGCGCCCGAGACCGAAACGGCGCAGGCGGTCGTCAGCAGAAATGCTCTCATCCTTGTCCTCCCAATCTGTTCCGCAGGCCCCTGGCCCGCCCGGGAGCGGCGGATGCCGATATGCGATCCCGCTCCCCAACCGGACCGCGGTTCCTCATCCCGCGGGCCGTGCAGGAGACTTCGGCCAGAAAGCGATTCCGGTCAAATGCTTTGAGATGAATTTTCCATCATGGATGATAGAATAGTATCGAGTTTTGATATTTTTCCATCATTTTTGATCAGAGGCTTTCGGGCGTCACCACCAGCGAGGTGACGAAGCGTTGCCCGGGATTTTCCGCCATGCCATGTTCCAGCACATGCGCCACGGCGCTCAGCAGGTCCGCCGCCAGCGGTTGCAGCGGTGTCGCCAGCACCACCGAGACCACGCCCTGCATCAGCCCCTGGCGCGATTCCGGCGTCAGTTCGTTCACGATCAGCGCCACCTTGCCGCCCAGGCCCAATTCCTGGATCGCGGCAATGGCACCTTCCATGCCGCCGCCGGCGCAATAGATGCCGGCAAGGTCCGGGTGGCGCGCGGCGATTTCCAGCGTCGTCTCATAGGTCAGCTGCCGGGTCTCGAGGTTGATCATCGTGTCCAGAAAGGCGATCTCGGGTGCGTATTCGCGGAAATAGCTGCGAAACCCGGCCTCGCGCAGGTCGTGGCCGTGAAAGCGGTGGCCGCCGATGAACAGCGCCAGCTTGCCCGGATGGCGCATGATGCGATGCATCAGCCAGGCGGCGGTGCGTCCGGTCTTGAGATTGTTGGTGCCCAGATAGGCCTCGCGCACCCCGGCGGCAAAGTCGGACAGCAGCGAAAACACCGGGATGCCGCGACCGCGCAGCATGGCAACGGCCGAGGTCACGTCATGATGGTCGATGCCGGTCGCTGCGACGGCCTGCACCTTGCCGGCCATGCCGGCGATGGTTTCGGCGAAATCGGCCGGCGACTGGCCGGGCGAGAAGCGGATGGTCAGCCGCCAGCGGCGCAGCGGATCATGGCGCGCGGCCTCGTGGATGCGGGCGGCGAAATCCTGGTAGAAGGCATGGCGCTCCTTTTGCAGCACGATGCCCAGGTGCAGTTCGGGCACATGCGCCAACGCTCGCGCCCGGATCGCCGGGGCGGCGTGATAGCCGACCGCCTCGGCCGCCTCGGAAACCTTGCGCGCGGTTTCCTCGCGCACCTTGGCGCGGCCGTTCAGCACGCGATCCACCGTCGCAACGCTGACTCCGGCCGCCTTGGCCACATCCTCGATCGTCGGGCGTCCCGGCATGTCTTCCCTCATCCTTATGAGGTAAACCGTGATGGAATCCTTTCAGGATTGCAATGCCCGGCAGAAGGGTTTCACCCCATGCCCAGGGGATCGCGGCGCCAGCGCGCGCGCTGGCGGTCGTCGCGCAGGCTCCACAGCGCGATGACGCCCCAGCTGGCGCAATACAGCAGGCCCAGCCCCAGCACCAGCCAGCCCGGTATCGGGCCGATGGCGGCGCGCTCCAGCAGTTCGCCGAAGGATTGCAGCGCGGCGGGATGCACCACCAGCTTGCCCAGATAAGCCGCGGTCTGGATCAGCAGGATCCAGAAGTAATTGCGCCGGATCCGCCTGCCGATGGCGGTGCGCAGGCTGACGTGATAGACGGGATGGCGGTAATCCTCGGCCAGCCGGTCCTGCCAGCCGGAATCGAGCCGTATGTCCCCCTCGCTCAGCATCGGCGCCATGAAGTTCAGCTCCATCCAGCGGCAGCGGGCGCGCCAGACGTTGAAATAGCGATAGCGCCGGGCCTCCAGCATCAGGAAGAAGATGATGAGGATGCCGACCAGCACCAGCGGCAAGGGCGAGGCCTGGGGCGAGGAAAAGGTGATCGACAACGCCACCCCCAGCGTCACCACCGACCAGTTGGTGGTGGTGTCGAGCCGCGTTCGCCAGATGGTCGAGCGATAGATCTCGGCCCGGTAAAGATGCGCCAATGCCCCGATTTCCGCCGTGTCCAGCGGTTTGCGACTGTTCCTCTGCCCGTCCATATGCGCGTTCTCCCTGCCTTGCAGCTTGGCAGGGGACGGCTTTCGGGGCAAGTGCCCGCTTTCCAGGCAGGCAAGGCGAGCGGCGCCGGCCCCCCTCATTCCCCCGCGCGCTTGCGGGTCAGCGAGAACTTGTAGGGCGAGACGCCGTATTGCGTCCGGAACACCTTGGAGAAATACGAGGACGAGCTGAAGCCGCAGGCCACCGCCACCTGCATGACGCTGAGATTGGTCTCGGTCAGCAGCGAGCGGGCATGTTGCAGCCGCACCTTGTTGAGATATTGCAGCGGCGTGGTGTCCAGGTAGCGCTGGAACAGCCGCTCCAACTGGCGGCGCGAGATGCCCAGGTGGCTGGCGCATTCGCCCAGATCGACCTCGTCCTCGACATGGGCCTCGATATAGGCCACGGCGCGGATCAGATGGTCGTTGCGCGTGCCCAGGCGGACGGAAAGCGAGCTGAGCTGCTCGTCCTCGCCGCGCCGGATCTGGCCCAGCAGGCACATGTTCATCACCGCCTGGCTCAGCTCGGCGCCGTAGTAATCCTCGATCAGCTTCAGCGCCAGTTCGGCCGAGGCGACGCCGCCGGCGCAGGTGACGATGCGGTCGTCGATGCAGAAGATGCGCCGCTCGGGCGCGAGGTCGGGATATTTCTCGGTGAAGTTCGGGATGTTCTCCCAATGCAGGGTGAAGCGGCGGTTGTTGAGGATGCCGGCCCGGGCCAGCGCATAGGCGCCGGTGCAAAGCCCGCCGACCGTGCCGCCATGGCGCCATTGTTTGCGGATCCAGTCGGTCAGCTCGGTGCTGCAACCCGCATCCGGTTCGACCCCGCCGCAAACCAGCACGTAATCCGAGGCCGGCGCCTCGGACAGCGGCGCGTCGGGCACCAGCGGCACGCCGTTCGAACAGGTGATCGGCGCCCCCGTCTCGCTGTGGATGCGCCATTTGAACAGCAGCCTCTCGGTCAGCTGGTTGGCCACGCGCAGCGGCTCGATCGCCGAGGTGAAGGCCAGCATGGTGAAGCGCGGCATCAGCACGAAGGAAATCGTGATCGGCGCCCGGGGCGGCGTCGAAAGCTTCACATGGGCAATGCCCCGCGCGATATAGCGTTCGCTGTCGTCGGCAACAGATTGCGACACGATACCTTTCCCGAATGCTGCGCCCGGGCCGGCGGACCGGGCGTCAGCTTCGCATTGCCACAAGGCACGGGGCGCTGCCAAGCCCCCCTGCCGGTCCGGCTTTCCCGCCTTCAGCGCAGCGTCTTGCGCTTGGTCTCGGGCGCCCAGAGGATCGACAGGATCAGCCCCAGCAGCGGAAATCCCGCCATGATCAGCAGCGACGCCGAGGCGCCGAAGACCTGCAACGACACCGGCAGCAGATAGACCGCCGAGGCCGCCGAGATGCGCGAGAAGGCGGCCGAGAAACCCACTCCGGTCGAACGCAGCCGGGTGTCGAAGATCTCGGCCGGATAGACATACTGGATGTTGTTCGCGGCTGGCGCGATGAACATGTAAAGCCCGAACAGCGGCACCACCAGCCACAAGGGCGCCTGCGGCATCAGGCCGATGGCCAGGAGTGCCGCGAACATGACGGCGAAGGTCCAGATGACAAAGGACCGCCGGCTCAGCCAATGCAGCAGCAAGAGGCCGAAGACCGCGCCCAGGATCTGCAAGGCGTTCAGCCACAGGTCGACCGTGGTCGCATCCCTGATGCCGAGCGCGTCGAAGACCGGGCCGATGAAGGTGAAGATGGCGAAGAACGGACCGACCTGGCAGAACCAGAACAGGCCGGAATAGAGATGCTGGAAGCGGTTCTCGCCCACAAGCAGCTCTTTCGGCGAGGCGTGGGCCTTTTCCAGCTCGACCGCGGGGATGGTATAGCCGGGGCCGAAATGCCGCTCGACGACGGCGCGGGCCTCGGCCTCGCGGCCGCGCGCCTTCAGCCACATCGGCGTCTCGGGCAGGCCCATGCGCAGGATGAAGGTGATGATCGCCGGCACCGCGCTGGTCGCCAGCAAAAAGCGCCAGTCGCTGCCGGTGTAAAGGCTGCCGACCACGAAGGCGATGGTAAAGCCCACCTGCCAGCCGACGGCGAAGCTGCCCAGCAGCACGCCCCTGCCCTTGCGGCGCGAGAACTCGGCCAGGACCGAGGTGCCGACCGCGTATTCGACGCCGATGGCGAGGCCAAGCACCAGCCGCAGCGCCACGAGCTGCCAGACCTCCTGGACGAAAAGTTGCAGGATCGACAGCACCACGAAGGCGGCAAGGTTCCAGGAGAAGACCGGGCGCCGGCCATAGCGGTCGGCAAGGCTGCCGAAGAACAGCCCGCCGATGAAGACGCCGATCAGCGCGCTGGCGGCGATCAGGCCCTGGCTGACGGCCGACAGGTTCAGCTCGCTCCCGGCCAGCGCCAGCGACGGGCCGACGATGCCCAGCACGTAACCGTCCAGTGCCGCGCCGCCCAGAACCGCTGCCGCCGCCAGCAGGTGAATCGGCTTGAGCGGCGCCTCGTCCAGGCTGACAGGCCCCGAGGCATCCTGCGGCCAGGCCGCGTCTTGCGTCGTCGTCAGATACATAGCTCCCCCCAGATCTGCCATGCGGCCACCGGCCAGGACGGCAATCGCCGCCCGGCTTTGGCCCCCTGCCACGGGTGGTAACCCGGTCAGTTTCCCATCCGAGGCGAGATTTGCGACGCTTGGCGGAAATGAAGCGACCTTGTCCCGGCGCGGTGCCGGGGCGCTAAGGCGGCGCTAGAACAGCCCGTGGCTGCCACCGACAGCGCCGATCGCCGCCACGACCGACAGCGCCAGCAGGATGCGGTGCATCCGGGCCAGCCGGGCGAAATCGCGCCCCGGCTCGCGCGACTGTTGCATGCGCCGATGCAGGAACAGCGGCTCGACCACGCAGAGCAATGCGGCAAAGACCAGCCAGACCGCCAGCATGGCGTGCATCCACCAGAACCCCGCCTCGGTGAAGCGGTGCCACATGTCGCCGCGCCAGACCATCCACAAGCCGCTGGCCCCGGCCAGCAGCACCCAGAGCCGGGCCTGCGGGGCGAAGCGGCCCTCGATGCGGTGAAAGAAGTGCAACCGCTCCGCCGCCGGGAAGGCGGCGGCGATGGCGGGGATCAGCACCGTGGTGACGAAGGCCACGCCGCCGATCCAGAACAGCACGGCGACGACATGGACGATCCGCGCCAGGGTGAAGTCGTCCATGGCCCGCCCTGCCTCAGGCCGCCAGCAATTCGTCGGCCGGGCCGAAGAATTCGTAATGGATCCGGTCCGAGGGCACACCCGCCAGCGACAGCGCCGCCACCGCCGCGCGCAGGAAGGGGCGCGGGCCGCAGATGTAGTAATCCGCCTCGCTGGCCGGAGTGTTGGCGAGCAGCCATTCCTCGGTGATCAGCCCGGCATGGTCGTAGTCGCGGCCCGCGACCTCGTCCGCCAGCGGCGTCTGGTGGAAATCGGTGACGGCGATCTGCGGCCGGCCCTCGGCCAGCGCCCGCACATGGGCGCGCATCGCATGGGTATCGCGGTCATGCGTGCCATGGATGTAATGCACCGGCACCTGGGCGGCCGATTGCACCAGCGCCTCCAGCATGGCGACCATCGGCGTCAGCCCCACGCCTCCGGACAACAGCACCACCGGCCGCTCGGGGTGTTCGGGCAGGAAGAATTCGCCCGCGGGCGCGGCCACCTTCAGCACCGTGCCCGGCGCCTGCTGGTGCAGCCAGCCCGAGGCCAGCCCCTGCGGCTCGCGCTTGACCGAGATGCGATAGGTCCGGCCGTTCGGCGCGGCCGAGATCGAATAGTTGCGCTTGGCCGGGGCATGGCCGGGGATCTCCAGCCAGAAGGTCAGATACTGGCCCGGCTTGTGCGCCATCACCGGCCCGCCATCGACCGGGCGCAGGATGAAGGAGGCGATGGTGCTGCTTTCCCGGACGATCTCGTCGATGCGGAAGTCGCGCCAGCCGTTCCAGCCGCCCTCCACGGCCAGCTGCTCGTCATAGATCCGCCGCTCGCGCGCGATCAGGATATTGGCGAGGAACCAATAGGCCTCGCCCCAGGCCTCCAGGATCTCGTCGGTGGCGGCCTCGCCCAGCACGGCGCGAATGGCGCCCAGCAGCGCCTCGGCGACATGCGGGTAATGTTCGGGCAGGATCTGCAAGCCGACATGCTTCTGGGCGATGCGTTCGACCGCCGGCACCAGCGCCGTCAGGTTGTCGATATTGTTGGCATAGGCCAGGATCGCCCCGGTCAGTGCGCGCGGTTGCGCCTCGGACCCGCCCTGATGCGACTGGTTGAACAGGTCGCGGATTTCCGGGTTCCGGAACATGCGCGCATACATTTCGCGCACGACATCAAGGCCATGCGCCTCGAGCGCGGGAACGGTGGCTTTGACCAGCGCAATGGTTTGCGCGCTCAATGGCTGCGGCATGCATTTTCTCCTGCAAGGTTGCACGGCGGGGATTCCGGCCGCGACTCAAAACATGTATCGTGGGTACATCTATCCTTGCCGCCAGAAACATGCAATCAGGATACATGTTTTATCGGAGTCCGCGATGCGCCTGACGCGCTATACCGATTACGCCATGCGCGTGCTGCTGTATCTGGGCCGCGAGCCCGAGCGGCTATGCTCGATCGGCGAGATCGCGCAGGCCTATGGCATCTCGCAGAACCACCTGATGAAGGTCATCAACGATCTGGTGCATGCCGGCTTCCTGGCCAGCCTGCGCGGCCGCAACGGCGGCATCCGGCTGGCCCGGCCGCCGGCCGAGATCAATATCGGTGCGCTGGTGCGCCATACCGAGGACGATTTCGACCTGGTCGGCTGCGGCAGCTGCATCATCGCCCCGGCCTGCGGGCTGACCTCGGTTCTGGACGAGGCGATGGCGGGCTTCATGGCGGTGCTGGACGGCTACAGCCTGGCCGATGTGCTGGCGCGGCGGCCGGATTTCTCGCATCTGCTGAATCCGGTCGCGCCGCGCGAAGCGGTGCGGTCCTGACCAGGATCAGGCGCCCTGCCCTGCATCCCGTTCCCGAAAGGCCCAGTCCTGAAAGGCCTGGGCGTTCTCGGCCAGATCGGCGGGCTGCGGATCGTTGGCCAGCAGGTAGTAGCCGTAATTCTCCAGCACCGTGAGCGGCGACAGCCGCACCAGCCGGCCGCTGTCCAGATCGTCGCGGATCATTGCCAGCGGGCAAAGCGCCACTCCCTGCCCGGCCAGCGCGGCGGCGCGCAAGAGGTTGAAATCCTCGAAGACCGGCCCGGCCTCGTCCGGGCCGATGCCGTTGCCCGCCCGCAAAAGCCAGGCGCGCCAGGCGGATGTGTCGGTATCGTGCAAGAGCCCCGCCGCCTTGATCTCGGCCGCCGAGGGCGGCGCCTCGCCCAGTCCGGGCAGCAGCGAGGGGTTGCAGACCGGCGCGCTTTCGCCGGGCAGAAAGGCCATCACCCGCACCCCCGGCAGGACCGGCGGGCCGTCGGCGAAGACGAAGGCGAAATGCGTGCTGCGAAAATCGATCTCCTGCCCGTGCATGGCATAGACCACCCGCAGCGCCAGGTCGGGATGCGCCTGCCGAAAGCGCGAGAGCCGCGGAATCAGCCAGCAGATCGCGACCGAGGGGATAGCGGCGATCACCAGCGGCTGCCCCTGGCCGGCGCTGCGCACCCGCTTGCAGGCGGCCTCGATCTCGGCCAGCGACAGGCTCAGCGTGCGCGCAAGCTCCTGCCCGCGTGGCAGGATGCGCGGCCGCGGCCCCGAGCGGTCGAACAGCGCCACGCCCAGAAATTCCTCAAGGTGGCGGACCTGATGGCTGACGGCCGATTGGGTAACGAACAGCGCCTTCGCTGCCTCCTTGAAGCTTTTCATCCGGGCGACCGCCTCGAAGGCGCGCAGGGCGTTCAGCGGCAAAAGCGACATGGGCGTTCCGGAACCGTTTGAGATTTTCTCAAGTGAAGCATGAGAAACCGTCTTTTGACAAGAGCCCCTCCCGGCCCGATCCTGCCGCCATCCGAACCCCAGAAAGACGAAAAGGACATCCCATGCACCGCGACAGGCTTCAAAGTTTCGTCGGCAATGGCGAGAAGGCGTCGCCGACCTTCACGGCGGCGGAGATGCAGCGCCGGCAGGATGCGATCCGGGCGCATATGGCGCAGGCGGGCATCGATGCGGCGCTGTTCACCTCCTATCACAACATCAACTATTACGCCGATTTCCTCTATTGCCAGTTCGGCCGCCGCTACGGGCTGGTGATCGACCACGACAAGGCCACCACCATCAGCGCCGGCATCGACGGCGGCCAGCCCTGGCGGCGCAGCTTCGGCGGCAACATCACCTATACCGACTGG